>JASJPB010000024.1:0-26653 GCA_031426915.1 Sulfuricellaceae bacterium | reverse complement strand
AGGGTTCGGCGATCACCAGCAGCACGGTGATGTAAGCCACCAGCCAGCCCACCGAGTACATGAAGCCGTCGTAACCGTAGAGCGAGATCAGGCCAGCGATACCGAGGAAAGACGCGGCGGACAGATAGTCGCCGGCAATCGCCCAGCCGTTCTGGATGCCGGAAACCGAACGTCCGGCAGCGTAGAATTCGGAGGTGCTGTGGGTGGTTCTTGCCGCCCAGAAGGTGATCGCCATGGTGATGGCGATGATCACGCCGAACACCGCGAAGGTCATCCACTTGAACTCGTCGGCGACCGCGCCGCCCGCCGCCAGGGCGGAGCCGCTGGCCAGCAGCGAGGCCGCGCTCAAGGCGAGTTTGTTGAAGGTTTTGCTCATGTCAGGCTCCCAGCTTGTGCGCGTCGTTGATGATTTCTTGCGCCATGACGTCGAATTCGGCGTTGGCTTTCTTCGAGTAGACATAGGCGATAGTCCAGGCCACGACAAATTCCGACAAGGCAAACAGAATGCCGACGTTTACCACACCCCATACCTTGATCTTGAACAGATCCTGGTAATAGGCTGCGCCGATCGGCAGCAGAAAGTAATAAACGGTTGAGATAATCATCAACCCCCACAGGAAAGTTGTTTTCTTGCGGTGCAGCGCCTGGAATCTGGGATCGGAGTCGATCGCAGCCCAGTTCATTTCGCGTTTTGACATTTCATATCCTTAAATTAAAATTGCTCTTGCAGCGGATGCTTGGCTGTAAACTCCACCTTCCACTTATTGCAAATTTACCCCCTTAGTCTTACATAAGACTTACAAGGCTCATGCGCATCCTGATTGCCGAAGATGATGAAGTGCTGGCCGATGGCCTGTGCCGTTCCATGTCGCGAAACGGTTATGCCGTCGATTGCGTCGGCGATGGGATGGATGCGGACCTGATGCTCAAGGGAGATCAGCCCTTTGACCTGGTGATCCTCGACCTCGGCCTGCCGCGCCTGGATGGCCTGTGCGTGTTGCGCCACCTGCGCGAGCGCAACCAGCAGGTCCCGGTCATCATTCTCACCGCCCGGGATGGGGAAAACGATCGCGTCAAGGGCCTCGACCTGGGTGCCGACGATTACATGGTCAAGCCTTTCAGCCTGCCGGAGCTCGAAGCGCGGGTGCGCGCCCTGATGCGGCGGGGCCAGTGCGGCGTGAACCCGGTTTTTTCCTGTGGCGCGCTTACTTTTGACAGTGTGGGGCGACGCGCCGCCATCAATGGAGTGGTGCTGGAACTGACCACGCGCGAGATGGGCGTGCTGGAGGCGCTGATGGCGCACACCGGCTGGGTGGTCAGCAAGGATCAGCTTCTGGAGCGCCTCTATAGCTATTCCGAGGAGGCGAGCAACAACGCCATCGAGGTCTACATCCACCGCCTGCGCAAAAAGATCGAAAGCGCCGGGGTCACCATCCGGACCATCCGCGGACTTGGCTACATCATCGACAAGGTCCCTAGTCAGTAGCTGTCATGCCGCCAGAGAATCCTGTACCGCATTTCACCGCAAAGGACGCGAAGGTTCGCAAAGGAAAACAGGGTTAATCAAGTGCAACGCATTAACCGGTAAAGTTGTTCATGCCTTTGAATTCCTTCGCGGCCATTGCGTCCTTTGCGGTTCAAATGTTTTTTTTGGATAATTACAATGGAAGACGAAGTTCTTTCCTTGCACGACCGCCTCATGAACTGGCTGCTGACGCCACTGTTCCTGCTGTGGTTGTTCAGCACCGTGGCGGGTTACGTCGCTACCCTGAACTATGCCAGCCAGCCTTATGACCGTGCGCTGCTGGAACGGGCACAATCGGTGGCGGCGCAGATGAAGCTGGGAAGCGGTCAGGAACGTCTCGATTTCATGCCGACGCTTCCTGCCGGTGAGCAGGATCGCGTGTATTACAGCGTCAGCGACCAGGAGGGGCGCATGCTTGCCGGTAACGCGGACCTGGCGCGTCCGCTCTCTTCCCGTAGCGGCAAAACGGGCCCGCTGTTCAGCAACACCGAACGCGGCGGAGAAAAAACCCGCATGGTAAGCCTGGTTTATCCCGGTTCCCACGGTTCGCCGCTGTTTCAGTTGCACATGTCGGAAACCACTCATCAGCGCCAGTCCAGCATCCGTGGCATTTTCGCCAACATCGTGATTCCCCAGCTACTGCTGATTTTGATCGCGGTGGGCGCTGTGTGGTACGCGCTCAAGCAGGGGCTGGAACCGCTGGAACGCTTGCGGCAGGACGTCACGCAGCGGCATCGCGACGATCTGAGCAAGCTGGATGAAACCCAGACGCCGGCGGAAGTGCGCCCGCTGATCAACGCCGTGAACGACCTGCTGGAGCGTTTGAAGCAGGTCATGCTGGCGCAGCAGCGTTTCGTCGCCGATGCCGCGCACCAGTTGCGCACTCCGTTCGCCGGCCTGAAGACCCAGACCGAATTGGCGTTGCGGGAAAGCGAGCCGGAGCGCAAGCAGTACGCGCTGGAACAGGTGCTCACCAGCGCGGAACGCGGCAGTCATCTGGTGAACCAGCTTCTGGCGCTGGCGCGCAACGAACCGGGAGGGCAGGGGGCCGAAACCTTTGCGCCTCTCGACCTTAACCGGCTGGCGCAGGAATGTACCGTGAGCTGGGTGCCCATGGCCTTGAACAAGGGAATCGATCTCGGTTTCGAGGGCGGTACCAGGCTTGCGCCCTTGCGCGGTGACGCATCAAGCCTGACCGAGATGCTCTGCAACCTGATAGACAACGCCATTCGCTACACCCAGACGGGAGGGCGGGTCACTGTCAGTGTGGATTACCAGCACGGCGGGGCGGTGTTAAGGGTGGAGGACAATGGGCCGGGTATCGCCGCGCAACATCGCGAGCGCGTGTTCGAGCGTTTTTACCGCATCCTCGGCAGCGGCCAGAGTGGCAGCGGAATCGGGCTCGCCATCGTGGCCGAGGTGGCGAAGCGCCACGGCGCGGTGATCGATTTGAGTCGGGGGCGAGACGAAGTTGGAACGCTGATCAGCGTGCGCTTTCCCCACCACGGCGCGCAAACGCCCTTGTGATATTCAACCCGGACTGTCCGTTAATGCCTGTAGGGGCGGTTTTAACCGCCATTGGCGAATAAATTCGCCCCTACGGCATGTCGTTTTGGAAAAATTCTGGCTAATGGACACTCCGGCCTCAACTCTCGTCATCAGCCTCGGCTCCACCCTCCTTGGGACGGCGGCGCACGGTTTTGGGGTCGCAGGTGATGGGGCGGTAGATTTCGACGCGGTCGCCGTCCGCAAGCACGGCGTCCAGCTTGCTGACCTTGTTGAATATGCCGACTTTCTGCTGCTCCAGATCGATCTCGGGGAACTGCTTGAGTATGCCCGAGCGCTCGATGGCGTCCTGAACGGTGGCGCCATCGGGCATTTCGACGCTGAGCCAGGCTTGGCGGGTCTGCGCGGCGTAGGCAATGCCGATTATCATCGTTTTCTCCTCACGCGGCACTGTGGGCGCCGCCCATCTGGATGGCTTTGCCGGCGCGCAAATCGAGCATGCGCTTGGCTACCACCAGCAGGCCGGTCACCAGGAATCCGCCCGGCGGCAGGATCATCATCAGCACGCCCATGTCCGCGGACATCAGGCGCAGTTCCATGAACTTGAAGGCGGGACCCAGCAGCAGCGAGGCGTCCGCGAACAGCGTGCCCGAGCCGAAGATCTCGCGCACCGCGCCGATGGCGGTAAGTGCGATGGTGAAGCCGATGCCCATGAACAGCCCATCCAGGAACGAGGGCAGTACCGGCTCCTTGGCGGCGAAGGCCTCAAGTCGGGCCAGCGGCAGGCAGTTGGACACGATGAGCGGAATGAACAGGCCCAGCACCTTGTAAAGCTCGTGCATCCAGGCGTTCATGCACAGGTCCACCAGCGTTACCATGGCGGCCACGATGAGGATGTAGACCGGGATGCGCACTTCCTGCGTGATGTAATTGCGGAAGGTGGCTACCAGCAGGCTGGACGCGGCCATCACCACGGCTGTCGCCACGCCCATGCCCAGCCCGTTGGTGGCGCTGGTGGTCATGGCCATGGTCGGGCACATGCCGAGCAGCATGCTGAAGACGCCGTTGTTGTCCCACAGTCCGTCGCGGACGATGGTCCGGTATTGTGTCGCCATTTAATTTACCTCCGTCATTTGCGCCTTGTGGGCGGCGAAGAATTCGAGCCCGTTGCGGATGGCGAGCACCACGCCGCGCGGCGTGATGGTGGCACCGGCGAACTGGTCGAACTGGCCGCCGTCCTTCTTGACCTTCCATTTGTCCACTGGCGGCTCACCCAGGGACAGGCTGGTGAAGCGCAGGATCCAGTCGCCCTTCTTGACCTCGATCTTGTCGCCCAGTCCCGGCGTTTCCTTGTGCGCCAGCACGCGCACGCCGAGCACCTTGCCCTCGACGTCGACGCCCAGCATCAGCTTGATCTCGCCGGCATAGCCGGAGCCGCGGATTTCGTAGGCCAACCCGGTCACCTTGCCCTCCTTGAGGGCGCGGTAGACGGTGAGTTCCTTGCCGTGGGCATCCTGCATGGAGACAGTATCGTTGACCAGGTTGTTGTCGTGGATGGCGTCCGGAATCACCTGGCTCAGGGAGTTCACCTTGTCTTCCAGCGCGCGCGCGGCGATGTCCTTGGCGGTGACCTGATCGGTAATGGCAAGCATGATGCCAAAGCCCAGGCAGAATGTGCCCAGGATGACTGCATGTTTCAATGTGCCCTGTTTCATTACGCCCCCTCCTCAACTATTTGCGACATGCGGTTTACGCCGTGTCGGGGGCCGAAGCCATTCGCGGCCGGTCGCATCCCGGCTGCGCCGTGAACCTGCTCCCTGCTCATGACTTCCCCTCCAGCGGCAGCGGTTCGCCCTTGCGGCTGCGTCCGAAGGCGCGCGGGCGGGTGTATTGGTCGATGATGGGGGTGAGCGAATTCATCAGCAGCACCGCGAAGGCCATGCCCTCGGGGTAGCCGGCGTAGGTGCGGATGGTCCAGGTGAGCAGGCCGACGCCGATGCCGAACAGCAGTTGCCCCAGCTTCGAGACCGGCGAGGTGACGTAGTCGGTGGCGATGAAGAACGCGCCCAGGAAGGTGGCGCCGGACATGAGGTGGAACATGCCGTCGGTGTAGCGCGCCGGTTCAAGCGCATTGAACAGGCTGCCCATCAGGAACAGCGCGCCCATCACGCCTACCGGGATGTGCCAGGAGATGATGCGCCGCGCCATCAGGAACAGCCCGCCGGCGAGGATCAGGATCGCCGATGTCTCGCCCATGCTGCCAGCGCGGTAGCCCAGCGCCATGTCCATCAGGTCGGGCACCTGTGCCATCGACTGCGTCACCGGAATGCCGCGCGACAGCTCGGTCTTGACGTAACCCAGCGCCGAGGCGGCGCTTACCGAGTCGGGCACGCTGCCGCCGAAGGTGATGGCGATGGCGTCGGCGAAACCGGGCGCGCCAGCCGAAAACAGCGGCTGCGGCATGACCCAGGCGGTCATGATCACCGGGAACGACACCAGCAGCGCGACGCGCGCCACCATGGCGGGGTTGAACATGTTCTGGCCGAGGCCGCCGAAAGTGTGCTTGGCCAGCGCGATGGCGAACACCGCGCCCAGCACGCCGATCCACCACGGCGCCCAGGGCGGCAGGCTCATCGCCAGCAGCCAGCCGGTCAATACCGCCGAGTAGTCGTTCAGCGCCGCTTTCATGGGCTGGCCCGCCAGCGCCAGGCAGCCCGCCTCGACCGCCACGCAGGAACCCACGGTGACGGCAAACAGCAGTATCCCCGGCCAGCCGAACAGGTAGGCGTTGAAGGCGGTGGCCGGCAGCAGCGCCAGCAGCACCGTCAGCATGGTTTTCTGGACGCTGCTGGCGGCGTGGGTAAACGGCCCGCTCTTGTTTATCGATGTAATGCTCATGCGTTGGTCTTTTCCTCTGTTGTGGCCGCGGCCAGATTCGCCTTGCGGGCGGCTACCGCCGCGCGCTTGGCCTCGGCGGCCAGCTCCAGTTTTTCCATGCGCGCGTTGTGCGCCTCCGCCAGATTCTTGACGCGCTCGTTCTTGCGCCGTTCGCGCTCCAGCGAGTTGAGCATGCCCTTGGCGTAGTTGAAGTAGTGCACCAGCGGGATGTGCGACGGACACACCCAGGAACAGCTGCCGCAGGAAACGCAGTCCATTACCCCGAGCTGGGCGGCGATTTCGAAATTGTCCTTGCGGATGAAGGCGGCCATTTCCACCGGCACCAGCCCGCAGGGGCAGATGGTGACGCAGGTGCCGCAGCGGATGCAGGGACTTACCGGCTGCGCGTTGATTTCGCCGGCGGTGAGCGCCAGGACGCCCGACATGCCCTTGACCACCGGCACGTCCAGGCCGGGCAGCGGTTGGCCCATCATCGGCCCGCCATTGACCAGGCTTGCGGGCGCATTGGCAAAGCCGCCGCAGAACGCCACCAGATCGGCCACCCGGGCACCGATGGGCGCCTCGATATTGTTCGGTTCGCGTACCGCGCCGCCGCTCAGTGTTACCACGCGCGCAACCAGCGGGCGGCCGAAGTGCACGGCATGGTGCACGGCGCGCGCGGTGGCGACGTTGTGCACCACCACGCCGATGTCGGCGGTGAGTTTCCTGGCCGGGGTCTCGCGTCCGGTGATGGCTTGCACCAGGTGACGCTCGGAGCCCATCGGGTACTGCACCGGCACGCCGGCCACCTCGATTTCGGCAAAGGCTGAAGCCGCGCCGGTCATGGCTGCCAGCGCCTGCGGCTTGTTGTCCTCGATGGCGATCACTATTTTCTTTACGCCCAGCGCGTGCGCCATCAGCCGGGCGCCGTCGATCACCTCGCCGGCATGCTCGCGCATCACGCGGTCGTCGCAGGTGAGGTAGGGCTCGCACTCGGCGCCGTTGAGCAGCAGGATTTCGAGCTTGTAGCGCGTGCCGAGGTCCAGCTTGACCGCCGAGGGGAAGGCGGCGCCGCCCATGCCGACGATGCCCGACTGGGCGACCCGTTCGCGGATCAGCTGCGGGTCTGCGTTGAGGGGATCGTTTATGGGCTCGGGCAGATCGGTCCATTGGTCCTTGCCGTCCGGCTCCAGAATGATGGTGGGCTGCGGCAGGCCGGAGGGGTGGGGCGCGGGAATGTCGGCCACCGCCTTGATGCGGCCCGAGGTCGGGGCATGCTGGGGTGCGGAGATGCCGCCCTGGCTGCGCGCGATCAGCTGGCCTTTTTTGACCAGGTCGCCCTCACCGACCAGTGCCTCGGCCGGTGCGCCGATATGCTGCTGCAAGGGGATGTAGAGCAAGTCCGGCATGGGCAGGGCCACGATGGCCTTCTCGCTGGTCTGCTCCTTGCGGTAGTCGGGGTGGATGCCGCCGCGGATGGGGAAAAGCTTCATCTTCAACCAACTCCTTCTAGTGCAGCACGTGCTCGGCTTGGGGTTTCGGCCAATGCCAGGTGCCCAGCGTTTCCGAAATCGGGCGCATTTCGATCGCCTCGGTAGGGCAAACCTTGACGCACTTGCCGCAGCCATGGCAGGCCTCGACGATCACCGAGTGCATCACCTTGTTGGCGCCGATGATGGCGTCCACCGAACATTCCTTGATGCACAGCGTGCAGCCGACGCAGAATTCCTCGCGCACGACGGCGTATTCCGGAACCTTCTCCTCGTGCTCGGAAAAGTCCGCGGTGACGCCCAGTTTCCTGGCCAGCGCCTCGGCCACCGCCTTGCCGCCGGGAGGGCACAGGGTAACCGGCGCCTCGCCCTTGGCCAGTGCCGCCGCCGCCTGGCCGCAGCCGACATAGCCGCATTGCCCGCACTGCGAGCCGGGCAGCATGGCCTTCAGTTCCTCTTCCAGCGGGTTCTCTTCCACCGCGAGGAAGCGCGCTGCCGCGCCGAGTATGCCGCCCAGCGCGACACCCATTACCGTAAGACTGCCAACAGCAAGCAACATGATCTGACTCCTTAACTCGTACTCATACCGGAAAAACCCATGAACGCCAGCGCCAGCAAGCCGGCGACGATGAAGCCGATGGGCGGCCCCGCGAACAGACGCGGCACCTCCGCCAGCGCCAGCCGCTCGCGCAGCCCGGCGAAAATCACCATCACCAGGGTGTAGCCGATCGAGGAGGCGAAGGCGAACAGCGTGCTGCCGATGAAGGTCATCTTTCCCTCGACCAGCAGCAGCGCTACACCCAGCACGGCGCAGTTGGTGGTGATGAGCGGCAGGTAGATGCCCAGCATCTGGAACAGGGCCGGGGATACTTTTTTCACCGTCATTTCGGTGAACTGCACGGCGGCGGCGATCACCAGGATGAAGGTCACGGTGCGCAGATAGCCCAGGCCGAAAGGCTGTAACAGGTAGGCTTCGACCGCCCAGTCGGCCATCGACGAAACGGTGATCACGAAGGTGGTGGCCAGACCCATGCCGACCGCGGTGTCGATGCGCGTGGTCACGCCCATGAACGAGCACAGGCCGAGAAAGCGGGCCAGGATGACGTTGTTGACCAGCGCCGCGCTCACCATCAATAGTACGTATTCTTTCATCCTGGGAACCTCAGTTGATTTTACATACCACGCCCACATTGGCGCGGCGCAGGAAGCGGGGAGCGAGATCGCCCCGGGAAGACATGTAGCCGGCGCTCAGGCGCGCGATGCCGAGCCCGAGCACCAGTCCGGCAACCATGGCGGCCATGGTGATGCCGTCGCTGCCGGCGGCCCATTGCGCGATTGCGCCCGCGCCCAGCATGGTGGCAAGCGGAACGGCGTAGGCGGTGAGCGAGGCCTTGACCAGCGCATTCTCGCGGATGCCCACCACAACACGTTCGCCAACGGTGAGGTTGTCTTTGTTATCAATCTGGAAACGACGCGCCTCCAGACGGCTGGCCGTGGTGCCGATGCCCTTGGCGCCGCAGGCCGACGACGAGGCGCAGCTGCCGCAGCTGCTGGTCTGCTCGGGTTCGAGCCAGACCACGCCGCCCTCCACCGCCACCACGTGGGCAAAGCCCTCGATCATGGCGGGCGCGCTGAAGTCCAGGCTGTCGTCTGTTGGTACGTTCACGTTCAGGCTTCCACCGTGGTGGCCACGCCCTCGGGGGTGACGTAAATGGCCTTGATGCCGCCGGCGGCACGGAGGATGGCCTGACGGCGCTCGACCGGCGCCATCAGCATGGCGGTGGACAGGCCGTCGGCAACGATGCCGCTGTTGGCCACCACCGAAACCCCCAGCAGCGCCGGCGCGGTGCGGCCGGTACGGGTGTCGAGCAGGTGAGTGAAGGCGCCGGCTGGGTCGAACAGGGTGCCGTAGCCGCCCGAGGTGGACACGCACTTGTCCACTACTTCCAGCGTGGCGACGGTGCGGGTGGGGTCGGCTGGGTTGGCGATGCCGATGCGCCAGGCGGAACCGTCGGGCTTGGTCGATAACGCGCGCGGCTCGCCCATGTCCACCAGCATGTTGGCGAAGCCGTGGGCGCGCAGCACATTGGCAACGCAGTCGGTGATGTAGCCCTGGGCGCCGCTGTTGAGCGTCAGCCCCATGCCGGGGCGTGCGAAACGGACTGTTTTGCCTTCGCGGTCCACCTCGACCGCGCGCCAGTCCACCAGCGCCAGCGCGGCGTCGAGTTCGTGCTGGGTTGGCCCGGCGGGGTCGGGGTTGGCCGAGGTGAAGTGGCGGAAATAGGTCTGCCACAGCGGTTGCACGGTGGGGTCGTAGACGCCCTCGCTGATCCTGGCCAGCGATAGCGCGCGCGTCAGCATGGTAATGAGGTCGGCCGGCGCATTCTCCAGCACGCCGTCGCGGTTGAGCGCCGAAATGGCGCTGTCGGCGCGGTAGACGCTGAAAATCGCTTCAAGGCGCTTGAGCTCGTCCAGTGCGGCGGCGATGGCGGCTTGCGCCTGCGCTTCGTTTTCATGGTAAAGCTGGATCGAGGCCGGGGCTCCCAGCGCCGTGCCCTCCCAGCGCGCCAGCCTGGCCTGGGCTCCTCCTGCGTTGAGCAACAGCGGCAGGCCGGCGGCAGCTGCGGCAAGGGTGATGAAGCGGCGGCGCGAAATGATGGAAGGCATAAGTTGCAACCTCGACAAGGTGGTCCCCGGCTGTTCCGGGGTCGGTTAGGAAAGCGCGGCTATTCTACACTTATATAAGATATATGAGTCAAGTGAGTGCGGACAAAATTGAACTGACTTGAAGTATCGAAGCGAACTGGGGTTGGCAGTCAAGCCGCGTAGCGGCTGCTCGTGAAATAGAGCGGGAACTTGCTCAGGGTTTTCTTAATGGCATACCACGCGGTTTCTGCCCGCATCCTTGGCTGAATACATCGCCTCATCCGCGCGGGCAATGACAGCCTCGATATCGTCGCCATCGTTTGCGCTTGTCACGCCGATGCTGACGGTCACCGGAATTGGTGCAGTGCCGCGTTTGGGCTTGATGGCCATTTTTGCTGTGGTTTTTCTGATGCGTTCCGCGACCTGCGTGGCTTCCTGCTTGTCTGTCTCGGGCAGCACCATGACGAATTCTTCACCGCCGAAACGCCCCATCTTGTCGTTTTCCCTCATCAGCGACATGCATTCCGTAGCGAAGGACTTGAGCACTTCGTCGCCGGTCGGATGCCCCCATCGATCGTTTATTTTCTTGAAATGGTCGATGTCCATCATCAGGAATGACAGAGGATGTCTATAGCGCTGTCCCCGCTTGATTTCCTCTTCCAGTAAATCAAGGATGGTGCGCCGGTTGTGCAAGCCGGTTAACGGGTCCTCTCTGGAGAGTTTCATCAGGCTGGCTTCCAGCGCCTTCCTTTTGGTAATGTCGGTAAATGTCCTGACAAACCCTTTTCCGGGCAATGGGTTGTGGGTCAGCAGGCACCAGCGGGGTTCGCCATTTATCAGTTGGGGAAACTCGAATTCGAATGTGGCGGGCTCGTCGAGTTGATAGATGGCGTAGTCCAGCATTTGCTGGTCTTGCCCGGTTACTGCAGCCCAGGTCTTGAGGATTTCCCGGAAATCGACGCCCACCTCGACCGCGCCGGGCGGCAGTTGAAACATCTCCTCGAAATGTCGGTTGAACGCCTGCGTGCGATAATCCGGTCCAACCACCACCATACCCTGCGTGATGTGATCCAGCACAATATTCAGAACGTCCGCTTGTTGGGGAAAGCGCTTCTTGTCGAACGACTGCCTGTTTCCGCCGGATTCATCCGTCATTGAAATCTCCCCGCGTCTTTCGCCTCTGATCACAGGTTCAAATCGCGCTAAAAGGTAAAATATTTCTCCAGCACGGCCTGAAGTTTTCTTGCCTGACGGAAGGTTTCCTTGAGTATCCGCCGGTCCAGGTTGTTGAGCTTGTCGGGATTGACCCGGTTCGAAAGCTCGCTTCCGCTTTCGCACTGTTCGTGCTGCAGGCGCAGGCGTAGCAGCTGAATGTACAGGAATGCATCGATCCAGCCTTCCACTTCCGTGGCATCCATGTGCCATGTCTCGCAGGCGGCGCGCAGGCGGCGGATGGTGGCGGTTTCGCCGCTTCCTGCCGCAAGCGCCAGGATACGCGCCGCGTCGACGAAGGGAGCGATGCCGTTGATCTTGAGGTCCAATGTGCCGCCGTCCACCACGAAATCGCGTAGCAGGCCAAGAGGCGGGCGGTTGCCCAGGGCGTTTTGCACCATGTGTTTGAGGAACAGGCGGTTGTCCCTGATTTTGGCGTTGAGCCAGGCGCGCAATTCGTAAGCCAGTTCCTGTTTGCCGAACAGGGGGCGGAAATCGAAGAAGATGGTGGAGTTCAGCAATACCGGCGCATCACCGCGATGAATCCAGCCGGAAAAGGTGTCCATCCATTCATCCAGACTCAGGCACCAGCTCGGGTTGGAGGCCATGATATTCCCTTTGCACAGCGGGAAGCCGCAAGCATCGAGGGCGATATTGATACGCTGCGCCAGGGGCAGCAAGGTCCGTCTGGCTTCATCCGGTGATGTACCGGCGGGTGGCGAGAAAATTATCCCGTTATCCTGGTCGGTATTGAGGGTTTGCTCGAAACGCCCCTCGCTGCCCAAAGCCAGCCAGCACACGCCCATTTCGCACAGCTCGCTATGCGAAATTCCCTGCGCTTCGCACTCCAGCTCGATGATGCGGCTGGTCAGCAAATCGTTCAGGGTGGAAATGAACTGGGTCAACTGCTCGGCCGCCACTCCCTGGGCCAGCATGTTGTGCGCCAGTTGACGGATGTCGCGGGCGCACAGCTTCAATCCCTCCAGATCTTTCGCGTTGCGGATGGAAGTGCTCACTTGCCTCAAGCCCACGCGTTGCAGCGCGAACAGGTCTTTCTCCGAGATCACTCCAGCCAGTTTGCCGTTGTCGGTCACCAGGACGTGACGGATATTCTGCTTTGCCATCGCCAAAGCTGCCTCATAGGCAAGGGCCTGCGGCGGCAGGGTGGAAAGGTGCGTGCTCATGACGCCGATAACCGGCATGCTCAGGTCGATTTGCGCCAGGGCCACCCGGTTCAACACATCGTGCAGGGTAAAAATTCCGACCGGCCGCCCGTCCTCCACCGCCACCATGGACCCGATGCCGAGGTCGTGCATGGTTTGCAGCACCTCCTTCATCGGCGTTTGCGGCGCACAGCTTACCGGTGCGCGCCGGATGATGGCCGAAAGCGGGCTCGACATCGACTGCTGCTCGGCGCTGGACTGGGAATACTGCGCCTGGATGACGTGCTTCGACTGTTCCAGCAGGGTCGCGATGCGACGCGAACAAAAGTCGTGGAAATGCGGGCTGAGATGGGTCAGTTGATGGAAATTCTCGGACGTCAGTTCATGGCAGAAGACATCGTCCCGCGCGCGGTAGGTGCCCGACACCGCCTGCTTGGAAAGCAGGGCTCCCAGCGGGAAACACTCGCCTTCATGGAGTTCGAGCCAGTCCGCGTTTTCCTGAGCCCGTACTACATCCTGCTCGCCCAGCACCACGCCCTGCTTGATGATGAAGAAGCGGTTGGCAACACCCTGCTCGGGAGAAAGGATCGCTTCGCCCCCGGCGTAGTAGGCAAGCTGCAGACGTTCCGCCAGCCACAGCAGATGTTCCGGCTCCATGCGGTCGAATGGGGGGTGGCGGCGCAACAGGTCGATGTCGGCACTGAATTTGGCGGCGGAAGAGGAAAGTGGCGAAGCCATAATGATAAGCAGGTTATTCCATCTTGCATCCGGGCGGCAAGTGAATTCATCCTCAGGGCTCCCGGTCCTGTTGACGTTCCTTCATGGCCTCATTTAAGATAGTAACCAGTCACTATTTAACGCCTTTCATTTGCCTGGCAGAGTCGTCCATGGTTTATCCCGAATTCTTCCGTCTCGCCCCCTCCATTCTTGTCCATGACGCTCTGGCCGAATTTCTGGGCGCTTGTCCCGATGGCCGGATCGAATATGGCTATCTTGATGCAGTCAAGCTGGCGGGCCATTCCTGCCCTACCGTGGCAGGGGCCTACCTGATGACACGCAAGGCGCTGCAGCAGCTCTACCCCGATGCCTTGCCGGAACGCGGCGAAATCCGGGTGAGCATGCGCAATTCCCAGGATGCCGGGGTGACGGGAGTGATCGCCAGTATCGCTACCCTCATTACCGGAGCCGCCCAGGATGGGGGGTTCAAGGGTATCGGTGGGCGTTTCGAGCGCCGTAATCGCTTGTTTTTCAATGCAGCCATCGCAGCGGAAATGGAATTTGCCCGCAGCGATGACAAGGCTCGAATACAGCTTTCTTACCACCCCGAAGTGGTGCCGCCCGATCCGAGAACCGGCGAGTTGTTGCAAGTCGTCGCTTCCGGCGGCGGGTCAGCGCAAGCACGGGAAGAGTTCGCGCGGCTGTGGCAGGACCGGGTGCGACGCATCCTGATCGGCCACGCCGACGATCCCGATTTGATCGTGGTTCACGGCGGCTGAATGGATTCGCCACAAACCGAAGCGTTTCGCCTTGCGCTCACGCCAGTAGCAGTGGAAACCCTGTGTGCCGGGCTGTGGCAACAATTCCGCAGTCCCGGCCAGATCCTTTCGGCGCTGGTCGCGCTGCAATCCCTGCTTGCCCTGGCTCCGCCGGGGGAGCGGGAGAGCGCATCCTACCGCGATATTCAGGCGGCTATCGCGCGCCACGCCGAAACCGCCCGGGGGCAATTGCTGGCGGAATGCGAGTCGCGCTTGCTGCTTGCGCTGGAACGCCGGGATACGACGGAAATCACCCGTGTACATGGCGCCTTGTCGCGCAACGGCTTCTGGCAGGCCGCGGCGGCGGCACGGAACCGGGAGAACAGCGATCTCGCCTGGCTGGCCCAGTGGTGCAAGAGCGCTCGCGCCAAAGCCGAGGCCGCCAGCGGCTACCCGGATGCGCTGGATTTCCGAGCCGCCGGGATAGCCGCGGAAGAATACGCGGCGATGCAGGAACTGTTGCGCTGCCTGCAGGCGGAATAGAAGCGCAGCGAGCATTGTCACGCGGACAGTCATTGTCAAAAGTGGCCTACTCCGCATACAATCCTTACCTCTACGCGGGTGTAGCTCAATGGTAGAGCAGAAGCTTCCCAAGCTTACGACGAGGGTTCGATTCCCTTCACCCGCTCCAAACCCTCTTGCGGTGCGTCCATGAACAAATACCTGAAATACAGCCTGTTTGCGGCTGCGGGTGTTGTTGCCCTGTTCTTCTTCGCCATCCTTGTCGTTTCCCTGAGTTTCGATCCCAACAGCTACAAGCCGCAACTGGTGAAGCTGGTGCAGGAAAAGAAGCAGCGCACGCTGGCTGTACCCGGGGATATCAAACTGACTTTCTTCCCCAGGTTGGGCGTGATTATGGGGCCCGTTTCCCTGGGGGAATACCAGGGTGGCGGTACATTTGCGTCCGTCGAAAGCGCGCGCTTCTACCTGTCCTGGTGGTCATTGCTGAGGAAAGAACTGGTGGTGGATCAGGTGCGGGTAGCGGGGCTGCGCGCCAGGCTGATGCGCTTCAAGGATGGCAGTACCAATTTTGACGACTTGCTGAAGAAGGATGACGAGCCGCGACAGTTCAGGTTCGATATCGATAGCGTCAAGGCCACCGGGGGCGAGGTTGTCTTGCGCGATGACATGACCGGCCAGCGCTTCATGGTGAGCCGCCTGGACGTGACAACCGGCAGGCTGGCCAACGGACAACCTACCCGCTTCGCGGCGGATTTCAGTCTGGAAGGCTCTACAGCGCCAAGCTTTGCCGCGCAAATCCATCTTGCCAGCGGACTTCAGTTCGATAGTGAAAGCGGGCAATTTTCTCTTAAGGGCGCCAATCTGGAAATTACTGGCGAGGCTGCGGGCTGGCGCGACCTGGCGCTGGGCGTGAAGGGCGACCTGGCGCTGAGCGGGCAAGCACTCAGGCTGGAAAATCTGGCTTTTGCCGTGGCGGGAATACAGGGAGCCGATGAACTGGATGTCCGGCTGACGGCGCCTCTGATGGAGTTCAGCCCGGAACGCTTGTCAATGCAGAAAATCCTGCTGGTTGCCAAGATGCAGCCCTCTGCCACAAGCGGGAGAGGAGCGAGAGGAGGGGGTCAGGACGAGAGCAGCATGGTGCTGACAGTGCCTTCCCTGGCGGGTACGCACAAATCATTCCGGGCCGATATGTCGTTCGAAGCCAACATCAGGCAGGGTGAAAGCGTGGTGGTGGCGAAGCTGGATGGTCCCCTTGCCGGCAACCTGGAGGCGTCGAGACTGGAATGGCCGGGATTGAAAATCAACGTGGTGGTGAGCAACCCCAAGGCGCCCAAGGGCGGTATCAAGTCTGACCTGACCGGCACGGCCATGCTGGACCTGAAGCAACAGGCAGCAAGCCTGAATGCGAGCGGACGCGTCGACGACAGCAGTCTCAAACTCAGGCTCGGGGTCGCGCCGCTCGCCAACCCGCATTTCAACTTCGATATCGGCATCGACCAGATCGACGGCGACCGCTATCTTTCCGCGTCCGGTTCATCCTCCGCCCAGCAACAGCCAGGCAAGGGCATGGATTTCTCGGCGCCGCTCAGCCTGAGCGCCGATGGCGTGCTGCATGTCGGGCTGCTCAAACTCTTCAACGCAAAGGCAAGCAATCTGCGGCTCGAAATCAGGGCGGATGACGGCAGGCTAAACGTCAGCCCGTTTTCCATGGTGGAGCCGGTGCTCAAGGACAGGGCGCAGAAGGAACTCAAGACCCGGCTTGGGGACGAACTGAAACGACAACTGTTTCCGCGATGAGCGCCTTCGCCGACCGCCTGACCCGCTGGCAACAAGCCCATGGCCGCCATGACCTGCCCTGGCAGGGCGGCCGCGATCCCTACGCGGTATGGCTGTCGGAGATCATGCTGCAGCAGACTCAGGTATCCAGCGTCATCCCCTATTACCAGCGCTTCCTCGCAAGCTTCCCGGATATCGCCGCGCTCGCGGGGGCGTCGCAAGACGAGGTGCTGGCGCACTGGAGCGGGCTCGGATATTACTCGCGGGCGCGCAACCTGCACCAGGCGGCGCGGCAGGTCGTGGAACGGCATGGCGGCGTATTCCCGGCCGAATTCGAGCAAATTCTGGCGCTACCAGGCATCGGCCGTTCCACCGCCGCGGCCATCAGCGCTTTTGCTTTCGGCATGCGGCGCGCGATCCTGGACGGCAACGTCAAGCGCGTGCTGGCGCGCTACTTCGCGGTCGAAGGTCACCCCGGCGCGAAAGGCGTGGAAGCCCTGTTGTGGCAGCACGCCGAGGCCTTGCTGCCGCAGCAGGGCCTCGAGGCCTACACCCAGGGGCTGATGGACCTCGGCGCGACGGTCTGCACCCGCAGCCGCCCCCGTTGCGGAGCATGCCCGGTCGGCAAGGATTGTCTCGCCCACCACCAGGGCCGTCAGAACGAACTGCCCAGCCCGCGCCCGCGCAAGGCGCTGCCGGAAAGAGAGACCTCCATGCTGCTGCTGCTGTGCCAAGGCGAGGTTTTCCTGGAAAAACGTCCGCCGGCGGGCATCTGGGGCGGCATGTGGAGCTTTCCCGAAATCGCGCCGGATGCCGATCCCCGGCAGGCATGCCTGGCGCGCTTCGGCTTCGAAACCGGGCTGCTGGAAGCGCTGCCCGCCATGCAGCACAACTTCACCCACTTTCGTCTCCACATCCGGCCGCAATGCATGGAGGTGCGAGGCGCCCAGCCCCAGGCACGCCAGCCTGGCGGGGTGTGGTTGGGCCTGCATGAGGCGCTGGGAGCGGCGATTCCGGCGCCGGTGCGGAAGTTGTTGTTGCTGTGCGGAAAAAGTGGTGCAGGAAAACCTGTTGTCTGATTGGCGACCCGGCAGCCGGGTCGCGGCAGATGCTCAAGGCTTTAGCCGATTCCCGATGCTGCCAGCAAACCACTTGCCAGAAACCCGGCGGGCAGCAGCAAGTGCATCTTGTTCGTGAGCGGCTGGCTTTCCACCCATTTGTAAAATAGGCCCCCCCCAAGGATGCTGACGCCGATGGCCAGAATCAGCCCAAACGCGTTGGCAACGGGTTGATACGGAAATAATAGGGAGAATGTCGCGTTGATGATCAGGAGCAGGGGGAAGTGGACCAGGAATATGGAGAAGGAAATACGCCCGAGATAAGTCAGGGGTCGTGGCAAGTGCCAGCTTTCCAGGGCGCCATATTGTCTGGCAAGTCCCAGCATCAGCATCAAGATGCCTGCAACGGCTATGCGATCGCGAAATTCCACCAGCAAGGCGGCAGCCACCAGCATGCCCAGCAACGCCAGCCAGAGGGCGCCATGTCGTCTGTTCGACGCCCAGTAGCTCAAAATCCCGAGACCGTATGATCCGAAAAAGTAGAAAGCGGTTTCGTCCCAGGCGTCATCCCGGTTGAACACGAATAGCGAGGCCAGGGTCAAACCCGCGACCAGGAGCAGACCCGTTGCCTTCAGGTTTGGCGAGCGACATTCGAGCTTCCTGGATAGCCAGAACAGGAGCGCGGTAAGGGCAAACAACTGAAAATCGATAGCGATATACCAGACACCGGCTGACAGCGCTTCCTGGTCAAGCAGATCCTGCAACATCAGCGCATGCGCCAGAAGCTGAAGCAAGCTCGGTGCGCCCGGGATGGAGTCGTGTGTTGTCCAGTCCCTTGCCAGCGCAGCACACCCGATCGCCAGCGTCAGTGCGGCAAGATACGGCAAGGCCAGCCGCATGTAG
Source organism: Sulfuricellaceae bacterium (assembly GCA_031426915.1). Lineage (GTDB taxonomy): Bacteria > Pseudomonadota > Gammaproteobacteria > Burkholderiales > Sulfuricellaceae > Sulfurimicrobium. The sequence continues at coordinate 8,497 of JASJPB010000024.1, read as the reverse complement.
CGTTGTGTGATGATCTGGATGGGTTCGGCAACGAGCGACACCCCGTGCGGAGCAAATTTCCGGGCAGCCAAAAAACCTGCCATGACAAAAAAAGCCTGCACGGCCATTCTTCCGTACTGGTAAAGCCAGTCGATCAGGCCGGGAAACAGCGGATATGCCACATCCGACATGGGGCCGTAGACCGCCAGGTGATGCAACACGATGATCAGGCAGGCAACAGCCTTGAGAGCATCCACAACAGGCATTCTCGAAACTGCAGTACTCATGTTCTTCATAAACTCAAAAAGTCTCCTGGGGTGAGCATGGCGTCACCCCCGAATAAAATCATTACAACAACTTGGTAGCCGCCGGCGCATGGTTTGTGTGCCGGTCAGGGGACCGGCAAGATCGGACCGCCCGGCGTTGGGCAAGAAAGTGAACAGCCTCAAGGCGCAGCTCGCGAGAACTTTTCCTGATGGATTCCTGGGAAATATCGCCTGGAGCATACCCTGTCCATTGGCCCCACATTAATGTAAGGACAGCACGTTCGCAGGACTCTGCACGGGCGGGTATTCTACCGACTTTTTGCAACTTTTTGAATGACGAACGAGTTTGGATTGGGGGCTGATTGCCGGTATCGATTGGGCACGCGAAAGATCGAAAGGCTTCTCGTGGCCGCTCGCGAACAACCAGCGTCCCTAAACGTATGACTTGAACGAACTCCGCTTGCCCGGTTTTTTCTTCTGGATCACTACGCCCTTGACGGCTTCCAGTCCAGGTATTTCCTCGGTCGGGTAGATGTTGTTGAGCGGGCGCAAATACCATTTCTGCTCGTGACTCACCAGCTGGCGGAAGGTGTATTCATCGTTGTGGTAGGCCACCACGTAGGAGCCGTCGCGCGCCAGGCCTTCCGGCTCGACCACGATGATGTCCCTGTCCTCGAACTCGGGCAGCATGCTGTCGCCCAGCACCATCAGGGCGTAGGGCTCGCCGCTGGAGCAGGCGCTGATGGCGTCGTCTTCGGTGACTTCGTGGATGGGGATGGTTTTCTTGTGCTGCATGGCGCTGAATCCTGAGTGAAATGCTCTGATACTACACTGATCCCGAAGCTGGCGGCAAGTTGCCGGGCTGTTACAATTCCGGGATGTTGATCGACACCCATTGCCATCTCGATGCCGCCGAGTTCGATGCCGACCGCGACCGGGTCGCGGCTGCGGCGCACGCGGCGGGGGTGGAAGTCATGGTTGTCCCGGCGGTGGAGCGGGCTAATTTCGATGCGGTGTTAAGGTGCTGTGCGCAGTATTCAGGCTGTCGTGCCGCGCTGGGTATTCATCCTTTGTTTGTGGGCCGGGCGCAACCGGACGACCTCGAAATCTTGCGGGATAATGTGGGGCGGGAACGCCCGGTGGCGATTGGCGAAATCGGGCTGGATTTCTTCGTGGCTGATTTTGACCCTGCATTGCAGGAACGCTATTTTGTGGAGCAACTGAAGATTGCACGTGAATTCGATCTCCCGGTGCTGCTGCATATCCGTCGCGCCCAGGATGCCATCCTCAAGCAATTGCGGCGTATCGGGGTAAAAGGCGGCATCGCCCACGCCTTCAACGGCAGTCGCCAGCAGGCGGAGGTGTTTATCCAGCTGGGTTTCAAGCTGGGCTTCGGCGGCGCCATGACTTACCCCCGCGCCACACGCTTGCGCGAACTGGCGGCGACCTTGCCGCTGGAGAGTATCGTGCTGGAAACCGACGCGCCGGATATTCCGCCCGTTTTTGCCGCCAGGGAACGCAATAGCCCGGAGTATTTGCCGCGCATCGCGCAAACCCTGGCTGAGTTGCGCGGCATCGGTGTTGATGTGGTGGCCTCCGCCACCAGCGCCAATGCGCGGGCCGTGCTGGGAGAATTCTCTTGAGCCAGATGCAGCGCGTGGCGCTGCTTTCAGTCGCCGCCTCGCTGGTGACCATGGCGCTCAAGTTTGCCGCCTACTTTCTCACCGGATCGGTAAGCCTGTTCTCCGATGCCGCCGAGTCGCTGGTCAATCTCGTCGGCGGCCTGGTGGCCTTTGCGGCGCTGACGATTGCCGCCCGACCGGCGGATGACGATCACGCCTACGGCCACGACAAGGCGGAGTATTTCTCCAGTGGCGTCGAGGGCGCGCTTATCCTGGTGGCGGCGATCTCGATCATGTATGCCGCCACGGAACGTTTTTTCCATCCGCAGGCCTTGCACGATCTCGGTTCCGGTTTGCTGTTTTCGCTTGCCGCCGCCGTGGTCAATTTTGTCACCGCGCGCTTCATGCTCAGGTTCGCGCTGAAGCACGACAGCATTACCCTGGAAGCCGATGCCAAACACCTGCTGACCGATGTCTGGACTTCCACCGGCGTGCTGGGCGGCCTTTCGGTGGTAATGTTCGCACCGCCGTCATGGCAGATTCTCGATCCCATCATGGCGGTCGTGGTCGGCCTGAATATCGTGGTTACTGGCGTGGGTCTGATACGCCGCTCCATGGCGGGATTGATGGATTCATCCCTGCCGGAGGGGGAGGTGCAGCGCATCGAAGCCGAGGTGCGGCGTTTGCTGCCAGACGAGGCCTCTTTCCACAATCTGCGCACGCGCAAGGCGGGACCGCGCCGCTTCATCGAATTCCACTTGCTGCTGTCCGGCGACGCCAGCGTCAGCGAGTCGCATGCCTTGTGCGACAGGATAGAGGCGGCGATCGCCGAGATCTTGCCGCGAACTTCCGTCACCATACACGTCGAACCTCCGGAGATTCATGTCTGATCAAACTCGCGGCTTGCCGCCGCAATTCGAACGCACCCATATACTGCTTGGCGACGAGGGAATCGCGACCCTGGCGCGCAAGCATGTCTTCGTCGCCGGCCTGGGTGGCGTCGGTTCATATTGTGCCGAAGCACTGGCGCGCGCCGGGGTAGGACGCCTCACACTGCTCGACCACGATGTAGTGGCGGCGAGCAATATCAACCGTCAGTTGCCGGCCCTGCTTTCTACTGTGGGGCAGCCCAAGGGAGAACTGATGCGGGCGCGCATCATTGATATCAATCCGGCATGCCAGCTTGAAGTCTTGCGCATTTTTCTCAATACCGAGAACGTCAATGAGTTGGTGCCCGATTGCGATTACGTGGTGGACGCAATCGATTCGCTTGCCTGCAAGGTGGCGCTGGTGGGCGAAAGCGTGAAGCGCGGCCTGCGCGTGGCATCCAGCATGGGGGCGGGTAACCGGCTCGACCCCGGAAAGATAAGAATCGCCGATATCGGCAAGACCGAAATGTGCCCCCTGGCGAAGCAGATGCGCAAGCGTCTGGGTCGCCACTATGGCCTCTACAAGGGGGTGTTGACGGTGTTCTCGGATGAGCAGCCGCGCCCGCCACTGCCGCCCCAACCGGTCGATGGGCCGGGCAGGGCGCGGGCAGTGAACGGCACCATCAGCTACATGCCGCCGCTGTTTGGCCTGATGCTGGCGGGCGCGGTGATCCAGGCGTTACTTGAATCATGAGGTCGCCTGCTGTCACGGCGGTTATCCTGGCTGGCGGGCGCGGGCAGCGCATGGGCGAGGAAGACAAGGGGTTGCAATTGTTGCGGGGCAAGCCACTGGTGGCTTGGGTGGCGGAAAATATCGCGCCCCAGGTGGATGAAGTGCTGGTGAGCGCCAATCGCAATGTGGAGCGTTATCGCGAGCTGGGGTTCCCGGTGTTGCAGGACGCCATGCCTGATTTTCCTGGGCCGCTGGCAGGTCTGCACCGTGCGCTGGAAAGCGCAAAACACGCGCTCTGGCTTAGCGTGCCATGCGATACGCCATTCTTGCCTGGCGATTTGGTGCAGCGGATGCGCGCAGTTTTGCTGGCCGGGGATGCCGAACTTGTTGTCGCGGCAAGCCAAGGCCATAGACAGCCAGTGATTTGTCTCGGATATACCCGGCTGCGTGACGGACTCGGCGATTTTCTCGCTGGCGGAGGGCGTCGGGTGGGTGAGTGGCAAGCCAGTTTGCGCTGTGAGGTTGTTTCTTTCGATGGACTCGAATTATTTGACAATATCAATACCCAGGCCGAGCTGGCGCGCGCGGAAGCTTCCTTAAATATTAGGGATAGCTAATTTTTCCCAAATAAGGATGGAAATGTCTTGTAAAAATTCGGTACAATAAGCGTTTGAAATTTTTTCGGTCTCGTTGAACAGGGTGTGGATATGAGCAAGAATGAAGTGGATCGCAGTAAGCGGCGGTTTTTGATCGCTGCCACCACTGCAGTCGGCGGGGTAGCGGCGGTGGGTGCCGCGATACCCTTTGTCATGAGCATGCTGCCGAGCGAACGCGCCAAGGCAGCGGGCGCGCCGGTTGAGGTGGATATCAGCAAGATTGAGCCGGGCATGATTCTGAATGTCGAATGGCAGGGTAAGCCGGTTTGGGTGGTGCATCGCACCAAGGAAATGCTGGCCTCGCTCAGCAAGCTCGACGGCAAAATGGCCGATCCCAAATCCGAGATTCCGCAACAGCCCGATTATTGCAAGAACGCCACGCGTTCCATCAAGCCTGAATTTTTGGTGGCGGTCGGCATCTGCACCCATCTCGGCTGTTCTCCGACTTACCGGCCCGACGTGGCCCCTGCTGACCTGGGCGCTGACTGGGCGGGCGGATTCTTCTGTCCTTGCCACGGTTCCCGCTTCGACCTGGCCGCGCGCGTTTATTCCGGAGTTCCCGCGCCGACCAATCTGGTGATTCCGAAGCACAAGTATGTCGGTGTCAATGAAAGCCGGCTTTTGATCGGCGACGATAGCAAGGGAGCCTAAATAAATGAACAGTCTGACTCGATTGCTTGGCTGGGTTGATGCCCGTTTCCCGTTGACCTCCAACTGGAAAGCGCACTTGTCCGAGTATTACGCACCTAAAAACTTCAACTTCTGGTATTTCTTCGGTTCCCTGGCGCTGCTGGTGCTGGTGATGCAGATCGTTACCGGCATTTTCCTCACCATGCATTACAAGCCGGATACCAACATGGCTTTTGCTTCGGTGGAATACATCATGCGCGATGTGCCTTGGGGCTGGCTGATCCGCTACATGCACTCGACTGGTGCCTCGGCGTTCTTTGTCGTGGTTTACCTGCACATGATGCGCGGCCTGATGTACGGTTCCTTCCGCAAGCCGCGCGAGCTGATCTGGATTTTTGGCATGCTGATTTATCTGGCATTGATGGCTGAAGCCTTCATGGGTTACTTGCTGCCTTGGGGCCAGATGTCCTTCTGGGGCGCCCAGGTGATTATTAACCTGTTCACCGCCATTCCCTTTATCGGACCCGATATTTCGGTATGGATTCGCGGCGACTACGTTATCGGTGATGCCACTCTCAATCGCTTCTTCGCTTTCCACGTGATTGCCGTGCCGCTGGTGCTGGTTGGTCTGGTGGCCGCGCATATCCTGGCTTTGCACGAAGTGGGTTCTAACAATCCTGATGGGGTGGAGATCAAGAAGTACAAGGATCCGGAAACCCACATTCCTCTCGACGGCATCCCCTTTCACCCTTATTACACGGTGAAAGATATCGTCGGCGTAGTGGTGTTCCTGATGGCGTTTTCGGCAATCGTGTTCTTTGCGCCGGATTTGGGCGGTTATTTCCTGGAATACAATAACTTTGTTCCAGCCGACCCGTTCAAGACCCCGGAACATATCGCACCGGTGTGGTATTTCACGCCTTTCTACGCGATTCTGCGCGCGGTGCCGCCGATGTTCGGTTCCCAGTTTCCGGGCGTGGTTGCGATGGGCGTGGCGGTCATGATCCTGTTCTTCCTGCCTTGGCTGGATCAGGGCAAGGTCAAATCCATCCGCTATCGCGGCACGGTCTACAAGGTGTGGCTGGCTCTGTTCGTTGTCAGCTTTGTCGGTCTGGGCGTGCTCGGCGTGCTGCCGTCCACTCCGCTCTATACCATCTTTGCCCAGATTTTGAGCCTGGTGTACTTCGCCTTCTTCTTCCTGATGCCGTGGTATACCAAGATCGACAAGACCAAGCCTGAGCCTGACCGGGTGACGGGTTAATGAGAACGCATAGAATGGGATTCGTTAACATGAACATAATCAAAAAATTGTTGCTGCTGGCGCTGGCGGCGCCGATGGCGGCCATGGCGAGCAGTGGTATTCACCTCGACAAGGCGCCGTATGACCTGAATGACAAGGCTTCCTTGCAGCGCGGAGCGAAGACTTTCGTCAACTACTGCCTTAACTGCCATAGTGCATCCTACATGCGTTACAACCGCCTGCAGGATCTCGGCCTGACTAATGACCAGATCAAGGAAAACCTGCTGTTTGCGGCCGAAAAAGTGGGCGAGCCCATGGACGTGGCAATGCGCAAGACGGATGCCAAGGTGTGGTTTGGCGCCACGCCGCCTGATTTGACCGTAATCGCCCGTTCCCGTGGTGCGGACTGGCTGTATACGTATCTGCGTGGTTTCTACCGTGACGAAAGCCGTCCGACCGGTTGGAACAACACAGTATTCGACAAGGTTGGTATGCCTCACGTACTGTATGGCATGCAGGGCGAACAAGAGTTGCAGCATGAGACGCATAAACTTGCTGTTACCAAGCCTGGCTCCATGACCACGCCTGAATATGATGCGACGGTGGCGGATCTGGTCAACTATCTGGTCTACATGGGCGAGCCTGCCCAGCAAACCCGTATGCGTCTGGGCGTATTTGTGTTGCTGTTCTTGGGTGTCTTCTTTGTAATTGCCTATTATCTCAAAAAGGAATTCTGGAAGGACATCCACTAAATTTCCGCTAACATGCGGAAACCCCGTGCGCCGGGGCGCTTGAAAAGCGCCACCGGCGTCCTGTTTTATAGATTGAATATTTAAACCCGATTCCAGAGGTAGCATAAATCCATGATGACCCTCTATTCCGGAACCACTTGCCCCTTCAGCCAGCGCTGCCGCATCGTGCTGTTTGAAAAGGGGATGGATTTCCAAGTTATTGATGTTGACCTGCAAAACATGCCAGAAGATCTGGCCGTGATGAATCCCTACAATCAGGTTCCTGTCCTGGTCGAGCGTGACCTGATCCTGCACGAATCGAACATCATCAACGAGTACATCGATGAGCGTTTCCCTCATCCGCAACTGATGCCGGCGGACCCTGTGATGCGCGCGCGCGCGCGCCTGTTCCTGTATCGTTTCGAACAGGAGTTGTTTGCACATATTGCGGCCATCGTCACCGGCAACCAGAAAGCGGCAGACAAGGCGCGGACGGTCATCCGCGACAACCTGACCCAGCTTGCCCCCATTTTTGCCAAGCAAAAGCACATGCTGGGCGATGAGTTCTCCATGCTGGACGTGGCTATTGCCCCGCTGCTATGGCGTCTCGACTACTATGGCATCGAGTTGCCAAAGCAGGCAGCGCCGTTGCTTAAATACGCTGAACGCATTTTCTCCAGGCCTGCTTACATTGAAGCATTGACGCCGTCCGAGAAGGCGATGCGGAAATAAATCACGGCATGAAACAGGAAATTTCAACAAAACCCTATCTGATCCGTGCCATTTACCAATGGTGCATGGACAGTGGGTCCACGCCTTATCTGGCGGTTGCTGTGGATGAAAACTGCCGTGTGCCGATGGAATTCGTCAAAGACGGCGAGATTGTCCTTAACATCGGATCTGGTGCCACCCCGAACCTGACGATTGATAACGCATGGGTCAGTTTCAATGCACGTTTTGGCGGAGTGCCGCAGGAGATTTTTGTGCCTGTGGGTGCGGTCATCGGTATTTATGCAAAGGAGAGCGGCCAGGGACTGTTTTTTGGCCGGGAAGATGCCGGGGTCGGCCCGGCTGATGTGGATTCATCCATGCCGCAACCAGAGGTGCCGGGCTCAAAGCGCGGCAAGCCAACGCTTAAAGTCGTCAAATAGATCCGTGGTGCGGATTGCACAAGGGCGTCTTGCCCTTTATAATGCGTTCCCTTGCCGGATTAGCTCAGTTGGCAGAGCAGCGCACTTGTAATGCGAAGGTCGTCAGTTCGATTCCGACATCCGGCACCAAATAAACGCGGGCTAGATTGTAAAATCTAGCCCGTTTTTTATGTCGCCGAATTGTCATTCATCTGCCGGAAAGAGTCAGAAGCGCTGCCTCAAGCGGGATGTGCCTGCCGCGACGAAACCCGGCCGGGGCTTCCCGGGTGTTACGCGAATCGGAAGCAGGTTCTTGTGCAACGTCTCCTGGCATCCCGCCCCTCATTCGAGCGCGGAGTAAAATCTGACAGATTCGTCGTTCCTTGTAATTCACCTGTTTCAGGTGTTGACATGATGACTGTAATCAGGATAATAGCCACCTTCGTTTGGAGGGGTTCCCGAGCGGTCAAAGGGATCAGACTGTAAATCTGACGGCTCTGCCTTCGAAGGTTCGAATCCTTCCCCCTCCACCAAAGAATAATTTGGGTGCAAAAGCAGCGGTGCTGTTTTTGGTCAGTAAGAAAAACTGCGGGTGTAGCTCAATGGTAGAGCAGAAGTTTTCCAAACTTACGACGAGGGTT
>JASJPB010000023.1:0-36042 GCA_031426915.1 Sulfuricellaceae bacterium | reverse complement strand
AAAGGTAGCAGATTCTCCACTTATCGGCTTGTTCAGTTTTCCGGGGCCACTTCTAGCGAAGTACGCAGCAACACCGCATTAAAAGAATTTAGTGTGGGACTACAAGTGCGTTATGCAAAAATTTTTAGCGCGGCAAAAGCGGCAGGTAAAACAACAAACGAAGCGGTTTACAATGCGTTGCTGGCTGTGGAAAAAACCACAAATAATGGGGTTGAGGTGCGAAAAACACGCAGTGCTGGTAGTAGTTACAGCAGCCCTAGCTATAGCTCTAACAGCCCTTCATATTCTTAATTATATTGGGGTGGCGGCTGCCGCCCCCTGCGCCCTTGGCGCAACAACAAACTTCCTCTAGCCAAGCCCCCTCGGGGGGGCGCGGCAATGAGTCGGGGGGTGAAGCTTTTAACTAAGCGGCATCAAGATCAGCCAGTAAATCTTCGGGTTTTACATGCACATAGCGCAACGCGCTGCGCACATCTTTTTGGCGTGTCATCGCCAGCACCTTAAATATATTTCCGCTCGTTTTTTTTGCCGTGTTTGTGGCGGCGTTATGGCGTAGATCGTGAATGTGTATATCCGGCACACATGCACGCACGCGCACGCGGCGCCATGCCGTTTTTAGACCGTAATAAGTTAGGCCAAAAAAAATACGGTCATTTTGCTGCCCATGGGGTAGCGTTTTAAGTATTTCGACGGCTTTAAGCGTAAGCGGTATTTTGCCAGTTTCACCGTTTTTTGTGCCGTCCGTACTAACCCCGCCTACATCATCGACACGGCAAACATTAAGCAACCGCCGATCAAAATCAACATCGCGCCATTCGAGCGCTAATAATTCGGACAACCGTAAGGCTTCTTCAAGGGCAAAAAATATAGCTGGTGCAACAAGCGTATTACTATATTCAGAAAGTGATTTTTCAAGGGCCGCGTGTTCGTCATCATTTAAAATTCGATCACGTTTGTCATTAAACTTTGGTAGCTTAAATTTTGAAAACGGGTTATTTAAAGCAACCTCTTTTTCGGCGCAGACATAATTAATCGCGGCGCGAAATGTGTTTAACTCGCGCTGTAACGTGTTGAGCTGTACTGTTTTTAACCGGCCACCTTTCCACACCTCTAAATCTGTTTTTTTCATATCAGCTAACACCATGGCACAAATCGGTTCGCGCAGCATTTTGTTAATGCGGCTTGTTGTTGTGTCGCGGGTGCGCTGTGTGCGCAGGTTCGGCGTGTGTTCGGCATGATAAATTTCCAGCACCTTGCCGAGCGTGTATTTTTGCAGCTCACGCGGGTTTAAATTCTTTCCTTCCCTAATTTCCGTTTCGCGTTTCGCCGCCCAGTACTGCGCCTCGGCTTTTGAGTCAAAAGTGGCATTATCGCGCACGCCACTTATACAAATTTCCGCGCGCCAGCTATCCCCGCGTTTTCTAAATGTAGCCATTTCAACCCCCTAATTTTTAGCCAGAATATCGGCGCAAAATCAAAATGTCGAAATAGACTTTTCAACTTTACGCCAAATTTACGCCAAAACCGGAAGCGGAAAAGAAAAAAGGGCTTAGACTTACGCCTAAACCCCTGTTTTTGCTGCATTATTTGGTGGGTGGTACAGGGATTGAACCTGTGACCCCTGCCGTGTGAAGGCAGTGCTCTACCGCTGAGCTAACCACCCGAAACGATAAGGCGCGGATTTTAGCATAAAAAATCTGGGCAAACTATCTGACTTTGCGCATGAACCCTAGTTGATGCCACAGAGCCGCTCCGGATCATGTACCCGGACAAGGTTGCGACCGTCATGCTTGGCTTGATATAGCGCCTGGTCCGCAGCCGAGACCAGCATACCTGGGTCGCACGCCCTACCGGGCACCGTGCTGGTCAGACCCAAGCTCACGGTGACATGGCTAGCCACTTTGGAATTTCGGTGCTCGATTTCCAAACTCTCAACTTTGGATCGCATCCTTTCGGCGAGAACCTCCGCTCCGGATCTGTCCGTATCAGCCAACACCACGATGAACTCTTCTCCGCCATAACGGGCCAGCATGTCCCCAGGGCGCTTGAGGGAAGAAGTCAACGCTGCGGCAACCTTGATTAAGCACTGGTCGCCCATCTGGTGTCCGTAGGTATCGTTGTAGGCCTTGAAATAGTCGATATCAAGCATGACCAGGGCCATTGGCCCTGCGGAACGAACCGAACGGCGCAATTCACTGTTAATGAATTCGTCGAAATGGCGCCGATTGGGCACGCCTGTAAGGCTGTCGACATGGGAACAAACCCGCAGCTCCACAGCCTGGTCGCGCAATAATTTTTCCCGTGCCACTGAAATACTGACGTCAGTAACCTGGATCAGACAATGACGAGGCAGTTCGCCAATCTGCATCGGCATCACCTGAATCGCCTGTTGGATGCGCCGCCGCTGCTTGACAGATTTTCCTTCCGTGAATAACGGAAAGGGCGCCTTATTCAGGGATTGCGACAGCAATGAAGGAAATCCGCTCTGCAATGCGCTACAAACAGCCATCAAGAGCCGGCTGTTTTGCAGTTCGGGAAACAGCTGGATCAGGGTCTTACCCAGAGCTTCTTGCTGCGTCAGACCGGAGTGCCGGGCCATCCATCCATTCCACAACACAATCCGTTCCGAGTCGTCGATCACGACCAGTCCGCCGCTAACGGCATCGAACACCGCGGCATATACTTGCATGTGGCTTGCTGCCGACTCCATCATTCAGTGCTTATCCACCAATGTTTCCGATGAAGCGATTGAGGCTGTCTTTAAGACCTTGTATCGATGAAACATCGAGCAGAAACGCCACATAACCATTGATTTGATGCTTTTCCAGATTAAAGTCAATATGCAACAGCATCACGAAATCGTCTCCGGTATTCTGCTCCACCTGCAGGATTTCGCTACTGGTGCCAAGATGAAATACCGGCAGTGAACTGGAAAATTCACTCCCGAATACATTGGCGAGCGTGCCGATAAGGGCATTGAGGATGATGTTGCCTATTTCAGATAAGGCTTCCTGCTCCATGTCGGTCAACTCATCGAGAGGAATGTCTTCGCCGATCATCATGCGAACGATTTCCAGGCTTTTGCTCTCCGGGAACATCAGAATCGCATCCGCATCGAAGGTACCCTCAAAGCGCTGGCTCACACCGCAAATACGCTGCCCTACATCTTGCGTCAGTCCCTTGGCCACCGCGCTACGCGACAGGAACTCAACACTGGGGACCGAGAGCGTGACTTCCTCGTTCACCATCTGGCTCATGGCAGCAGCAGCCTGCCCAACGCCGATGTTGAATACCTCGGTCAGGGCGTCGCGCTCGATCTCGTTAAGCTCAATCATTCAAAGGCTGCATGAAATATGCCAAAACATGCTGAATACTCGCGCTAGTAATAGGCTTGGCCACAAAAGCGATATCCAGAATTTGGGCCTTGTTACGCGAGCTATCCTGAACATTTGCTGTAAGAAGAACGATTTTCGTCACCGGGTAAGCTTGCTTGATCTTCTCAGATACCGCGATGCCGTCCATTCCGGGCATGTTCATGTCCATGGTGACATAGTCCGGCATATTCTCGCGTACCTGTGCCAAGGCTTCCTCACCGTTAGCCGCCTCAAAGATCTGCCATTCTGGTTTTTTTTCGAGGATGAAGGCGCGGATCATCATGCGCGATACCCTGCTGTCATCGACAATCAATACGGTTTTATTGCTCATTAATTTTTCTTGCCGTCTTCGCAAACACATTAATTATTTCGATGCATGATACACCCAGCCACTAACACCCAAAACCTTATTCTGGCCGTAAGCCTTGAGGAAGTTGCCAGCCTTGAATAATTTTTTCCGACCAGAACAAGCCTATCACCGTCTTGACATCGGTAATTCGCCCCGTCCGCACCCATTCAAGTGCTTCCTGTACAGGCAGGTGAAATATTTCGAGAAATTCATCGCCGTCCCGATTGTGCTCGCCCAAGGTAAGTTCCTGCGCAAGGTAAAGGCTCATGACCTCATCCGAATAGCCAATGCAGGGGTGTATGGTCGCGACGAAACGCCATTTTTTGGCGATGTATCCTGTTTCTTCAAGCAATTCGCGCCGGGCACAGGCGAGTGGATTCTCGCCGGAGTCAAGCTTGCCGGCTGGCAACTCGTAAAGGTCGCGGCGCAGTGGATAACGGAATTGTCGCTCCATAACCACGTCCCCATTTCCCAGTAACGGAATCACCACGACGGCACCTGGATGAACGATATACTCGCGAGTAGAACGATTTCCGTCCGGCAGCTCTACCCTGTCTTCCTTTACATGCAGCAGCGTACCTTGGTAGACACTGCGGGAAGATAACTGCTTTTCGGTGAGATCCTCGGCTGCCATATGCGCCCCCTCAAATCCTGATCGTCAGTAACAAAACGAACGGATGCGCAGAATCTCAGTTACCTCTTGCGCCAAAGATAGCGATAGGTGAAGCCCGGGAATCCGAATACCAGGAACAGGCAGGCAGTTACAGCGTAAAACTCCCAGTTTTGAGGATGACGCGGCCCTAGTTGCTGTTCAAGCACGATGCTGACCCCGCCCACAAGGAAATACAGAACCATTAGTTCCAGTAGATGCCATCCCAGGTGTTTAGCTTGACGGAGCGGAAACATGAAGAAAAGCCGTTCCGCCACGAATGGCAAGTTTGCAGCCGCCAGTGCCAATACCAGAAGAATCACAATCCCCATATTCATAGCAGGGAGCGCTGAATGGCGTAAGCACACAAACCCATCAAAGGTTGGGGCAGGAGTCCCAGCGCAAGAACACCAATTCCGTTCGTACTCATGAGCATCGCCATATCTCCCTCCGGTTTCACAGGGGTTTCATCGGTCGGCGCGTCGAAGTACATCAGCTTGATGATGCGCAGATAGTAAAATGCGCCAATCACCGAGAACAGCACCGCCGCCACAACCAGCCAGACGAAACCGGCCTGGAGTGCGGCCTGGAGCACCGACAATTTGGCGTAGAAACCTACCGTTGGTGGGACACCGGCCATTGAGAACATCAACAGCAGCATCACGAAGGCATACCATGGACTACGCTGGTTGAGGCCCTTGAAGTCATCCAGATTTTCCGCTTCGAAGCCCTGGCGCGACAACAACATGATCATGCCAAATCCGCCCATGCTCATCAGCACATAAACCAGGACATAGAACATGGAGGAACTGTAGCCGTTCAGCGTGCCGGAAAGAAAGCCGAGCAGCAGAAAGCCCATATGCGAAATTGTCGAGTAGGCCAGCATGCGCTTGATGTTGGTCTGGGCGATGGCGGTGATATTGCCGATCGCCATGGAAAGCAGCGCCAGGATGACGAGCATCCCCTGCCAGTCATGAAGGAGGCCTTGCATACCTTCCACCAGCAAACGGGTGACAAAGGCGAAAGCTGCAATCTTGGGTGCGCTGCCGATAAAAAGCGTCACCGCAGTAGGAGCCCCTTGGTAAACGTCGGGAATCCACATGTGGAACGGAACCACACCAAGCTTGAACGCCAGACCGGCCACGATAAATACCAGGCCGAATGTCAATACCACATGACTACCTGTCACGCCGTGCTGGATCACGGTCGCCACCTGATTCAGATTCAGGCTGCCGGTTACGCCATAAAGCATCGACATCCCGTACAACAGCAAGCCGGAAGCCAGTGCCCCAAGTACGAAATATTTCATCGCCGCTTCCGTAGCCAAGGCCGAATCCCGTTGCAGCGCGACCATGGCATAGAGACTGAGTGACAGCAGTTCTAGCCCCATATACAGGACCAGGAAGTGGTTGGCGGAAATCATCACCATCATGCCCAGCAGCGCGAACAGGGCAAGCGCAAAAAACTCACCCCGGAATAATCCGCGCAGGCTGATGTAACTGCGTGAATACACCAGCACCACGGATACTGTGATATAGCTCATCAACTTGAGCACATCAGCCATGGCATCGTCGACAAACATGTTGCTAAAAGTATAGGCAGGAGCGGAAGAATGGGTGGAAACCGTAATCCATGCGGCTCCAAGCAAAGTGAGCTGGGTCAGCGCATAGGTCACGACACGGTTCTTGCTGGATAAGAACAGGTCGACGATGAGGATAAACGAAACCATCACCAGCACGAAGATTTCCGGCAGGGCTGGCGTCAGGTCAGGCATGGCAACGATCATTACATTCTCTCTAAATAGCTTGCTACGCGATTACAGCTTGCTTTGCGCCACATGAGCGAGCAGATTGTTGACAGAAGCATGCATCACTTCGGTGAAGGGTAACGGATATAAGCCCATCCCCAGGACGGCAAGCGTCAGCAAAGTCATAACCAGGATTTCCCGGCGCCCGATATCGGTCAATTGCTCCACATGAGCATTCGCCACCGCGCCGAATACCACCCGCTTGTACATCCAGAGTGTATAGGCGGCACCGAAAATCAGCGTGGAGGCGGCCAGGAAGCCGTACCAGAAGTTAACCTTGATGGCGCCCAGGATCACCATGAACTCGCCCACGAAGCCGCTGGTGCCCGGCAAACCGGAGTTGGCCATGGCAAAAAGCATGAAGAACGCGGCGAAAACCGGCATTTTATTGGCCACGCCACCATAATCGGCAATTTGCCGCGAGTGCATGCGGTCATACATCACACCCACGCACAGGAACAATGCGCCGGAGATGAAGCCATGCGAAATCATCTGTACCAGCGCACCTTCCATGCCCAAATTATTGAAGATGAACAAGCCCAGCGTCACGAAGCCCATATGTGAAATGGAAGAGTAAGCGATGAGCTTCTTCATGTCGCTTTGTGCCAGTGCCACCAGGCCGATATACACCACCGCGATCAGTGACAGCACGATCATGAATCCCGACAGGGCATGGCTGGCATCGGGCACAATCGGTAGCGAGAAACGCAGGAAGCCGTAAGCGCCGACTTTCAGCATGATTGCCGCCAGCACCACGGAGCCACCGGTAGGCGCTTCGACGTGCGCATCCGGCAGCCAGGTATGAACCGGCCACATCGGCACCTTGACTGCAAAGGCGGTAAAGAAGGCGATGAAGATCAGGATTTGCGCTTCAATCCCCAGGGGCAAGCGGTGATATTCGAGAATGCTGAAGCTGCCGCCTGACTTGTGAAACAGGTAGATGAAAGCCACCAGCATCAGCAGGGAACCGGTCAATGTGTAAAGGAAGAACTTAACTGCTGCGTACACCCGGTTTGGTCCGCCCCATACCCCGATGGCGATAAACATCGGGATCAGCATCGCTTCCCAGAACACATAGAACAGGATGGCGTCGAGCGCAGCAAACACACCATTCATCAAGCCGGACATGATGAGGAACGCGGCCATATACTGCGCCACCTTCTTCTGGATCACCTGCCAGCCGGCAATCACCACCAGCAAGGTAGTAAAACTGGTCAGCAGGATAAACAGAACCGATATGCCGTCCACACCGAGGTGGTAGTGAATATTGAAGGCCGGAATCCAGGACTTGTACTCGACGAATTGCATGCCGCTGGACAGCCGGTTGAATGCGGTAAACAACGGAATGCTGGCCACAAACCCGGCGATCGCGCCAATCAGCGCAATAATGCGCGCCACAGGCGCGTTACGGTCGCTGCCGGTGGCGAGCACCATCAGACCTGCCACGATCGGTAACCAGATCACCCAGCTTAACAATGTCGAACCTTCGCTCATAACTTCCCTAAATCACTCTGTCTCATCATCTCACGAACAGCGAAATCATCAGGAACACACCGATGATCATGGCGAACGCATAGTGGTAAATGTAGCCGGACTGTACATGTCTGATCAGCGTGGAAGTCCAGCCAACGACTCGTGCGGTTCCATTCACGAATAGCCCGTCGATTAGCCATACATCACCGAAACGCCACAAGCTGCGGCCAAGCAGGCGCGCGCCGCCGGCAAAGAAGAAATCGTTGAAGGCATCGAAGCCGTATTTTTGTTCCAGGATGAAGGAGATCAGGCCGAATTTGGACTTGATCACCGCCGGCAGGTCGGGGCGTTTGATGTACAGGAACCATGCCGTTCCAGCGCCACTGACGGCGAGCCAGAAAGGCAGCGTGGTCAGCGCATGCAGCATCATCCCCACCACGCCGTGGAATTCTTCGGCCATGTGGGCGATAGCGTGATGATCGTGCGAGATGTAAATCGAATCCCCAAAGTAGCCACCGAACAAAATCGGCCCGATCAGCCATCCCGCCGCGATGGAAGGTATCGCCAGCAGCAGCAGCGGTAGCGTCACCACCTTGGGTGACTCGTGCGGCACTGCAGGGCCATGGCCGTGGTCGTCATGATGACCGTGCTCGCCTTGTGGCGCATGGCGGAAGCGCTCCTCGCCGTGGAAGGTAAAGAACACCAGGCGGAATGAATAGAAGCCGCCGATGAATACCCCCGCAAGAACCGCGAAGTATGCAAAACCCGCGCCCGGTATGGTTGACAGGCCAACTGCCTCGATGATCGAATCCTTGGAGAAAAAGCCGGCGAAAGGCGGCAGGCCGGCATTGGCGATGGCGCCGATCAGCACAGTCAGGTAGGTGATCGGCATGTATTTGCGTAGGCCACCCATGTAGCGCATGTCCTGCTGGTGATGCATGGCGATAATGACCGAACCGGCGCCGAGAAAGAGCACTGCCTTGAAGAAGGCATGGGTCATGAGGTGGAAGATGGCTGCGGAGTACGCCGAGGCGCCCAGTGCCACGGTCATGTAGCCGAGCTGCGACAGGGTGGAATAAGCCACCACGCGTTTGATATCGGTTTGCACGATGGCGATCAGGGCCATGAACAGCGCGGTGATGGCGCCGATCACGATGACGAATGACAGCGCAGTTTCGGACAGTTCAAACAATGGCGACATGCGCGACACCATGAAAATACCGGCGGTCACCATGGTAGCGGCGTGAATCAAGGCGGAAATCGGGGTCGGGCCTTCCATTGAATCGGGCAACCAGACATGCAGCGGAAATTGCGCGGATTTGCCCATGGCGCCGATAAACAGCAAGATGCAGATCACCGTCATCAATTGCCAGCTCTCACCGGCCAGCAGGCTGACCTTGTGGCTTGCCATTTCCGGTGCCAGCGCAAATACCGCGGCATAGTCGAGGGTGCCAAAGTACGCCAGCACCATACCGATGCCCAGCAGAAAACCGAAATCGCCGACACGATTGACCAGGAATGCCTTCAGGTTGGCATAGATCGCCGTCGGGCGGGTATACCAGAAACCGATCAGCAAATATGACACCAGCCCCACGGCTTCCCAGCCGAAGAAGAGCTGAAGGAAATTGTTGCTCATCACCAGCATCAGCATCGAAAAGGTAAACAGCGAGATGTAACTGAAGAAACGCTGGTAGCCGGGGTCTTCCGCCATGTATCCGATGGTGTAGATATGGACCATCAGCGAGACGAATGTCACCACAATCATCATCAGGGCCGACAACTGGTCAATCAGGAATCCCACTTCGAAGCGCATGTCGCCGGAAGTCAGCCAGGTGTAAACGCTGCCGTTGAAGGTATGACCTGCCGCCACGTCCCGAAAAATCAGGAGTGAAGCCACGAAGGAAATGGCCACACCCGCAATGGTCACCCAGTGCGACAGGCTGCGCCCGATCACGCGGCCAAACAGGCCGGCAACCAAGGCTCCGGCCAGGGGCGCCAGGGGCACGAGCAGATAAAGTTTTTGCATTTCAGTCATGTGTTAAGTTCTCGGCATGTAAGGCGCGCATAGCACACCATGCTTTTTATCCCTTCAGATGATCCAGGTCTTGTACATTGATCGTGCGTAAGTTGCGGAACAATACCACCAGAATCGCCAGGCCGATTGCAGCCTCAGCTGCTGCCACCGTAAGAATGAAAAAGACGAATACCTGCCCCGCCGTATCGTGCAGGTAATGCGAGAACGCGACAAAGTTCATGTTCACGGCCAGCAGCATCAACTCGATTGCCATCAGAATGATAATGACGTTCTTGCGGTTGAGAAAAATTCCCAACACGCTAATGGAAAACAGGATCGCGCCCAGAACCAGATAATGGGAAAGTGTCAGCACCAGTGGGTCCTCAAGTTTGTTGCTCCTGCGACGGGCTGTTTTCTGCCGATTGTTTCAGCTTGGTATCAGCCTGCACGGGAATAATGCGCAAACGGTCATTGCGGCGCACCGCGATCTGCTTGGCCGCATCCTGATACTTGGTGTCCTTGCGGCGACGCAGCGTCAGCGCGATAGCCGCGACAATCGCTA
Source organism: Sulfuricellaceae bacterium (assembly GCA_031426915.1). GTDB lineage: Bacteria > Pseudomonadota > Gammaproteobacteria > Burkholderiales > Sulfuricellaceae > Sulfurimicrobium. The sequence goes on along the minus strand of JASJPB010000023.1, from coordinate 25,814 downwards.
CCAGCAGAATCACCGAGGCGATCTCGAACGGATAGACATACTCGGTGTAGATCAGACGCCCCAATTCCTTGATATTGCTGTATCCCGGTCCGTGCGTATTAGGCACGGCGCCGCCACCCTGCCAGAAATCACGCCCTCCTACCACCAGCGCCATTTCCGCAGCCATCAACAGGGCTACCATCAAGGCAAATGGCAAGTTTTGCCAGAATCCTTCTCGCAGCAAATCGTAATTGATATCCAGCATCATCACCACGAACAGAAACAGCACCATCACTGCACCCACATACACCAGCACCAGCGTAATGGCGAGAAACTCGGCCTCCAGCGTGATCCACAGCGCGGCAGCGGTAAAAAAAGCCAGCACCAGGTAGAGCGCAGAATGCACCGGATTGCGCGCTGTCACTACTCGCGCGGCCGCGAAGAGCAGAATCGCCGCGAGAAAGTAAAAGATCACTGTTTCAAAAGTCATCAACCGAATCCTGTCAATTAGCTAGCGGTATTTCGCATCTGCCGCTCTATCGCGGGCAATCTGTTCTTCATGCTTGTCGCCTACCGCCAGCAACATTTGCTTGGTGTAGTTTAGATCGCCACGTTTTTCACCGTGGTAATCGAAAACTCTTGTTTCCACGATGGAATCCACCGGGCAGGATTCCTCGCAAAACCCACAAAAAATGCATTTGGTAAGATCAATATCGTACCGTGTCGTGCGGCGAGTCCCGTCAGCGCGTTCTTCCATGTCTATGGTAATAGCCATCGCCGGACATACCGCCTCGCACAGCTTGCAGGCGATGCAACGCTCTTCTCCATTGGGGTAACGGCGCAAGGCATGCAGGCCACGGAAACGTGGAGACATGGGAGTACGCTCTTCCGGGAACTGAATCGTGATCTTGCGCGCGAACAGATAGCGCCCGGTCAGGGCCATGCCCTTGAGCAACTCGATCAGGAGCAGACTTTTGAAGAATGCATTAAGGCGGTTCATCATTTTTCTTTAAGTGCCCGGCTCTCAGTGGAACAAATAACCCAGCGGGGTCTGCATCATGCCGCCGACAAACAGCAGCCATATCAGTGTCACAGGAATGAATACTTTCCACCCCAAACGCATGATCTGGTCATAACGGTAGCGGGGGAAGGTCGCCCGGAACCACAGGAACAGGAACAACACGAAACAGATCTTGGCCATCAGCCAGAAGAAGCCGGGTATCCAGGTAAATGGCGCGAAGTCGAACAGCGGCAGCCAGCCACCGAGGAACAACAACGACGACAGTGTCGCCACCAGGATCATGTTGGCGTATTCGGCCAGGAAAAATACGGCGAACGCCATGCCGGAATATTCGGCATGGAAACCAACGATTTCGGATTCGCCCTCGGCCACGTCGAACGGTGCGCGGTTAATTTCCGCTACCGAGGAAATGAGATACACCAGGAACATTGGGAACAGCGGCAGCCAGTACCAACTGAAGAATGTCGTACCTTGCTGGGCCTTGACGATCTCCACCAGGTTCAGACTCTGCGCCGCCATCAACACACCCACCAGAGCAAAACCCATGGCTATTTCATACGAAATAATCTGGGCTGCGGAACGCATTGCACCCAGGAAAGGGTATTTTGAATTGGATGCCCAGCCAGCCAGCACGACACCGTACACACCCATGGAAGTGATGGCCATGATGAACAGTAAACTGGCGTCGATGTTGGCCAGCACCAGTTCCGGTGTAAATGGAATCACCGCCCAGGCTACCAGCGCGGGAGCCATGCACAGAACAGGTCCAAGCAGAAATAGCCCCTTGTTGGCGCCACTGGGGATGATGATTTCCTTCATCATCAGTTTCAGGCCGTCCGCAATCGGTTGCAGCAGACCCAGCGGCCCCACACGATTGGGACCGATGCGTACCTGCATGTATCCGATCACCTTGCGCTCGGCGTAGGTGACATAAGCCACTCCAAGCAGCAACGGGCCGACAATGGCGACAACTTTCATCAGCGTCCATACCACTATCCATGCAGGACCCAACAAGGTTTGAAAGAATTCCATCAATTCAGGCCTTCTCTACCACAATTTCGCCAAACATCGGACCCAGACCAGCAGTCAGGGAATGGGCTGCAGCCACCCGCGCACATCCAGCAGGCAGCCTGTTGTCTCTTCTGGCACGCATCACCGCACTGCCGCCACCCTGACGCACCACTACCATCGCGCCATCCTCAATCTGCAACTGTTGCATCAAGGCTTCATTCATCACCGCATCGGGCGCAGCAGCGTCAAATGTGCGCTGCAAGGATTCGGCGCGGCGCACCAGAGCATCTGCCTGGTAAATCGGTACTTCACCGATTCGCTGCACACCGCTACGAGCAACCAGCGCGACATCGCCCAGTTCAACATCCTGCAACTGGTTGTTGCAAGCTGCAAGCAGGGCTGTTTCACCCCCGACCAGTATCTCTGCGCGCACTTCCTCGGAACTGTTATATGCAAACCCATTGAGATTGAACATATTGCCCAGCACGCGCAACACTTTCCACGCCGGCCTGGTTTCGCCCATGGGTTTTACTACGGCATTGAAGCTCTGTGCACGCCCTTCGGTGTTGACGTAGGTGCCGGAAGTTTCGGCAAATGGCGCCACCGGCAACAGCACATCGGCATAATTCATCGCCTGGTGACGATAAGCGCTCATCGCCACCACCAGCTCTGCATTTTCCATAGCTTGCAGCGCTTGTTGCGGATCGTGACTATCGAGCTCAATTTCGGTATTCAGCAACAGATAGGCAAGACGTGGCGTTGCAAGCATCTCTGCAGCGTTCATCCCGGCAGTGACCTCCTTGCCCAGCGAGCCCGCGAAGGGAACCGCACCGGCCAGGCAGGCGCCCACACTGTTGGCTGCCTCGCCCAGCACGCCCAGTTTGGCGCCCGAAATGCGCGCAATTTCCTGTGCCAGGCCATGCAATTCACTGTAACGCGGATGATGTTGTGCCAGATTGCCCAGCAATACCACCGCTTTGACACCATCCGCCAGGCTGGAAGCAATCGCAGCCGCTGCGGGTGATACCGCAACGCCCATGACAGACTGTGACGCCGGAGTTTGTTTGATTTCGGCCAGCGCCTTAAGCACCTGGGCCAGGGCATTTACCATGTCGCTTGGGGCGACGATCAGTTTATTCGCAAGTTTGGTGTGCAAATCATCATCGACAGGATTGACCAAGTTCAACTCGGCACCGGCCTTGACGGCCTGACGCAGCCGATGCGCCAGCAAAGGGTGATCCTTGCACAGCGAACTGCCAATCACCAATGCACTTCTAACCTCCTGCAATTCGGCGATGCTCTGGCCGAGCCACGGAGCGCCCTGTGTCGCGGCATCGAGGCGGAAATCCGCTTGGCGCGTACGGTGATCCACGTTGCCGCTACCCAAGCCGCGCATGAACTTCTGCAGCAGATATAGTTCCTCCAGCGTGCTGTGGGGCGTTGCGAGGGCGCCGATTTGTGCCGCGCCGTGGTCATCGCGGATGCGTTTCAATCCGTTGGCGACATATTCCAGTGCCGTCTGCCAGTCGCATTCCTGCCATTCTCCATGACGCTTGATCATGGGTTGCGTGAGGCGTTGTTCGGAATTCAGGCCTTCATAGGAGAAGCGATCCTTGTCGGACAGCCAGCACTCGTTGACGACTTCGTTGTCCCGAGGCACCACGCGTAGCACGCGATTGCTCTTCACATGCACCGCCAGATTGGCGCCCAGGCTGTCGTGCGGGCTGATCGAAGCGCGCCGCGTCAGTTCCCAGGAACGGGCGGAATAGCGGAATGGCTTGCTGGTGAGCGCGCCCACCGGACACAGATCGATCATGTTGCCGGACAATTCGGAACTTACCGTACGTTCCACAAACGGCATGATTTCGGAATGTTCGCCACGTCCGGCCTGACCGAGCTCCATGATTCCGGCGATTTCCTGGCCGAAACGCACGCACCGGGTACAGTGGATGCAACGCGTCATGTCGGTGGAAATCAGCGGACCGAGTTCCTTGTTGCTGACAACCCGCTTTTCCTCCTGGTAACGGGAAGCGACATCGCCATAGCCGACCGCAAGATCCTGCAACTGGCATTCGCCGCCCTGATCGCAGATCGGACAATCGAGCGGGTGATTGATCAGCAAAAATTCCATCACGCCCTTCTGGGCGCGGATCGCGGATTCGGAACGCGTAAACACCTTCATTCCATCCGTCACCGGGGTAGCGCATGCCGGCAAAGGCTTGGGCGCCTTTTCCACCTCCACCAGGCACATGCGGCAGTTGGCGGCAATGGATAATTTCTTGTGGTAGCAGAAATGGGGAATATGGATTCCCAACTGGCGAGCAGCGTCCATTACGGTGCTGCCGTCCTTTACTTCTACCTGCTTGCCGTCGATTTCAATGTGGGCCATAAATTATTGTGTCGGTAAGATTTGCCAGCGGGTCAAACCATGCACTTTTTGTGCTCGATGTGATACTCGAATTCATTGCGGTAGTGCTTCAGCATGCCCTGCACCGGCATCGCGGCCGCGTCGCCCAGCGCGCAGATGGTGCGTCCGGAAATATTGCTGGTGACGCTGGCGAGCAGATCCAGATCCTCCGGCCGTCCCAATCCATGTTCAATACGGTGAATAATACGATACAGCCAACCGGTACCTTCCCGGCACGGCGTGCATTGCCCGCAGGATTCCTCGAAATAGAAGTAGGACAGGCGTTCCAGCGCTTTCACCATGCACACCGTCTCATCCATCACGATCACCGAGCCCGCGCCCAGGTAGGAGCCGGCCTTGGCAATGGAATCGTAATCCATGGTGAGGTCCATCATGATCTCGCCCGGCACCACCGGCACCGAGGAACCGCCGGGAATGACCGCTTTCAGCTTGTGACCGCTACGCACTCCCCCCGCCATTTCGAGCAATTCGGCAAAAGGCGTGCCCATGCCGATTTCGAAATTGCCGGGTTTGTTGACGTGACCGGAAACCGAGAAAATCTTGGTTCCGCCATTGTTGGGCTTGCCCAGTTCGAGAAACTTCTGCCCGCCATGCCGGATGATGTAAGGGATACTGGCGAAGGTTTCGGTGTTGTTGATGGTGGTGGGCTTGCCGAACAGGCCGAAGCTGGCGGGAAAAGGCGGTTTGAAGCGCGGCTGGCCTTTCTTGCCTTCGATGGATTCGAGCAGGGCAGTTTCCTCGCCACACACATAGGCACCATATCCATGATGGGCGTGAAGATTGAAACAAAAATCGGTGCCGAACAGATTGTCGCCTAGGAATCCCGCAGCACGCGCCTCGTCCAGCGCCTGCTCGAAGCGCTCGTAGGCTTCCCAGATTTCGCCGTGGATGTAGTTGTAACCCACCTTGACGCCCATGGTATAGGCGGCGATAGCCATGCCCTCGATAAGCTGGTGCGGGTTGAAGCGAATGATATCGCGGTCCTTGAAGGTGCCCGGCTCGCCCTCGTCGGTGTTGCAGACGATGTACTTGTCACCCTCGAAATGGCGTGGCATGAAGCTCCACTTCAGCCCGGTGGGAAAACCCGCACCGCCGCGACCGCGCAATGCGGAAAGCTTGACCTGGTTGATGATTTCCTCGGCAGGCACCTTTTCCGTCACCACCTTCCTGAGCGTTTCATAGCCGCCTGTGGCGATATAGCTGGAAAGCTTCCACGATTCGGGCAGATGAATGGAGTGAAAGATGACTTCATTCGCCATTATTCGAGCTCCGCCAGGATTTGATCGACTTTTTCGGCAGTGAGGCCACCGCACATGCGCTTATTGTTGACGAGGAACAACGGCCCCTCTCCGCAAGCACCCATGCACTCCCCTTCCTTCAGGGTAAAGCGACCATCACCCGTGGTTTCGCCAAACTCGACGCCAAGTTTCCTTTTCATATGGGCGGCGATCCCATCCGAACCCACCAGGGTGCAGGAAAGATTGGTACACACGGTGATTTTATATTTACCGACTGGTTTCAAATCGTACATGTTATAAAACGTCGCCACTTCGTAGACCGCAATCGGCGCCATGCCGAGGTATTCGGCGACGACATCCATGATTTCCGTAGACAACCAGCCATGCTCATCCTGAGCAATGCGCAGTGCGCCCATCACCGCCGCCTGCTTCTGGTCAGCAGGATACTTGGCGATTTCGCGGTCAATTTTCGTGAAGGATTCTTGGCTTAGCATTTCAGTTCTTAACGGTCAATTTCACCGAACACGATATCCATCGTGCCCATCAGCGCCACCACATCTGCAATCATGTGTCCGCGCGCCATCTCATCCATCGCCTGCATGTGCGCAAACCCCGGTGCACGAATCTTCAAGCGGTAGGGCTTGTTGGCGCCATCGGAAACCAGATAAATCCCGAACTCGCCCTTGGGATGTTCGATCGCGCAGTAGGCTTCGCCCGCAGGAACATGCATGCCTTCGCTAAACAGCTTGAAGTGATGGATCAATTCTTCCATGTTCGACTTCATTGCCTCGCGCTTGGGCGGCGCCACCTTGTAGTTTTCGGTAATCACCGGCCCGGGATTCTTGCGCAGCCAGTCCACGCACTGCTTCATGATGCGATTGGACTGGCGCATTTCTTCCATGCGCACCAGGTAACGGTCGTAACAGTCGCCATTGGTACCCACCGGGATATCGAAATCCATCCGGTCATACACTTCATACGGCTGTTGTTTGCGAATATCCCAGGCCAGTCCGGAGCCACGCAGCATCGGCCCGGTCAGGCCCTTGGCCAGGGCCCGCTCGGGCGTGATTACGCCGATGCCCACCGTGCGTTGCTTCCAGATACGGTTATCCGTGAGCAGGGTTTCGTACTCATCCACATAGGTAGGGAAGCGCTGAGTAAAATCCTCGATGAAATCCAGCATGGAACCATGGCGGTTCTGGTTCATGAATTTCACGTCGTTTTCGCTATGCCGCGGCATCTTGTCCGTCTGGTATTGCGGCATGCTATCCGGCAAGTCGCGATATACACCCCCCGGCCGGTAGTAAGCTGCATGCAGACGCGCACCGGACACCGCCTCGTAACAATCCATCAGGTCTTCACGCTCGCGGAAAGCATAGAGGAACATGGTCATGGCGCCGACGTCCAGCGCGTGCGCGCCTATCCACAACAGGTGGTTGAGGATGCGGGTAATTTCGTCGAACAGGACGCGGATGTACTGGGCGCGGACGGGAACTTCGAGTTGGAGCAGCTTCTCGATCGCCATCACATAGGCGTGCTCATTGCTCATCATGGACACATAATCGAGCCGATCCATGTAGGGAACTGACTGGAGGAAGGTCTTGTATTCAGCCAGCTTTTCCGTGCCACGATGCAACAGGCCGATATGAGGGTCGGCACGCATCACCACTTCACCATCCAGTTCCAGCACCATGCGCAAAACGCCGTGCGCGGCCGGATGCTGGGGACCAAAGTTAAGGGTGTAATTTTTGATTTCAGGCACTGTAACTGTCCTCGCGGATGGTGCGCGGCACCAGAACCCGCTCTTCGACTGTGACGGGCTGATAAATCACGCGGTGCTGATCCGGGTCGTAACGCATTTCCACGTTGCCGGAAAGCGGGAAGTCTTTCCTGAATGGATGACCGATAAAACCATAATCAGTCAAAATTCTGCGCAGATCGTCGTGCCCCTTGAAAACGATACCGTAGAGATCGAATGCTTCACGCTCATACCAGTTGGCGGCAGGCCAAATTGACATAACCGAATCCACCACTGGAAACTCGTCGTCCGCTGCAAAAACCCTCACCCGCAAACGCTGATTAAGACTGACGGAGAGAAGATGGTAGACCGCAGCAAAACGGCGACCCTCCCACGCGCCGCAGCCATAATCGCTGTAATCCATGCCGCACGCATCCGACAGCTGCTCAAAACGAAGTTCCGGGTGATCGCGCAGTAGCAGCGCAACCGCCAACCAGTCCTGGTCCTGTACCACCAGCGTCAACTCGTCAAGACGTTCGGTGAGCGTGAAATTTTTTCCGCTCAGCGCACTTTGCAGCGAGTTGGTTAGTCCTTGGAGGAAAGCGTTCATGTGTGGGATCGAATCTCTAGCGGGCAATGGTGTTGGTGCGCTTGATCTTGTTCTGCAACTGGATCAGGCCATAAAGCAGCGCTTCAGCTGTGGGCGGGCACCCCGGCACATACACGTCGACCGGCACGATGCGGTCGCACCCACGCACCACCGAGTAGGAGTAGTGATAGTAACCACCGCCATTAGCGCACGAACCCATCGAAACCACCCAGCGCGGCTCCGCCATCTGGTCGTAGACTTTGCGCAAGGCGGGCGCCATCTTGTTGGTAAGCGTGCCGGCCACGATCATTACGTCGGACTGGCGCGGACTTGGGCGGAACACGATGCCGAAGCGATCGAGGTCGTATCTGGAGGCGCCCGCCTGCATCATTTCAACCGCGCAGCAGGCCAGCCCGAAGGTCATTGGCCACAAGGACCCGGTACGGGTGTAATTGATAACCGTATCGACAGTCGTGGTGACGAAGCCCTTTTCAAAGACGCCTTCTATTCCCACTCCAAGGCCCCCTTCTTCCATTCATATACGAAACCGACCACCAGAATGGCAAGGAAAATCACCATCGCCACGTAGCCGAACAGACCAATTTCCTGGAGCACCACAGCCCACGGAAAGAGAAAGGCGATTTCCAGATCGAACAGAATAAAGAGAATTGCAATCAGGTAATAACGCACGTCGAACTTCATGCGCGCATCTTCGAATGCCTCAAAGCCGCATTCGTAAGGAGAATTTTTTTCGCTATCGGGGCGATGGGGCGCCAGCACAAAACCTGCCACCATTGGACCCACGCCAACCAGCAGGCCTACTGCTACAAACACCAGGATTGGAAAATAGTTTTCCAACATTCCGTAGCTCCGCGAATAACCCAACAATTAGAAGGAAGCTTAGGCGCGACAGGCCTTATAAGTCAAGCTTGTGCTTTATTATTATTTTTATTTTTCAATATGTTATTAAATATTATTATATTCTTATAATATTATTTTATGTATGGTGCCGATGAGCAGACTCGAACTGCTACGGCTTTCGCCACTACCCCCTCAAGATAGCGTGTCTACCAATTTCACCACATCGGCTTTGCAACAAAGTGAGGCCCACAATACGGGCATCACAACAAACACTTTTAGTTCGGAATATCCTTGGATTTCGAAGCCGGCCCACTAACTGGCGCCACAGGCTGCGTTGACGGCAGCTCCTGACTTTGGCTTTGCATCACGCCAAGCGGCTTGGATTTTGTGGCGGACAAGTAGGCCAGACTCAGGCTGGTGATAAAAAACACAGTGGCAAGTATTGCCGTGGCACGGCTCAAAAAATTGGCCGAGCCACTCGACCCGAAGAGGCTACCGGAAGCACCGCTACCAAATGCAGCTCCCATGTCCGCCCCTTTTCCGTGCTGCATCAATACCAAGCCAACCACGCCCAATGCAGCCACCACATGCACAATCCAAACCAATGTTTCCATAAATTAAACAACCACCTTATACAAGAACAAACTTAACCAAGCTGAGCAGCACGGCAGATCGCGACAAACTCATCGGCGCTGAGGGCAGCGCCGCCGATCAAACCACCATCGATATCCGGCATAGAGAACAATTGTGCCGCATTCGCGGCTTTTACGCTACCCCCGTACTGAATCACCAGGGCCGCAGCCACTTCCGTGCTTGCCGCCGCCACCTTGGCGCGGATGAAAGCGTGCACTGCCTGCGCCTGCTCCGGAGTAGCGGTTTTGCCGGTCCCGATCGCCCAAACCGGCTCATAGGCAACAATGGATTTTGACAAAGCAGTCACGCCAGCCAGCGTCAGCACGGCATCCAGTTGGCGTGCGACCACCTGTTCGGTGATGTTGGCTTCGCGTTCTGCCAGTGTCTCACCAACGCACAAGATAGGTGTCAAGCCAGCTTTCTGCGCCGCAACGAATTTGGCAGCCACCGCGGCGTCATTCTCGCCGAACAGTGCACGACGTTCAGAGTGTCCGACAATGGCGTATTTGCAGCCGAAATCCAGCAGCATTGACGCGGAAACCTCACCGGTAAAGGCGCCTTTCTCATGCTGGCTCATGTTCTGAGCGCCCCACGCAATATTGGTGTTCTGCAGCGCAGCTTGCGCCTGAAACAAATAAGGGAAAGGCACGCAAACCGCGCATGAAGCCCCTTTGAGGCCCGCCAACTGAGGTACGAGAGCATCCAGCAGCGCCTTGTTTTCAGCCAGGTTACCGTGCATTTTCCAGTTACCCGCGACCAGTTTCTCGCGCATACCCATCCCCTCGTTCCAAAATGGGCGCATGGTACAGTTTCAATTGAAACAGGTCAATCTGGACGGAGGAAATGAAAAAACCGTAGCGGACAAACCCTGTTTCGATAGGCATTCATGCGGCCCGGACAACACGGCGAACTGGGCTTTCATACTTCTGTCACATTCGACATCTAGCATGCAGCCCCTTTCCTTCAATTGAGAGTTCCCCATGGAACTGTTTGAACCACAGAGCAGAACCGCGCAGCCCATGGCAAAAGAGGACGAAAACCATCACCGGTTCGAGGAAATTCTCGCCGAACGCCAGCTAACAGCCTTCTTTCAACCCATCATCAATCTTTCGAACGGCCAGATTTTTGGCTATGAAGGCCTGATCCGTGGCCCTTCCGACAGCCCCTTGCACGCTCCCGCCAACTTGTTCAGCGTGGCCGAGAGCTACAACCGTCTGGCGGAACTGGAACGTCTGTGCCGGCACGTTACCCTGGAAAGTTTCGTCAAACTCGATCTGCCGGGGCGTCTGTTTCTCAATGTCAGCCCGGAATGCCTGCTACAACCCGATTTCCGCCAGGGTGAAACACTGCGCCTGATTCACCAGCTAAACCTGAATCCGGCCCGGGTCATTATCGAACTCACGGAAAACAAGCCGATCTACGACTACAATTTGCTGCGCGAGGCTGCACGGCACTACCGTTCGATGGGTTTCGAGATTGCCATGGATGATCTGGGAGAAGGCTTTTCCAGCTTGCGTCTGTGGTCAGAATTAAGGCCGGAATTCGTCAAGATCGACATGCATTTCGTGCAGGGCATCAACCAGGATCCGGTCAAACTCCAGTTCGTGCGTTCGATTCAGGTCATTGCCGAGAGCCTCGGCACTCGAGTAGTTGCCGAGGGCATCGAAACTCAGGCGGAATTGAACGTTATACGCGACATTGGACTCGCCTTTGGCCAGGGGTATCATATCGCCCGACCCAAAGCGATCCCGCCCCTGTCCGCCCCGGCTGCGGTAGTTGAAAGCCTGAGCGCTCAGCATATCGCGGTATATCCTCAGGAAAACCCGCTCCACAAAACCGTCACCGCACGCAAGTTGTTATGCTCCGTACCTACCGCCTCAGTCTTCACAACTGCCGAAGAAGCCTACCAGATTTTCTCCCGTGACCCGGAATTGCACGTTCTGCCGGTGCTCCAGGATGGCCGGCCTATTGGCTTGATCAGCCGCTTTGCCCTGATCGACCGCTACGCGCAGCCCTACCGGAGAGAACTCTATGGCAGAAAATCCTGCGCCCGCTTCATGGATGACCAGCCGCTCATGGTGGATCAATCTCTTAGCTTGCAGGAACTCAGTCGCATGGTGGCCGAAGGTGCGCGACGCCACTTGGCGGATGGCTTCATCATTACCGATGCAGGTCAGTATCTTGGCATAGGAAGCAGTCAGGACCTGATCCGCGAAATCACCGAACTGCAGCTGCAATCTGCCCGCTACGCCAATCCCCTGACGCTGTTGCCGGGAAACGTCCCGATCAACGAACACATCGAGCGTTTGCTTCATAACAGCACCCCATTCGTCATGTGCTATTGCGACCTCGACAATTTCAAGCCCTTCAACGACCGTTATGGCTACCGTAAGGGTGACGACATGATTCAACTGTTAGCAGGCATCCTGCGCGAAACCAGCGACCCGGAACGGGATTTTGTCGGCCATATCGGCGGCGACGATTTCGTGGTGTTATTCCAGAGCGACGATTGGGAGTGGCGTTGCCAGCAAACCTTGCTGCGCTTCTGCAGCGCAGCAGAAAGCCTGTTCGACGCAAGCGACCTCAAGAATGAAGGATTCCATGCACAAAGCAGACAAGGGGAGGCCCTCTTTTTCCCGCTCACCAGCCTTTCCATCGGTGCTGTACCTGTCACCAGAGGCGCATATCGCTCACACCACGACATCGCTGCTGCATCGGCAGAAGCCAAAAAACAGGCAAAACGCAACGTGGGAAACTCGCTTTTTATCGAGCGCCGCAAGCATCTTGTGGAGAGATAGGCCGGCACTGCGAAGACCAGTCATAATTCTGTAATAATTGCCTCCTATACTGCCGCTTGTTAAAAAGTTTTGCTCAATCCAAGAGGAGATTTTCGATGAAACTGCAATTCAGCCGTACCCTGATCGCTGCTGCGGCACTGGCCGTCAGCACCGGAACGTTTGCCGCCGACATCACCGGCGCCGGCGCAACCTTCCCTTACCCGATTTACGCCAAATGGGCTGACGCTTACAAAAAAGAAACAGGCATCGGCATGAATTACCAATCCATCGGCTCCGGTGGCGGCATCAAACAAATCAAGGCCAAGACCGTTGATTTCGGCGCATCCGACAAACCTCTCAAACCGGAAGAGCTGGAAAAAGACGGCCTGACCCAGTTCCCGACCGTGATGGGTGGCGTGGTGCCAGTCATCAATGTGGACGGCATCAAGGAAGGCCAGATCAAGCTGACCGGCGCCGTGCTGGCTGACATTTTCCTGGGCAAGGCCAAGAAATGGAATGACCCGGCCATCGCCAATCTGAACAAGGGCGTCGCCCTGCCTGACAGCGACATTACCGTGGTGCATCGTTCGGACGGTTCCGGAACGACCTTCCTGTTCGCCAACTACCTGACCAAGGTTAGCCCGGAATGGAAGGAAAAAGTCGGGGCGGATGCTTCCGTGGCCTGGCCCGTTGGCACCGGCGGCAAGGGCAACGAAGGGGTGGCCAACTTCGTGAAGCAGATCAAGGGTTCGATCGGCTACGTAGAAGCTGCTTACGCCAAGCAAAACAAGATGAACTACGCCCAACTGCAGAACAAGGATGGCATTTACGTGATGCCTACCGAGGACAATTTCAAGGCTGCCGCGGCCAACGCCAACTGGGAAAAGGCGCCTGGTTTCTATGAAATCCTCACCGAGCAGCCCGGCAAAAACAGCTGGCCCATCACCGGCGCCACCTTCATCCTGATGCACAAGTCTCAGGCCAATCCCGTTCAGGCCGCGAATGTGCTGAAATTCTTCGAATGGGCCTACACCAAGGGCGACAACATGGCGCTGGAACTGGACTACATTCCAATGCCAAACAACGTGGTGAAGCTGATCGAAGGCTCCTGGAAAGCCAACATCAAGGCTGCAGACGGCAAAGCCGTGTACTAAATAGCAAGTGCGATGAATAGGGACAGGCCGGGCAATGCAACACACCCGGCCTGTCGTCTCATGTGATGACTCTGAACCATCTTCAGCCCGGTTCAGCAATATGGCTGAAGATCGTTCAGCGCCATGAAATGAATAGCGCAGACCGACAATAGAATGAACACAACTAATTGCCAAGTAACCGCTAGTGCCGAGATGCAAACTGGTTATAATCTTCCGTTTACAAATCAACCCGCACATTCTTCAGCCCAACGAAGCCAGATGATGTCCAAAATACACTCCTCAGCAACACTGAAAAGACAGCATCTTTTTGACCAGATTTTTCGCGGCACCACCTGGTTGTTTGCATTTCTCGTCTTCGCACTGCTCGCCGCCATCATTTTTTCCCTGTTAATTGGCAGCATGCCGGCGATCAAGTCCTTTGGTTTCGGCTTCCTGTTCAGTTCTGACTGGAACCCCGTAACCGAAAAATTTGGCGCCCTGGTGCCGATCATTGGCACCCTGGTTACCTCAATTATCGCCCTGTCGATCGGCATCCCGGTCAGCTTCGGCATCGCCCTGTTCCTCACCGAGATGTCCCCTCCATGGCTACGCCGCCCCCTCGGCACGGCAATTGAACTGCTGGCCGGCATCCCCAGCATTATTTACGGTATGTGGGGCCTGTTCGTGTTCGCCCCGTTGTTCGCCGAATACGTCCAGCCCTGGCTACGGGGCGTGTTTGGCAACATCCCGCTTATCAAGCTTCTGTTCGACGGCCCTTTCATGGGCATAGGCGTACTCACCGCCGGCATCATCCTGGCCATCATGGTGATTCCCTTCATCGCCGCCGTAATGCGCGATGTGTTCGAAATCGTCCCCCCCATGCTCAAGGAATCGGCGTATGGACTCGGCGCCACCACCTGGGAAGTGGTATGGAACGTGGTGCTCCCCTATACCAAGATCGGCGTGGTGGGCGGCATCATGCTTGGCCTCGGCCGCGCGCTGGGCGAAACCATGGCAGTCACGTTCGTTATCGGCAACGCACACCAGTTGCATGCCTCTCTTTTCATGCCCGGCAACAGTATCGCCTCGGCTTTGGCCAATGAATTCACAGAAGCCGAGGGCGAGCTCTATACCGCGGCACTGATCGAACTCGGTCTGATCCTATTTTTCATTACCTTCGTAGTGCTGGCAGGCGCCAAGATTCTGCTGATCCAGCTCAAGAAACGCGAAGGCAAGGCCACCTAGAGACGCACCATGATCCCCATTTACAACCGGCGCCGCATCGTCAATGCCATAAACCTCACCGCCTCCATGCTGGCCATGGCTTTCGGCCTGTTCTGGCTGACCTGGATTTTGTTTACTCTGTTCCAGAAAGGCCTGGGCGGCATCGGCATTGCCATTTTCACCCAGATGACACCACCACCGGGCGGGGCCGGCGGCCTGCTCAACGCCATCGCCGGCAGCGTGGTGATGGCAACGCTCGCCACCCTGATCGGCACCCCGATCGGCATCATGGCCGGCACCTATCTAGCCGAATTCGGCCAGCGCGGATGGCTTGCCCCCACAACACGTTTCATCAACGACATTCTGCTGTCCGCGCCGTCGATCGTGATCGGCCTCTTTATCTATGCGGTTTATGTCGCCAATGTCGGACATTTTTCCGGCTGGGCCGGGACGCTGGCATTGTCGCTGATCGTCATTCCAGTGGTGGTGCGCACCACCGAGGACATGTTGCGCCTGATACCAGACAGCCTGCGCGAAGCGGCTGCCGCTTTGGGCGCGCCGCAATGGAAAGTGGTGACGCTGGTGACTTGGCGCGCCTCCAAGGCCGGCATGGTGACCGGCGTATTGCTGGCGATTGCGCGCATCAGCGGAGAAACTGCACCGCTGCTTTTCACCGCGCTAAACAATCAATTCTGGAGCGCCGACATGAACCGGCCCATGTCCAACTTGCCCGTGGTCATATTCCAGTTTGCCATGAGCCCTTATGAAGACTGGCAAAAACTGGCCTGGGCCGGTGCACTTCTTATCACGGTCGGCGTCCTTGGGCTCAATATTGCCGCGCGCGTATTGTTCCGCAAGTCGTCATCGTTAAATTAAATCCAGAGATGAGCATGAACCAATCACACTCGGCCGCACCCAAACTCACCGTCCGCGACCTGAATTTTTTCTACGGCAAATACCATGCCCTGAAATCCATCAACCTGGAAATTCCGGAGAAGCAGGTGACTGCCTTCATCGGGCCTTCCGGCTGCGGCAAATCAACCCTGCTGCGCACCTTCAACCGCATGTATCAGCTCTACCCCGGCCAGGAAGCCAAGGGTGAAATTGTGATGGATGGTGCCAACATTCTCGACAAGAAGCAGGATCTCAACATCCTGCGCGCCAAAATGGGCATGGTATTCCAAAAGCCGACCCCCTTCCCGATGTCGATTTTCGACAATGTCGCATTTGGTGTAAAACTGTATGAAAGCCTTAGCCGCCGCGACTTGGCGGAGCGGGTCGAATGGGCGTTGCGCAAGGCGGCGCTGTGGGATGAAGTAAAAGACAAGCTGAACCAGAATGGCACCAGCCTCTCTGGCGGCCAGCAGCAACGCCTATGTATCGCTCGCGGCATCGCGGTCAAACCCGAGGTGGTGTTGCTCGACGAACCGGCATCGGCGCTCGACCCGATTTCCACCGCGCGCATCGAGGAGCTGATCTTCGAGCTCAAGGAGGACTACACCATCCTCATCGTCACCCACAACATGCAGCAGGCAGCGCGTGTATCGGACTACACCGCCTACATGTATCTGGGCGAACTGATCGAATTCGGCGATACCGACACCATCTTCACCACGCCGAAACAGAAAGCCACTGAGGACTACATCACTGGCAAGTTCGGCTGATACGCCACTTTATATTTCGCACCCAACGCCCGCTCCTGTCCAATCAGAGCGGGCGTTTTATTTTCCAGCCGGCATTAACATGAATGTCACATTCGAATGCCAGAATTGCGCTCCGACACAGCAATTCGAAGACACATGATCAAGAAACCTAGCATCAAAGCCAGCCTCTTTGCCGGAGCCATCCTCACTGCTGTAATGTTGGCAATCATGGCGACGGAAAACCTGCTGGTGCTGCACAACAGCGCTGCAGCAATGGACGCGGTTTACGAACAGTCCGTAGTGCCGTCTTCCACTCTGCTCGACATGGAACGCAAACTGACCGAAACCCGCTTCAACATGGCGGCCGTCATGTTCGACAAGGTGATGTTCGACCAGGCCGCCCAGCAACTGGCCGAATTCAAGGCCAGCCTGCCGGTGCTATGGAGCGAATTCAAGAAGCTCAAGGGAAGCGACCTGTCGGTGGAAGAACAAAGCATGATCGCAACCATCGACACCCAGATGAAGTCCCTCGATTCGTTCTACAAATTCCTTGAAGCCTCCCACCAGATGCGCGACAAAACCATGGTACGGTCCGTCCTCGACGATGACTGGCCACCGATCGAAACCGGCATATTGAACCCGGTCAGCCAGCTGATCGCCCTGCAAAAGGAAAAAATTCGGGCCGAGCATGCCGCGAGCGTGGCATCGACGGAAAAAATGCGCTTCGTGGTTATCCTGACGCTGGTGATAGGCACAATTTTCGCCATTGCCTCCAGCACCGTCACCACCCGCCTGATTCGCAGCATGGATATGGGCATGAAATACCTGCAACAGGCCTTGGCAAGGGTAGCCGCCGGGGATCTGAACACGCGCGTGGATTTTGCCCATGACAATGAATTTGGCGAAATGGCACATCATCTTGAAAGTACGCTGGAAAGTTTGCGCACGATGGTGACGAGCATGACCGCGGCAGCCGGCACCGTCACCCACGAAGCCAATCTGCTGGCCGATACTGTCTCACAGGTGGAGCAGAGCTCGCACAACCAGTCTCTCGCGGCCGCCGAGACATCCGCAGCCGTACAGCAAATCGCGGTCAGTATTGAACAGGTCACGCAGAATGCGCGGGAAACCCTGTCCATATCCAACGCGGGTAGCGTCCTGTGCGAAAACGGCAAGAACGTAGTCAATCAGGCCGCGAGCGATATGGCGGGGATATCCGAGGCGGTAGCGGAGTCAGCACGACTCATTGCAGCCCTCAACAATCGCTCCGGCGAAATCAGCAAAATAACGCTGGTGATCAAGGATATTGCGGATCAAACCAATCTGCTTGCCCTCAACGCAGCGATCGAAGCTGCGCGCGCAGGCGAACAGGGTCGCGGCTTTGCCGTAGTCGCCGATGAAGTCAGGAAACTGGCGGAACGTACCGCAAAAGCCACGTCAGAAATTAATCTGATGGTAAAGGGGATTCAGGCTGACACGCAAAATTCTATGACAGTAATGGAAAACAGCAAGATCAAGGTAAGCGATGGCGTAGCGCTGGCCAATCAGGCCACGCATTCGTTATCGGCAATTGATGCCGGCGCAAAACGCACCGCGCAAAGCATCGGTGAAATTGCCAGCGCGACTCACGAACAACATGGGGCCAGCCAGGATATTGCACGCAATGTGGAAAGAATTTCCACCATGGCAGAAGGCAATTCGCGCTCGATCACCAACCTGTCCAGCGCAGTCCACAACCTCAAGGATCTGGCCCGCCATTTTGAATTGACTGTGGCGCAGTTCCAGGCTTAAGCGGTTCCGGGGCCTGCGGATTCGCGCACCACGGCCGCAAGGGTCTCGGCCCAGTACCGCACTTTTTGTTCCGACTTGCCTTCCACCATCACCCGCAACAAGGGTTCCGTGCCCGAAGGGCGCAGCAGCACCCGTCCCTCTCCATCCAGCGCGCGCTCGGCTTCCTGCTGCGCTGCCTGCACTGCGGCACTGGCGCGGAAGTCAAAATCCTTGGCGACGCGCACGTTGACAAGAACTTGCGGATAAAGCACCAGCTCTTCCGTGAAGAAATCCAGAGACTTCCCGCTTACCCTGAGTGCATGCAGCACCTGCAGGGCCGAGATGATGCCGTCACCAGTGGAATGCTTGTCTAGGCAAAGCAGGTGGCCAGAATTCTCCGCGCCCAGTTGCCAGCCTTTTTCCTGCATCATTTCCAGCACATAGCGGTCGCCCACCTTGGCGCGTGCGAAAGGAATACTTAGTTTGGCAAGGGCGTGTTCCATCGCCAGATTGGTCATCAGCGTGCCGACCACCCCCCCCTTGAGCAGTCCCTGCGCATGGCGGAACTTGGCAATAGCGTAGATGAGTTGGTCGCCGTCATAGAGCTGGCCCGATGCATCCGCCATCATGACCCGGTCCCCATCACCATCCAGGGCGATACCGAGATCAGCCTGGTGTTCCTTTACCGCCTGCTGCAGCAAGCTAGGCTTGGTCGAACCGCAGCCAAGGTTGATATTCAGGCCATCGGGCTGGTTGCCCAGCGCGATCACCTCGGCGCCAAGCTCATGAAAGACGGGAGGCGCGACATGATAGGTCGCACCATTGGCGCAATCCACCACGATCTTCAGGCCGCGCAGGTCGAGCTCGTTGGGGAAGGTACTCTTGCAGAACTCGATGTAGCGTCCAGCCGCATCGTTGATGCGCCTTGCCTTGCCCAATTGTGCTGAAGGCATGGTGCGCATCGGCTGTTCCAGTTCCGCTTCGATGGCCAACTCGGTTTCGTCCGGCAGCTTGCTGCCGCCGGCTGAGAAAAACTTGATGCCGTTATCCTCGAACGGGTTGTGCGAAGCGGAAATCACTATGCCGGCCTGGGAGCGCAGGGCGCGAGTGAGGTAAGCCACGCCTGGCGTGGGCATCGGACCGAGCAGCAAGACGTCCACACCTGCGGCGGACAAGCCCGCCTCCAAAGCCGATTCCAGCATGTAACCGGAAATGCGGGTATCCTTGCCGATCAGCACGCTGGGGCGTTCGCCCTGCCCGGCCTGTGCCAGCACGCGCCCGGCCGCATAGCCTAGGCGCATCACGAAATCCGGCGTAATCGGCGCCTCGCCCACCTTGCCGCGCACGCCATCGGTACCGAAATATTTTCTGCTCATTTTTTCCCTTCGACAGCACTGACGATTTGCAGTGCCTGCCTGGTCTCTTTTACATCGTGCACCCGAACAATCTGCGCACCCTTGATAACCGCGATAACAGCAGCCACAACGCTTGGATATATTCTATCTTCCACTGCCAGCCCGGTAAGTGCACCCAGCATGGACTTGCGCGACATCCCGGCCAACAGCGGCACGCCCAGTTCATGGAAGGAGTCAAGATGGCGCAACAACTCCAGATTATGCTCCAGCGTTTTGCCAAATCCGAAACCGGGATCTACCACGATGCGTTCACGGCTAATGCCTGCCTGCTCCACCGCTGCAATTTGCGCGGCGAGGAAGATCCTCACCTCAGACACAACATCCTGGTAATGGGGCTGGTGCTGCATGCCGCGCGGTTCGCCCTGCATGTGCATCAGGCACACCGCGCTGTGGGAATCCGCAACAGCCTGCAATGCACCCTCTGCACGCAGCGCGCTGACATCGTTGATCATGTCCGCACCGGCCCGTATTACCGCACGCATAACCTCGGGCTTGGAGGTATCCACCGAGATCGGCACACCAAGTTGAACCAATCGTTCCACCACCGGCAACACCCGGCACAACTCCTGGTCAGCATCGACGGCCACGGCACCGGGACGTGTCGATTCTCCTCCGACATCGAGGATATCCGCACCCTCTTCCAGCAGACGTATGGCATGAGCAATGGCGCGGTCAATCGAATCGTGACGCCCTCCATCTGAAAACGAATCGGGTGTCACGTTGACGATGCCCATGATCAGGGGGCGTTCGAGGTGAAAGGTAAAACGGCCGCAATGAAGCATGTGAGGAGTGAGGAGTGAGAGGCGAGAAGTATCTTACCCCTCACTCGTAATCATGTTTCCTGTGCGGGGGTATGGGTAGTGGCTGCCGGCGCACTTGGCGTGCTGTCCTGAGGAGGCGGAGTTGACGTTCCCTGACTTGGTTTGGGGGGACGCGGACTGAGTCCCTCCATGATGTCCTTGATTTGGTCGGCGTCTATGGTTTCCCATTCCAGCAGCGCTTTGGTCATGGCCTCGATCTTGTCGCGATTGTCCTCGATCAGCTTGCGCGCCAGGGCGTACTGCTGGTCGATGATGCGGCGAATTTCCTTGTCAACTTGTTGCATGGTGGCTTCGGACACATTCTTGTGGGTAGTCACTGAACGACCCAGAAACACCTCGCCCTCGTTCTCGCCATAGACCATTGGTCCCAGGCTGTCCGACATGCCCCACTGGGTTACCATGCGCCGCGCCATTTCTGTGGCACGTTCGAAATCGTTGCTGGCACCGGTGGTCATCTGACCCATGAAAACTTCTTCGGCAATTCGACCACCGAAAAGCACGGAGATGTTCTGCAGGATCTGCTCGCTGTTCAAGCTGTAACGGTCTTCCACCGGTAACTGCATGGTCACGCCCAGAGCCCGGCCACGCGGGATGATGGTGACCTTGTGCACCGGATCGGTCTTGGGCAACAAGCGTGCCACGACGGCATGGCCGGATTCGTGATAAGCCGTATTCCTGCGCTCTTCCTCGGGCATCACGATGGAGCGGCGCTCAGCGCCCATGATGATTTTGTCCTTGGCCTTTTCGAAATCCTCCATGTCCACCAGGCGCTTGTTGAAACGCGCCGCGAACAGGGCCGCCTCGTTCACCAGATTGGCCAAATCAGCGCCGGACATGCCAGGTGTTCCGCGTGCCAGGATATCCGCCTTCACATCGGGTGCGATCGGCACCTTGCGCATATGCACCACGAGGATTTGCTCCCGGCCACGGATGTCGGGCAGAGGCACCACCACCTGGCGGTCGAAGCGGCCCGGCCGCAACAACGCCGGGTCCAGCACATCAGGCCGGTTGGTGGCGGCAACCACAATCACGCCCGAGGTGCCTTCAAAACCGTCCATTTCCACCAGCAGCTGGTTGAGCGTTTGTTCCCGTTCATCATTCCCACCACCCAAACCGGCGCCACGCTGACGGCCAACAGCATCAATCTCGTCGATGAAGATGATGCACGGGGCATTCTTCTTCGCCTGTTCGAACATGTCGCGTACCCGTGCTGCGCCCACGCCGACGAACATTTCGACGAAGTCGGAACCGGAAATACTGAAGAACGGAACCTTGGCTTCGCCGGCAATCGCTTTCGCCAGCAGCGTCTTGCCGGTACCGGGATTGCCCACCATCAGCACGCCACGCGGAATGCGTCCACCCAGTTTCTGGAATTTACTGGGGTCGCGCAGGAATTCAACCAGTTCCGACACTTCTTCCTTGGCCTCGTCGCAACCGGCCACATCGGCGAAGGTCACCGTGTTGGTAGCCTCATCCAGCAGGCGGGCCTTGCTCTTGCCGAAGGAAAAGGCGCCGCCCTTGCCACCGCCCTGCATCTGGCGCATGAAAAAAACCCAGACACCGATCAGCAACAGCATGGGGAACCAGGAAACGAACAGGTTCATCAGGAAGGAAGGCTCCTCGTCCGGTTTGGCCGAGACGATCACGCCGTTCTTGAGCAAATCCGAAACCAGCCAGGGGTCCGAGGGCGCATAAGTGGTAAAGCTCTTGCCATCGGCCTTGACGCCCTTTAACACATGACCTTCGATGGTCACTTTAGCGACTTTTCCCTGCTTCACTTCATCGATGAACTGGGAGTATTCCAACTGGCTTTGCACTACCTGGCGCGCACCAAAGTGGTTAAACACGGTCATCAGCACCAGTGCAATCACGAGCCAGATGGCGATGTTTTTCATTAGGTTATTCAAGCTTGCTCCTTAGCGGCACCCAAACAAATAGTCGTTAATTTTAAACTCATTACTTCGCCGCCGGTGAGATTTATTTGGGGGCTTTCAGTCCCTTGCCCAGCATATAAACTTCGGTGCTGCGGTCACGCGAAGCTTTCGGCTTGCGCACCGCGACTTCTACAAAACTGGCACGCATTGTTCGGACAAAAGCATCAAAACCTTCACCCTGAAACACTTTGACCAGAAAGTTGCCGCCCGGTTTCAAATGCTGCATCGCGAACTCAAGCGCCAACTCTGCCAAATACATGCTACGCGCCTGATCTGCCAAGCCGATGCCGCTAATATTGGGTGCAATATCGGAAATCACAATATCCACCGGACGCCCCTGTAGCGCATGGTCGAGTTGAACCAGCGCCGTATCCTCGCGAAAATCTCCCTGAATGAAAATCGCGCCTTTAACCGGTTCCATGGGCAGGATATCGAAAGCGACCAGTGCGCCATCAGGTCCGATCTTTTTCGCCGCCACCTGGGTCCATCCCCCGGGTGCAGCCCCGAGATCCACCACAGTCATGCCGGCCCTCAAAAGATGGTCGCGCTCGTCCATCTCCATCAGCTTGTAGGCCGCACGGGAGCGATATCCTTCCTTTTTCGCCAGTAGCACGTACGGATCGTTAACGTGCTCACGCATCCAGGCTTTGCTGGTTCGGGTTCTCTTCATGGAGTAAACTGTCGCATTTTTTGGGTCATCTTAAGAATGTTCAATCTCACTCCCGGCCAACGCCGCTTTCTGCGCGCCCAGGCTCACGCGCTCAACCCCGTGGTCATGATTGGCGATGCCGGTCTCACGCCGGGGGTCATGAAGGAAATCGAGCTCAGCCTGAATAGCCACGAACTGATCAAGATTAAAGTTGCTGGCGGCGACCGGGAACAACGGGAAAGCATGCTGGCTGAAATCTGCGCCGCGCTGGGCGCAGCACCCGCACAGCACATCGGCAAGACGCTGGTAATTTACAAGGCAGCAAAGAAACCCAGGCTGACCTTGCCCAAGGACTAGCTTCTCCTCGGGGACAGAACCAGAACCAGCCCCAGGACGCTCTGCACCAGGTACACAATACTGGAAATACCGTGCCAGCGTGCAAAGCGGTCGCGGAACATGCTTTCCATCACTTCCTTCGGCAGCGCCTGCTCCTTGAGTCCCTCCAGGATTGGCTGAATGCCGAAGTGAGCCGCGACGGCCAGCAACAGCATCAACAACGCGGCCCAGAAAAACCCCTGTTTCAGCGCAGCACTGCCAAATGCTGCCAGGCGGTGTATCAGGAGATAAAAGCCGCAAGCCATTCCGACGTATGCGATGATGGTGAACATTTTTCCAGCCAGCATCCCTGCCATGGTTTTGTCGGCCAAGGTGGAAAAAAGCACTGGCGCAGCCAGGTAGCCAATGGCCCACAAGCCCCCCACCCATAGCGTGATGGCAACCAGAGCGAGCTTATCGCCAAATCTGTTCATCAGATGTATTTCACATCCAGGATTTCAAATTCACGCACGCCGCCTGGCGCCATGACTTCCGCCACGTCGCCGGCATGCTTGCCAATCAGCGCGCGCGCAATGGGGGAGCCGATGGAAATCTTTCCCAGCTTGATATTGGCTTCGTCGTCGCCGACGATCTGGTAAGTCACCTTGTCGCCGCTTTCCAGATCCTCAAGATCCACCGTGGCAGCAAACACGCAACGGCCCTCCGCATCCAGCAGTTTGGGATCGATGATCTGGGCGTTGGACAACTTGCCTTCCACTTCGGCAATGCGCCCTTCGACAAAACTCTGACGCTCCTTGGCTGCATCGTATTCGGCATTTTCCGACAAGTCACCGTGAGAACGGGCTTCGGCAATGGCAGCGATCACAGTTGGACGCTCGACGTTTTTCAGCTGCTGCAGTTCATTGCGCAGCAATTCGGCACCAATTACGGTCAAGGGAACTTTGCTCATTTCTATCATTTCCTTAATACAGGCATCGCAACGCGACACTCCGTTCCCCGCACGCTCGGGGATGACGGCTTTAAATAACAATGCGGATTGGGTCGCCCCAATCCGCACAATTCAAACTTTCAGACCCGTTAGTTCAGACGCTGATGCAAGTCCTGCAAACTGTAAACCTGCAACTCTTTCATGTGCCGCATGCCGACACAAGCCGCCCGCGCGCCGGACAGGGTGGTGTAATAGGTGATCCGCTGCTGCAGCGTGGCATGGCGAATGGCGTAGGAGTCCTGCACCGCACGCTTGTCTTCCACCGTGTTGATGATCAGGCTGATTTCACCGTTCTTGATCAGATCAACGATGTGGGGACGGCCTTCATGCACCTTGTTCACCAAACTTACCGGCAATCCTGCGGCCTGGATCGCCGCCGCGGTACCGCGCGTGGCAAACAGCCCGAAACCCAGATTGACCAGATCGCGGGCAATTTCCACCACTTTTTCCTTGTCACCGCTCTTCACGCTGATCAAGGCCTTGCCGCCGGAAGGCAGTTTCACGCTTGCCGCCATCTGCGACTTGAAGAAAGCCTCGGCAAAAGTAGTACCGACACCCATCACCTCGCCGGTGGATTTCATTTCCGGCCCGAGTATGGGGTCTACGCCGGGGAACTTGATAAAGGGGAATACCGCTTCCTTCACCGAGTAATAGGGCGGAATCACTTCGCGGGTCACGCCCTGCTGTTTCAGGCTCTGGCCCACCATGCAGCGTGCCGCGACCTTGGCCAGCGCAACCCCCGTGGCCTTGGACACGAAGGGTACGGTACGCGAAGCGCGCGGATTCACTTCCAGCACGAATACCGTCTCGCCCTGGATGGCGAACTGCACATTCATCAATCCCACTACGTTCAGGCCTTTGGCCATGGCCACGGTCTGACGCCGCAGTTCGTCCTGGATTTCAGGGCTGAGGCTATATGGTGGCAGGGAACAGGCAGAGTCGCCGGAGTGCACCCCGGCTTCCTCGATGTGTTCCATGATGCCGCCGATCAGTACATCGGTGCCATCGCAGATAGCATCCACGTCGACTTCCGTGGCATCGTTGAGAAAGCGGTCGAGCAACACCGGGGAATCGTTGGAAACCTTCACCGCCTCGCGCATGTAGCGCTCCAGGTCGGACTGTTCGTGCACGATTTCCATCGCCCGCCCGCCTAGCACGTAGGAGGGGCGCACCACCAGCGGGTAGCCGATTTCCTCGGCCGCCTTGATGGCGGCCTCCGGCGCCCGCGCGGTGCGGTTGGGCGGTTGCCGGAGGTTAAGATCGTGCAACAGCTTCTGGAAACGCTCGCGATCCTCTGCTGCGTCGATCATGTCCGGGGTGGTGCCGATAATGGCCACGCCGTTGGCTTCCAGGTCGCGCGCCAGCTTGAGCGGCGTCTGCCCGCCGTATTGCACGATCACGCCGTAAGGCTTCTCGACATGCACGATTTCCAGCACGTCTTCCAGCGTCAGCGGCTCGAAATACAGGCGGTCGGAGGTGTCATAATCAGTGGAAACGGTCTCAGGGTTGCAGTTGACCATGATTGTTTCGTAGCCATCCTCGCGCATCGCAAAGGCGGCATGCACGCAGCAATAGTCGAATTCGATGCCCTGGCCGATGCGGTTCGGCCCGCCGCCCAGCACCATG
>JASJPB010000022.1:0-45759 GCA_031426915.1 Sulfuricellaceae bacterium | reverse complement strand
ACCCTTCGCCGCGCCTCGCGCCTTGCATCCATCCCGAATACGCGGCAACGTATGTCCAACTTATTCATTAACGAGCCCTAAGATGCCCGCCATCGTTCCCCGCAATTACCCGGCAGCCAACGCACAAGCGCTCGTCAGCAACGGCCTGCACCCGGTACTGGCGCGGGTTTACGCTGCGCGCGGCATCCACTCCCCGCAACAACTGGAATACGATCTGAAAGGGCTGCTGCCGTTTACGCTGCTGAAAAATGCGGAGCACATGGCGACGCTGCTGGCCGATGCCATTGCCGCCAATCGGCGCCTGCTGGTCATTGCCGACTACGACTCCGATGGCGCCACTGCCTGCGCGGTTGCGCTACGTGCCTTGCGCGCATTCGGCGCACGGGTTGACTATCTGGTGCCCAACCGCTTCGAATACGGCTACGGACTGACGCCCGAGATCGTCCAGCTCGCTTCCGGACGCAATCCGGACATTTTGCTCACGGTGGACAACGGCATCGCCAGCGTGGCCGGAGTGGCGGCGGCCAATGCGCTGGGCATGCAGGTGCTGGTCACCGATCACCATCTGCCCGGCGACGAAGTGCCGGCTGCCGCCTGTATCGTCAACCCCAACCAGCATGGTTGCGAATTCCCCAGCAAAAACCTGGCCGGCGTAGGCGTCATTTTTTACGTCATGCTGGCCCTGCGCGCCGAACTGCGCAGGCGCAATGCCTTTGCTGAAAAGCCAGAACCGAATCTGGGCCAGTTTCTCGATCTGGTCGCCCTAGGTACGGTGGCCGACGTGGTCAAGCTGGACGATCTCAACCGCATCCTGGTCAGCAACGGGCTCAAGCGCATCCGTGCCGACAAGGCTTGTGCCGGTATTCAGGCCCTGCTCAAGGTGGCAGGCCGGGACGCGCGCCGCGTCTCGACCTGGGACATGGGGTTCGCCCTCGGACCACGACTCAATGCCGCCGGGAGGCTGGAAGACATGGCCCTGGGCATCGAGTGCCTGCTCAGCGACGACCCTGTTCATGCCCTGCAATTGGCGCAGCAACTGGATGCGCTCAACCGGGAGCGGCGCGCCATCGAAGCGGATATGCTGCAGAGCGCGGAGACGAGCCTCGAGAAGCTGGCTTCCAGCGTTCAGCCCGTGGAGGATTTGAACTCGCTGTGCCTGTTCGATTCCGGCTGGCACCAGGGTGTGATCGGCATTCTCGCCTCGCGCCTCAAGGAAAAACACCACCGCCCGGTGATTGCCTTCGCGCGCGGCAACAACGGGGAAATCAAGGGTTCAGGCCGTTCCATCACCGGCCTGCACCTGCGCGATGCGCTAGACATGGTATCCAAGCGCCACCCCGAGCTGATCGCCAAATTCGGCGGACATGCCATGGCGGCCGGTCTGACCATTGCAGAGGAAGATTTCCCTCGCTTCGAGGCCGCCTTCGAGGAAGTTTGCAGCGCCCTGCTCACCCCTGCCCTGCTCACACGGCTGGTGGAAACCGATGGCATGCTCGAAAGCGGAGAAATGTCGCTGGAATTGGCGCAACTGCTGCGCGGCGAGGTATGGGGCCAAGCCTTCCCGGAGCCCGCGTTTTACGGTGAGTTCCGCGTTGAACAGCAGCGGGTGGTGGGCGAAAAACATCTGAAATTGCGCCTCAACCAGATGGGACGCAGCTTCGAAGCCATGCTGTTTTTCCACGCCGAGCCCCTGCCGGCGCAATTGCAGGTGGTTTATCGCCTGGATGTAAACGAGTATAACGGTAACACCACGCTGCAACTTCTATTGAGCCACTGGGAAGCTGCATAACGCCAGCTCGCCATGCGAGTTTTACGTTAACTGAGGATACGTGATGGATATACCGTCCCTGCAAGGCAATGGCGCCGAGCATATATCGAGCTTTCTCACCAGCTTGGCGATTGGCCTGCTGATCGGCCTGGAGCGCGAACGCAACCCCAGCGCCAAGGCCGGTTTGCGCACTTTTGCGCTGGTCGCGCTGACCGGCACGCTGGCCGCGATGCTGTCCCAGCTCACGCAATCGCCGTGGCTACTGGCGCTGGGATTGTTTACTGTGGGTCTTGTCATCGTCGCCGCCTACTTCAGCACCCAGAGTCCGGAAGAAGATCCCGGCACCACCACTTCGGTGGCGCTCCTGGTGTGCTACCTGCTGGGCGCCATGGTCTGGTTCGGCGCCCAGACTCCGGCCCTGATGCTGGCCATTGCGGTCACCATCCTGCTCTATTTCAAGCCCGAATTGCGCGGCTGGAGCCAGAACCTGACACGACGCGACCTGGTCTCCATCTTTCAGTTCGCGGTACTGACCTTCATCATCCTGCCCATTCTGCCCGACCATAATTACGGTCCCTACAACACCCTCAACCCGCACCAGACATGGCTCATGGTGGTCCTGATATCGGGTTTGAGTCTGGCGGGCTACATTGCGCTGCGCATTGTCGGCCAGCGTTATGGCGCTCCCATTCTGGGCTTTCTTGGCGGCCTCATGTCCAGCACCGCAACCAGCATGGTTTATGCCCGTCACGGCAAGAACGAAGGCATGGTGCAGCTGGCCGTGATCGTGATCCTGATCGCCAACCTGGTGGTCATCGTGCGCCTGGCAGTGGAAGGTCTGGCGGTATCACCCAAGTCCTTGCCCTACCTGTTGCCGGTACTGGGCAGCGGACTGGGATTCGGGTTGGCGGGCACGGCTTTCCTGTGGCGCCACCTGGCAAAATCCGCCGACCTTCCCATGCCGGAAATCACCAACCCGACCGAAATCCGCATCGCCTTGGGCTTTGGCCTGCTCTATGCGCTGGTGCTGTTCTTTTCCGCCTGGCTGTCGGATATTGCAGGTAGCAAGGGGTTATATACTGTGGCGCTGATTTCCGGCCTTACCGATGTTGATGCCATCACGCTTTCGAGTCTGCGTTTGTACGAACTAGGCAAACTGGAGTCATCGCAGGCTGTGACTGCCATTGTGCTGGCCTTCCTGGCCAACCTGGGATTCAAGTTTGGCCTGATCGCCACCATCGGCGGCGCGAATCTGGCAAAACGCTGCGCCGTCGGTTTCGCCGCCATGGGTCTGGGAATGGGAATAGGATTGATATGGCTACAATAAATGCAAGCGATCTGGTCAAGGACATTGGCGGGCTGGTCACGCTGCCCGATGTTTATCTGCGCATCAATCGCCTGGTGGACGACCCCAACAGCAGCAGCGCAGACCTTGCCAAGGCCGTCAGCCAGGATCCCTCCTTCACTGTGCGCCTGCTGCGGGTCGCCAACAGTTCCCTGTATTGCTTTTCCTCCTCCGTGGATACGGTCACCAAAGCGGTGACCATCATCGGTACTTGCCAGATACGCAACCTGGCACTGTCCATGTCGGTAGCCCGCAGCTTCGCGGGATTACCCAATGACCTGGTCTCGATGGACAATTTCTGGCGCCACAGCCTGTTATGCGCGCTGGTAGCACGGCATCTGGCCAGGGAAGCGCGCCGCTGCGATCCGGATGCCCTGTTCACTGCCGGACTGCTGCACGATATCGGCGAACTGGTGATTTTCAACCGCCTCCCGGCACAGGCGAAGGAGGTGCTGGAAAGGGTGCTGGACAGTCAGGACGAACTACAGGTATATGAGGCCGAACAGCAGGTGATGGGCTTCGACCATGCAGACGTGGGCGGCGAACTGGCGCGCCAGTGGCACCTTCCGTCCCTGCTGGAAGAATGCATCGCCTACCATCATGCCATCGGCAAGGCCCAACTCCACCCCCGGGAAACCGCGCTGGTGCACATCGCCAACGTCATCGCGCTGATGGCTGAAATCGACACGCTCGACCCTGCGGATGTCGAACCCATCGACCCACGCGCCTGGGAGATCACCGGCCTGGACGAAGAGTCTGTGGAACCAGCGCTACGAGCGGTCCAGCCCGAGTTCGCGGAAGTCGAAAAGATGTTCCTGAACAATCAGTAACGAGCCCTAATCCATGTCTCTGCCATTAACCGCCAGTCCGCCCCCGCCTCGACCCACCCTGCCCGGTTTCGAGCATGTGCGGCGTTCCTGGAACCACAACTACCAGTCCTATGCTGCCCGCATCCTGCCGGGCGAATACTATGTCACCAAGAATGATGAAGGCGTCTATACCACCCTTGGCTCCTGCATTTCGGCCTGCATCCGCGATCGGGTATCGGGCATCGGCGGCATGAACCACTTCATGCTTCCCAGCACGGACTCGTCTGAAGCGGATGCCTGGAAAGCCTCCAGCCAAAGCTCGGCTACCCGCTATGGCAACTACGCCATGGAGCACCTGATCAACGAAATCATGCGCAACGGAGGCAAACGCCAGAATCTCGAGGTGAAAATTTTCGGCGGGGGACGCATTCTGGAAAACATGACGGACGTGGGCGAACGCAACATCAACTTCGTACGCGATTATCTCCAGCTGGAAGGACTGCAGGTGGTTTCGGAGGACGTCGGCAGCATCTACCCGCGCATGGTGGTTTACTTTCCGCAAAGCGGACGGGCACGGGTCAAAAGGCTGCGTTCCCTGCACAACAACACCATCGCCAGCCAGGAAATCAGCTACATCGACACCCTCAAGGCCAAGCCGATCAGCGGCGAAATCGAGCTGTTCTAGCCGCAAAGGGGGGGCGAGTCCATTAGTGTATAATCACGCCTTTTTTCCAGGGCCGTAATCATGGAAGCCGAACAACTCAATGCCATTGAAAACCACCTTATTGACCTGAACAAGCGCAGTCAGGGTCTACGGGGGTATCTTTGACTACGAGGTCAAGCAGGAACGCCTGACAGAAGTCGTCCAACTGCTGGAAGATCCGGCAGTCTGGACCGATGCCAAGCGCGCCCAGGAACTGGGCAAGGAACGCCGCGAACTCGAATCCGTCATCGACACCCTCTCCAAGCTCGACCAGTCCCTGCGCGATGCGCGCGAGCTGTTCGACATGGCCAAGGAGGAAAGTGACGACGATTCCCTGCACAGCATCGATCAGGATGCGGCCGGACTGGAGAAGATCGTCGCGGAGATGGAGTTCCGCCGCATGTTCTCCAATCCCATGGACCCCAACAACTGCTTCCTCGACATCCAGGCCGGATCGGGCGGAACCGAGGCCCAGGACTGGGCTTCCATGTTGCGACGCATGTATGTGCGCTACGCCGAGCGCCACGGCTTCAAGGTGGAAGTGCTGGAAGAATCCGAAGGCGAGGTTGCGGGTCTCAAGAGTGCATCGCTCAAGATCAGCGGCGACTATGCCTTCGGCTACCTGCGCTCCGAATCCGGCGTGCACCGCCTGGTGCGCAAGTCCCCCTTCGATTCCGGCAACCGCCGCCACACCTCGTTCTCCAGCGTGTTCGTGTACCCCGAGGTGGACGACTCGATCGAAATCGAGATCAACCCCGCCGACCTGCGCGTGGACACCTTCCGCGCTTCCGGTGCCGGCGGCCAGCACATCAACAAGACCGATTCGGCGATCCGCATCACCCACCTGCCCACCAACATCGTGGTGCAATGCCAGAACGACCGTTCGCAGCACCGCAACCGCGCAGAGGCCATGGCGATGCTGAAGGCGCGCCTGTTCGAACTGGAGATGCGCAAGCGCAACGACGAAAAACAAGCCATGGAAGACTCCAAGACCGACATCGGATGGGGCCACCAGATCCGCTCCTATGTATTGGACCAGTCGCGCATCAAGGATTTGCGCACCAACTACGAAGTCGGTAACACCCAGGCAGTGCTGGACGGCGACCTGGACGACTTCATTGAAGCAAGCTTAAAACAAGGGGTTTAACGCATGAGCGAACAGGAACAAACGCACCAGGACGAAAACCAGATCGTCACCGAACGCCGCGAGAAGCTGAAGAAGTTGCGCGAACAGGGTGTCGCCTTCCCCAACGATTTCGACCGCACTCACATGGCGGGCGATTTGCAGTTCCTGCATGGCGACGCGGACAAGGACGCACTGGAAGCACAGAACATCGAAATCGCCGTTGCCGGACGCATGATGCTCAAGCGCGTCATGGGCAAGGCCAGTTTCGCCACGGTGCAGGACATGAGCGGCCGTATCCAGTTTTTCATCAACCAGGAAGGCGTCGGGGCGGAAACCTACGAAGCATTCAAGCGTTGGGACAGTGGCGACATCATCGCCGCCAGGGGCATGCTGTTCAAGACCAACAAGGGCGAACTTTCGTTGCGCTGCCAGGAACTGCGCCTGCTGACCAAGTCGCTACGCCCGTTGCCGGAAAAATTCCACGGTCTGACCGACCAAGAACAGAAATACCGCCAACGTTACCTTGATCTGGTGATGAATGAAGAAACGCGCAAGACCTTCATTGTACGCTCCAAGGTAATCCAGGCCATCCGCACCTTCCTGGTCAATCGCGGCTATCTGGAAGTGGAAACGCCGATGATGCACCCCATCCCCGGCGGCGCTTCGGCACGTCCCTTCATCACGCACCATAACGCGCTGGACATGGATATCTTCCTGCGCATCGCGCCGGAACTCTACCTCAAGCGTCTGGTCGTGGGCGGCTTCGAGAAGGTGTTCGAAATCAACCGCAACTTCAGGAACGAGGGGCTCTCCACCCGCCACAATCCCGAATTCACCATGATCGAATTTTACGAGGCGTATCGGGACTACAAATACCTGATGGACCTGACCGAGCAAATGTTCCGCGATGTGGCGACTTTCGTGCTCGGCCATGCCGTGGTCCAATATCAGGGTCATACCATCAACCTGGCCGAGCCTTTCGACCGCCTCACCGTGATCCAGGCGATCCAGAAATACCACCCCGGCCAGTACTCCGACGAGCAACTCCACGACCGCCCCTTCCTGCTCGAAACGCTCAAGCGCATGAAAGCGGCCCACCATCCCACCGATGGCGTGGGCGGCCTGCAACTTTCGTTGTTCGAGGAAACCACCGAATCCCTGCTGATCCAGCCTACCTTCATCATCGACTACCCGGCCGAAACCTCGCCTCTGGCGCGGCGCAACGACGTGAACCCGGGCATCACCGACCGCTTCGAGCTGTTCGTGGTGGGGCGCGAGCTGGCCAACGGTTTTTCCGAGCTCAACGATGCCGAGGACCAGGCGGAACGTTTCATGGAACAGGTGCGTCAAAAGGAAGCCGGCGATGCGGAAGCCATGCACTACGATGCCGACTACATCCGTGCCCTGGAATACGGCCTGCCGCCCACTGCCGGCGAAGGCATCGGCATCGACCGCCTGATCATGCTGCTCACCGACAGCCCGTCGATTCGCGATGTCATCCTGTTCCCGCAAATGCGCAGGGAAGAAAATTAGTTTAACCGCGAAGGACGCAAAGGTCCGCAAAGGAAAACCTCTCTTTAGTCTGGTAGGGAGTGGCCTTTTTACTGCTGCTTTTGAATTCCTTCGCGAACCTTCGCGTCCTTTGCGGTAAAAATTGTTTTTAGCTGAAAGCAAAAGCCATGACATCTTCTCACAGCCGTATCGAACTCCCCGTCGCGGGCATGACCTGCGCCGCCTGCTCGACGCGGCTGGAGAAGAATCTCAACAAGCTGCCCGGGGTCAAGGCAAACATCAACCTGGCGGCCGAGAAGGCGCAGATCGAGTACGATCCGGAACAGGCCACACCAACCAGCCTGATCCAGGCTATCCGGAAAACCGGCTTTTCCGTCCCGCCACAGCAACTCCAGCTTGCGCTGGAGGGCATGACCTGCGCCGCCTGTGCCACCCGCATCGAGAACGCGCTGAACAAGATCGAGGGCGTCACGGCCACGGTCAATTTCGCGACGGAAACCGCGCGCATCATTTTTACCCCCGGCACCACCAGCCCCGAGCTTTTAATCGCCGTGATCGACAAGACCGGCTACGGCGCCCACGAAAGCGGCGAATCCAGCCGCGAAATCGAGCGCGTCCGGCGCGAGGCTGTATACCACAAGGAATTGCAAGTGTTCTGGCTAGCCGCCGCGCTCACGCTGCCGCTGGTGGCGCAAATGGCGTTCATGTTCTCCGGCCAGCACGCAGATATCATCCCGCGCTGGCTACAGTTCGCGCTCGCCACCCCGGTACAGTTCTGGGCCGGGAAACGCTTCTATGTCGGTGCCTGGCATGCACTGCGCGGCGGCGGCGCCAACATGGATGTACTGGTGGCACTGGGGACCAGCATGGCCTGGCTGTTCAGCACCGTGGTCACGATTCTGGCATTGCCGCAGCATGTGTACTTCGAAGCCGGCGCCGCGGTCATCACGCTGGTGTTGCTGGGAAAGCTGATGGAAGCACGCGCCAAGGGCAAAACCTCCGCCGCCATCGAGGAGCTGATCAAACTCCAGCCGCGCACCGCATGGGTGGAGCGTGAAGGAAAAGCGCTGGAAGTGGATATCGGCAGCATCAAGGTGGACGAGATCTTCATCGTTCGGGCAGGTGAAAACGTGCCGGTGGACGGCGAGGTGATCGAGGGACGTTCCAGCGTGGTGGAAGCCATGCTGACCGGGGAAAGTCTGCCGGTTTCCAAGACCGGCGGGACGAAAGTCTACGCCGCCACCCAGAATCAAGACGGCATGCTGCGCTGCCGCGCCACGGGCGTCGGTTCCCACACCCTGCTGGCTGAAATCATTCGTCTGGTGGAACAGGCACAGGGCTCCAAGGCGCCCATCCAGCGTCTGGCCGATGTCATTTCCGGGGTTTTCGTGCCGACGGTAATATTGATCAGCCTTGCCACCTTCGTCTTGTGGTGGTGGCTGGGCGGCAGTTTCACCTCCGCGCTGGTCAACGCCGTCGCGGTGCTGGTGATCGCCTGCCCATGCGCGCTTGGCCTGGCCACGCCCACCGCGATCATGGTCGGCACCGGGCGCGGCGCCAAGGCGGGCATTCTGGTAAAAAACGCATCTGCCCTTGAGCGTGCCGAGAAGATCCGCACCCTGGTGCTAGACAAGACCGGCACGCTCACCGAAGGCAAGCCGTCGCTAACCGATCTTGCTCCCGTCAACGGCAACACCGAAGTTGAATTGTTGCGCCTCGCGGCCGCGCTGGAACAAGGTTCACAGCACCCGCTGGCACAAGCCATCCTGACTCAAGCGCGGGAGATGGAGCTCAAACTTCCAGCCGTGGCCAATTTCCTCTCCCTCTCCGGCAAGGGGGTAACAGGCGAAATCGAAGGTAAAACCTATTACCTCGGCTCCCCGAATTATCTGGCGGAGCAAGGGGTGCTCTCGGACGCTTCCGTACTGGCGCAAATGCAGTCCCAGGGCAAGACCGTGCTCGCCCTCGCCGAAACTGGCGTACTCCTGGGCCATCTGGCCATTGCCGACAGACTGCGCGAAAGTTCCACCCGCGCCATAGCACGGCTGAAGAAAATGGGCATTGAAGTAATCATGCTGACCGGAGACAACCACGCCACGGCGGAAGCCATTGCGCGTCAGGTTGGAATCGAGAGTTATCGCGCCGAAGTCCTGCCGCAGCACAAAGCCGAGGAAGTGGAAAAAATCAAGACTCGTGGCATGGTAGTGGGCATGGTGGGAGATGGCATCAACGATGCCCCTGCGCTGGCAGCTGCGGACGTTAGTTTTGCCATTGCAGCCGGTTCGGATGTGGCCATTGAAGTGGCGGATGTGACCCTGATGCGCAACGATCTCAACAGCGTGGTCGATGCCATCGCCCTGTCGCGCGCCACTCTGGGCAAAATCCGCCAGAATCTTTTTTTCGCTTTCATCTACAATGTGCTCGGTATACCACTTGCGGCTCTGGGCATGTTAAACCCGGTGATCGCCGGAGCGGCGATGGCAATGAGCTCGGTGTCGGTGGTCAGCAATTCGCTGCTGCTGAAAAGATGGAAATCCGCGCCATAAGGCGACAAGGAGCTAAGGAGAAATAAAATGGAAAATATCACACTAACAGTCAAAGGCATGACCTGCATGGGCTGCGTCAACAGCGTGAAGAATCTGCTGGCGCAGGTTCCCGGCGTATCCGGCGTGGAAATTACCTTGGAAAATGGGCAGGTGACGATCAACTACGATACGACCCAGGCAAACCTGGGCCAGCTCAAGAGCGCGATCAACGACGGCGGCTACGAAGTCATCGGATGAGGCACCCGCTTGCAAGTGGCAAGCGCATCATCCATGATTCTAATATCCTGATTACGACAATAACGATTTGACGCGATGTTCACATTCCTCTCTCGAGACAAGCCGGCAAGCATCGGCAAGCGCACCCTGCAAAGCATCAACGAAGCGGTTTACCAATTTCTGAAAGTGCGGGATGTTCAGGATTTCAAGGTCTATACCATAGATTATGAGAATAACCCGGTGGTTCTGATCCAGGCTGTGCCACAGAAAAAACTACGTTTCTCAAACATCCTGGAAATTCAGATCAAGCGGTATCTGCGAGAGAAGCTGGGATTCCAGGTTCCCGCGATTTTCTGGCGTTTCAAGACCGACGTCAGTGAACAACCCGGGCCGGAACAGGCAGATTATGAATACGAGGAAACACCCAAGTACCCGCAGGACCATACCACCGGTCCACAGGCGCTGGCGGCACTCGAATCTGCCATCGCACCTGAATCCAATCCAATGACCGTTCGAGGCAGCAACGGCGAGCACTATGATGTGCGTCATCTCGCCCGTAAAGGCATGGAAGTGGAGGAAATTTCCATGGGCGAGTTCGACGAGTTCCTCAAGGGTGCCGCCGACGATGTCCCGGGTCAGCAATAGCTAAGAGCTTCTTAACGAGCCCGTTGCCTCACATTTTGAGCAGGCGATTAATTTCGGCTTCCGCATCCAGCCAGTCCTGAACCTCGTGTTCCGGCGAGAAGCCGCGGCTCTCTGCCTTGAAGTAGGCAGCGTCACAGATCATCAAATAACGCTGTTCAGGTGTTACGTTCTTTTTGGCAGCTTTGGGCTTGGACGCAGTGCGCGGAGCCGCAGTTTTCTTCTCGGCAGCAACCTTGGGAGCGGCAACCTTAACTGCAGGAGCTTTTTTGGCGGCAGCGGCCTTTACTGTCCCCGTTGTCTTGCTCGTGGCGGTGGTTTTCGCTTTTGGTGCTGCTTCAATTTTGGCTTCAGCCATGACTTGTACTCCTTTGTGAATTCAGAAATGTCCAGATTGAGTTTATTGCCGCCACATGACAAACATGTGAACAGACACACTAGTACCAGAAAGACAATGTCGTGAGGCAATGTCAGCATTTGCCTGCCAGATGCCTAACCACACGAGAATGCCGCAAGAATAACACAAAAAATCAGCAGGATGCCACATGTCAGGGGAGAGGCTTGCCAGAGCATCGCGCAGAAAACTGTTCTGATCAAGAATCCGTGTCAATCATCATACGATGACGTCAGAATGTCAAGATACGCGCCGCCGCCGCTGAATTGCGCATCACTGCGCCAATTTCTCGAGCCCGCCGTCGCCCCTGATCCGATAGCGAACTCCGGCTTCCTTCTGGTTCTGGATATAGCGGTTCACCAGAATTTCCCGGCCGCCATTCTGAAAGTGGATCTCATAATACTGATAATTCTTGAACACTTCCTCGACATTGAGATCCTGGCCAGGCCGCCATGGTTTTTGTAGTGGATCGAAATGTTCGAAATAATAGGATGTTCCCGGTGCAAAAGAGTGCGTGTCCGGTGCCGCGCTTGCGGCCAAGGACAGACAAAACAGAATGCCGGCAACAATAAATTTCACGCCGTGCCGCCGACAGTCAGTCCATCCACCCGCAGCGTCGGTTGCCCAACTCCAACCGGGACGCTCTGCCCTTCCTTGCCGCAGGTTCCCACCCCCGGGTCCAGCTTCATGTCATTGCCGATCATCGAAACACGCGTCAGCACATCCGGGCCGTTTCCGATCAGCGTGGCTCCCTTCACTGGGTAGCTGATCTTGCCATCCTCGATCATGTAGGCTTCAGCCGCGGAGAACACGAATTTGCCGCTGGTGATGTCAACCTGACCGCCGCCAAAATTCGCCGCATACAAGCCGTGTTTCACCGAGGCGATAATTTCCTGCGGGTCCTTGTCACCGTTGAGCATGTAAGTGTTGGTCATGCGCGGCATGGGTATATGGGCGAAGGATTCGCGCCGGGCATTTCCGGTGGTTCCCACACCCATCAGCCGGGCGTTGAGCGAATCCTGCAAATAGCCCTTGAGAATACCGTTTTCGATCAACACCGTGCACTGGGTGGGATTGCCCTCGTCATCGATATTGAGAGAACCGCGCCGCCGCGCGATGGTGCCATCGTCCACCACCGTCACGCCATCCGCCGCCACCCGCTCACCCACCCGGCCACTGAAGGCCGAACTGCCCTTGCGGTTGAAATCCCCTTCCAGGCCGTGCCCGATGGCCTCGTGCAACAGAATTCCCGGCCACCCCGCGCCCAGCACCACGGTCATCTGCCCGGCGGGGGCAGGACGTGCATCCAGATTGGTCAGGGCCTGATGTACCGCATCACTGGCATAGCGTTCGAGAATCTCGTCATCGAAATAGGCATAATCGAAGCGTCCGCCGCCACCGGCGCTCCCCTGCTCGCGCCTTCCATCCTGCTCCGCGATCACCTGCAATGACAGCCGTACCAGGGGACGCACATCGGCGGCCATGACGCCATCGTGACGCGCCACCAACACCACTTCGTATTCTCCGGCCAATCCAGCCATCACCTGAGTGATGCGCGGATCCAGGGAACGGGCGATGCGTTCCAGTTTCTCGAGAAGTTTGACTTTCTGCACATCGTTCAGGCTGGCGATGGGGTCGTGCGGCAAGTACAGCTTGCGCCCCTCGGCACGGCTTGGCGTATAGATTGCCTTGCCCCCAGCCACAGCACCCGAGGACAAATTTCCACCCTGCCTGGCGATAGCGCGAGTGGTTTCCGCCGCCTGCGTCAGCGCGGGCAGGCTGATTTCGTCGGAATAGGCGAAAGCGGTTTTTTCTCCACTCACCACCCGCACGCCCACGCCCTGATCGATGTCAAAACTGCCGGATTTAACCTGTCCCTCTTCCAGGCTCCAGCTTTCCGCGCGGCTGTACTGGAAGTACAGATCGGCGTAATCGGCACGGTGGGTCATGATCTTGCCGAATACCTGTTGCAACTGGCTGCCGTCAAGCTGGTAGGGTTTGAGCAGCACGCTCTCAGCAGTGGCGAACAGTGTACCGGGTTCGATCTCGGCTTCTTGCGGTTGGGAATGAGCGGTCATTTAAAAATCTTTAGCATTGGTGAAGAGTACGATGTTGCAACGCGGGCAGGCTCTGGCGCAGGCTTGCCTGGTAGGCACGATTGATACTGGCGATCACCACACCGGAACCCCGTGGCAACCGGTCCAGAATCACGCCCCAAGGGTCCACGATCATGCTGTTGCCGTGAGTTTCGCGTCCGGACAGGTGATAGCCGCCCTGCGCGGGCACCACCACATAGGCAAGATTCTCGATGGCGCGCGCGCGCACCAGAATTTCCCAGTGAGCCTTGCCGGTGGTTTCTGTGAAAGCGGAAGGTACCACGATGACATCGACGTCCTTCATGGCACGGTAAAGTTCGGGGAAACGCAGGTCGTAGCACACCGACAAGCCGAGGCGGCCGAATGGGGTTTGCAGCACGACCACTTCGTTCCCCGCCTCGATGGTTTCTTCCTCGCGGTAATGTTCGTTGCCGAGATCCAGTCCGAACAGGTGAATTTTGTCGTAACGCGCCGCGAGCTTGCCCTTGTCGTCGTAAACCAGGCAACTGTTGCGCACTTTGCTCGGCACCGATGCCGCCAGCGGAATGGAACCGCCGACCAGCCATATCTTGTGTTTCTTCGCCTGGGCACTGAGGAACTTCTGGATCGGCCCCTTGCCTTCCTCTTCCCGTATCGCAACTTTATCGACGTCTTTCAATCCCATGTGGGCAAAGTTTTCCGGCAACACCACCAGCTTTGCACCCTGTAGCGCCGCCATGGCAATCAGCCGCTCGGCTTCGGCCAGGTTGGCTGACACGTTAGGTCCTGACGCCATCTGAATCGCGGCCACGCGGCAAGTGCCTGGCTGAGGGCTGTTTTTCAGCATGGTGGTACGTGCCTTGGGCTTGGCAAAACTGGATTTTTCCTTGCTCGTCATGGATTCCTCTTGGGATTTGTTGGTATCTTAACTGTGGTGCCGGTTAGCTCCAAACTCAAGCCCCGACCGTTTTCGCTATCCGCGATCAATTCGATACGCTTGCCGTCCACCGCCAGCGCAATCAGCCAGGCGCGAAGCTCTTCCGCCTGCAGCATTGCCTCGTCGCCCCTGCCAAAGCGGATATGCAAACGTGCTTCGGGATTTGACAACAACGCTGCCACACTGCGCTTGAACACTGGTTGCGCCAGAATAATCGCGCCGCTACGGGGCTGATCCCACAATTCTGCAGGCACCGGCACGCTCTCCGCCCGTACAAGGAGGGCGATGCTGAAGATCGCGAATGCAAGAACTAATTGCCTTCCCACGCCTTGTTTTCCCCGCTGCTTTTCTTCAATTTGGTCACAACAGGATTATCCCATGTTCCGGTAATGCTGTATTCATAAGAAGCGATTTGGCCAATCGGGTCCTTGAACACCTTCTGAACCAGCAGGGAGGCCAGGCCCACCACCGGACCCCCGAGCAAGGTCGCGGCACCGGAAACCGTGTCTCCCAGCACGGGCACCACACGCACTTTCAAATTCTGCGACTCCCGCGTCAGGTCGGTTTCACCGCTCATGCTGACCTTGGCTGCCGGTCCATCCATTTTAAAGTCGTTGCCACTCACCACCCCCTGATTCACTTTCACGCTAGCGGATATATCGTCGAAAGCGAAACCATCGCTGAACACGTCGCGGAAATCCAGGGTAATGCGGCGCGGCAAAGCCTGCAGACTCAAGACGCCAAGCAGCTTGCCTAACCCGGGCTCGACCTTCAGGAACTGCCCCTTGTGCGCTTCCAGCGACATCAGACCAGTCAGGGTGGCATAGTTGAATTCTGCGGGACTGCCTGCCCAGTAGAACTGCCCCTTCAATTTCGCATTACCGCCCCTGACGCTGTCCGGGTGGCCAAGGCGGGCCAGAAATTTCCCGATATCGCTGGTTTCCAGTTGCAAATTGACCCGGCTCCTGGGCTGTTGCAACCAGTCCTGCCACACGCCGTCCAGGGAAAGCGTGCTCTCGGCAGTGTTTAGCTTCAATCTTTCAATACGCCAATCACGTCCGTTAGGCGCAGCCATGAGTTCCAGCCGCCCCAACTGTCTTTGGCGCAAGGTAAAGTTATCCGCAATGATGTCCAGTGCCGGCAAATCTTCGCTTTCTGCCGCAGCCCCGGGCGCGCCCGGCTCGCTCATTTTGGCTGGTGCAGAGGGGGGAATGGAAAGGGACTTGAAACGCCCGACAAGCTGGCCCGCGCCTGCGCCATTCCAGCTTACGTTGCCGTTCATTTCCCGGCTCTCCAGGGCAACCTGCCAGGTTCCTTCACGGGTCGAGGCATCCACTTTCAAGTCGTTCAGGCGCTTGCCAAGAACATCCAGCGCAGCTACATTCAGCTTGATCACATCCACGACGAACGCTGCCCCATTGCCTTGCTTCCTGGCTGAAATCTCGCGCCAGTGATCAATGTCCAGGAACGGCAGTGTTCCCGTCAGCCAGACTCCGCTCTGTGGCAACTTTCCCGGACCATTTCCCAAACTGACAATGCCCCGCTCCACTTTCATCTCGTCGCCATGCTGGCGCCGTTCAAACTGGGCGGCCATTACCCGGCCATAGTTCATGCTGATGCTATCCTGATCGCTGCTGGGGGTTTTCCGTTCAAGGCGGAAAAGTACGCTGTCCCCGGCCTTCTTGTAAAATGGGGCTGGCAAATCGCTGCTCAATCCCTGCAAATTCGAACTGATCACGACATTTGCCAGCTTCTTGCGCAATACGATCTGCCCATTCCACTTTGCGCTGCCCTGCAAGTGCTGCAGCAGCGGATGCCCAAAAGCCTTGTTCAAACCCGCTGCCGTTGCCTTGCCACTGGTATTTACCTGCACCACGCCCTGCTGGGTAGCGGCATTGATGGCGGCCGGGCCACCAAGAAACTGGGCCGTCAGACCGGGAATCGTCACCGACGAACCGGTGAAGCGCAGCACGCCATTGACCTGTTCGATTAGGGGCAGGCCCTCTCCCGGCGTGACCGCATTGTTCTGGAACAGGTAGCTTCCCGCCACGGTCATGTCATCCAGACGGCGCAGCGGAATTTTCAGGCTCAGATTGAATTTTCCGTTCCCCACCGCCTGCATGCCCTCGGTAAAGCCGTCTATCATGGCATTCACCGGGCTTTGCGCGATGAATTTCAGCATATCGTTGGTCGGGCCACGCGCCTCGCCATCAATCAGCAACAACTCGTCCGTGTGGAGCAGATCGCGGATCTGGGTATGCACCTTGTGGATTTGCATCCCATTGGTGTGCCCGGAATGGGCAAAAATATCCATGCTTTTGCCGCGGAACAGCAGATCCACGCCGATATCCTCGATTGCAGGCCATTCCGGCGCATACTCCAGCACGCCGCCGGAAGCCTTGACCGCCACTTCAAACAATCCTGATTTGCCGTCCTCGAAGGGGAATTTCACCAGATCCCCCTTCAGCCGCAAACGCACGTCGCTGGAATGTCCCGCCTTGAGTGATTGCGCCAGCCAGTCGCGTGTTTCCTTCCCCACCACCAGAGGCATGTAGAAGCTGACAAAGCGGGCGTCCGCACGGCCGAACTTGGCACTCAGATCAATTACTCCCGGGCCGCTGGCGGTGGTACGGTAACTACCGAAAGCCGTCCCCGCCAGGTGCTGGTTGGCAAGTGCGACGCTGGCAAGCTTGAATTCATGCTGTCCCTCCTTGCTCTTCCACCCCACTTGAGCAGTCAGCGTGTCCAGTTCGAGCAGGTGATCGAACACACCCGGAAGCTCCAGCTTCATCTGATGCCCATTCAAGGAGGCAGTCCCGCCTTTCTCGTCGAGATCGAGATTGCCGCTCAGCCCGGAAAACCCCGGCAGGGACTGCCCCTCCGCGTAGAGATAAGGACGGATAGCAAAGTTGGTGAACTTCCCTTTCAGGGCGTAATGTTCCGGCGCCGGCAAGGTGCCGCTCCAGTTGGCGGAAAACTCCCGCAGCATGCCCTTGGGCTGCATCTGACGCAATTTTTCTCGTAGTTCGGGGGCCAGGGGAAGGAAATCCGCCAGTGTCGCCAGCGGCTCCAGTGTCAGGCTATCCACCTTCAGCTCGCCCTGTGCGGCTTTTTTCCTGAGCGCAGGAATCGACTTGAAACTCACGCTGGCGGGCTCAAAAGCAAGGCCATTGCGCAACGCAAAATTGAGTTGTGTGGTCTGAAAACTCTGGCCGGGTTCGAGGTCACGCCAACTCAGCCGACCACTGACATACTGCATGTCCAGTTGCGGCAATTCGGGCGCCAGACGGGTCAACACGTCATTCAGCCGCAAATCGGCAGTAAAACCTCTCAGTGTCTGGTTTTTCAGGGTGATCCACGCCCTTATCCCGCCGCTTCCGCGCTCCACTTGAAACGGCAAGTCCAGCCAGTTGCGCCATGCGGCAATGTTCGTATAGTCGAGCCGGGCATACATGGCCCCGCTCCAGCCTGAAAATTCCCGCAACGAATCTCCGGAGAGATCGCCGCGAATGTCCAGCGGCAGGGCCAAGCTTTGGGGCGGCACCGCGCGCAGGCCAAAACGATGACGATGGCCGCGGTTTTCCAGGCGCAAATGCGCGTCGTTCAACTCCAATAACGGAGCCTGGCGCAACTCATCCTGCCACGACAGCGTGGCACCACGCACAATGATGCGATGCTGACGCAAGATCCAGTCGGCGAAACCGCTTTCCGCGCCAGGCTGGTTGACCCAGACCCCGCCCACGAAAATCTCCCCCTTGGCAGAGCGGCGCAACGCCAGATTCGGGCGCTCGATTTCCAGCGAGTACAGGCGGATCTCGCCCAGAGCCAGACTCCACCATGCCAGCGTGCCCTCGATATGCTCCAGGAAAAGCGCGGGGTTCCCGACCCGATCATAAACCCTGACCTGGCGCAGGCTCAGGTGCGGGCGCAGCCCATCCCATCCGGCACCTATGGCTCCAATGGTGAGTCTCTGCCCTGCAGCCTGGCTGATGGATGCGGCAATGGTTTCGCGGTACTCGGCGATATTGGGCAACAACCAGTAGCGCAAGGCCAGAACCAGCAGCGCGAAGGCCAATCCGACGAGGATGAGCGCAGAGACAAGAAAGCGATGTAGTTTCCGGGCGGAAGCTTTGAGCATAAAAACTTAAGAAAATAAAAAAACCGCAGCAGGCAAAGCCTCGCTGCGGTTCGATTATAACGCCCTGTGGATTATTTAACTGCTGCTTTGAGCTGCTCCAGAATGGCAGGATTCTCCAGCGTCGAGGTATCGGAAGTAATTTCCTCTCCTTTGGCGATGGCACGCAGCAAGCGGCGCATGATCTTGCCGGAACGTGTCTTGGGCAGGTTGTCGCCAAAACGGATTTCATCCGGTTTGGCAATGGGGCCGAT
This sequence comes from Sulfuricellaceae bacterium, assembly GCA_031426915.1. GTDB lineage: Bacteria > Pseudomonadota > Gammaproteobacteria > Burkholderiales > Sulfuricellaceae > Sulfurimicrobium. Next base: position 27,297 of record JASJPB010000022.1, on the reverse strand, counting down.
TTCATGTCCCACCCAGTTACGCAGATCAGCGGCGATCTTCTTCGCCTCCTCTCCCTCGGGTCGCGCGCCTTTCAGCACTACATAGGCCACCACCGCCTCGCCCTTGATTTCATGCGGCTTGCCCACCACTGCGGCTTCCGCCACCAGCGGGTTGGACACCAGCGCGGACTCGATTTCCATGGTGCCGAGGCGGTGACCCGATACATTGAGAACGTCATCGATACGTCCCATGATCCAGTAATAGCCGTCGACTTCGCGGTGCGAAGAGTCGCCCGCAAGATAGAGCTTGCCGCCCAGATCCTCGGGAAAATAGGCCTTCTTGAAGCGCTCTGGATCCCCCCACAGGGTGCGCAGTAGCGAGGGAAACGGGCGCCGGATGACGAGGAAGCCGCCGTGACCTTTCTCCACCTGGTGACCGGCTTCGTCGACGATATCGGCCATGATGCCGGGCAAAGGCAAGGTGCAGGAACCTGGTTTGGTCGCCACCGCGCCTGGAAGCGGGGCAATCATGTGGCTGCCGGTTTCGGTCTGCCACCAGGTATCCACGATCGGGCAACGACCCTGGCCCACCACTTCGTGGTACCACATCCAGGCTTCCGGATTGATCGGCTCGCCCACGGTGCCCAAGAGGCGCAGCGAGGACATGTCGTATTGCTTGGGCAGCTCGGCGCCGAGCTTGATCAGGGAACGAATCGCGGTGGGCGCGGTGTAGAAGGTCGTGACCTTGTGGTCCTGGATCAGCTTCCAGAAACGTCCGGCATCGGGATAGGTCGGGATGCCTTCGAAAATCACTTCGGTGCCGCCCATGGCCAGCGGGCCATAAGCCACGTAGGTATGACCGGTAATCCACCCCACGTCGGCGGTGCACCAGAACACGTCGTTGGGCTTGTAGTCGAACACCCATTTCATGGACGCCATGGCGCCCAGCAGATAGCCGCCGGTGGAGTGCTGCACACCCTTGGGTTTGCCGGTGGAACCGGAAGTGTAGAGAATGAACAGCGGGTGTTCCGCATTGACCCAGGTCGGCTCGCAGGTGTCGGCCTGGCCGTTGACCAGGTCGTGCCACCACAGGTCGCGCTGCTCGTCCCAATGAACATTGCCGCCGCTGCGGCGGTACACCACCACCTTTTCCAGCGTATCGCAGCCGCCCAGGCCGATGGCTTCGTCCACCGCCGCCTTGAGGGGAACCGCCTTGCCGCCACGATGGCTTTCGTCGGCACAAATCACTGCTTTGGCGCCGGCGTCGATGATGCGCTCGTGCAGGCTCTTGGCGGAGAAACCGCCGAACACCACCGAATGGATGGCGCCGATGCGGGCGCAGGCCTGCATCGCCACCACCGCCTCGACCGACATCGGCATGTAGATGATGACGCGGTCGCCCTGGGAAATACCGAGGGATTTCAGGCCGTTGGCGAACTGGCACACGCGATGGTAGAGATCCTGGTAGCTGGCTTTGGTGACCTGGCCATCGTCCGCCTCGAAAATGATCGCGGTCTTGTCGGCCTGGGTAGCCAGATGCCTGTCAAGACAGTTGTAGGAGACGTTCAGCTCGCCGTCGTGGAACCAGCGGTAGAACGGCGCATTGCTTTCGTCCAGCACCTGGGTGAATGGCTTGTGCCACACGATATGCTCGCGTGCCAGCCCCCCCCAGAAGCCTTCGTAATCCTGCTCTGCCTGGGCGCACAAAGCACGATAGGATTCGATCCCGGACACATTGGCCTGGGCCGTAAAGGCTTCGCTCGGCGCGAACACCCGGGTTTCATGCAGCACAGATTCGATAGACGCCATCTTTCTCTTCTCCTCGTATATTGGGGGGGTACAATAAAATTAATCGTAAAACAATTGGCTTACGCTTGCCTTACGTTTTTCAACTCCAAATATCCAGCTCCACATATCTTGAAAACTTATATCATATACAAGACCTGAACGCCATTATCCAGATCAATGAATACACCTGAACACCCATCCCAGCATCCATTAATCAGCTCCGCGCTACGTTACAGCCGCTATGCGCAACGCCTGGTCCAGAGCCACCCCGACCTGCTGCATGAGTTGCAGGCGAAGCTCCATGTACCCTGGAGCGAAGAGGCAATGCACCAATTCCTCCTGGCTGCCACGACGACGGACGAAGCCAACCTAAAAACCGCTTTGCGCACCCTGCGCAAGCGGGTCATGCTGAGCCTCATCGTGCGTGATATTTCCGGCCTCGCCGACCTGAATGAGGTCATGACAACCATTTCCAGTCTGGCCGATGTCGCGGTTAGCTTCGCGCTTAAGCGGCTATCCGAATGGTTGTCGCTTCAATACGGGCAGGCCATGGGTGAGGAAAGTGGAATCCCCCAAGACCTGATCGTGGTTGGAATGGGCAAGCTGGGTGGCCACGAACTCAATGTCTCCTCGGACATCGACCTGATATTTGTCTACCCGGAGGACGGCGAAACTTCTGGTCCGCGCCATATCAGCAACCACGAGTACTTCACGCTGCTGGGCAAGAAACTGATCTCCGCACTGCATGAAAATACCCCGGATGGCTATGTATTCCGCGTCGACATGCGGCTGCGCCCCTATGGCGATGCCGGCCCCCTGGCCGGCAGCTTTGCCATGCTGGAGAATTACTACCTCACCCAGGGGCGGGAATGGGAGCGCTATGCCTGGATCAAGGGCCGTCCCATTTGTGGCAGCCAGTATCAGGAAATGGCGTCCATGCTGCGTCCTTTTGTGTTTCGCAAGTACCTGGATTTCGGATCTTTTTCGTCCATGCGCGAGTTGCACGGACAGATCCGCCGCGAAGTGCAAAAGCGCGAGCTCAACGACAACATCAAACTCGGCCCCGGAGGCATCCGCGAAATCGAGTTCATTGCCCAGGTGTTCCAGCTCATACGCGGCGGCAAGGAACCGGCGCTCCAGACCCGATCCACACTGAAGGCGCTGGACCTGATTGCACAGCGCGAACTGCTGCAACCCCAGGCTGTCGACGAATTGCGCGAAGCCTACTTCTTCCTGCGCAATCTGGAACACCGGCTGCAATACCTGGAGGATGCGCAAACACAGACCTTGCCGGCCAATGATGCCGACCGCCAGCTCATCGCCGAGGCCATGAAATTCCCGGACTGGAATGCGTTTTATACCGCGCTCAGCAGCCAGCGCCAGAAGGTGACGCGCCATTTCGAACAAGTCTTCGCAGCGCCTCACAGCCAGCAGCAAAGCCACCCGCTTACAGGCATGTGGCAGGGCGCACTGGAAGAAGGGGAAGCGGCCGAGCGCCTCTTGGAGCTGGGCTATCAAAACAGCGAGGAAACCTGGCAACGCCTGACGCGGGTGCGCCAGGGGAACCGCTATGCCCAACTTCCGGAATCCAGCCGCGCCCGCTTCGACGCACTGCTTCCGCCGCTGATCGAAGTCGCTGCAGGCTTCCCCAATCCGGACCAGACGCTGGAACGCATACTCAAGCTGCTGGAAAACATCAGCCGCCGCGCCGCCTATCTCGCCCTGCTGCTGGAATATCCGCAGACCCTGAGCCAGGTGGCCAGACTGTGCAGTGCCAGCCCCTGGGTATCCGACTATCTCACCCAGCATCCAGTGCTGCTGGATGAGCTGCTTGACACCCGCGCACTCCACACCGCGCCTGATTGCGCCAGAACCGGTGCGGAACTGCGGGAATTGCTGGATGCTGCGACAGGAGACACCGAGCAGCAAATGGATATCCTGCGCCACTTCAAGCAGGCCCAGGTGTTCCGCCTGGTGTCCCAGGATCTGGCCGGGCTGCTGTCGCTGGAGAAACTGAGCGATCACCTGAGCGACCTGGCCGACCTGATGCTTGGCGAAGCCCTGCACCTGTGCTGGCAGGGATTGCGTGTCAGGCACCGCGATGCGCCACGTTTTGCCATCATCGGCTACGGCAAGCTGGGGGGCAAGGAACTGGGTTACGCTTCCGACCTCGACATCATCTACCTCTATGACGACGACGCCACCGAAGCACCTGAAATCTACGCCCGACTCGGCCAGCGCATCAATACCTGGCTCACCAGTCTGACTTCCGCCGGCATGTTGTACGACACCGATTTGCGGCTACGCCCCAACGGCTCCAGCGGCCTGCTGGTCAGCTCGGTCGAAGCCTTCAGCGACTACCAGCAGAACCAGGCATGGATATGGGAGCATCAGGCGCTGACCCGGGCCAGATACAGTGCCGGCGACAAGGAAATCGGCACGAGTTTCGAGCGCATCCGCCATCAAGTGCTGACGCAGCAGCGAGACTGGGAAAAATTGAAGCAGGAAGTGTTGGCGATGCGAAAAAAAATGCTCGACTCACATCCCAATGCCAGCGGCCTGTTCGACCTCAAGCATGACCGGGGCGGCATCATCGACGTGGAATTCGCGGTGCAATATCTGGTGCTGGCCCATGCCCACGCCCACCCCGAACTGACGCGCAATGTCGGCAATCTGGCACTGCTCAAGCTGGCCGCCGAGTTGGGGCTGATCCCGCAGGAGCTGGCGGAAGCAGCGCGGGACGCCTACCGCCACTTCCGTCAATGGCAACACGCGCTGCGCCTGCAAAGCATCGAATATGCGCGCATCGAGGCTGAACAGGCCGCGCCTTACGTCACGGCGGTCAAGCAGCTTTGGCACATCATTTTCGGGGCTGACTGAATGTACATCATCGCCATCGCCTGGGCTTACGTGGTGCTGATGATGGCCATCACCGAGAGCAGTTTCATTGCCGGGTTGATGACCTTCTTCTGGTACGGCCTGGCGCCCATGGCACTTTTTTTCTGGCTGTTCGGCACCCCCCAGCGCAAACGGTCGAAGCGTTCAATGGCCGCCAAGGAAGGTGCCGGTAAGCCAGATGGTGGCGATACCAAGACCGATTAACGTCACCTGTTGCACCGTGGCCCCGATTTCCGGGCGCTTGTGCAAGCCCGGAATCAGATCCGCCACGGCAACGTAGATCATGCTGGCCGCAGCGATTCCCAGGAAATACGGCACCATACCCTGCAGCGATTGCAGCGCAAAATAAGCCAGCAAGCCGCCCACCAGGGTGGCCAGGCTGGACAGCAGATTGAAAGTAAAAGCCTGGTGTTTGGTGTAGCCGGAATGCAGAAGAATCAGGAAATCGCCCACTTCCTGGGGAATTTCGTGCGCAATGATGGCCAACGAAGTCACGATCCCCAGTTGCACATCCGCCATGAAGGCAGCGGCGATCAGAATGCCGTCGACAAAATTGTGGAAAGTATCCCCCACCATGATCATCATGCCGCTGCGGCCGTGATCGGTATGTCCCTCGTGAACGCCGTGGACCTCGCACTCGTCGGTATGATGGCAATGCCGCCACAGCACCAGCTTTTCCAGCGTGAAGAACAACAGAATGCCAAACAACACCGTGCCCGCCATGGTGTGGACGTCTTTATTCAGCTCGAAGGCGTGCGGCAGGATTTCCAGAAAAACCGCGCCCAGCAAGGCGCCGATGGCATAGCTCACCAACAACGGCACCCACGACGCACGCGCGGAAAAAGCGAACAAGGCAGCGGCGGCAACGCTCAACACGCCGCCAAGCAGGCTCGAAAGAATGATCCAGATTAGTATGGACATGGGGCTTAAAAGGTTTTCTTTAAACTGCCATTATACGGAGGCTGTCAAGCCCTTCACTCGAGCCAGACCAGCGCTGCCATGCGACCGGTCATGCCATCGCGACGATAGGAATAAAACTGTTCCATGTCGCTGTAAGTGCAATATTCTCCACCAAACACCCGTCCCACTCCGATCAGATTCAGCCTCTGTCGCGCCAGCAAATAAATGTCCGCGAGCCATTTCTGACTGCCGACCGAACGGGTGGCAACAAAAGCCTGCTCCGCTACCGAATTGTGCGCCATGAAATTCTGCCGCACTTCTTCACCCACTTCAAATGCCTGCGGGCCTATAGCCGGGCCGAGCCATGCCAGGATTTCCGCCGGGTCAATTCCCATTGCATCCACTGCGGCCTCCACCACGCCGCCGGCCAGTCCGCGCCAGCCGGCATGGGCTGCTCCCACCACCGTGCCGGCGCGGTCGCAGAGGAGAACCGGGAGGCAATCGGCGGTCAACACCGCGCATACCGTTCCCGCCTTCCGGGCCACGCTGCCGTCCGCCTCGGGCGTACCTGCGGCAAGATCCGCATCCACGATTCCGCTGCCATGCACCTGCTTCAGCCAGACAGGATGTGAAGGCAGACTGTCCCGCAGCAATGTCCGGTTCGCCGATACTGCCGCCGGTTCATCCCCGACATGATCGCCCAGATTGAGGCGGGCATAGGGCGCAACGCTCACCCCGCCGCGACGGGTTGTTACCAGCGCCCGCACATTATCGGGTGCCGGCCAGTTCGGGACGATCCAGTCGGCGCTAGTCATTCCTCATTCCGCAACAGGTCCAGCAGCTCCGCCATGTCAGGGGGGAAATCCACCTCCCATTCCATCTGCTCGCCGCTGTCCGGGTGGATCAACCCCAGGCGTGCCGCATGCAGGGCCTGGCGCCCGAAATTCTTGATCGCTTCGCGCAAGGGTGCCGATACGGCTATTCCCCTGCCGCCGTAGACCGGGTCGCCCAGCAAGGGAAAACCCAGATGCTGCATGTGCACCCGGATCTGATGGGTGCGCCCCGTTTCAAGCTGGCAGCACACCAAGCTGTACTGGACAAAATGTTCCAGCAAGGTGAAATGGGTCACGGCGGTTTTCCCGCTCGACACCACCGCCATCTTGACGCGCTGTGTAGGGTGGCGGCCTATCGGCGCATCGACACTGCCTTGTGCTTGCGGCGCCCCCTGAACCACGGCCAGGTATTCGCGCTTTACCGTGCGCGCCTGCAACTGGCGCACCAGATCGGTCTGCGCGATCAGGGTTTTCGCCACCACCAGCAGGCCGCTGGTATCCTTGTCCAGGCGGTGCACGATGCCGGCGCGGGGAATGCACGCCAGCTTGGGCGCATGATGCAGCAGCGCGTTGAGCATCGTCCCCTGCCAGTTGCCGCTGCCGGGGTGAACCACCAGGCCGGGAGGCTTGTTGATGACCAGCAGCGCATCGTCCTCGTACACAATGTCGAGGGCGATATCTTCCGGGCGAAACGCGATTTCCTGCGCTTCCAGTTGCGTTTCCACATCGACCTCATCGCCCATCCAGACCACGTGCTTGGGCAAAACGGCAGCGCCGTTAAGCTTGACATGGCCTTCCTTGATCCAGGTTTGCAGGCGGCTACGGGAATAGTCGGGAAGCAGGGTCGAGAGCGCCTGATCGAGGCGCTGCCCATCGCAGTCGGCGGGAATCTCCAGGCGAATGGGAGAAGGGTGCTGGAGTTGGGGGGCGATTCGGTTATAATCGAGCAAATTTTTTTCGGATTCAGTCATGAAGCGTAGTTTAGCGTTAATTCTGCTGTTGCTGGTGGCCGGATGCGGCCTGCTCCCGGAAACCCAGGACGAAACCCGCGGCTGGTCGGCGCAAAAGTTGTATACCGAAGCCAAGAATGAAATGGGCGACGGCAACTACACCAAGGCCATCAAGTACTTCGAAACCCTGGAAGCGCGCTACCCCTACGGTCGTTTCGCCCAGCAATCGCAACTTGAAGTAGCCTACGCCTACTTCAAGGACAACGAGCCGGTATCCGCCATCGCCGCCTGCGACCGCTTCATCAAGCTCCACCCCAACCATCCCAATGTGGATTATGCCTACTATCTGAAAGGGCTGGCCAATTTCAACGAGGATCTGGGATTGCTGGGAGCGATTGCCGATCAGGACTTGTCCGAGCGCGACCCCAAGGCAGCCAGGGATTCATTCAATGCCTTCAGGGAACTGGTTGCCCGCTTCCCCAACAGCAAATACACGCCGGATGCAGCGGCACGTATGAGCTATCTGATCAACGCGCTCGCCTCGAACGAAGTGCATGTGGCGCGTTACTATGCCCGGCGCGGCGCTCACGTGGCGGCAATCAATCGCGCCCAGACGGCGTTGCAGCAATATCCCCAGGCACCCGTAACGGAAGAGGCGCTGGCGATCATGGTCAAATCCTACGATGCCCTGGGCTTGAATGACCTGCGCGACGATACCCGGCGGGTGTTGAGCAAGAATTACCCGAACAGCAAGTATCTGGGCGATTCAGCGGGGAAGGACAAGCCCTGGTGGAGGATGTGGTAGGAGCGATTACAACGCTGCAATCGCGAGCAAGCTCGCTCCTACGGGACGATTAAATAGCCGCTTCGTCGGTTTCGCCGGTCCTGATCCGCACCACCTTTTCCACCGCCGTCACGAATATCTTTCCGTCACCGATCTTGCCGGTGCGGGCAGCATTGACGATGGCTTCCAGCGCCGCATCTACCTGACTGGCCGTGATTACCAGTTCAATTTTCACCTTGGGCAGAAAGTCGACTACATACTCCGCACCACGGTAAAGTTCGGTATGACCTTTCTGGCGGCCAAAACCCTTGACCTCGGTGACAGTCAGCCCGGTCACGCCTATTTCCGACAAGGCTTCGCGCACTTCGTCGAGCTTGAACGGCTTGATGATGGCTTCGATTTTTTTCATTTTTCAGGTCTCCTGGTTATTCTTTCCATGGACGGTATTTGGAGGTAATCGGATAACGCCGATCCTTGCCGAAACCGCGCGGTGTAATACGCACCCCAACCGGGGACTGACGTCGTTTGTATTCGCTGCAATCGATCAATTTAACCACACGTCTTACGTCGTGTTCGGAAAATCCCTGGGCGATGATATCGTGGGGGCAAATGTCATATTCGACATAGCTCTCCATGATGGCATCGAGAATCTCATAGGGAGGCAAACTATCCTGGTCAGTCTGATCCAGGCGTAGCTCGGCCGAGGGCGGACGGGTAATGACGCGTTCCGGAATCGCGGGGCCGATATTATTGCGATAACGGGCAAGACGATAAACCAGTGTTTTCGGCACATCCTTGAGCACGGCAAACCCGCCGGCCATGTCGCCGTAAAGCGTGGCATAGCCCACCGCCATCTCGCTCTTGTTACCGGTGGTAATCACGATCGAGCCATATTTGTTGGACAGGGCCATCAGCAGCGTGCCGCGTATGCGTGCCTGGATGTTTTCCTCGGTGGTATTGAATGGCAGGTCATCGAATTCGGCGGCCAGTGTGTTGAGGAACACATCGAATACCGGCTTGATGGAAAATTCGCTGTAACGCACGCCCAGCATCCTTGCCATGGCCTCGGCATCGTGCATGCTCATGTCGGCGGTAAACTGGGACGGCATCATGACCGCCCTCACCCGCTCGGCACCCAGCGCATCCACGGCGATGGCCAGCACCAGCGCGGAGTCGATGCCGCCCGACAATCCCAGCACCACGCCCGGAAAGCCGTTCTTCTCCACATAATCCTTCACACCCATGCACAGGGCACGATATACGCTCCCCTCGGGAGAATGCGCCGCAGTGATTTCCCCCTCCAGCGGAACATCATGAGCCAGTTCCACCACCCGCAACGACTCTTCGAATGCCGGCAACTGGTGCACCAGATTGCCATTGGCATCCATGACAAAAGACGCGCCATCGAATACCAGTTCGTCCTGGCCACCCACGAGATTGGCATAGAACACCGGCAGGCGGCACTCGCCGATGCGCCCCCGCACCGCCTCGTAACGGGAAATCTGCTTGTCCATGTGGTAGGGAGAAGCATTGAGAACCAGCAATACATTGGCGCCGGCATTGAGCGCGCACACCGCAGCGCCCTCTTCCCAGATGTCGGCGCAGATGTTGATGCCGAATTTCACTCCGCCCTCCTCGAAGACGCATGGCTCGGTACCGGGAACGAAATATCGCACCTCGTCGAAGACCGAGTGATTGGGAAGTTTTTGCTTGTGATAGGTGCTTTCAACCCTGCCGGATCGCAGCACGGAAGCGGCGTTATAGCGTTTGCCATCGGAAAGATGCGGATGGCCCACCACGACAGTGATACCGTCGATCTGCCGCGCCAGACCGAACAACGCCTGCTCGCACGCGAAAAAAAATCCGTCCCGCAACAACAGATCTTCGGGAGGATATCCGGCCAGGGACAATTCAGGAGTCAGCAGGATGTCTGCGCCCAAGTCCTTGGCTCGGTTGACGTAATCGAGAATCTTGGCAACGTTGCCGTCCAGATCGCCGACTATGCAATTGATTTGGGCTATCGCAACTTTCATTTGCGTACCTTTGCGCACCTGGAGCTTATGCCCGTTTTGCCCTGATCGCTTCCACTACCGCCTCACCCAGCCCCGCCGGAGATTCAGCCACAACCACCCCGGCCGCTTGCAGCGCCTTGATCTTGTCGGAAGCCAGCCCGCTGCCGCCTGCAATGATCGCGCCGGCATGGCCCATGCGCTTGCCCTTGGGTGCAGTCTGACCGGCGATATAAGCCGCCACCGGCTTGGTGACATGGCTCTTGATGAATTCTGCCGCCTGCTCCTCGCGGTTGCCGCCGATTTCGCCCACCATGATGATGGCCTCGGTCTGCGGATCGTCCTGGAACATTTTCAGGCAGTCGATGAAATCCAGACCCTTGATCGGGTCGCCGCCGATGCCGACACAGGTGCTCTGCCCCAGTCCTGCCCGGGTGGTCTGGTAAACCGCCTCGTAAGTGAGCGTGCCGGAACGCGAGACGATGCCGACCTTGCCCTTCTTGTGAATGAAGCCGGGCATGATGCCGATCTTGCACTCTTCCGGTGTGATGATGCCGGGGCAGTTGGGTCCGATCAGCACCGACCTGCTGTCTTTCAGCGCCACCTTGACTTTCATCATGTCCAGCACCGGAATGCCCTCGGTGATGCAGACGATCACCGCAATACCGGCAGCGGCCGCCTCCATGATGGAATCCGCGGCAAAAGCCGGTGGCACGTAGATCATCGTGGCGTCGGCACAGGTCTCCCTGACCGCATCGCGCACGGTGTTGAATACCGGCAGCCCAAGGTGGGTTTGTCCGCCCTTGCCCGGCGTCACGCCGCCCACCATTCTGGTGCCGTAGGCGATGCCCTGCTCGGAATGGAAAGTGCCCTGCTTGCCGGTGAAGCCCTGGCAAATCACCTTGGTTTCTTTGTTGACCAGAATACTCATTCTTCAAATCCTTCATAACCGCAAAGACGCAAAGGCGCAAAGTTTTGTAACTTCTTTGCGCCTTCGCGCCTTTGCGGTTCAAAAATCATTGCACCGCCGCCACGGCGCGCTTGGCCGCATCGGTCAGATCGCTGGCGGAAATCACGCCGACACCGCTTTCCACCAGCATCTTTTGCCCCAGTTCGACATTGGTGCCTTCCAGGCGCACGATCACCGGCACCTTCACCCCCACTTCCTTGACCGCCGTGATAATGCCTTCGGCGATAATGTCGCAGCGCATGATGCCGCCGAAAATGTTTACCAGGATAACTTTCACATTCGAATCCGAAAGGATGATCTTGAACGCCTTGGCCACCGTTTCCGCCGTGGCGCCACCGCCCACGTCCAGGAAATTGGCGGGTTGTCCGCCGTGCAGCTTGATCAGGTCCATGGTCGCCATGGCAAGACCGGCGCCATTCACCATGCAGCCGATATTTCCGTTCAGGGCGATATAGTTCAGGTCCGCCTCGCGCGCGGCAACTTCCTTGGGATCGTCCTGGGTCGGGTCGCGCATGATCAGCAGTTCCTGCTGCCGGTACAGCGCGTTGTCATCGATGCTGATTTTGCAATCCAGCGCCACCAGATCGCCGGCGGCAGTCACCACCAGCGGATTGATTTCGACCAGGGACAAGTCGTTGCGCATGAAAAGCTGGTACAGGCCCTTGGCCAGTTTGGTAAAAGCTGCAATCTGCTTGCCCTCGAACCCCAGGCCGAAGGCAATGTTGCGGCACTGAAAATCCTGCAAGCCCCACACCGGGTCGCACACTTCGCGCAGGATCTTGTCCGGATCGGTACGGGCGATTTCCTCGATTTCCATGCCGCCGCTGCCGGAAGCCACCAGCACGATGCGCTCCGATTCCCGGTCCACGGTCAGACTGAGATAAAGCTCGCGCGCGATGGACAGGGTTTCTTCCACCAGCAGGCGCGTTACCATCTGCCCGTCCGGCGCGTTCTGGTAGGTCACCAGGCGCTTGCCGAGCAGGTTGCTGGCAGTCTGGATCAAGTCGTTGAGGGTACGCACCACGCGCACCCCGCCCGCCTTGCCGCGCCCGCCGGCATGGATTTGCGCCTTGACTACCCAGGCCTCGCCGCCGAGGTGGCTCGCTGCCATTTCAGCCTGACCCAGGTTATCCAGCACCACGCCGCGCGGGGTGACGATACCCTGGTCGCGCAGCAACTGTTTTGCCTGATGTTCGTGTAAATTCATATCTGCTTTCCTGCTTGATTAAATCAGTGATTCCTTAGTTGCGCATTGTGGAGGAAATTCCCACGCTAGGCCAGCCTTGACAGGAATGGCCAACCCGGTCAGCTATCCACTTCTTCTGCCCACACCAGCGCGTCCACATGTGCCGCGTTGACTTTGCCGGCTTCCAGGCCGCACGCCGCCGCAAGCATCTCGATTCGCGCCTGATCGAACTCCTCGCAGGCAATAGCCAGCTCAAGGTAAGGCGCGTAGATGCCATCCCGTTGCAGCAGCGCCAGCGTCACCTGCTGCGGCAAATGAAAATCGGCCAAGGCGGTCTCCATCGGGACTTTAAGCAGGGCTTCAAGCAGGGAAAGAATCCCCACCAGGAACAAACCGTCCTGTTCCGATGGCGGCACTTTTCCGCTACCCAGCAACTCCACCAGGCGAGCACGCACCAGGGCGTTCTTGAGCAGAGTATGGCTACGGGCATCCGATTTCTCACTGGAGAACAGCAGCAGCGTGAGCCAGCGATAAATCTGATCGTAGCCCAGCAGTGTCAGGGCGTGCGCGATGGAGCGGATTTCCTGCAGCAAACCGTTGGCCGGAGAATTGATATAGCGCAGGATGCGGTAGGTAATCGCGGCATCGCGCTTGACGCTGGCTTCCAGTTCCTTGATTTCGGCATGGCTGCGCACCAGGTTGAGGAGTTCGATCACCTTGAGGCGCTGGTTATCCAGCCGGTGGGCCGCGACAAGCTGAGGCCGGGTGAAGTAATAACCCTCGAAATAATTGAAGGCCAGCTTGCGGCAAGCCTCGAAATGTTCTTCGGAATCCACCCCCATGGCGATGAGCGGACGAACAGCCACTTTCAGAATTTCCACCACTTCCTTGCCCAGTTCGAGCGCATCGATGCGGGAGATGTCGAAACGTACATAGTCTGCAAGCTGAAGCCAGGGCAGGTGCTCCGGCAGATTGCGGGGATTGTCGAGGGCAAATTTGAAGCCACGTTCCTTCAACTGCCGGCAACGCGCTATGATCTGGTCGACAAGTTCGTACTGGGGCTGCACTGCAAGCACGATATTGTGCCCCGGCAGGCGTTCCAGCAGCGGGTGATCGAGGATCAGGGGCGTGACTTCGACAAAGGCCAGCTTGCCCTGCAACAGCCTTTCCACGCCCAGATCCAGGATGGTTTTCACCAGCATCTGGTCATGCATCAGCATGACCGTATGGTCCGGATTTTTATCGGCAAGGGGGTGCCGGTTGCGCAAGGAAAGCTCATATCCCACCAGTTGTTCGGCGCGATCCAGCACCGGTTCGCGACGCAGAAAGCGCAAGCGCAGCGCGATTGCATCGCCACGCTTGCCGTCGGTCTCGATATCCAGCAGGCTGGTAACCACGTCTTCCGCCACCACCCGTCCTGTATCCACGACCTTGGCGTCATAGGGAGAAGGCTCGGGTTTGTCGTCCGGGGGAAGTTCCGGCAACGGCTCCAGTTTTTGAGTCCGAGCCGGCGCTTCGTCCTCCGGCTCGGGGGACGGCGCGGGCGGCTGTGGGTTCAGGAACGATTTGATTTTTTCAAACATGGACGTGGTTCCCTAAATGTACGGCGCATTATCCAGTCTTTAATAGAGACAGTGATGCATGGTTACGGCCAATTGTGACGGACGTGCCATTGTTGTCAAGCCATGGAATTGCTTGTACCATCAACTCATCAATACCGGCATTCAAGTTATCGCCTCTAAATGAAAAACGCCCTGGCCCGAACTCTGCTGACTTTCATGCTTGTGTGGCTTCCGTTGCAAGCCTACGCGGCACAGGTCATGCCATTTTGCCAGAACCACCATGACCATGCCGCCGCGCTCGCGGAGCCTCCCCAGCATGAGGGATGCCACGGCCACGACGCGCCCTCCGTTGCCAAGATATCGCTGGCTTGCGACGACTGTTCTTCGTGCCACCTCATGGTCCAGCCGGCCCTGCTGTTCAACCCGTTACTCCTGGTGATTCATTCCGCAAGCGCACCGCAACCGGTCTCGATCGCCACATTCTCCCTGTTCTTTCCGGAACAGCCGCAACGCCCTCCTCTCGCACTTCTTTCCTGATCACCCACTCTAACTTGGACCAATGGGTTATTTTGCCCATTGAAAGCATCATGCACGACAATTGGAGCATACATCATGAAAAATGCGCTGAGCATCATCTTCACCGTTCTCGCCATGCTGGCGAGCATTTCCAGTGTTCACGCCGCTGACGCGGCAAGCGGCAAAGGCACGGTCAACAAGATCGACACCACTGCAGGCAGCGTGAACATCTCGCACGAAGCCATCCCCGCCATCAAATGGCCCGCCATGACCATGGATATCAAGGTCGCCGACAGGAAAATACTGTCCGGCGTGAAGCCTGGTCAGACAGTTACCTTCGGCCTGAGCAAGGAAGGAGGTTCCGGTTACGTGATTTCGCACATCGAAGCAGCGAAATAAGTATTCGGGCGGGGACCTCCCGCTCCGGATGACCACTCGCTGCCAAGGAGGCAAAATCATGAAATCTCACCGCTATTCCAGCTCGCCTGGAAAGCTGCACCTGATCGCCCTGCTGCTGGCAATGCCGGCCGCACCGGCGCTCGCCGCGCCGGCCTTGCCCGGTGCCAGCGTGGAAAGTCTGCTGGAACTGGCCCGCAGCCAGAATCCCGAACTGGCGACCGCGCACCACGAAGCACAAGCCGCACTGGAACGAGTTTACCCCGCCGGGGCGCTGCCGGACCCAATGTTGCGCACCGAGCTGGAGAACATCACCAACCGGGGCTCCGACGCCAATCCCAACCTGCTTCCCGGCCGTATCGGCGGCACCAAATACACCTTGATTCAGCCCGTGCCCTTCTGGGGCAAACGCGACCTGAAACGCGGCGTGGCCGAAGCCGAGGCCGAACAGGCAAGGAGCCGTGCTGCGGCAACCTGGACGGATGTGGCGGCGCGCATCAAGACAACTTATGCGCAATATTATGCAATCGTGCGCGCGGAAGTGCTGACGCGCGAGTTGCTCGGACTGACGGAAAGTCTGGAAAAATTCGCCCGGGCACGTTATTCCAGCGGCCTGGTACCGCAACAGGACGTCATCCGTGCCCAGGTCGAACAAACCGGTATGCGCGGCGAATTGCTGGAGATCGAAAACGAGCATCACCATGCCGGCGTCAAGCTCAACGCGCTTCTCAAGCGCCCCGCCATGGCGCCTCTCGCCGAACCGCTGCATCTGCGCCCGCTTCCCTCACCCGCCAAGCTCGATCCGGCCGCACTGGAAGCACGCCTGCGTCAGCGCAACCCGCAACTGTTTGCCGAGGAAGCGAGGGTGTCCGCCGCCGCCAGGAGTCGCGACCTGGCTTACCGCAATCGTTACCCCGACTTCAATCTCGGCATTTCGCCGCTTCAATCCGGCAGCCGTATCAACGAATGGGGATTGATGATCGAATTCAACCTGCCCTTGCAGCAGGAAAGCCGCCGCGCTCAGGAACGCGAGGCGGTGGCCATGCTGGCGGCAGCCGAATCGCGCCGGGAAACCACCGAGAACCAGCTGCTTTCCGATCTGGCGGAAAACATTTCCGAACTGCATGCCGCGGGCCGACTGGAAAATCTGGCACGAAACACCCTGCTTCCCCAGGCCGAACTGACTTACAAAGCCGCGCTGGCGGGCTATGAAGCCGGCAAGCTGGATTTTTCCACCCTGCTCGAAGCACAGCGCCAGATCCGCAAGGCAAAACTGGACACACTCAAGGCGCAGGCCGAGGCGCAGCGGCGTCTGGCCGAAATCGAACGACTGCTGGGAGAAGACTTATGAACAAGACAGCGAGCATCGCTCTGGCAACAGCCGCGACCGTGATGGCCCTGGGTGCAGGATACTGGCTGGGCGCCAGAGGGCCGGCCCGGCAAGCCGCCCCGGCGGCGCAATCCGTGGCCAACCAGGAGCCCGTCAAAAAGGAACGCAAGCTCCTCTTCTACCGCAACCCGATGGGTCTGCCCGACACCTCGCAAACGCCGAAGAAGGACGAGATGGGGATGGACTACATCCCGGTCTACGAAGGCGATGCGGAAACGGGGAAACAGATCACGATCAACAGCGAAAAAATCCAGAAACTCGGCGTGCGCACCGAAGTTGCCACGCTTCGCGACCTGGCACGTGTCATCCGCGCCGTGGGCAGGGTCGAGGCCAACGAGCAGCTGACCTACACCATCGCGCCGAAGTTCGAGGGCTGGATCGAGCGCCTGCACGTCAACACCACTGGCCAGAAGGTCGGCCGCGGCCAGCCCTTGCTTGAAGTGTACAGCCCGGAACTGGTCTCGGCACAGAAGGAATACGCCATTGCCAGCCAGGGCCGGGATGCGCTGCGCAACGCCAGTCCGGAGGCGCAGGCGGGCATGAAGCAACTGGCCGAATCGAGCCTGGCCCGCATGAAGAACTGGGGTGTATCGGACGAACAATTGCAGGCCCTGGGCAAAAATCCGGAAGCCCGGCACACCCTGACCTACCGCTCCCCGGTGAGCGGCATCGTTATGGAAAAGAAAGCGGTGCAAGGCATGCGTTTCACTCCGGGCGAGGTGCTATACCAGATCGCCGACCTGTCTTCGGTATGGATCGTCGCCGACGTGTTCGAACAGGATCTGGCCCAGGTAAAACCCGGCCAGAGCGCCAGGGTCAAGCTCAATGCCTATCCCGGCCAGGAATTCAGCGCCAGGCTGACTTACGTCTACCCGACCCTTAACCCCCTGACCCGCACCGTACCGGTCAGGCTCGAACTCGCCAACCCGGGCGGGCTGCTGAAACCCGCTATGTATGCCGACGTCGAGCTGGCCGCCCCGTCCAGCGGAAAGGTACTCGCCATTCCCACCTCGGCGGTCATTCATGGCGGCAAGAACCAGACCGTTCTGGTACAACTGGGCGAAGGCCGTTTCGAACCGCGCGAGGTAAAACTCGGCATCGAAGGGAACGATTACGTCGAAGTGCTGGCAGGTGTTGGCGAAGGCGAGAAAGTCGTGGTCGCGGCCAACTTCCTGATCGATTCGGAGAGCAATCTCAAGGCCGCATTCGGCAGTATGAGCGCGAGTCCGGCCAATGCATCTCCCGCAACCGGGCACGAGGGGCATTGATATGCTTAACCGAATAATCGAATGGTCGGCGAGAAATATCTTCCTGGTGCTGCTCGCCACGGCGGCCATCATCGGCGGCGGCATTTACGCCGTGCTCAAGACGCCGCTAGACGCGCTGCCCGACCTCTCGGACGCCCAGGTCATCCTCTACACCGAGTATTCCGGGCAGGCGCCGCAAGTGGTGGAGGACCAGGTCACCTACCCGCTCACCAGCGCCATGCTGTCGGTGCCGAAGTCAAGGGTGGTGCGCGGCTTCTCGTTCTTCGGCGCCTCCTTCGTTTACGTAATATTCGAGGATGGCACCGACATCTACTGGGCGCGCTCCCGCGTGCTGGAATACCTCACCTCGATCAGCGGCCGCCTGCCGCAGGGCGTCTCGCCCCAGCTCGGGCCGGATGCCACCGGGGTGGGCTGGGTCTACCAGTACGCGGTGCTGGCGAAGAACAAGTCGCTGGCCGAGCTGCGCACCATCCAGGACTGGTACCTGCGCTACCAGCTCGCCAAGGCGCCGGGCGTGGCAGAAGTCGCCAGCATCGGCGGATTCGTGCAGCAATACCAGGTGGTCGTCGATCCGCGCAAACTCCAGGCCTACGGCATCGCGCTGGCGCGGGTTTCGCAGGTGATCCGTGATTCCAACCGTGATGTCGGCGGGCGCGTGATCGAAATGGCGGAAACCGAGTACATGGTGCGCGGCAAAGGCTACCTGCGCGGCAAGGATGATCTGGAACAGCTCGTGGTCAAGAGCGAAAAAGGCGTGCCGGTGCTGCTGCGCGACGTGGCGCGGGTGCAGATCGGCCCGGACGAGCGGCGCGGCCTGACTGAGCTCAACGGCGAAGGCGAGGTGGTGTCGGGCATTGCCATGGCGCGCTACGGCCAGAATGCGCTCGAGGTGATCTCCAATATCAAGGAAAAAATCAGTGAAGTCGCCAGCGGCCTGCCCGAAGGCGTCACGATCGAAACGGTGTACGACCGTTCCGGCCTGATCCTGCGCGCCATCGCCAACCTCAAGACCACGCTGCTGGAGGAAAGCGCCATCGTCGCGCTGGTATGCATTGTGTTCCTGCTGCATGTGCGCAGTGCCCTGGTCGCCATCATCATGCTGCCGGTGGGGGTGCTGATCGCCTTCATCGCCATGCGGCTGTTGGGCATGAACTCCAACATCATGAGCCTGGGCGGCATCGCCATCGCCATCGGCGCCATGGTGGACGCGGCCATCGTGATGATCGAGAACGCGCACAAACATCTGGAGCGGCTGCAACAAAACCCCTCCCAGCCTCCGGCCCCCTCCCCTGACAAGGGGAGGGATGGGGAGGGGTTTAAGATCGGCGAGGGGTTAGGGTTAAGCATGCGCGCCCAGGCCATCATCGCCGCCTGCAAGGAAGTCGGCCCGGCGCTGTTCTTCTCCCTGCTCATCATCACCGTTTCCTTCCTGCCGGTATTCACGCTCGAAGCCCAGGAAGGCCGGCTGTTCTCGCCGCTCGCCTTCACCAAGACCTTCGCCATGGCCGGGGCGGCGCTGCTGTCCGTGACGCTGGTGCCGGTGCTGATGATGCTGTTCGTGCGCGGGCGCATCCTGCCCGAGGCGAAAAACCCGGTCAACCGCTTCCTGATCTGGCTCTACCGGCCGCTGATCGCCTGGGTGATGCGCTGGAAAAAGCTCACCATCCTGATCGCGCTGGTAGCCATTGCAGCCAGCATCTACCCGGCTTCCCGGCTTGGCAGCGAGTTCATGCCCACCTTGAACGAGGGCACGCTGTTCTACATGCCCACCGGCCTGCCCGCGATGTCGGTCACCAAGGCGGCGCAAGTGCTGCAAACCCAGGACAAGATCATCAAGGGCTTCCCCGAAGTGGCCTCGGTTTACGGCAAGGCGGGGCGCGCCCAGACCGCGACCGACCCGGCGCCGCTGGAAATGTTCGAAACCATCATCAACCTCAAGCCCGAGGCGGAATGGCGGCCTGGCATGACCACCGACAAGCTGATCGCCGAACTCGACCAGGCGCTGCAAATCCCCGGCATTTCCAACTCCTGGACCATGCCCATCAAGGCGCGCATCGACATGCTCTCCACCGGCATCCGCACCCCCATCGGCATCAAGGTGTTCGGCAAGGATCTGGCCGAAATGGAGAAGCTGGCCAAGGAAATCGAAGCCGTGGTGAAGCAGGTGCCAGGCACCACCAGCGCCTACGCCGAACGCCTCACCGGTGGCCTGTACCTCAACATCGAGCCGGACCGGGCACAACTGGCCCGTTACGGCATCACGGTGGGCGAATTGCAGGACACCATCGCCACCGCGCTGGGCGGAGAGACGATCACCACCACCGTCGAGGGACGCGAGCGCTTCGGCGTCAGCGTGCGCTATCCGCGCGAGCTACGCGGCACGCCGCAGATGATCGCGACCCAGGTACTGGTACCGATCGGCGGCGAAATGGGCGGACAACCCGCGATGGTGCCGCTGGGCCAGCTGGCCAAAGTGGAAATCGTCAAGGGCGCGCCGGCTATACGCACCGAAAACGCGCTGCTCTCGGCCTATATCTATGTCGACATCCGCGGTCGCGACATCGGAGGCTACGTGCGCGAAGCGCAACAGGCGGTGCGCGAAAAAGTAAAGTTCCCGCCCGGCTACTATGCCACCTGGAGCGGCCAGTTCGAGTACATGGAACGCGCCGCGCAGAAAATGAAAATCGTCATTCCGGTCACGCTGGCGCTCATCTTCCTGCTGCTCTACCTCAACTTCCGCCGTCTCACCGAAACCCTGATCGTGATGCTGTCGGTGCCATTCGCGCTGGTTGGCGGCGTGTGGCTGATGTGGGCGCTGGGCTACAACCTGAGCGTGGCGGTGGCGGTCGGCTTCATTGCGCTGGCCGGCGTGGCGGCGGAAACCGGCGTGGTGATGCTGATCTATCTCGACCACGCCCTGAACGAGATCAAGTCCCGCCGCGCTGCCGAAGGTCAGCCGCTGGCGCCATCCGATCTCTATGCGGCGGTAATGGAAGGCGCCGTGGAACGGGTGCGCCCGAAGATGATGACGGTGGTAGCGATCATGGCCGGCCTGTTGCCCATCATGTGGAGCAGCGGCACCGGCTCCGAGGTGATGAGCCGCATCGCCGCGCCTATGGTGGGCGGCATGATTTCCTCGACCATCCTGACGCTGGTGGTGATCCCGGCGCTCTATGCCCTGGTCAAGGAATGGACCCTTTTTGGAAGAAAATAACATTGCCCATTAACCCGAACTTTCCCAAACGACACCTGTAGGGGCGAATTCATTCGCCCAAAGGCGGTTAAAACCGCCCCTACACACCAATGGATAATCTGACATGAACGGAAAAATTTACATCGCCATGCTGGGCCTCGCGCTACTGTCCGCCTGCAGCGATAGCGCCCAGCAGTCTCAAGCCAAGAGCCCGCGCCAATATGACAAAACGGCTCTGGCGCAGGGCGAGCGCGTTTTTCAGACCAATTGCGCCACCTGCCACGGCTACAGCGGCGAAGCCAAACCCGGCTGGCAAAACCCCGGCCCGGACGGAAAACTGCAACCTCCGCCGCTCGACGACAGCGGCAGGGCCTGGCGCCTCACCAGCAGCCAGATGAAACAGTTCATCCATCAGGGCAGCCCCGAGGGACGAAGCCATATGCCCGCCTGGCAGGGCAAGCTGACGGAGCAGGAAATCGACAACGTCACCACCTGGATCACTTCCTTGTGGTCGGATGCCGTTTACGTGGGATGGCTTACACGGGTGGAACAACAGAAAAACTGAACAACACCACCACCGAATCTTGCCGAAAGACCGTATAAAGACTATATTCGGTCCTATTGATCAAGGATGGAAGAAGCGCCGACATGAAGTACTCAACCCAAATCAAGCCCATCAGCTACCTCAAGGCCAACGCTGCCGAGATCGTGCGCCAGCTCACCGAGCAACGCGAACCCATGGTGATCACGCAGAACGGCGAAGCCAAGGTAGTCATTCAGGACATCGCGAGCTTCGAGGAAACCCAGGAAACGATGGCACTACTGAAAATTCTGGCCATAGGCAACCAGGAAATCGAAGCGGGCGAACTGATCCCCGCAGCCGACGTGATTCTCCGCCTGCGAGACAAAAACGCACAGCAAAAAGCCGAAGGCTGATGCGCTTCGAGGTTCTGCTGACCAGAGGCGCCGCAGGCGACCTGGAGGAAATTCATGACTACATCGCCGTGCATGACACGCCGGCAAAGGCCAGCCATGTGCTCGACCGTATCGAGGAAGTGGTGAACAGCCTCGCCACCTTCCCGGAGCGTGGCTCATACCCCAAGGAACTGCTGGCGCTGGGGATCAAAGATTTTCGGGAAACCTTCTTCAAGCCCTACCGGGTGATTTATCGGGTCAGCGGGCAGCGTGTTTTCATTGTACTAATCGCGGATGGCCGCCGGGACATGCAGAACCTGCTGACAAGGCGACTGCTTGGTACGTGATGATTTGGCAAAAATAATGCCAAAGCTCAGCCGCAATCCTGACATCACGCAGAAGCGATAGTCGGCTGAAACGCCTCTTGTTATGTGGCAAACCCACGAACATTAAGGGCTTCAATTGGCGGATGTACCGCCAGTGATACTGAAGCCCTTCAGCGCTTCCCTAGCGATCACGACCGTGGCGGTCGTTCCCACGACCCCCGCGACGATCATCCCAGCGCTCGTCACGCCGGTCATCCCGCCGCTCTTCCCGGCGATCGCGATGATATTCCCGGTATCGCGGAACGTATTCCTGTTGATACCAGTTGTCCTGTACAAAATAGACCCGCTCGCCGCAGGCATTGTATTCGTGGCAATGCTTGCTCCAATGCTTGGCGTGGCCCGGCGGTACGCGCAGATAGATCGGTGGGCGCCCCCCCGGCACCCGCTCGATTATTATCGGCTGACGATAGATCAATTGCGGCGGCGGATAGTCGCCGATGTCCAGTCTGCCATAGAAACCAGGTTGGCCGATGCTGATCGAGACTCCAACGTCTGAAGCGAGTGCCGGGGTGGAAGCGGCAGCAGCGGCTAAGACCGCTGTGATCAGAAAACGTTTCATGTTGAATCTCCTGTTGATTTGTGGCTCTTGACCAAAGGCTTTGGTTGCAAGGACTGCGCTTCATCACAGGTCTAATCAACGGTTTGCGTACACCGGAGGTTGACCGGCCCGGCGTAAGCTGGCTTATGCCGCCTGGAAAAGTTGCACCATGTTGCGCCCGCGCGCCTTGGCAAGGTACATCGCATCGTCGGCATGTTTCGACAGCTCGATTTCATCTGTGCCATGATCCGGATAGATGGCCACACCGGTGCTTGAAGAGATGTTCAGGCTTTGGTAGCCCGCCAGATGAAAGGGCTGACTGAGGGCATGGCGGATTTTTTCCGCCACCAGCAAGGCATCCTGCACCTCTTCGATAGCGGGCAATAACACGACGAATTCGTCGCCGCCACTGCGCCCCACTGTGTCGGTTTCGCGCACGCACTCCAGCATGCGTTTTGCCGCCGCTTTCAGAAGCAGATCACCGACATGGTGGCCAAAGGTGTCGTTGATCGGCTTGAAATTGTCGAGATCGAGGAACATCAGCGCCAGGCGCGCCTTGTCCCGCTTGGCCTGTGCGACTGCCTGATGCATTCGATCGCTGAATAGCGCCCGGTTGGGCAGGTCGGTGAGTATGTCGTGCTGTGCCATGTGTGCCAGACGCTCTTCCATGGCTTTGCGTTCGGTGATTTCCTTGGAAATGCAGATGACTGAAATCACCCGGCGCTGTTCGTCCACAATCGGCTTGACCGTCGTCATGTAGTAGCGGTCGCCATCCGGTCTCGGGACGCGCACTTCAATGACCTTGCTCTCCCCGTTTTCGAACACCCATCGGACAATGGCAAAGCGCTTGTCCGCTTCCTCTTTCGGAAAGAGGTCCCAGATTTTCCTGCCAATGATTTCTTCCGGTTTTCTGCCAACGCCATTGGCGAACTCCCGGTTCACATAGCGATATTGGCCATCCGGGTAAAAAGTGAAAATGGGGTCGCTGGATTCATCCAGCAGGATGCGGTACTTTTCTTCGCTGGCACGCAAGTCCTCCACGGCATGCTGTCGCTCGGCATCCTTCTTTTCCAGGTCCGTGAGCCGGTGGCGCAGGTCTTCCAGTTCCTGGATCAGCTCGGCCTTGGTCTTATTTCTGAATGTATGCGTTTTCATCCGCCGTGGATGCTCCGAGGTTGTCTGTCCACAGTTGCAATAATAGTATGGATCAATTGACGCGGGTGCACCGTTGAGGCGTTAAAGAATTAAGGCCCGCCCGGATATCAGGCTCGACGGTAGTCGAGGCATAGGCAAGTGTCGTGGCATTTCTCATCCGGCGCAATGCCCTTCAACTTTTTGTACCCTGCGCGCGCTTTTCCCTTTGCCTCTCCCCCCGTCAGTTCCGCCCCCTTACAGTGCTTACGCCTAAAATCCGTCATCCAAGCGTCATTTTTCTGTGACCTCCTCGTAACAAACCGTTGCCATCATTGCGGATTCCTTGAGCTGGGGTTTCACAATGGTCCTCTTCGACGAAGAGCCGCGGCAGCGCACTCATATCGAAATCATTCCGATGATCGATGTCATGATGTTTTTGATGGTTTTCTTCGTAATGATCAGCCTGAATGTCATTCCCCTTTCCGGGCTGAAAACCCAGCTCCCCAAAGCTCAAGCGGCGCAGCGGCTCGAACTTTCCAAGCATCTCGTGATCACGATCGGAGGCCAAGGGGAAATCGAGATAGAGGGCAAGCGCTACCAGCCAGCAGGGCTTCCCACACTGCTCCGCCAGCATATGCAGGCCTATCCGAAGCTCGACGTGGTGCTCAATGGCGACAAGACCGCACGAGTCGAAGATCTGGTTCGAGTCATGGACGTCGTTCGCACCGTGGGCATACAACACGTGGCAATCGCCGCCAAGCAAGCACAATAGACAGCCGACGCCATGGAACAAATTCTTTCACTCGGTTTCATGGCCAGTTCCTCTGCACTTGCGGCGACTGGATGTGAGCAATTCTGCTCGCGGGCATTCCGTCATCGAGATCGTATCGCTGCGGCGGGAACGGCCATTTTCAGCATCATCCTGCTGCTGGCACTGCAATTTTTCTCCATGGCGCCCCTGGATCCGGAACCCGAGCCGATGCCGATCGAGCTTGTGGATCTGCCGCCCCTGCCAAAGGAAGCGGAACTTATTCCAGAAAAGCCGCTTCCCCCACCCCCCAAAGCGAGTGTGCAGGTAAAGCCCCAGGCGCAACAGCCGGCACCACAGATAAAACCCACTCCAGCCCTTTCCGAGCCTGCTCCAGCCCTGCCAGTTCAACCGCAGCAGGCCGTAGAGCAGCCAAAAGCTGCGGAACCACCGACATTGCCGCAGCCCACGCGCAGCAATCCCGCCGCAGAAAGCGGATACCAGACACGCGCGCGGGCTGAAATAGACAAACAAAAACGCTATCCAGAGGAAGCACAGCAACTCGGGATGTCCGGCGCCGTGCTGGTGAATTACACCATCGCACGGGATGGGCGCTTGCTGCGCGCCGAAATCGCACAATCCAGCGGTTTCAAACTACTAGACCAGGCTGCGTTGCAAGCGGTGCAGCGTACACGTTTCGAGACCATGCCGGCCGATGCCTGGGCCGGCGCCCAGGAGCAAAGCTTTCGTACCCGCATCGCGTTCACGCTTGATTAACCCGTTGCACTAACCAAGGAGAAAAATATGTTTCGCCCCGTTCCCTTCAGATATGCCGCTCTCGCAGCTGCCATTATCAGCACCTTTGTTCCCTCCCTTGCCCATGCCCAGGAAAATTCCGTCCTCGAAACCGAGGCAATCAACGTCTTCGGGCGCGGCCAGACAAGGCAAGTCACGACGGTGACCCGCGAGGACATCCAGCAGTCCGCTCCGGGCACCAGCCCGCTGAAGGTCATGGACAAGGTTCCGGGTGTACATTTCGAATCGGCAGACGCCTATGGCGCCTACGAATGGTCGACCAGCATCTCGGTACGCGGCTTCAGCTCCGGCCAACTCGGTTACACCCTCGACGACATTCCCCTCGGCGACCTGAGTTATGGCAACCATAACGGCCTCCATATTTCGCGCGCCATTTCATCGGAAAACATCGGCCGCGTCCAGATTTCCCAGGGCACGGGCGCACTGGATACGGCTTCCACCAGCAACCTTGGCGGTACTTTTCAATTTTATTCCGTTGATCCCTCAGACACTTTTGGCGTGACTGCAGGTCAGACCCTGGGCAGTGATTCCGCGCGCCGCACTTTCGTCAAGCTGGATACAGGCCGTTTGGCAAATGGCGGCAAATTGAATGTAAGCGTGATGGACCAGAGCTCGGAAAAATGGAAAGCCGAAGGCGAACATCGCAACCAGCAGGTCAATGCCAAATACGTCCAGTTCTTCGGCGAGAGCAAATTGTCGGCCTTCGTTAACTGGTCCGATCGCCAGGAAGTCGACTATCAGGATTTATCGAAGGAAATGATCAACCGGCTCGGCTACAAGTGGGACAACTACTATCCGGACTGGAACAAGGCGGTCAACTCGGCAAGAAACATCTGGACCAGCGGTGAAACCTCAATCTGGGACGCCTATTATGCCGGCTCCGGCATTCGTGAAGATCTGCTGGCAGGCGCGACCATCGACGCAAAAATGTCAGACAACCTGCGCTGGAAGACGACCGTTTACAAGCATACCGACAAAGGTGCCGGGTTGTGGTGGACGCCCGCCGTGCTGTCTCCTGTAAGCAATACCCCCTCGGTGCGCACCACCGAATACGACATGGACCGTACAGGCCTGCTGTCGTCACTGACATACACCGTAGGCAGCCACAAAATCAACGGCGGCTTGTGGTACGAAAGCGACGACTTTGCCCAGGCGCGGCGCTACTATGCGACCAGCCTGACCGATCCGCGCTCGCCTTACGACGTCCCGAGTGGAGCTTTCCGCACCGACTGGGATTTCGATTACAAGGAAAAGACCCTGCAATGGTATGCGCAGGACACCTTTACCCTTTCTCCGGCGCTGACGCTAAATGCCGGTTTCAAGTCGCCCAAGGTAGAAGTCACCGGCACGGAAAAAACCGGCGCCAATCGCCCATCCGGTACGATCACTTCGGAAAAGACCTTCCTGCCCCAGCTCGGATTGGTCTACAAATATGACAACCGCAATGAACTGTTCGCCGGCATAGCCGAAAACATGCGTGCGATTTATACCCAGCCGTTCGGCACGACTCAGGCCGGCTTTGACGCCATCAAGGGCAACCTCAAGCCCGAGACTTCGACAACCTACGAAGCCGGCTGGCGTTTCCGCAGCAACGAGCTCGAAGGCGTGCTGTCGCTCTACCATGTGAACTTCAAGGATCGCCTTCTGAGCATCAGTAGTGGTCCTGCCATCGTCAGCAGCCCTTCAATACTGGCAAACGTCGGCGACGTGGAATCCAATGGCCTGGATGCCGGCATCAACTGGAAGTTCGCGCGCAAGTGGGCCTGGTTCAACTCTCTCAGCATCAACAGCACCGAGTATAAGCAGGACTATATGGACGGCACCACGCTACGCGCCGTCAGCGGCAAGCAGGTGGTGGGAATTCCCAAGCAGATGTTCAAGACCGAGATGGCTTACGACGATGGGGCCTGGTTTGCACGTCTGGGCGGAGACTACACCACCAAGCGCTACTACACCTACACCAACGACAATTCTGCCGATGCGCGTTGGCTGTGGAATATGGGCGCGGGCTACCGGACCAAGAATGTCAGCTTTCTCAAGGAGCTGACCACCCAGGTCAACGTGACCAACCTGCTTGATCGCGAGTACATCTCAACCGTGGGCACCGGCGGCTTTTCCTATTCGGACCCAGCCGGAAC
>JASJPB010000021.1:0-19367 GCA_031426915.1 Sulfuricellaceae bacterium | reverse complement strand
CGCGCCCTTGCGCTTGCCGCCCTGGTTCACCGCCACGGCGGTGTCGTTGACCACCTTGAGGAAGGGGATCACACCTTGAGATTTGCCATTGGTGCCCTTGATGCGGGCGCCCAGCGCGCGCACATTGGTCCAGTCGTTGCCCAGGCCGCCGGCGAA
This sequence comes from Sulfuricellaceae bacterium, assembly GCA_031426915.1. Taxonomy (GTDB): domain Bacteria; phylum Pseudomonadota; class Gammaproteobacteria; order Burkholderiales; family Sulfuricellaceae; genus Sulfurimicrobium. The sequence goes on along the minus strand of JASJPB010000021.1, from coordinate 19,211 downwards.
CTTCTGCAGCATGGCGTTTTCCTTGATGGCCTGGTAAATGCCGTCGAGGTCGTCAGACACCGTGGTCAGGTAGCAGGACGACAACTGGCTGTGACGCGTGCCCGAATTGAACAGGGTCGGCGTCGAACTCATGAAGTCGAAGCTGGAGAGCACATTGTAGAACTCGATGGCGCGCGCCTCGCGGTCGATCTCGTTCAAGGACAGGCCCATCGCCACGCGCATGAAGAAGGCTTGCGGCAGCTCGATGCGGCGCTCCTCGATGTGCAGGAAATAGCGGTCATAGAGCGTTTGCAGGCCGAGGTAGCCGAACTGGTTGTCGCGCTCCGCCTTGAGCGCCGCGCCCATGCGGGCGAGGTCGAACTGTTGCAGCTTCTCGTCCAGCAGTTCCGCCGCCACGCCTTTCTTGATGTATTCCGGGAAATATTCGGCATAGCGCGTGGCCATGTCGCTCTGCGGCACTTCCTCGCCCAGCACTTCGTGGCGCACGGTATTGAGCAGCAGGCGCGCGGTGACGAAGGAATAGGCCGGCTCCTTCTCGATCAGGGAACGCGCGGAAAGAATCACCGACTTGCGCACCTCGTCCATCGGCACGCCGTCGTACAGGTCGCGCAAGGTCGGCTCGATGATGGCCCGTGCGTTCACCTGCTCGCCCAGGCCGGTACAGGCCGACTCCACCAGGGTGGCCAGCTTCGCGGCGTCGAGCGGCACGCGCTGACCGTTTTCCACGGCATACAAGGCATGCTCGGCGGCATCCGGCGCCATCGCCTTGGCCTGGGCGCGTTCCTGTGAACGCTTTTCGCGATACAGCACGTAGGAGCGGGCCACATCGTGCTCGCCGGAACGCATCAGGGACAGTTCAACCTGATCCTGGATATCTTCGATATGGAAAGTGCCGCCGTGAGGCTGGCGCCGCATCAGCGCATTCACCACCGCCGCAGTCAGCGTCTCCACCTGCTCGCGGATGCGCGCCGAGGCCGCCGCCTGGCCGCCATTCACGGCGATGAAGGCCTTGGTCATGGCAATCGCGATCTTGGCTGGCTCGAACGGAACCACGCCGCCGTTGCGGCGGATTATCTTGTAATCGGCGTAGGAAGCTTCCAGAGCGGGGGAAGCAGTTTGGTCACCAAAACTCGAAACCGGAAAGGCGGAGCTAGAAACAGCATCAGTAGCCAGTTGCATAGGGTTGAATCCTCCTTGTTTTTGTTCGCTTTGCGAACAGATTATCCGACTCTTATCCACAACATATTCAGAGATGTATCCACAATATATTGTGCTTGGTCGTGCAGTATTTCACTAATTCTAGTGATCGAGTTGACAAAATGCAACTAAATTTTCATAAGCAATCAGCATCATCACGATGGCTGTTCTGTCGCCAATATCACCCGCCGGTTCTCTATCCGCTCAGCCATTCACCGAGGAGGCCGACCTCATTACACTTGCCACTGAAAATCGCGACTTGATGCCCTATTCGACCGAAGACTGGAGCAGTTTGACAAGCGTGGCCCCCGTTGCAAAAAAACTGGCACGGCTACAGCCTGAACAGGCAAAGCAGGTATTTCTGGCAATCTTTGTCCACCTGTTCTGTTCTCAGTACTCTATGGCATACTGGCGCGCAGACTCATAACGCATAACACACCTCAGCGAGAAACCCGTATGCAATACGATGCAATCATCGTCGGTGGCGGCCCCGCGGGGCTGGCCATCGCTTCGGAACTATCCCGCACGCGGCGCGTGCTGGTGGTTGAAAAAGGGATCGCCGGCAAAACCAACCGCAGTTGGTTTGTACCGCTCGACGTGGTGGACGACTCTGTTCGACCCTACACCTATGGCGGCGTGACACGCTTTCTTGCCAACACGTATTCGGGCGGCAAGGCGCAGTGGAATGCCCGGCAATTTCCACGCTATCCCTACGTTGACGAAAAACGCCTGCTGCCGCACTGGGTCGATACCATACGCGCCAACGGCTCCGAAGTGCTGGATCAGTGCGAGTACCGCTCACACCAGGTCGATACGGACGGGGTGCTTGTCGATACTGCGCGAGGCAAATTCGCTGCACGTTTGCTGATCGATTGCACCGGTTACAACTCCATGATCGCAAAGCAGTATGGCATCAGCCGCGCAAGCTACTACTGGTGGTCAGTGTATGGCACCATTGGCGACCATCCCAATGGCCTGGACGGGATGCAGGTGGGTGACTACATGTTGTGGCAGACATTTGCCGACACCACGGCGAGCGCCGACACCTCCCTGCAGCAGGGACGGCCTCTGTTCGAATACGAGATCCTGGACCAGCGGACTTCATTTTCGCTCATTCTTTACTTGCGCCGGGAAGTCATGACGCGCGAATTCATGGAACCGGTCTACAACCGCATCATTCGGGAAGAGGCTTCGACTTCCGCCTTCCACGGCATGGCGGTCAAGGAGATCAAGTATGGTTGGTATCCTTCGGCCAGCGTATCGCAAGAGCTGGCGCGTGAAAGGGTGATTTTTGCAGGTGACGCCGCATGCTGGACGACACCATGCGGTTGGGGCATGTCCTTCATTCTCAATAACTACCGGGATTTCACGGCCAGGCTGGATCAGGCGCTATCCGCCGACCGACTTGGCCGGGCGGAACTGGCTGCCATCCCCCACTTCCGCTTCCGGGAGCGGGGTGAAATCGTTCTCAACGCCCTGATGACTCACTTTTTGTCCAATGCGTCCGCGCCGATGCTGGATCGCTTCATCAATCTGTTCAATGCAACCAGTCCCAACCATATCGACCCCATCTATTGCGAGAAAGTCTTCACGCTGGACATCACCCCTGCCGAGGTACACACGGTGCTGGCGGTTTTGCTCAAGGAATTCCATCTGAAAGAATTGTTCGGCATCTTGCAGCCGGATGATTACAAACTTCTGGTGGAAGAAGCGGCGGCTTATGTTGGCGAGTCCGTCGTCGAGGAAGTGCGCCACTGGCTCCATTTTGGGGGCGACAAAGCGCAAAACCCCGAGCGTAATCCCGGCTTCGATTTTGCATGAAACACGCTGTGAGGAACTGCCATGAGCACTGTCCTTAACCTGACGAGGCGACTGGTCGCCTGGTTTACACCGGCTCGCGCAGAGCAGGACGAGCGTCAGGCTTTCGCTGACAGCTTGCTGATCTATGTCGGGCTGATTACCTCGGCCTTCGCCATATTGTATGTCCTGACTTCCCTCGCGATCGGTTTCGTAATCGGGGCATTCCTGATGCTGGCATGTTTTGCCCTTCACATTGCCATCCTGTTCCTGTTCCGCGCCACTGGAAGCTTTCGGCTGAACGCCAACCTGTATCTGGCCAATAGCGCCCTGGTGGCGGTATTGGGTTGCAGTTTCTTTACCGGGGGGCTACATTCTCCGGTCACGCCCTGGTTCACCCTGATTCCGGTGGCGGGCGTGCTGCTATTGGGGTTTGGCCGGGATGCGCTGGGCTGGTTCATCCTCTGCTGCGCAATCGCCCTGGCGTATGGCGTGGCCGGGATGCAGGGATACGCATTTCCGCAATCCTACAATCCGGGACTTGCCGACCTGTTCACCACCATCTGCGTTGTTGGTCTGGTGATGATTCTGTTCGCCATCTCCGTGACCTTCGACCGCAACCGCAAACTCGCCATGGAAAAAGTCCGGGAGCAAAACCTTGCCCTGAAAGCAGCGCGAGAGCAGGCGGATGCAGCCACCCAGGCAAAGAGCGATTTTCTGGCCAACATGAGCCACGAGATCCGCACGCCCATGAACGCCGTGATCGGCATGTCGCGCCTGTGCCTGGCAACCGACCTGCAACCGCGCCAGCGCGACTATGTGGAAAAGGTGTACCGTGCCGGCCAGTCCCTGCTTGGGGTCATCAACGATATCCTCGACTTTTCCAAGATTGAAGCCGGAATGCTGAAGATGGAATCCATCCCGTTCGAGATCGACAACGTGCTCGACAATCTGGCCGGATTCACTGCGGCCAAGGCGCATGAAAAAGGCCTGGAACTTTTGTTCCACCTCCCGGAGGATCTCTCGACCAACCGCCTGGTGGGCGACCCCTTGCGTCTGGGACAGGTGTTGCTCAATCTGGTGGGCAACGCCATCAAGTTTACCGAGCGCGGAGAAGTCCGGGTAAGCGTCAGCTCACTTCAAATCAGCGATGATCTGGTTGAACTGGAGTTCCGGGTTCAGGATACCGGTATCGGCATGACGGCAGAACAATGCGCCCGCCTGTTTCAGTCTTTCTCGCAGGCCGACACCTCGACCACGCGCAAGTACGGCGGCACTGGCCTGGGTCTGGTTATCAGCAAGCATCTGGTAGAGCTGATGGGGGGGGCGATTCGATTGACCAGCGAACCCGGCATCGGCACGACCTTTATTTTCAATGCCCGGTTCGGTCGTACCACAGAAAGCAGCGTGCCCGAACGCCATCAGTTGCCGCCGGATCTGAACCGGCTCAAGGTGCTGGTGGTGGATGATGTCGATAGCGCTCGCCAGGTGCTCGAAGCGATGCTGATTCCATTCACCTGCCGGGTAACCTGTGTCGACTCTGGTCAGGCCGCGCTAGCCGCGCTGGAGCGCGCCCCGGAGGACGACCCCTATCAATTGGTGTTGATGGACTGGAACATGCCCGGCATGGACGGCCTGGAAACATCCAGACTCATCAAAACGCATCCCAGGCTGGCCGCAATTCCCACCGTGATCATGGTCACGGCGTATGGCCGGGAAATGATCATGGAGCAGGCGTCGAGTATCGGCCTGGACGGTTTCCTGATCAAACCCGTCACCCCCTCCATGCTGGTGGACTCCATTGTGGGCGTGTTCCACACCAGCAGCGGCCCCGACGGCAATACTGCCGATGCCTGGGGAATCAAGACGCTGCACGACATCCTGAACGCACATGTGCTGCTGGTCGAAGACAATGAAATCAATCGCCAACTGGCTCAGGAACTGCTATTGCAGGCCGGGCTGGCGGTAACCCTCGCGCATAACGGCCAGGAGGCAATCGAACTGCTGGAACGAGAAAATTTCGATGCTGTGCTGATGGATATCCACATGCCGGTCATGGGCGGATTCGAAGCAACCAAAATCATTCGGGAAAACCCGCGGCACGCTGCCTTACCCATCATAGCCATGACCGCCAACGCGATGACAGGCGACCGCGAAAAATGCCTGCTTGCGGGCATGAATGACCACGTCGCCAAACCGATCGACCCGGAACTGTTATTCACGGCGCTGACAAGCTGGATTTCACCGGGTCAGCGCGCGCTGCCAGAAGGCATGACGTTCACGCTTGCCACCACTGGACGGGTGCACGCGCAGCCAAGCTTCGTTTTGCCAGACGATTTGCCCGGTATCGATATTCCGATGGGTCTCAAGCGCACTGGCGGCGATACCACATTGCTGCACAAGATTCTGATGAACTTCCTGCGCGATCATCATGGTGATGCGCAAGCCATTCTTTGCGCGCTGCACACAAAAGACATTTTTCTGGCACAGCGCATTGCACACACACTCAAGGGCGTATCCGGCGCCATTGGCGCCAAGGCGGTGCAATCCGCCGCGATCGCTCTGGATGCCGCACTGAGAAACCAGGCCACGGCGACCTATAGACGTCTGCTCGACAATCTCGACAATGCCCTGGCACTGGTCATCAGCAGCCTGAACTGGCTGGAGCAGCAGGAAATCGCCAGCCCAGTTGCAGAAACCGCAGCAGAGCCCATAGCCCCGCAGGAATTGCAGATGATGCTGAATCAGCTGGCAACCCTGCTGCAGGACATGGATCCCGATGCCGAAATCGCGGCGCTGGCCTTGCGCAAGCGACTGGGGTCGAGCATCGCGCAGCCGCTGACCAATGAACTGGTCAAGCAATTGACCACTTTCGATTTCGACCGCGCAAGCCAAACCCTGGCTCGATTAAGAGAAGAATTAGGAGTTCATGCATGAACCATGTTGCCACGCCAGAAGACCGGCCACGAATCCTGATTGTTGATGACGAACGCATCAATATCAACCTGCTCAACGCCTTGCTCAAGACAGATTACAAGATAATGGTCGCCACCGATGGCGAGCAGGCGCTCAAAGCTGCCATGACGGGCAAACCCGAGTTGATTCTGCTCGACATCGTGATGCCCGGCATCGATGGCTACGAGGTTTGCCGACGGCTCAAGGCGACGGCGGCAACGCAGTCCATTCCAATCATTTTCATCACCGCCATGGGCGAAGTTGAAAACGAAGCCATGGGCTTTGCGCTGGGTGCGGTCGACTATATTGCGAAGCCATTCAACAGCGCCGTGGTCAAGGCCCGCGTCGGCGTACACATGAAGCTGAAACGGAACGGCGACATTCTGGAGAACCTGGCGTCGATGGACGCCCTGACCGAAGTTCCCAATCGCCGGGCTTTCGATCAGACACGCAAACAGGAATGGGCGCGGAGTTTGCGCGACGGCCTGCCGATCTCATTTGTCATGATCGATATCGACATGTTCAAGCAGTACAACGACAACTACGGCCATGGCGCGGGCGACGAGTGCCTGACGCGCATCGCCAAGGCGCTAAACGGCTGTGTGCAACGACCCGGCGATCTCCTGGCGCGCTATGGCGGCGAGGAATTTGCCGCCATCCTGACCAATACGCCGGAGGAAGGCGCCAAGCGTATGGCTGAGTTATTACACGCCACGGTCGCGGCACTACAGATACCCCATGCTTTTTCTGCAACGGCACCTCATGTAAGCGTCAGCATAGGCATCGCAACCGCCATTCCTTCGCCGGCGCTGACAGCGGATATACTCTCCGAAGCAGCCGACAATATGCTTTATCAGGCAAAGAACGCCGGCCGTAACACGACCCGAAGCACCCTGTTATAGCTCCTAGGAGCCTGTCGGACTTATGATGAATCGGCTGCGAATCCGCTTGGGCGGTCCATATTTCACCGCCTTCTTGGTCAATAGAATGACTATTGACCTGCGAAACCGGCAAAATCTGTCCTCACCCAGCCGAATTCTCGCTTCGATCCCCATAAGTCCGACAGGCTCCTAGCAGGATAAGCGTTTTCCTTTGCCGGAGCACATTTATCACGTCACTTCGCGGGGTGACCACCAAGAGGATATTTCCTGTGCGACGACGACCGCAAGCTTGGCTGGAAATATTGGGCTCCGTTTGTGATCGGCTCAACTGGATGGTTCATGCATTTTGTCAGATGACCCACCATTATCATCTGCTACTGGAAACGATGGACAGCAACCTGCCCAAGGGGATGTTCCACCAACAACACCCTCCCTTCTGCATCCAATGCCTCTATAATTGGCGCTTGATCCAATCTTCGCCCTAAAACCATGAAAAACACCGCGATCCTGCTCATCAGCTGCCCCGACCGCAAAGGCCTGGTAGCCACCATTGCCGAATTCTTGTACCGGCACAACGCCAACATTCTGCACGCCGACCAGCATCAGGATCGCGAGAACAACCTGTTCCTGATGCGCGTGGAATGGGACATGGACGACTTCGACCTCGACCATGCCAGTTTCGACCAGCATTTCGCACCCATCGCGACCGAATTCCAGATGCAGTGGCGTTTGGCGCTGTCCGGCTACCGGCCCAGGGTAGCGATCTTCGTGTCGCGCTACGACCACTGCCTGGCGGACCTGTTGTACCGCCACCAATCGGGGGAGCTGCACTGCGACATCCCGCTCATTCTCAGCAATCACGCCGACACCAAATGGCTGGCGGACGCCTATGGCATTCCGTTCCAGCATGTCGAGGTGCTCAAGGACGCCAAGGCGGAAGCGGAAAGGGACCAGCTCGCGCTGCTACGCCACCACCACATCGACCTGATCGTGCTGGCGCGCTACATGCAGGTGCTGTCGGCCGACTTCATCCGCCACTACCCCAACCGCATCATCAACATCCACCACTCCTTCCTGCCCGCCTTCCACGGTGCCAAGCCCTACCACCGCGCGTTCGAGCGGGGCGTGAAGCTGATCGGCGCCACCAGCCATTACGTCACGGAAATACTCGACGACGGGCCGATCATCGAGCAGGACGTGGCGCGTATTTCGCACCGCGATGCGCTGGACGATCTGATACAGAAAGGGCGCGACCTGGAAAAGATCGTGCTGTCGCGCGCCGTGAGGTGGCACATCGAGAACCGCGTGCTGCTGTACGCCAACAAGACGGTGGTGTTTGACTAAGAGCCTATTTTTCAGCTCAGCCAGCAGGGACAGTAGTGCGGATGAACCATGACCAGGTAAATCACTCGGCGCCGCTGACACGCCAGGAATTCTCGTCGCGCAAGACTTCATAGCGCGCCCAGCCAGAAAACTCGTCGGCGTTGCAGACAAAACTGCGCCGCCGCTGGGTACCCACCAGCACCTTGTACTTCACGCACAGCGGCGCGCCATCCTGTTCGCAGGGCACGCCCTGGGCCAATACCTGGCGCACTTCCCAGTGGCCGTGGAAATATCCGTTGCTGTAGGTGGCGCCCACCTTGATGGGAGGTTTTTTCATTCGGCTTTTCGCATGAAGCGGCAGAAAGTATAGGATTGTTTGCCCGCTGAAGGTGTAACGTGGATGCCGCCGAAAGCCTCCATCAGTTCGAAGTCGCCGCCCACTTCCTGCTGCAGGCTTTCCGCGCTGTAGCGCACCACGTCCAGGCCGCTGCACTGGGGCGGGCCGTCCAGCGCAAAGGTGGCCATGATCAGATGTCCGCCCGGCGGCAGGGCTACGCTGGCGGCTTTGAGATAATCGTGGCGCTCGGCCGCTTGCGTCAGGAAGTGGAACACTGCCCTGTCGTGCCATATTTCATACAGTTGCGGCGGCGCAAACCGGGTGATGTCGCGCGCCAGCCACTTCACCGTCGCGGCTTTCCCGCCCAGCCTTGATTTGACCATCTCGATAGCCGCCGTGGAGATGTCGAGCACGGTCAGGTTGTCGTATCCCAGCGCGACCAGTTCATCCACCAGACAGGAGGCACCACCGCCCACATCGATGATGGCCGAGTTTTTGGCGGCACCGCTGGCAAGGATCATGTTCAGGGAAACGTCGGGGTAGGCCTGGTACCAACCAACCTCATTCGGCTTGCGCGTCGAATACACCCGTTCCCAATGGCTTTTACGATCTGGCGGGTTTTGTTCCATGGTTTGTAATCTCACACATAATTGACTATTTTGCTTATTCTCATCAGCATCAATGCAACGCCACTTTCCCCAAGTCTTCCAGAATCGACATTACCAGCCCGCGCCCCTGCGCCCCCATGCCACGGGTCAGCAGGTCGGGGTCGCGCTCGCCGTTGACGAGGCGGCGCATGATGCCCCCCAGCAACGCCATGTCGCCGCCTGCCGCCGTCATCTGCTCGGCCATGTTGGCCAAAGCCTGCAAGGCCAGCACATCGCCCTTGGCTGCGGCCTGAATCATCCCCGCCAGCCCCGGTGCCGCCGCGCCCGCTTCGGGCTGTGCCTGCGGGTCGGGCAGACTGGCCGGATCCTGGATGCCGCGCAAAATTGCCTCGACGATCACCCGGTCTTCCTCGTCCAGGCCCGCCAGCAGGCTCATTTCGCGGCGGCCGTTGAGTATCTGGCGCACCGCACCCATCAGGGCGACCCAGCCATTTTCCGCCGATTGCCTGATGATCGGTTCCAGCGCCGGGACCAGGTCGCGGTTATGACTTGCCGCCACCACGTGATGAATCAGTCCGGCGTGAATCTGGAGGATCTGCTGGGTTTTTTCAGGAATGGGATGCGACATTCAAAATCCTTCGTTAAAACGTGTGATATGGCGCCGGTCGCGCTTGGTGGGACGGCCCTTGCCCTCGAAAACGGGTTCGACGCGCAGCTGTTCCTTGAGCACGGCACGGGCCGCGATGCTTGCTGGGGTTTCTTCATATAGCAAGGCCGCCACGCTGGCCGGCCCGCGCTTCTCCGCCAGGGCGCGCACCACGACCACAACCTCATAAGGCCCCTGGCGGACGCTCAACTGATCGCCCGCGTGCAGCGCCCGTGCCGGCTTGACCCGCTCGCCGTTGCAGTGAACCTTGCCACCATCCACCGCCTGCGCGGCCAGCGATCGCGTCTTGAAGAAACGCGCGGCCCACAGCCACTTGTCGATGCGGACCTTGCCCTCGCCTGCCGCGTCCATCAGTGCAAGCCTTGCGGCGCCTGGGTCGTCACGTCGGAGGCGAATGCCTGCTCCGCATCCACTTTGTCGAACACGTATTTCTTGTTGCAGAACTCGCAGTCGACCTCGATCGCGTCCTGCTCGCTCAGCATGGCCTGCACCTCGGCATGACCCAGCATGCGCAGCATCCCGGCCACGCGCTCGCGCGAACAGGGGCAATGAAAAGTAACCGGCTGCGGATCGAACAGCCGGATATCCTCTTCGTGGTACAGGCGATGAATGACCTGGCGCGCGGGCAAACCGAGCAATTCCTTGTTGCTCAGGGTGGAGGCGAAATGCGCGGCACGCTGCCAGGCATCGGGATCGGCGGCGTCCCGGCCGGGCATTTTCTGCAGCAGCATCCCTGCCGCGCGGTTCTCGTCGGCGGCCAGCCAGAGCCGCGTTTCCAGTTGCTCGGAACGGCTCATGTAATCTTCCAGCACATCGGCCACGGTCTGTCCGGAGACGCCGACGATGCCCTGATAGGTCTTCTTTCCGTCGCGCGGATCGAGGGTGATGGCAAAGCGTCCGGGTCCGATCAATTCGGACGGGGTTCCGGATGTGATGTCGCCTTCCCAATGCGCCATCGCGCGCATGCTCAGATCGGCCATGCACTCCACCACCAGCACTTTAACCAGCCCTTCGCCCTGTATCTGGAGCATGATCGAACCGGTGAACTTGAGCGTCGCCGCCAACAGGGCGGCCGCCGCCATCAGTTCGCCCAGCATGTTGCGCAGCAGCGGGGGGTATTCCCGGCGCTCCAGAACCGCCTGCCAGGTGGTGTCCAGATGAACGATTTCGCCGCGTATCGCGGCTTGCTCGAATATGAATCGCTGCAAGTTATCCCGATCTTTCAAAAGCGCACCTGAGTATGAAAAGGGTTAAAAGTCGTATTTTCGCCCAGCCTTGGCAAAATGGCATAGAATTTTGCCATGGATCAAACGAAAATAGACCGCTGCGTCGAAACGCTCAGCAGACAAGGTTGTACCGAAGTGTGGAAAATCATTGGCCTGTTGGAGCAGGGAAATGGCCCGGAAGAAGCCGCCACCCTGACCCGGGAAGAACGTCAGGCGGTGCTGAACGAGCTTAAATCCATCATGGCCGTGTACCAGGGCCGGAAATAATTTCCAGGTTCCCCTGATTATCGACGGCGGCGCCCTTCATAAGCTGCAATCGCCTTGACCACCTCGCTGTAGGGCAACGCCTGCATGCTGCCGAAGCGTGCCTGAATTGCGCCAACCAGAGCGTGGATATTGGCCGCCACTATTGCCTCCGGGTCGACAAGCCGCTGCGTCCCCAGCAAACCGCCGCACTGTATCTTCATTTCCTTGGCGTGAGGCAAAGGCTCGCCGGGATGCGACAGCTTGAGCGCGAATACGGCATTCTGGTGCAGCAGACCATGCAGGGTCAGGCAATTTTCACGCGCCACCGCCGCTTCACAGGCCACCGCCTCACGCTCGGCGATATTGAATTTATGGGCCTGGTCACAATCGGCGCAACGGCTCAGAATCGCCTTCTCGAACGGACAGGAAAGCCGCACCACTTCGTCGTATGTGGACTTGTAGGCGCTTTCGTCGAGCATCAATAATCCTCGCCGGTGGTAGGCTGAGGCTCGCGTTCCTGGTTCAGGACATCTTCAGCCTGCAGCTGGTTTTCGCCGAACATCACCTTGTACGCACACCTGTCTTCGGGGGAGATGGTTTTGCGCAGTTCCTTGGCGTGCGTGCTCGCCGCCTTGAAGGCGTCGAACTGGCCTGCCAGCTCCAGCTGTTTGAAGGGAAAGGTGGTGACCTTGTAAACAAAGTAAGGCATGAAAGCTCCTGAAGAGGATTAAGAGATATTGTTGCAAAATGCGGGCTGGCTTGACATAAATCAAGCCCAGGCAAAATGGTCATGGAAACAATTAGACACATTCCAAGTGTTGGGATAGAATTTTCCCATGAGAACCTGTGAACATACCCGCGACAACATGGCCGACGTGCTGCGCCAGCACGACATCAACCCCACCCACCAGCGCATCGAAATTGCCTTTGCCCTGTTCTCGCATCAGGAGCACCTGTGTGCCGACCAGGTGATGTCCATCGTCAACGCCAAGCACAGCGAAACCTCCAAGGCCACGGTGTACAACACCCTCAACCTGTTCCTGGAAAAGAAGATGATCCGGGAAGTGATCGTGGACCCGAGCAAGGTGTTCTACGACCCCAACACCCATCCCCATCATCATTTTTTCAATGTCGCCACAGGCGAGCTCACCGATATCGACGATGAAGACATCGGACTGACCGCCCTGCCAAAATTGCCGCCGGGATTAATCGCGGAAGGTGTGGACATCATCGTCCGCGTGCGCCCGACAGCCTAGCCCGTTCTGTCACAGCGACTGCGTTTGAACGGCGCGCAGGAACTCCATCCGCAACTGGTCGCTATCACGGAAACAGCCTGTAAACGCCTGAGTGTAAACCCGCTCGTCGCCGCGCCGGTCCTCTCCCAGCAACAGGCATAACTGCTCCGCCTCGATCACGCATGCCGCACCCCTGGCGAGCCCGTAGCTCACCAGCGCTTCGGCGATATCGCGCGTCATCCATTCCTGGTATGTGAAACGGTGCCCGATCGCGTCCACCAGACGCGCAATGCGCCCGAAGCCGTGCAAGCGGCCGCCGGGAATGTAAGCCACATGCGCCACGCCGCGGAACGGTACGAGATGGTGGGGACAGACGCCATGCACCGCGATGCCGCGCACCACCACCATATCCTCCCTGGCATCTTCGAACCCTTCCCCCAGCACCGTGGCGGGGTCGATATCGTAGCCGCCCAGCAGGCGCTTTTCCCACAAATTGCGCACACGCTGGGCCGTCTTGGCGGTATGGGCGGAATCCGGCGCCACGCCGCATGCGCGCAGCAGGTCTGTCACCGCCGTTTCAAACGCCTCGCCATCGAAGCGACCGGCACGCGGAATACCGATTCCGCCCTGAGAAGGGAAAGAAAAACTATCGTGGTCGCAACAGTCGGACATGGCTTGGCGCTCGAAATAACGGAATGAATCACTTTTATCACGCTCGCCGACCCGGTGTCAAAAGCAGCCAGGACCAAGGACAGTCTCGATCCTTGTCCAGGTTCAATGATGTTATAGGGGATTCCCTGATGGTAAAACAGGTTGCTCCCCGACTGACAAGCCGAGCTTGAGGCCGGATAATTTCGCCACTTGGTCTTAATTTACTGGAACGGCGATGCCATTGAAACTCGTAATCCTGCCACCGGAGTTTTCTGCCTGCGGAAATTGTGTATTCTGGGATGGAGAGAGGGAAATAAAGAATTGCGGCAGCGTTATCTGCGCCAGGGACAGTTATGGCGTGTGCCGGCACATCGAGGCAAGAAAGGGTATTCCTGAACCCTTGAACACCCACACCTTTCCTTCATCGAACCTCAATTGCAACCATTGGGCGGAAGTTTACTAAAACCTTCCTCGGCCAACCCTTCAGGCCGGCAAAAAAACCTGCAACAACTCATTCAAAAACCTCTGTCCCAGTTCCGTGGGACGCATCTGCACCATATCCCTTTCAATCAACCCGCGCCTTTCGGCCTCATCCATCAGGGTTGATACGGCAGCAAGCGGCAGTCCGGTGCGCTCCTGAAACAAGGCCAGGGGAAAACCCTGCGTCAGGCGCAGCGCGTTCATCATGAATTCAAAAGCCAGCTCGTCCGCGGCAATCGGGTGTTGCTCCTGAACCGGAGAACCTTTCAGCACGCTTTCCAGATAGGCTTTCGGCTGCTTGTGGCGCATCTGGCGAATCACCCGGTCTTGCTGGCTCAACTTGCCGTGAGCCCCCGCGCCGATACCCAGATAATCGCCGAACAGCCAGTAGTTGAGGTTGTGCTTGCAGCGTCGACCCGGTTGCGCGAAAGCCGAGGTTTCGTAGTGCTCGTAACCCGCGCCCGCCAGTTCCGCTTCCAGCGCCAGCTGCATTTCCGCCGCCGTGTCGTCGTCCGGCAGGCTGGGCGGGTTCAGATAGAACGGCGTGTTGGGCTCCATGGTGAGGTGGTAGGCGGAGAGGTGCTGCGGAGCGAAACCGATGGCGGAGCGGATATCGGCCAGCATTTCCGCCATGGTCTGCTCGGGCAGGGCGTACATCAGGTCGAGGTTGATGTTGTCGAAATGCCGCTGCGCCAGTTCCACCGCGCGGCGTGCCTCGTCACCATCGTGGATGCGACCAAGCAGCTTGAGATGACGGGGATTGTAGCTCTGGATGCCGAGCGAGAGGCGGTTCACTCCGGCAGCGCGGAAATCGCTGAATTTGCCCGCTTCGACCGTGCCGGGATTGGCTTCCAGCGTGATTTCCGCGAGTGGCTCCAGGGGCAACAGGGTGCGCGCCGCAGTGAGAATGTCGTCCACCGCACGGGCGGACAACAGGCTCGGCGTCCCGCCACCGAAGAACACCGAAACCACCTTGCGCCCCCACACCAGCGGTAGCGCGGTTTCCAGATCCTTCACCAGCGCCGCGACATATTCGGCTTCCGGCACGCCGTTGCGCGCTTCGTGGGAATTGAAATCGCAGTAGGGGCACTTGCGCACGCACCATGGAATGTGGATATAGAGGCTCAGGGGGGGAGGACTGGCAAGCGCTGATGGCCCATGGATAATTCCGGGCGCCATGGGGCTTCCTTCTCCCATGGTTTATTTTCCTGTTGCCCGCAGTTTCTCCACCAGTTCAGCCAGCGCCTTGCCGCGATGGCTGATGCGGTTTTTCACATCCATGGGAATTTCGGCGCCGGTCTGGCCCAGTTCGGGAATGAGAAAGTAGGGATCGTAGCCGAAACCGCCCGAACCACGCGGGATATCGATGATTTCGCCGTGCATCGCGCCCTCGGCGATGATGGGCTGAGGATCCTCCGGCCAGCGCACCAGCACGATCACGCAGTAGTAATGGGCCTTGCGGTTGGCATGCCCTTGCAGCAGCTCGATCAGCTTTTCGTTGTTGCGCTGGTCGGACTTGGGCTCCCCGGCGAATCGGGCGGAATACACGCCCGGCGCGCCATTCAGGGCATCGACGCAGATCCCGGAATCGTCCGCCAGCGCGGGCAGACCGGAGTGAGCCGAAGCGTGGCGCGCCTTGGTGAGACAGTTTTCGATAAAGGTGCAGTAAGGCTCTTCCGCCTCGGGAATATTGAACGCCGATTGCGGCAACACCTCGAATTCAAGCGGAGAAAGGATGGCGCCGATTTCGCGCAATTTTCCGGCGTTGTTGCTGGCGATGACGAGTTTATTCATTAACGAGCCCTTAGCTATAACAATCCCAGCGCCGCTTTCTGCTTCGCCACCAGTTGACCGATTCCGCTCTGCGCCAGATCAAGCAAGGCCTCCATCTCGCTGCGGCTGAACGGTGCGCCCTCGGCCGTTCCCTGCACCTCGACGAAGCCACCGCTGCCGGTCATAACCACGTTCATATCGGTATCGCAATCGGAATCCTCGGCATAATCCAGGTCCAGCACCGGTACGCCGCGGTACACCCCGACCGAGATCGCGGCCACCGAGTCGCGCAGCGGCGAGGCCGTGATCAGCTTGCGCCCGAGCAGGCAGGACACCGCATCGTGCAGCGCGACGTAAGCCCCGGTGATGCTGGCGGTGCGGGTGCCGCCATCGGCCTGGATCACGTCGCAGTCGACCTGGATGGTACGCTCACCCAGTGCCTTGAGGTCCACCACCGAACGCAGGGAACGGCCGATGAGGCGCTGGATTTCCTGGGTGCGCCCGGTCTGCTTGCCCCTGGCCGCCTCGCGGTCGATACGGGTGTTGGTGGAACGCGGCAGCATGCCGTATTCCGCCGTGACCCAGCCCTGGCCCTTGCCGCGCAGAAACGGCGGCACTTTCTCGTCGATGCTGGCGGTGCAGATCACCTTGGTGTCGCCGCACTCGATCAGCACCGAGCCTTCGGCATGCTTGGTGTAGTTGCGGGTAATGTTGATGGCGCGCAGCTGGTCCGCGCTTCTCTGGCTGGGTCGCATGGTTTTTCCTATTTGGAGTATTTCTTGATGGCGAACTGAATTTCGGCAATTGCCTTTTCGATGTCGTCGTCAGTGACAACCGCCTCACCGGGAATTTCGCGCGCAACCTGGAGCAGGTCGAGTTGTGTGGTAAAGCTATTCAGCGGCATGGCCTCGGTGGATACGCCACCGACGACCTGCGTGCCGCCACGCCCGCCCCAAACCATGGCGATGGCGGAAAGGTTGTCGCCATCCTGCCCACCACGCAGTTCGGCGTGGTCCATCAGCTCCGGAATGGCCTGATCGAGGGGGTAGGAATTGAGGATGGAGCCGATCTCGTTGGCCGTCAGCATGCTCCACAAACCGTCGGAACACAGTATCAGCGCGTCCCCTTCCTCGATCGGGATACGCTTGGAAAGCTCCACCTCGGGGGGCATCATGCCGCCCAGGCAGTTGTAGATCTTGTTGCGCTCCGGGTGAGTAGTCATCTGGGCTTCGGTGATTCTTCCCTGGTCGAACAATTGCTGCACCCGCGAATGGTCCTGGGTGCGCGTCACAAGGCGCCCCTTGCGGAAAAAATACAGACGCGAATCGCCGACATGGGCCCAGTAAGCCATATCGCGCTGTATCACCACCGCCACGCAAGTGGTGCGCGGGCTTTCCAGCAGTTCGTTTTCCGCCGAATAGTCGCTGATTGCGTTGTGCACTCCGTGCAAGGCCTCATCAAGGAACAGCAGCGGATCCCTGAGCACCGGTCGCGCCAGTTTCTGGAACATTTCAGCGATAAGTTGCACCGTGATCTGGGCTGCGATCTCGCCATGGAAATGCCCCCCCATCCCGTCCGCCACCACCATCACCAAGGCCTCCTTGCTGTAGGAGTAGGCAACCCGGTCCTGGTTGTATTTGCGTCCACCCTGGCGGCTGGATTGATAGATGGAAAATTTCATGGTATTTAGAAAATATCCCGGTTGAGCTTTTCGCGAATGCTGCTCATCAGCGAGCGCTTCTGGGGCACCAGCTGTTCGGACACATCCTTGACCAGCGCCTTCTGCAGCGCAAACACGCTTTGCGGCCGCTTCATGTAATCCAGTTCCAGGCACTGGTCGATCAGCAGCAGCAAATCCTCGGAATACTCACCGGGCCACAGTTTGGTGGCCGACGCCATCTTGTCATCCTCCATGCGCGCATCCGCAGCCTGGGGGGCAAAGCCGGCCAGACAGGAGAATATCGAGGCACCAACGCTATAGATGTCGGTCCAGGGACCCAGGCGCTCACGGTTCTTGTATTGCTCCGGCGCGGCAAAACCCGGCGTGTACATGGGCGAGAGCTTGTTTTTTTCGCTGGAGAGCGTCTGGCGCGCGGCGCCGAAATCCAGCAGCACCGGCGAGCCGTCGAGACGGATGTAAATATTGGCGGGCTTGATGTCCAGGTGCAGGATCTTGTGGGTATGCACCTCGCGCAGGCCGTTGAGCATCTGGGCGAACACGCGCCGGATGAAACTTTCCTTGATCTTGCCCTTTTGCTGCTGGATATATTCCTGCAACGTCCTGCCGCGCTCGTACTGCATCACCATATACACGGTTTCGTTGGCGCGGAAAAAGTTGATAACGCGCACCACGTTGGGATGCGCGATTTTGGCCAGCGCCCGCCCTTCCTCGAAAAAGCACTTCATGCCATAACGGAAAGTATTGAGATTATCCACCGAAGTGGCCTGGACGATTTCCCCCTCGTCGCGCAGCGCCAGCCCGCTAGGCAGGTATTCCTTGATCGCAACCGGCGTTCCGGTTTCGTCGTAGGCCAGATATACAAGGCTGAACCCCCCGCCGGCAAGCTGCTTGGCGATACGGTAATTAAGCAGCTGCGCCCCTTCGGGAAGGGCCTGATTGATTTGTTGGGAAGACATACGTACCGAGTCGTGATTTCAACCGCCATTTTCGGCATTTGTCGCCGCCATAGCAATATATTTGCCGCAATAGATTTCGAAAACAATCCTGGAAGCGCTTCGGGGTGAAAGGCGGCCCCTTTGGATAGCATGGCCCCTGTGCCATAATCCGGTAAATCTTCCACTTCTCCGCATCAATCAAAAATGACCATGATCTACAGCATGACCGGCTTTGCCGCGGTAAATCGGGAGCTGCCCCAGGGCGCGCTGCACCTGGAACTGCGCTCCGTCAACCACCGCTACCTGGAACTCGGTTTCCGCATGGACGAGACCTTCCGCCCCGTGGAAGCGGCCATGCGCGAGGCTGTCACCAAACAAATCAATCGCGGCAAGATGGAATGCCGGGTCACCTTCACCCCCAGCGCGGCCAGCCCCAAATCCATGGCGATCAATGCCGCACTGGTGCAACAACTGCTTCAACTCGGCCATGCGGTGCAGGAACTCTCGCCAAACAGCACGCCGCTGACAGTATCGGACATCCTGCGCTGGCCGGGCATCATGGAAGTCGAAGGCGTACCCCAGGAAACCCTGCAGGAAGCCGCCGTCGAACTGATGCGGCACGCGCTGGGCGAATTCTCCGCTACCCGCGGCCGCGAAGGCGAAAAGCTCAAGACCATGATCCTGGAACGCGCGGCGCAAATGGAAGCGCTGGTGGCCGAAGCCGCCCCCCACCTGCCGCGCCTGGTCGCCGCCTACCAGGAAAAACTGACCAACCGGCTCAGGGAAGCCGCCGCCAGCCTGGACGAGGACCGTATCCGCCAGGAAATCGCGCTGTTCGCACAGAAAATCGACGTGGATGAGGAAATTACTCGCCTCCAGGCCCATTTGCAGGAAGTGAAGCGCATCCTGAACCAGGGCGGTGCAACAGGCAAACGGCTGGATTTCATGATGCAGGAACTGAACCGCGAAGCCAACACCCTGGGCTCGAAGTCCGTTGCCACGGAAACTTCCAGACTTTCGATGGAATTGAAAGTGCTGATCGAGCAGATGCGGGAGCAGATACAGAACATTGAGTGATATTTCACCCCATCACAGAACACAGCGATAACCCAATGAAAAGCCGTTAACCATGCAATCATCTAGGTACGTACAATCGGTGAACATCCAGAAGTGGCCCCATCCGTTTGAACAGCGGCCTGAGTTTTTTAAGTGGAATCTC
>JASJPB010000020.1:0-48827 GCA_031426915.1 Sulfuricellaceae bacterium | reverse complement strand
AAAGGTAGCAGATTCTCCACTTATCGGCTTGTTCAGTTTTCCGGGGCCACTTCTAACTCCCAAGGCGGGACTGGGTTAAGGTAGAGCATCATTAGTCGCAGTGACCTCTGACATCCGGCCGTAATCGTCGTAATTGATGTAGAAATAAAAGTTACCCTTCGGAGCAGTCGTAAGGGTTCCATTCGGGATGTAGATCAAATCCATGTAGGTGCTACGCCAGACGAATGTCAAACCATAATCCCTCGCGAAGTTTTCAGCGAAATCGCGGCCCACGAATCCTGTCGAACAGGTGCGCGACGCTGGATAAACGACAGGCCCGTTCTGTGTGAACAGCATGGTGTTCACGCAAAAGCCTCGTGTGCTTTTGAGATGTGTCACTCCTTCCTGCCTCTGTTGCGCCGCCTGGTATTCCTTCATTAGAGTAGCAACAGGATCTGCCTGCGCGGCAGAGCTGAAGAGGATTAGGGAAAATATCGTGAGGAAGTGGCGCATGGTGAACCCCTTTTGTTATTGAAAAAAATTTCCATATTTCCGTTCTGCTTATTATTGTTACTGCGCTATGCATAACATCATGTAAAACCTAAATAAGGATAGACCTAATACCAGTGGCTATTTCTTCGCTTCGATCATTTCACACTCCGCTACTCCGGCTTTTCCAGTGGGGTCATCAACCCGTTGCAGCTGATTCCGCGCGTACATGATGTCCATCTTGATTTCCTGTCATACGAAATGGTTTTTCCCCTCCTCCGCCATTACGTCCAGCATGGAATCGTTTTCTGCCTTAGAGATGAGTGAATGCTTCCCGGGTGACACCACCATCATGAGAAAAGTTGATGCGGCTGTTTGCCAAACTGGTTGACCGTCTAAAATTACATCCATCTTCACTAAGCCCCCCCATGGACTCATTGCGGTAGACATAAATATTTGCTTTCCCCGCCGGTGGGCTAAAAATCTTTGCTTGGTTGTTTCGTTCAACACTTGCCATCGGCATCGTGGCGCAACCGCCCAGTAACAGCATGCATGCCATCAAACCAGCAACAAGTAAATTGTTCCGCATTGCTTACTTTTTCCAATCAATGGCGGGGCATGGTGACAGAAAACCAGATTCAGGGTTATCGGGGATTCCCTGATTTTGGTGGAGCTTACGCGAAAGAACATACCAAAATTTCAAATATGCGCTCAGGAGGATGGTCATGGGCCTGACATGAAAAGCCCACGGCCTATACAACATCTGATTTGGTTTGTTTAAAGAAGAAAACGAGGCCATTAAATAGGCATGAATCACGGGTAGCAGTGAAACTGCCATGCGTGGACAATAAGGAGGAGAGCGGGGGTGGCCAGTAACCTAATTCCAAAACACCCTTAGCCCTAATAAAACGTGTACCAAGACGCGTACATAATCAACAGACACATAGTACAATTAACTTATGAATCATGGCATTACAACGTCGATTCAGACTTAGACACAAATCTGGAGTAATTTCTCACCTTAGCTCACACTACCGGGAAACGGGGGCGGAAATTGCCCAATGCCATTGCGGGTTGACGTAGCTACTAGAAGCCGCGCATTTTCTTGGCGTGCTCTCGCTTCAAGCGCTCCTCTTGTTCTATTTTTTTCGCCGCGACCCGCTTATCCCAGCCGATCAGTGGTGAGATCAACTCCCACCACAGCATCAGCACTCCCCATGGAGCCAATACCCACAGCCATGACCAAGTGGCCACAGGGCCGACCTCGGCTATCTTCATCAGCAAAATGAGTACAGCAACAATAGCGAGTGGCATGACAACTCCTGAGACAAAAAATTATGGACACAAAGTAGCACAAAGCACGTTGTCTTGACAGGCTGGCAAAGCCCCTCCAGGGTCGGCACCGGCGCCTCTACCGATACCGACACCCCGCTGCCAAATGCAGGTGAGGTCCGCATGGTCACGATTCTTACCGAGCTTGCCGTGTTTGCGCCGGGGTTTTGGTACACTACATAAAGCACCTTCCGGACGGCGCTTTTCAAAAATCGAGCAGTTCATGAATCGCTTTATTCTCGACAAGAAGTATTGGTCACTACCCGTTCTGTTCTGGTTTGCGGTGGTATCGGCCTCGTTTGCCTGGAACCAGAACACACTGAACCAGCGCGTATGGGATCTGGCCGCCAACCAGGGACGCTTCGTATTCAAAATGGTGGGCGCGGTGCGCCTGTGGAATGCGAGCCATGGCGGCGTTTATGCCGTGGTGGACCCGGCCACCCAGCCCAACCCCTACCTCAAGATCCCCGAACGCGACGTGACCACCACCTCGGGCAAGGATCTGACCTTGATCAACCCCGCCTACATGACCCGCCAACTGGCCGATTACGTGCTCGAGCAGAGCAACATGCTGCTGCACCTGACCAGCCTCAAGCCGCTCAACCCGGGTAACGCCGCAGACCCCTGGGAGGCGGAAACGCTGAAGGGGTTCGAGCAGGGCGAAAAGGAGCGGCTGTCCTTGCTCGAGAAGGGAAACGGCACTGTCGCGCGCTACATGGCGCCGCTGCATGTGCTCACGGCATGCATGAAATGCCACGAAAAACAGGGCTACAAGGTGGGCGATATCCGCGGCGGCCTGAGCGTGACTTTTTCCGCCGCGCCCTTGCTGGAAACGGTACACGACCAGAAACGCGGCTTGATATTCATCCACCTCGCGGCCTGGCTGCTGCTGTCCGGACTGACGCTGCTGGCGCTCTCCAGCCTGCGCCGCCAGGTGTTGTCCCTCAAGGGCGCGAAGGAATCGCAGGATGCCCTGGTGGAACAGCGTACCGGGGAACTGCGCGCCGAGGTGCGTGAAAGAGAGCACGCCGAGGCCCAGTTGCGGCTACTGATCAACTCCTCGGGCGAAGGGGTGTACGGGGTGGATGTCGAAGGTAACTGCACTTTCTGCAATCCCGTTGCGCTACGCCTGCTCGGTTACCGCGATGTCTCCGAGGTGCTCGGAAAAAACATGCACGATCTGATTCACCGTGAACGGCCGAGCGCCTGCCATGCTCCCGAATCGTGCAAGCTGAACTCCTATCAGGATGGTTTGCCGGTGCATGAAGATAACGATTTCTTCTGCCGTGCGAATGGCGAATGCATCCCTGTAGAATACCGTTCCCACCCGCTTTATTCGGAAGGCACGGTGGTAGGCGCGGTGGTGACATTCTCGGATATCACCATACGCAAGCGCACGCAGGAACAAGTCTGGCATCAGGCGAACTACGACGCGCTGACAGGACTGCCTAACCGCAATCTGTTCCATGACCGTCTCGATCAGGCCGTCGCCCAGGCAAACCGCGGCAACGGCAAGGTCGCGCTCCTGTTCATGGATCTTGATGGTTTCAAGGAAGTAAACGACTCACTCGGGCACGCGGCCGGCGACCTCCTGCTCAAGGAGGCAGCACACCGCCTCGCGCAATGCATTCGCGAAAGCGATACGGTGGCGCGCATCGGCGGGGACGAATTCACGGTGATTCTGCCCCATGCCGAACAAATGGTGGAAGCCAGAACAGTCGCCGGAAAAATTCTGGAGCAGCTGCGAGCGCCTTTTAATTTGGAAGGACATGAGGTTTCCGTTTCGGCCTCGATCGGCATCGCGACTTACCCGGATGGCAGCGATAGTGCCGCCGCGCTGATCAAGCATGCCGATGCCGCGATGTATCGCGCCAAGGAAAGCGGACGTAACAGGTTCGTCGCCCATGCCGGGCAATAGACCTGCGACATCGCTCCACTCCTGCAAACCTGACCGCACTACGTGATAGCATCAAAAAAACATTTTTATCGGGAAAAACCAATGACCACAGGCAAGCTTTTCATCATCGCAGCACCCTCCGGGGCCGGCAAAACCAGTCTGGTAAAGGAGCTGCTCGTCGCCGACGCCGGCATCCAGCTTTCTATTTCCTACACCACCCGCGCACCGCGGCCGGGAGAAGTGGACGGGCAGCACTATCATTTCGTCACGCGCAAAACCTTCCTGGAAATGCTGGCGCGGGGCGATTTTCTGGAAAGCGCGGAGGTATACGGCAATTTCTACGGCACCTCGCAACCCTGGATCGAGGCCAGCCGCAATTCGGGCAAGGACATCCTGCTGGAAATCGACTGGCAGGGCGCGGCCCAGGTACGCAAACTGATCCCCGATGCGATCAGCGTGTTCATTCTTCCGCCCTCGGTGGAAGCCCTGCGGCACCGCCTCACCGGACGCGGCCAGGATTCGGAAGAGGTGATCTCGCGCCGCGTGGCGGCCGCGCGCGAAGACATCAGCCATGTCGGCGAATTCGATTATGTTATTATTAACGACGATTTCAACGCCGCATTGCAGGATCTGCTGGCGGTAATCCGGGCCCAGCGCCTGAAAATCGGCACACAGTTCGCCCGGCATGGCGATCTCATCGCCAGTCTGACTTAAATAACCTCATCAAGGAATCCGACCATGGCTCGCATCACCGTTGACGACTGCATGAAACATATCAACAACCGCTTCGAACTGGCTCTGGCCGCCACCTACCGCGCCCGGCAACTGGCCAACGGCGCAACCCCGCTGGTGGAACCCAACCGGGACAAACCCACCGTGATCGCGCTGCGCGAAATCGCCCAGGGTAAAGTGGGAAAAGAAATCCTCAACCGCGGAAAAGCGTGAAACCCTTCAGTGAGGCGTGAAGAGTGAGGGGTAAGGAGTTGCTGCCGGGTTCTACTCCTAACTCCTAACTCCTTTCTCCTCGCACACAATGCCCAACCCCGCGCAACTCACCGAGCTCCTTGCCGCATACCTCAGACCTGAGGACATTACCCAGGTCGAGGAGGCATTCCGTGTCGCCGCAGCGGCGCACCAGGGACAAATGCGCCAGAGCGGGGAAGCCTACATCTCCCACCCGCTCGCGGTCGCCACCATTCTGGCCGAATGGCGTCTGGATGCCCAGGCCATCATGGCCGCGCTGCTGCACGATGTCGTCGAGGACACGCCCACCACCAGCCAGGAAATCGGCGATAAATTCGGCAAACAGGTAGCCGATCTGGTGGAAGGCGTCTCCAAGCTGGACAAGATCGAGTTCCAGTCCGAGGCACACGCCCAGTCGGAAAACTTCCGCAAGATGCTGCTCGCCATGGCGCGCGACGTACGGGTAATCCTGATCAAGCTTGCCGACAGGCTGCACAACATGCGCACGCTGGAATCGATGAAGGCGGCCAAGCAGCAGCGCATTTCGCACGAAACCCTGGAAATCTACGCCCCCATCGCCAACCGCCTCGGCCTGAACAACGTCTACCGCGAACTGGAGGATCTCGGCTTCCACTTCGCCCACCCCAACCGCTATACCGTTCTCGACAAGGCGGTCAAGGCCGCGCGCGGCAACCGGCGCGAGGTGGTGAACAAGGTGCTGGAAGCCATCAAGCGCAAGCTTGCCGATTGCAAGATCGACGCCACCGTCACCGGCAGGGAGAAACACCTCTACAGCATCTACAAGAAAATGCAGGAAAAGAACCTGGCATTTTCCGAAGTGTTCGACATCTACGGCTTCCGCGTCATGGTCAAGGATGTGCCCACCTGCTACCTCGCGCTGGGCTCCCTGCACGGTTTGTACAAACCGATCCCGGGCAAGTTCAAGGATTACATCGCCATCCCCAAGGCGAACGGCTACCAGTCGCTGCATACCACGCTGTTCGGTCCCTTCGGCACGCCGATCGAGATCCAGATCCGCAGCCAGGACATGCACCACATCGCCGAAGCCGGCGTGGCCTCGCACTGGCTCTACAAGAGCGGCGACGCCAGCATCAGCGAAATGCAGAAAAAAACCCACAAGTGGCTGCAAAGCCTGCTGGAAATCCAGGACGAGAGCCGCGATGCCGCCGAGTTCCTGGAGCACATCAAGGTCGACCTGTTCCCCGACGAGGTATATGTGTTCACGCCCAAGGGCAGGATCATGGCGTTGCCGCGCGGGGCAACGGCGGTGGATTTTGCCTACGCAGTGCATACCGATGTCGGCAACCGGGCCGTGGCGGTGAAGATCAACCACGAACATGCGCCGCTGCGCACCGAACTCCACAATGGCGACCACGTGGAAATCATCACCACCATCCACGCCAACCCCAATCCGGCCTGGCTCAATTACGTCGCCACCGGCAAGGCACGCTCCCATATCCGCCATTTCCTCAAAACGTTGCATTACGAAGAATCGGCGGCACTGGGAGGACGCTTGCTGGAACAGGCATTTCGCGCCCTGCAAATCGACCCCGCCAGCATCGGCGAAGGTCCGTGGGAAAAGCTGCTGCGCGAGAACCAGGGAAAAGCAAAGGACGAGATCCTGGCCGACATCGGACTCGGCAAACGCCTCAATATCGTGGTGGCACGGCAACTGGCCACGCTGGGTGACGCGCCATCCGACGAGCAACGCCCCCCCAGCGCCATCACCATACGCGGCACGGAGGGCATGGCGGTGCAGTTCGCCAAATGCTGCCGCCCCATCCCGGGCGACCCCATCCTCGGCTTCATCAACAAGGGCAAGGGTCTCATCATCCACACCCACGACTGCCCGACCATCACCCACTACCGCAACGACCCGGACAAATGGGTGGACGTCGAGTGGGATACGCAAACCCGGAAAATGTTCGAAGTCTCAATCAAGCTGGTGGTCGCAAACCAGCGCGGCGTGCTGGCCAAGGTGGCGGCCACCATCGCCGATGCCGATTCCAACATCGACAACGTCAGCATGGAAGAAGAAGACGGCAGCGCCTACACCACCATGTTCTTCACCCTCCAGGTGGAAAACCGCATGCATCTGGCCAAGGTCATGCGCGGCCTGCGCCAGCTGCCGGAAGTGGTGCGGATCAACCGGGCCAAGGGCTAACCCCCCCTCAGTCCCCCCTTGTGCGAGCATCCGCTGCGCGGATTGCCTGCTTGACCCGCTTCAGGGGGGAGCGCGGCTCATCTCCCCTGACAAGGGGGGACCGAGGGGGGTTAAAGCGGAACCAATTTAGAACCAGCAAACAAGGAAAACAACCATGAGCAAACAAGTCCTCTCCACCCCCAACGCCCCCGCGGCCATCGGCACCTACTCCCAGGGCATCCGGGTAGGCGATACGGTCTACCTCTCCGGCCAGATCGGGCTCGATCCGCAAACCATGCAGATGGCGGAGAACATCGAAGACCAGATCAACCAGGTGTTTCTCAATCTGGGCGCGGTCGCCAACGCCGCCGATGTGGGCCTCAACGCCACGGTCAAGCTCAACGTCTACCTCACCGACCTGACCCACTTCGCCAAGGTCAACGAAGTCATGGCCAAATACTTCGACCAGCCCTATCCCGCCCGCGCCGCAGTGGGCGTCAAGGAATTGCCGCGCGGCGCGCAGGTGGAAATGGACGCGGTTCTGTATTTGGGAGATTAGTCCTGAAAGAATCATTAGCCACAGAGAACACAGAGTTCACAGAGGAAAACCATTGGTTATCAAGAATCATGGCCTTCACTCATTTAGTGAAGTAAAAAAACACGAGACCCGCTTCATCTCTGTGTCCTCTGTGATCTCTGTGGCTTTGAGTTTCGGTTTTTAATCTAATGTTTGAAAAAAATGGCAAGGCCACCAGGGACAGGCTGGCCAAGCTGAACATCCGCAGCCCCTTCGACCTGCTGCTGCACCTGCCGCTGCGCTACCAGGACGAAACCCATCTCTACCCCATTGCCGATGCACCTGTCGGCCAGGTGGTGCAGGTGGAAGGCATCGTCACTCACGCCAGCGTCACCTACAAACCGCGCAAGATGCTGAGCGTCAAGCTGCGCGACGGCAACAGCGCCTTGCAGCTGCGTTTTCTGCATTTTTACCCCAGCCAGGCCAAAACGCTGACCCCCGGCGTCACGCTGCGCGTGCTGGGCGAGCTGCGCCACGGCTTTCTGGGCGCGGAAATGGTCCACCCCCAATACCGCATCGTGCAGCAGGACGAGCCGCTCGCCGAGGCGCTCACGCCGATCTACCCCACCACCCAGGGGCTGGGCCAGGGCACCCTGCGCAAGCTGATCGGCCAGGCGCTGGCCGGCGCCGACCTGTGCGACACGCTGCCCGATGTGGTGCGGGAACGACTGCAACTGGCGGACTTCGCGGCCAGCATCGCCCTGCTGCACCAGCCGCCGCCCGAGGTCAGCCCGGTGGCGCTGGACCAAAGGAACCACCCCGCCTGGCAGCGGCTGATTTTCGACGAACTGCTGGCGCAACAGCTCTCCATGCGCCTGCACTACCGGCGCCGCCATGCGCGCGGCGCCCCGCCGCTGCCGCCCGGCAGGACGCTGACCGAAGCGCTGCTGGCGAACCTGCCTTTCGCGCTGACCGGCGCGCAACAACGGGTGGCACACGAAATCAGCGCCGACCTCGCCCGCCCCCACCCCATGCAGCGCCTGCTGCAGGGCGACGTGGGCAGCGGCAAAACCATCGTCGCCGCGCTGGCGGCCTGCCAGGCGATCGAAAACGGCTACCAGGCGGCCATCATGGCCCCGACCGAAATTCTGGCCGAACAACACTACCTCAAACTCGCTGCCTGGCTGGCGCCGCTCGGGATAAGCGTGGCCTGGCTCAGCGGCAGCCTGGGGAAAAAAGACAAACGCGGCGCGCTGGAGCGCGTCGCCAGCGGAGAAGCCCAGCTCGCCATCGGCACCCACGCCCTGTTCCAGGAACAGGTCGAGTTCCGCCAGCTCGGCCTCGCCATCATCGACGAGCAGCACCGCTTCGGCGTGCACCAGCGCCTGGCGCTGCGGCAAAAAGGCGGCGAAGTGCACCAGCTCATGATGAGCGCCACGCCCATCCCGCGCACGCTGTCGATGAGCTATTACGCCGATCTGGACGTTTCTGTCATTGACCAGCTACCGCCCGGACGCACCCCCATCGTCACCAAGCTGGTCGACAATGCCCGCCGCGAGGAAGTATTCGGGCGCGTGCGCGATGCCTGCGTACAAGGCCGGCAGGCCTACTGGGTATGCCCGCTGATCGAGGAATCGGAAGCGCTGCAACTCAAGACCGCGCTCGAAACCTACGAAACGCTCAGCCAGGCCTTTCCCGAACTCAGCATCGGGCTGGTGCACGGCCGCCTGCCGGCAGCCGACAAAGCCGCGGCCATGGCGGCGTTCAAGGCTGGCGACATCCACTTGCTGGTCGCCACCACCGTGATCGAAGTCGGCGTGGACGTGCCCAACGCCTCGCTGATGGTGATCGACCACGCCGAACGCTTTGGCCTGTCGCAACTGCACCAGTTGCGTGGCCGGGTAGGACGCGGCGCGGCCCAAAGCACCTGCATCCTGATGTTCCAGTCCCCGCTCTCGGAAACCGCACGCGCCCGGCTCAAGATCATTTACGAGAATACCGACGGCTTCGAGGTCGCGCGCCAGGATCTGGCGCTACGCGGCCCCGGCGAATTCCTCGGCGCACGCCAGAGCGGCGTGGCCATGCTCAGGTTTGCCGATCTGGAACGCGATCAGGCGCTGCTGGATGCTGCACGCACTGTTGCCGAACAGATGCTGGCCGAACATCCCGAATTCGCCGAACGGCACCTGGCGCGCTGGCTGGGGCAACAACAGGAATACCTGAAAGCGTGACTGCCAATGCAGGATCGGCTCCCGCTCAAAAGGCGCTCAGATTCACCCCGCCCGTTCCGACGGCAACATAGCCGTAAAGGTTATGGGATACCGCATTGAGTGAACCGGCCGTCCCTGATGCCTGGGACTGCCAGTTGATGCCGTCGGTACTGGTAAGAATACTGCCGTTGCCGCCAACTGCCACAAACTGCCAGCCGTAGGTGATCGCCGCCAGGGTGTTTGTCGTAATCGGCGCTTGCAGCGTCCATGTCACGCCGTCCGGACTGGTGATCAGCGTTCCGGCGGCACCGATGGCGACAAAGCCGCTTATGCCGTAGGCAACCCCCTTCAGATCGTTTGCCGTGTGCGAATCGGCGGGCTGCCAGCTGGTGCCGTCGGCGCTGGTCAGCAATGTTCCTTGCGCGCCCACCACCACATAGATCCCGTTTCCGTATGTTGCGCCATACAGGTCGTTCACGGTCCCGGAATTTGCCGCGCTCCACGTCACGCCATCACCGCTGGCAAGGATGGTGCCGAACGCGCCAGCGGCCACGAATCCGCTGCCATTGGAGGCCAGCGCGAGGAGATCGCTGGAAGTTCCGCTGTTCAGCGGGGACCAGGCGAGCGCATCGGTGCTGGACAGCAGCATGCCGCCCGCGCCCACCGCCACATAAGTGGTTCCGCCATAGATCGCCGCGTTGAGATCGTTCAGGATGCCGATGTTCAGCGCCGTCCAGACAAGCCCCTCAGGGCTGGAGTACATTGCGCCATTGGCGCCCACCGCAACAAAAACGGTGCCGAACATGACGCCCCGCAGATCATTGGCGCCGAGAGGAACACCCGCATTCCATGCCGCGCCCGCAAGACGCGGCACGGCCGAAACCGGGACGCTGCCGGCCCCGCCCGGCCCGCCATCCGTCCTGCCGTTAAGCGTGAAGGAATAAATCGTACCGTTGGCCAACCCAGACACGATTTGCGGCGAGGTCGCGGACATGATCGTCTTGCACTCCGGCAATGAGCTACAGTTCTCCGGCGTGACGCCTTCCGCGGCCGCGCTGAACAACCAATACTCCACGCCCGACTCCATGTCCCATGAAACGGTCACGCTGCCATCGCCGGCAACAACCGTGACCACCGCAGGCGGCGAGGCGGAACCGCCGCCGCAACCGGCCAGGAACAGAACGGCAATGGCCGCCGCTAGGGTCGCAAAAAATTTTTTCATGCTAATCCTTGATTTCATCATCGTTATGAATAATCCAGGTTGATTCCAGGATGACGCCATGATGAAGAAAATACATTTCGCAAGGATTTCGCAATGACAGCAATTTGTAACAATGTGTTACCGGACGGCTACTGTGCAGGCGCCTGCCCCCATGGCCTGGTACAGCGCGGCGCTGTCCACCAGTCGTTGCGCCTGTGCCGCGATCAGGTTGATGCGGGTTTGCTGCGCCTGCTGTTGCGCAATCAGCACTTGCAGATAGCTGGCCGCGCCCAGCGCATACTGTTGCCGCGACAGTTGCAGCGATGCCTGCGACGACGAGACGGCCGCGGCCTGCGCGGATAACGTCTGGGCGTCGTTGTCGAGCGCGCGCAACACGTCCGCGACATTGCGCAGCGCCTGCAGCACGGTCTGCCGGTAGTTGGCGGCAGCGGCGTCGAATCCGGCTTCGGCGGCGCGCGCTTCGGCGCGCAACCCGCCGTTGAACAGGGGTTGCACCAGTTGCCCCGCCAGTCCCCACACCAGCGATTCGCTGCCGAACAGGCCGGCGCTGGTGAGCGCTTGCGAGCCGAGATTGGCGCTGAGCGTGATCTGCGGGTAGAGCCTGGATACGGCCACACCGTGTTGGGCGCCGGCGGCATGCAGCAAGGCTTCGGAAGCCTGGATGTCGGGACGCAGCCGCACCAGCTCCGATGGCACGCGCAACGGCAGTTCGGCCGGCAGCGTGAAATCCGCAACAGAGAATTGCGGCATGGCCTCGCCCCCTGGCGGCTGGCCGGCGAGCACCGCCAGCAGATGACCGGCCTGCTCCAGCCGGTTGCGTAGCGGCGGAATGCCGGCGCGGGTCTGCTCCACCTGGGTTTGCAGCGCATGCATCTCGCCCGGCGATGCATTGCCGAGGGCGAGGCGCTGGCCCGTTATCTGTAGCTGCTCTTCCTGGGCGGCGAGAATTTTTTCACTCGCCTCGACCTGCGCCGCCAGTTGCGCCTGGGTGATGGCCGTAACGACCACGTTGCCCGCCAGCGTCAGGCGCGCGCCTTCGAGCTGGAAGCGCTGATAGTCGACCTGCGCCGCCAGGGCCTCGAGCGCGCGGCGATTGCCGCCGGACAGGTCGAGGTCATAGCTCACCGCCACGCTGGCGTTATACAGCTCGAAACTCCGCTCGCCGCCGGGCAAGCCCATCGCCGCGCCGTTGGTGGCCTGGCGCTGCGCGCCAAGTTTGGCGTTTGCCTGCGGGTACTGGGTCGAACCGGCCCGCGCCTCGTAAGTTTGCCCGGCCTGCCGCAAGGTGGCCGAGGCGGCTTCCAGCGTGGGGCTGGATTGCAATGCCCGCTCGATCAGCGCATTCAGCCTGGTGGAGCCGAACGCCCGCCACCAATTGGCCGCAATCTCGCCACCGACAAAACGCTGGGCACCGCCCAGCGCTACCGGGGACGCGGCGGTTTGCTCGGGTAGCGCCGTGGCTGTGTAGCCTGTGACTTGCGGCGGTTCAGGCCGTGTAAAGTCGGGACCGGCGGCGCAGCCGCTCATCCCTAGCGCGCACAATACCAAGCCTCCATTGCCAAACCATCGCCTCAGTGCTCGATGGTCGCGCTGCTTGTTTATGGGCATCATCAACGCGCTCCGTAGAAATGTTCCACAAATGGCTTGCGGAATTCCCGGTGGCAGTTGTAACAACTCGTCTGGAGCGTCTGGAAGGCGGCAATGACCGCCAGGCCGTCCCTGTTCTTGGCCGCCTGGCCCAGGTTTTGCGCCGCCTCGTGGGTTTTTCCGTCATGGCTTTTGAATTTGCCCATGTCGCTGCCGACGAAACCGATAATGCGCGTTTTTTCCAGCAACGGCGGCTGGGGATGGTCCGCGATCAGCGGGGCGGTTTTTTCGATCAGCGCCCAGTCCCCCCGGGAAATACCGTCCGTGACGACCTGCATGTTTTTGCCCAGCTCCCTCATGATGTTCTGGAGCTCAAGCGGCTTGACTTCCTGGGCATGGGTTTCCGCCCGAGCCAGGCTGTTTGCCCCAATCAGGACCAACGTCGCGACCAGTGTCGCCGGGATAATGTGGGATGTCTTCATGTCTGCTGTTCTCCAAGTAATGAATGATTTACGCAAATGCCCGCCCTTCGCCCGCTTCTTCGTAGGTCACTCCGTCACGGATGTGGTAAATCCGCCTGAAAGTCGGAATGATCTTTTCGTCGTGGGTGACGACGATGATTGCGGTGTCGAACTGCCTGGCCATCTGGTTGAGGATGCGGATCACCGCCAGCGCGCGTTCGCTATCGAGCGGTGCGGTGGGCTCATCGGCGAGGATGACCGGCGGGCGATTGACCAGGCCTCGGGCAATGGACACCCGCTGCTGTTCTCCGCCGGAAAGCTGCGAGGGCATGGCCTTGGCGCGGTGCGCCACATCCAGCGCCTGGAGCAGCTCCAGCGCGCGCTTGCGCGCATCGGCGTTGGGTTTGCCGGCCAGCATCGGCAGCAAGGCGACGTTGTCGGTGACGTCCAGGAACGGAATCAGGTACGGGGCCTGGAACACAAAGCCGATCTTGTCGCGGCGCAGGGCGCGCAGATCGGGAATCTTCCAGCCGTCGTCATAAATCACGTCCTGGCCCAGGGTCATGCGCCCGGCCGTGGGCTCGATCACCGCCCCCAGGCATTTGAGCAATGTGCTCTTGCCGGAACCAGAAGGTCCGACCAGGCCAACGACTTCGCCTGGCGCGACGACCATGTCCACCCCCCTGAGCGCATCCACGGCGGTATCGCCCTCGCCGTAGCGCTTCTTCAGCCCTTCGATGCGAATGCCGCGCGCGGACGATGCGGAATATTCTTTATCCACCGATAGCCTCCGCGGGATCGACCTTGAGCGCCGCGCGAATCGCCAGTACGCTGGCGAGCATGCAGATCACCACCACGGCCACGAAACCACGCACGGCATCGCCGGACTCCAGCAACACGTGTTTCGGGAAGAACGGCGCCCAGAAGGTCGCCGCGATCTTTCCCACCGCGAAGCCGATCAGCCCCAAGGCCACCGCCTGTTGCACGATCATCGCGGCGATGGTGCGGTTCCTGGTGCCGATAAGCTTGAGCACGGCGATCTCGCGAATCTTGCCCATGGTCAGGGTATAGATGATGAAGGCCACGATGGCCGCGCTGACGATGGCGAGAATAACCAGGAACATGCCGATCTGCCTGGCCGCGGTGGCAATCAGCTTGGCGATCAGAATCTCCTGCATCTGCGCACGGCTGTAGACGGTCAGCCGCTTCCAGCGCCGGATCGGCTCGGCCACCGCGTCAGGATCGGCACCGGCCGCGATCCGCACCAGCACCGCATTGACGGAGGCGTTCGCACTTTGCGAGGCGATCACGGCATCCAGCAGACCGGGCACGCCGGGCCGGTTCAAGGCCGGGTTCTGCGCGGTCCGGGCGCGTTGCCGCACGATGGCATCATTGTCCTTGAGGAACTGGGCCTCCTGCGCGTCCTTGAGCGGGATGAACACCATGGGGTCACCGCCCGAGGACACCATTCGGCGCGTGAGCCCCACCACGGTGTACTCGTTGCGCCGGATTCGGATGCGCTCGCCCAGCGCGAAACCAGTGGCGATGTCGGCGACGGCCTCGTAGTGGCTGCGCGTGATGTGCCGGCCAGCCAGGAGATAGCCGGGCTGGCCGGGTTCGCCCGGTCCGCCCGGAACGATACCGACCACCATGGCGCGCACGTCTCGTCCGCCCTGGCGCACCTGCATGGTCAGATAGGTGACATTGGCGGCGCGTGCCACGCCTGGCATGCCGAGAATGCCGCGATAGGTATCATCATAAATGCTCGACGATTCGGCATAAGGTCCCAGCGTATCCTGCTGCACCACCCATAGATCGGCACCGCTGTTGTCGAGCAGCACAATGGCGTCGTCCACCATGCCGCGATACACGCCGGCCATGGTCAGCGTCACGCCGATCAGCAGACCCAGTCCGATGCCGGTGAAGACGAACTTGCCCCAGGCATGCAGAATGTCGCGTCCGGCCAGGCTGATCATGACGGCTTGCCCACGATGCGATCGACAATCTTGATGCGGCTGTTTGCATTCAGCGCCTTGTGGCTGTAGACCACGACGCGCTCGCCGCCGCTGAGACCCTGAAGAATCTGCACCCGTCCCTCGAGGTCGGTCGCGCCCGTCTTGACCGGAGCAAAGCGCAGACTACCGTCCTCGACGACCCACACACCGAGATGTCCGTCGACACGTTGCAAGCTGGCATTGGGCACGACAGGCATCGGTTTTTGCGCGGCCAGCGCGACCGTCACTTCGGCCAGTTCGCCGATGGGTGGCAGCGTTTGCGGGTGCCGATTGAATTCGACCTTGGCCAGGATTTCCTCGGTGACGGCATCGGCGTGCGGCTCGATGCGCGAGACTCGTCCGGCCAGCGGCTCGCCGGGCTGGGAACGCAGGACGATCTGTGCCGGCAACTGGGCGCGCAGCCCCATCGCACGCTGCTGATCGAAGCGGACGTTGATCCAGACGCTGCCGGGCTCCACCACCTCCACCACCGCCTGACCGGCGATCACCGTGGTGCCGGGGTCGGCATCGCGCCGGGTGACGAGTCCATCGACCGGCGACACCAGGCGCAGACTGGCGCGCTGGCGGATCAGGCCATCACGTTCCGCGCGCACCCGGGCCAGTTCCTGGCGCGAGGCGTCGAGATTGGCGCGAGCCGCCGACAAACCCGCCTGCGCGACCTGCCATTCCTGCCGCTTCGCTTCGACGGCTTCCTCGCTGACCGAGCGCGCCGACAGCAGTTGTTCGTAGCGCCTGGCCTGGGTTTCGGCAAAAGTCTTGCGCGCACCGACTTCCTGGATTTGCGCCTCCACCGCCAGCACACCGGCTTCAGCGCGCTTGAGTGCTGCGTCCTGGGCGCCGATCCTGTCATCCAGATCGACCGGGTCCATCTCGCCGAGCAATTGCCCCGTTTTGACGTGATCGCCCGATTGAACCTCCACGCGCTTGATCCGGCCGGCGAAGGTCGGCCCGATCTTGTGGGTGTGGCGCGCTTCCACGGTACCGATGCCGAACAGGGCGGGCGTAATCTCCCGGCTCTCGACCGTCGCCAGGGTCACTGGCACCGGGGCCAGGGGTCCCGCGCGCAAGGCGACATATGCCAGCAAGCCCAGCAACAACAGCAGAACCCCGACAAGCGCCAGGGTTCGACCGTGGGTCGACAGAAATCTATTCATTGCTTGCTCCTTAAATGGGAAAACTTTCTTTCCCGCAAGAAAATATCCACGAGGTCAACACACTCAGCCAGCGGAAAAATGCCGGTATCCAATATCAGATCGGATGAACCCGGCGCCTCATAGGAGGAAGAAATCCCGGTGAAGCTTTTGATTTCACCCGCCCTGGCCCGCCGGTAAAACCCCTTTACATCCCTTTGCTCGCAGATTTCGAGGGGGCAGCGGCAATAGATTTCGATGAAATCGCCATCGGCCACAAGCGCCTTGAGTTTTTCCCGGTCCCTGCGAAAAGGCGAGATCACCGCCGCCAACACGATCATCCCCGCTTCCATGAATAGCTTGGCCACCTCACCGGTGCGCCGGATGTTTTCGGCCCGTTCCCGTGGCGAAAACCCGAGATCGGCGCATAAGCCATGCCGCAGATTGTCGCCGTCGAGCACAAATGTCCGGCATCCTTGTTGATGCAGCCGTTCCTCAACCGCGTGTGCAATGCTTGATTTTCCCGAACCCGAAATCCCGGTAAACCAGAGCATCAGACCCCGGTGGCCGTTCAGGGACTCCCTCTGGGCGCGGCTCACGGCGGCGTGATGCCACACGATCTCGCGGCCCTCCGATCCCCGTTTGGCACCGGAGCAGGGAGCGCTTGCCGCCATTATTTCAGCCATTTTCTTAATTTTTCTTTCGCATATTGCGAGACGATGTCACCCCAGAGCATCAAGGGATTTTCTCTTTTCTTCCCGAGCAGGCGCAGTTCATTTTCAATATCGGTCTGGCCGAGCCTGTCTGCGAACAGCCGCGTGGCATGCGCGTACAGTTCCATGTCCAGGGCATTGAGTTTCTCGATCAGCCGGATGGTCCGGACGGGAATTTCCTTTATGCCCGATTTTTGCCGCGCCACGTTTCTCGGCGGATAGTGCTTGATCGGCCAGTCGAACAATTTGCTCATCAGCCCGTAAGTTTCGTCAAAGCGCTCCGTGAGTCCCACCAGGGCAAAGTTGCGCTGAACATTATGCTTGGCCTGTTCCAGCATCTCCGCCGGACATTCTCCAAACTTCACGAAGTCAGTCGACCCCGACAGCCTTCTGGTCTGGCCATTGTCCATTTCGTGAAGACCGCATTGCGCCACCCAGTCTTCCAGACTCGATTGCATGGCAAGCTCCCGCAGCGGATTGCTGGCAGTACGCCTGACGTAGCGGTAATGCGATACCACCCGCTCCACCGGGTTTCGCATCAGCGTGACATACCTGGAATTTGGCGGCAGCAACTCATGAATCCAGTAATCCATGTGGCCGTAAATCACCTTCAGTTCGTCTTTGCGGCCCCTGGAAAGTGACTGGTATTTTTCAATCGATTCCACGGCAGGGTTGATTTTGTGCAGCTCGCAAGGCTTGTAAAGATCCCTGATCATGGCGTGCATGGTCATTCCGCCGGTTTTCGGGATGTGTATAAACACAATGGGGTCGGTTGATTTCGAGCTTCCCGATGCGACCGGCAAGGAATTTCTTGCTGCTGGAAGCTCTTTTTCCCGGCCCGGAAACAGGCCTGCATAAAATACGCCTGCGCCCTCGCCGGCAGGTTTGCTTATCATGATTACCTCGTGTTTCAAATTTACGCCGCCTCTGAAAACGGCAGTTCAACGGCCGCGCCCGCCGCCCCGGCCATAACCGCCACCCTGGCCACCGCCCTGGCGATTGCGCGAGCCATAACCTTGCCCATAGCCTGCGGCGGCATCGCGGTTTTCCATCTGGCGCTGGCTGTTGATGCTGGGACCCAGCATCAGATTCCGTTCCTCTGCGCCCATCCCGTCGACCCTGTTTTGTATCTGTTCGCGATAGGCCGCGTATTCCTCCCGGCCCATGGCCTGCAGGCGCGCCCGGTCCGGGATCACGAGATCCTGGGCTAGGGCTGCCGTGGCCGCCAGCAGCCCCAGCCCAAGGGCTAGGAGCCTGACGGACTTAAAGGAAATCGGCTGCAAATCCGTCAGGACGGTCCATATTTCACCGCTTTTTTGGTCAATAGAACAACTATTGACCTGCAAAATCGGCAAATGGGGTAAGCAGGCATTTCGCCGTAAAGCGAAAGCTCGCAAAATCTGTCCTCGCCCAGCCGAATTTTCGCTTCGATTCTTCAAGTCCGACAGGCTCCTAGGGATTGATAAACGGGGCGCGCCATATCGAACCGGAATCAGCGACCGCGGCCTCTTCCGCCGCCTTGACCGCCACCCTGGCCTCCGCCATGCATTCCGCCCGATCCGGAACCGTCGCGCGCCATTTCACCCTGCCTTTGGGCGCTGCCGGCCTGACTATACGAACCCTGCGCCTGGGCGCGCTGCTCCGGCGTCATGCCGGCCATTTCCGCCTGTCTCTGGGTGCGGTAGGCCTCGCGTTCCTGCTGGGTCATCTGCATCGGATCGTCCGCGAATGTCGTTCCGCTGGCGGCAAGCCCAAAAACCAGCGCCGCGTTATAAAGAAAATTTCTGCTGTTCATCATCTATTCCTGTCTGGTTGAGATTTTGTGTTGCCAAGATCAGGTCGCGTTCCTGATGGGGCCATGATGAAGGCAGGCTGTTGCTCAAGGATTTCCGCAAGGCGTCGAATTGTTACAGTGTGTTACCGGAGCGCATCGGCTGTGTCGGCGGCAAGTCCCGTCCTGTATAGTAAAAAACATGAACAAGACTCGCATCCTGATGGTGGACGACGACCCCGGCCTGCTCGAACTGCTGGAACAGTATCTGAGCGGGCACGGCTTTTCCGTCATCTGTGCCGCGGATGGCGTGGAGATGGAACAGCGGCTTGCGGAACAAGGCGCGGACCTGCTGCTGCTGGATCTGATGCTGCCCGGCGAGGACGGCCTGGCGCTGGCGCGCAAGGTGCGCGCCAGCGGCGCAAAATTGCCGATCATCATGCTCTCGGCGCGAGGCGAGGACATCGACCGTATCATCGGGCTGGAGGTGGGAGCGGATGATTATCTCGCCAAACCCTTCAATCCGCGCGAACTGCTGGCCCGGATACGCGCCGTGCTGCGCCGCGCCAGCGGGGATCAGGCAGCGACGGAGGCAACCCCGCCCGGGTCGATCAGCTTCGGCCCCTTCCAACTGGATCTCGACATCCATCGCCTGATGCGCGGAAACGAAGAAGTCGCGCTGACCAGCGGCGATTTCAGCCTGCTGCGCATTTTCGTCGAGCATCCCAACCGGGTGCTGAGCCGTGATGCGCTGATGGAACTGATCAAGGGCTATGATCGCGACCCGTTCGACCGCAGCATGGATGTCCGCGTCACCCGCCTGCGGCGCAAGATCGAGACCGACCCCGCCGCGCCGGCGTACATTCGCACCGTGCGCGGCGAAGGGTATTTGTTCGCGCCCCAGGGAGCGACAACATAATCCTTCGTCCCACCACTCTGTTCGGCCGCAGCGCGATGACGGTATCGCTGGCCTTCATCCTGTTTCAGGCGCTCACGCTGGCGGCGGTGGTGTATTTCGTGCTGTTCCCCCTTGCCGAACGCTCCGCTGACGATTTGGCGGAACTGATCGTGCTCTCCGCCCAGACCTGGGTCGAGCTGCCGCCGGAAACCCGTCCCGATTTCGAACAGGAACTGGCCAGAAACCACGGCCTGTGGCTATTCGAGGCACGCTCCCCGCTGGTTCCGAGCGCACGTTTCGGACCCTACCAGCGCTGGCTGGAAGCCGCGCTGGAAAAACGCGCCGGCAAACCGGTAAGGGTCGTGGTCAGCGAATGGAACGAGCCCTGGTTCTGGACCGAAGTCAGCGTAGGAGGGCAAGCCATCCGCATCGGTTTTCCCAAAAGCCGCATCGGCGCCCAGCCCTTCCTGGCGCTGTTGCTGGTGCTGGGCGCGGGCATACTGGTGGCGCTGGCGACATCGCTGGTGCTGGCGCGGCGCATCACGCTGCCGCTGGCCCGCCTGTCGCTGGCCACGGCCCGTGTAGGCAAGGGAGAGACGCCGGAATTGCTGCCCGAATCCGGGCCGCAAGAACTGGCAGCCGTGGCGCGGAACTTCAATCTCATGGCGCGCCAGGTGCGCGATTTGCTGGCCAACCGCACCACCCTGCTGGCGGGCATATCCCACGATCTGCGCACGCCCCTGGCGCGCATGCGCCTGGCGCTGGAAATGCTTTCCGAGACTTCCGACCCAAAACTGGTCGAGCGCATGGAGCGCGATCTGGAACAGATGAACCTCTTGATCGGCACCTTTCTCGACCTGAGCCGTGGTTTGGGATATGAGGAAAAACAGCCGGTGGACCTGAATGCGCTGATCGGGGAACTGGCGGAGGAGGCGCGTCACGGCGGCGCGACCGTGGCGTGCGGGCCCGATATGTCTCCTGGCGAGGTCAATACCGCCCCGCTGGCGCTGCGGCGCATTCTGTCCAACCTGCTCGACAACGCCATCCGCTATGGGAACGGGAAGCCTGTCACCATCGAATGGGAACAGACGCGGGAAGGAAGCATCCGCGTCAGCGTGCTGGATCGCGGCCCAGGCATTCCGGAAGACCTGCGCGAAACCGTATTCCAGCCTTTCTACCGCATGGAATCCTCGCGCAGCGCCGCCACCGGAGGCAGCGGCCTGGGACTGGCCATTGCCCGCCAACTGGCGGAAAGCAACGGATGGAAGCTGGAGTTGCTGCCCCGCTGCGGGGGAGGCATTGAGGCGCGTTTGATGCTATAAATTGCATTCCACCGCAAAGGGCGCGAAGGTTCGCGCAATGCCTGTTGGTTATTACCTGCGCGGACTATCGACTCTGCCCCCATCGGCCGATATTTCCATAGAAAATTCTGTATGGTATTATTTCTCTGGAAAAGGAGATTCATCATGCCCGCCATCGCTCAACAGGCCCCCAGCAAGCCGGAGGCCGCAGCTGTGCTAAGCAAGGCCATCGCCCGTGCCGCCGAGCGTATGGACGTTTCGCGATCCCTGCTTGCCAAGGTGCTGGGTATCAGCCCGGCAACGATTACCCGATTGTATAGTGGCGAATACCGGCTAGATCAAAAACGCAAGGAATGGGAATTTGCACTGTTGTTCGTGCGCGCATTCCGCTCGCTCGACTCCATCGTGGGCGACGAGACCACCGCGCGCAAGTGGCTCAATAGCGAAAACCGGGGCCTGAACGGCCGGCCAATTGAACTCATCCGCAACACGGAAGGACTGGTACGTGTCGTTCAATATCTGGACGCCTCTCGCGGTCTCGTCTGAGGCCCGCGACTGGCAAGGATCAGCCTGGCGCATCGTGGAAGCGCAGCACACCGCTTCCACCATGAAAATCGTCGACAGCCAGGACGAGCAGGATCTGCTCGAAACTCTGCTGGAGCACAGCAAGCCAGCCCAACCGGCCGGCGCCGAGGCACTCGATTATCTTCTCGCCACACCGTTTCGCTACGACCCGTTGCGTGGCGGTTCCCGTTTCCGTTCGGCCACCGACCCCGGCGTGTTCTACGGCGCGGAGTCGGAACGCACCGCCTGCGCCGAACTAGGCTACTGGCGCTGGAAATTTCTGCGGGATGCGGTCGACCTGGAAAAACTCGAACCCGTCGCGCATACCGCTTTCCGTGCCGATATCCACACACTTGCCGCCGATCTTCGAAAACCACCATTTAGCGCGGATGAAGAAGCATGGTTGCACCCGACCGACTACCGCGCCACCCAGGCCTTTGCCCAAGCGGCACGAGAGGCAAATATCGGCGCCATTGTTTATCAATCCGTCCGCGCCCCGTATCCCACATGGTGTATCGCGCTACTGACGCCACAGGCTTTCTCAAAATCCAAGCCGCACCCGACGATGCAAACCTGGTGGCTCGCCGTGCATCAAAATGAAGTCATCTGGCGACGAGATAACAAGTCCATGACGCTTTCCGCCGCCACATGGTAGCGACCAGACAAGCGTGGTTTTCGCCTGAACTCCGGTGGTACGCCGGCTTATTTGCGTCGATGCGTAAAGTGGTTGTAGGGCGTCAATAAGCGAAGCGCATTGCGCCGGATTTAAAATCCTTCGGCGCAATGCCCGTTGGTTATTGCGCCCTACTCGCTATCCAATCAGTCAAGTAATATGTAAAAAATATGACTCCAAAATGGGATGCCAGATAAATACTTGGCATTATCAGCATGTCGACCCAGGAAACATGCCATTCATCCGTAGCCATAAACTGGAAGCTGACCCATGACAATAAAAACACTGCATAAACCAGAAATATTCCAACTTGAATTTTTTTGAGAAATCCACTTGGCGGGGTATAGATAGCCGTATGGCAATGTTGGCAGATAAGCGGGATAGAATTCCAATTATCATTCTGATCGCGAGCGATCATGGCAAGATGAAATTTATTGAATCCAACAATTTCCCTACATATAGGGCATTTTCTTCGCACTTTTCTAATTCCTCATTAAATTATGCAATTAGGTTGGTTTTGGTGGATGACATTTGACCAAATCTTGTATTGCATTTCCAGGCCAATTTCGATGACAGACAATAGAATTTTACGACTACAACACAAAATACTCCTCCAAACTAATCGTAACTGCGGAAAACGCTATCGTTAGCAAAGCAATCAACGTAAAACCTGCATCGCTTCTCCAACCCACCCCCTCTCGCATACAATCCCCACCTTGCCACCCGGACTTTCCCCATGCTGAGCTACCGCCACGCCTTTCATGCAGGCAACCACGCCGATGTACTGAAACATCTACTGCTGATCCAGTTGACCCGCTACCTGGGGCAGAAGGAGAAACCGTTCTGGGTCATCGACACCCATGCCGGGGCGGGCCTTTATGCACTGGACACGGGCTATGCGACCAAATTGAAGGAATTCGACAGCGGCATCGGCAGGCTGTGGGCGCGCAAGGATTTGCCTCAGGCGCTGGCCGAGTACTTGGAGCTGGTGCATGGGGTCAACCCGGACGGCGTGCTGCGCTTTTATCCCGGTTCGCCCTGGCTGGCTTTCAAGACCATGCGTCCGCAGGACCGCCTGCGCCTGTTCGAACTGCACAGCAGCGACAGCCGCATCCTGCAGGAAAATTTCAGCGACCAGTCCCGGCGCGTGAGCGTATCTAGTACCAACGGTTTCGACGCGCTCAAGGCGCTGCTGCCCCCGCCTTCGCGGCGCGCGCTGGTGTTGATCGATCCCTCCTATGAAATGCGCGACGACTACCAGCACGTGATCGCGGCCTTGAAGGATGGCCTGACGCGCTTTGCCGGCGGTACTTATGCCATCTGGTATCCGCAACTGGCCAGGGTGGAAGCGCGGCAAATGCCGGACAAACTCAAGCGCCTGCCGGTGAAAAGCTGGCTGCATGTCGCTCTGAGCGTGCACGCGCCCACCATCGACGGCTTCGGCATGCACGGCAGCGGCATGT
This sequence comes from Sulfuricellaceae bacterium, assembly GCA_031426915.1. Lineage (GTDB taxonomy): Bacteria > Pseudomonadota > Gammaproteobacteria > Burkholderiales > Sulfuricellaceae > Sulfurimicrobium. Next base: position 25,478 of record JASJPB010000020.1, on the reverse strand, counting down.
TCATCATCAACCCGCCGTGGACGCTATACAAGACGCTGGAGGACATCATGCCCTATCTGGTGCGGGTGCTGGGCCAGGACGCGGGGGCGAGCTTTACGCTGGAACAGGAAATGGAGTAACACCGCTTGAACCCAGATCATCCATTCCAAAACGATGCGCCGTAGGGGCGAATTCACTTGTCCCCGGGTGATTTGGCCGGGGGTTCGCCCATGGGCGGCTAAAGCCGCCCCTACAAGGGCTAATGGGCAATTTGGATTGAATGCTGCTAGAATTTTCGCTTGATTCAGAACAACAGACCGGACCGCCCACCTCCATGCGTTTTTTGCCCCTGCACTGGCAACCCCGCCCGCCCGCCGCGCACTGCCCATACCGTCACTGGCTGGCGGACCGGGGTTCGCTCACACACCGCATCCGGGCGCGTTGCAGTGTGTTCAGCGTGCGCGGCTTGCGCCTTGTCAGGGGCAAACCGGTGCGCGACGAGGCGGCCTGCGTCGGCCTCGATCCGCGCCAGCTGGCGCTGCTGCGCGAAGTGCACCTGTACTGCGGCGAGACGCCAGTGGTTTTTGCCCATAGCGTGATTCCCCGCGCCGGTCTGCGCGGGCCGTGGCAGGCATTGAGCAGGCTGGGCAACAAGCCGCTGGGCGCGGCGCTGTTCACCAACCCGAGAGTGCGGCGCGAACCCTTGCAATTCAAGAAACTCAACCGCCGCCACGAGCTCTACCGCCGTGCCTGCCGCATCCTGCCCGAGCGCCCACCACACCTGTGGGCGCGGCGCTCGGTGTTCATCCTGCAGCACCGGCCGATCCTGGTCACGGAAGTGTTTCTGCCCGGCATTCTGGGCCTGTAACAACCTGCAACAATGCCATATGGCACCCCAGGTTAATCGTCCACGCAACCCTGCGGCTCGGGCAGTCCGGCGATACGCGAACCCTGGCGCGACGGCCCTTTTGGAAAAAGCCTGTAGAGATAATCATGGCTGCTGCGTTCTTCTCCCAACTCCTGGCGCATGTGTTTCATCAGCAGTCGCACCATGGGGGTGATGCCATACTGGAAGAAGAACTTGCGCAGAAAATCGATGACTTGCCAGTGATCCTCGGTCAGGCTGATGCCTTCCTTGCGCGCAAGGAACTCCGCAAGATGCTCGTTCCATTCTCCCGGATTCACCAGATTGCCCTTGGGATTAACCAGGTAGGTTCTGCCTGCAAAGTAGAAATTGTTCACGAAGTATGAAGGCTCGATAGCAGGCCGGCTTTCCTTTTTGACCCCTGTCGCATGCATTTCCTCCACCTCGGCATCCAGCATGGGAACCGGCAATCCGGCTATTTTGGATCCCTGTATCAAGACACCCTGCGGGAAAAGTTTTTCCAGCCAGGCATCAGTCGCTTTTTCCGCGCCCAGCTTCTCGGAAATTTCCGCCTTGAGTAATTTTCTGATCGGTGTGATGTTATAGGTCTGGTAGTACTCACGCATCAGGCGGATGACTTCCCAGTGTTCAGGCGTCAGGGCCAGCCCATCTGAAGCGGCCAGAAAGGCGGCGACCTCCTCGTTCCAGTCGCTCAGGTTTTGCAGGCGTCCATTTGCAGTCAAGGGCGCCGTGATATTTAGTGATGGTTGCATGATGTCCTCCATGATTGACTGCAGAAACAGCGTGAATGCCCGTGCTTTCAAACGTAACATAATCCTGTTGGTCACAGGCAAAAACCCATCGATATGCCCCTGATCTGTACTATACGGCATCACAACCGTGAAACATTCGTAAATGGGGTTTGAAGATAGAGAGAAACGAGCGCCGCCGTGCTTCTACTGCTAAAATCCGGGGCATAAAATTCTCTCCCTCATGCAGGGAACACCCATCCCGCAATATTCAGTTGAGGAATTTCAGTACAGCAACATGCAGCTAGCACAACGACTCGATCTCTACGAACGCCTGATGCGGCTCGACAAGCCGATCGGCATCCTGCTGCTGGCCTGGCCCACGCTGTGGGCGCTATGGATTTCATCCGCCGGGCAGCCCAACTGGATCGTGGTGTGGATTTTCCTGCTCGGCACGGTGCTGATGCGCTCCGCCGGCTGCGTCATCAACGATTACGCCGACCGCGACTTCGATCCACAGGTGGAACGCACCCGGAACCGTCCCATGGCCGCCGGACTGGTGAGCAAGAAGGAAGCGCTGGCCCTGTTCGCGGCGCTGTCGATCTGCGCCTTTCTGCTCATTCTGCGCCTCAACAAACTCACCATCATGCTGTCCTTCGCCGCGCTGTTTCTCGCCGCCAGCTACCCCTTCACCAAGCGTTTTTTCGCCATCCCCCAGGCTTATCTGGGCATCGCCTTCGGTTTCGGCATTCCCATGAGCTTCGCCGCGCAAACCGGGCATGTGCCGCTTATCGCCTGGCTCATGCTGCTGGCCAACATATTCTGGGCGGTCGCCTATGACACCGAATACGCCATGGTGGACCGGGAAGACGACCTCAAGATCGGCATCCGCACTTCCGCCATCACCTTCGGCCGCTATGACGTATTGGCGATCCTGATCTGTTACGCCGCAACCCTGGCCATTCTCGCCGGCATCGGCGCCTGGCTGAAGCTCGGCCTGTTCTACTACCTTGGTCTGAGCGTGGCGCTGGGCGTGGCCGTCTACCACTACACCCTGATCCGGGGCCGGGAGCGGGACAAATGCTTCAAGGCCTTCATCCACAACAACTGGTTCGGCGCCGCGATCTTTGGCGGCATCCTGCTAAACTACTGGCAGGCAACTTCGTTCTCCCTCCGCACTTACTTCTGAGGCCCGCCATGGCCGGCTGCTGCGAAAACAAATCCTGCACGCTCGACGCCATGCGCGCCAATCACGGCCGCGTGCTGAAAATCGTGCTGGCGGTCAACGCCGTCATGTTCGTGGTGGAAACCCTGGCCGGCCTGGCCGCCCACTCCACCTCGTTGCTGGCGGACGCTTCCGACATGCTGGGCGATGCGCTGGTATATGGCTTCAGCCTCTATGTACTGACCCGGGACGAAAGCTGGCAGGCCCGCGCCGCCTTGCTCAAGGGCCTGTTCATGCTGGCCTTCGGGCTGGGCGTGGCGGCAGAAGCGATATACAAGACCCTGCATCCCATTCTGCCGCACGGCGAAACCATCGGCCTGATCGGCCTGCTGGCGCTGGCCGCCAACACCTGGTGCTTCCTGCTGCTCTACCGCCACCGTGCCGACAACCTCAACATGAGCTCGGTATGGCTGTGCTCGCGCAACGACCTGTTCGCCAACACGGGCGTCATCCTGGCTGGAGTTGCGGTAATCTTCAGTCAGTCTCGCTGGCCTGACATCATCGTGGGCGGCATCATCGCGGCGCTGTTCCTGAAATCCGCCATCAGCGTGCTGCGGCAGTCTCTCGCCAGCCTGAATACTCATACCTAAGAGGAGTTGCCATGCGCCACACAATGTTGATTCTTTCCCTGTTGCTGCCTGCCACGCTTGTCCAGGCACAACCGCCCGCCCCGCCACAGGACCAGCGCCAACTGGTCAACATGCCGGATCTGCCGCGCAACCTGATGCGCATCGACATGCAGGATCATCTGGTGGCTCTCAATGAAATCATCGGCTACCTGGCCGAAAACAAGCTCGCCGCAGCTGGCGAAACCGCCGAGAAGCGCATGGGCCAAAGCACCATGGGCAAACACGCCTACATGGCGCGCGGCCAGGGACCGGGCCGCTTCATGCCGGACACCATGCGCCAGATGGGCTGGAACATGCACGATGCCGCGAGCGAATTCGCCAAGGTGGCCAAGAGCGGCGACCAGGCCAAATCCATGGCCGCGCTGCAGCAGCTCACCTCCAGCTGCGTGGCGTGTCACATGTCGTTCCGCATCCGCTAGGATGGCCATAGCGGCCATTTATCGAAGCAACAGAAAGGGAGGGCGCAAAATGATAAGGAATCCACGCATCCGGCGCGCCGGCGCAATGATCATGGTGATACTGGGCGCCATTCTGATGCTGCTCGCGCCTGAAGTATGGCAGGGCGCGCTGTTGCTTGCGCTTGGCGTTGTTGTGGAACTGGTCGGCATCGCGCTGGAACGCAAGGATAATTAGGCTGCCAGCAGCGTAATGGATATTCGGATTTAACAAGAGATGTCCAACGACGCTTACTGGGAGCACTTCCCGCACCAGGCCGACATCGGCGTGCGCGGTTTCGGGCCGACACCGGAAGCGGCCTTCGAGCAGGCAGCGCTGGCCATGAGCGCCGTGGTGACCGATCCGGCACGGGTGGCGCCGCTTGATGCGGTGGAAATCTGGTGCGAGGCGCCGGACCTCGAACTGCTGCTGGCCGACTGGCTGAACCGCCTGATTTTCGAAATGGCGACCCGCAACATGCTGTTCAGCCGCTTCGAGGTGCGCCTGAAAGAAAACCATCTGCGCGCCACCGCCTGGGGGGAAAAGGTCAATGCGGCGAAGCACCAGCCAACGGTGGAAATCAAGGGCGCCACCTATACCGAGCTGAAGGTATCCCAAAATGATGACGGCTTGTGGCAAGCCCAATGCGTGGTGGATGTATGAACCTGGCCCAATTCGAACGTCTCGATGACTATAGCTGGCGCATCGCGCCATTCGGACGCATGCGCGTGCCGGCGGTGATCTACGCCGATGCGACGCTGCTACGCGCCATGGACGACAAGGTGTACCAGCAGATCACCAACGTCGCCACCCTGCCGGGCATCGTCCAGGCCGCCTATGCCATGCCCGACGCGCACTGGGGTTACGGCTTCCCCATCGGCGGCGTGGCGGCTTTCGACCCCGAGCAGGGCGGCGTGATTTCCGCCGGCGGCGTGGGCTTCGACATTTCCTGCGGGGTGCGCACACTGCTGACCGGGCTCAAAGCGACCGACATCGCCCCACTCAAGCAGAAACTGGCCGATCGCCTGTTCGCCCGCATTCCGGCCGGCGTGGGCAGCACCGGGCGGCTGCACCTGAATGCCGGCGAAATGGACGCGATGCTCAAAGGCGGCGCGCGCTGGGCGGTCGAACGCGGTTACGGCAGCGCGGCCGACCTGGAGCGCATCGAGGAATACGGCTGCATGAAGGGCGCCGAACCGGACAAGGTTTCCGACATGGCCAAGCAGCGCCAGCGCGACGAAGTCGGCACGCTGGGCTCCGGCAACCATTACCTGGAATTGCAGGAAATCGTCGAGATTTTCGACAGCGCCGCCGCCGAGCGTTTCGGGCTGCGCTGCGGCGAAGTCGTGCTCAGCATCCACTGCGGCTCGCGCGGACTGGGGCACCAGATCGGCACGGAATATCTGAAAAAGATGGTCATCGCGGCGGCGGGTTACGGCATCGAACTGCCCGACCGCGAACTCGCCTGCGCCCCGCTCGATTCGCCGCTGGGGCGGGATTATCTCGGCGCCATGCGCGCCGCCGTCAACTGCGCGCTGGCCAACCGCCAGGTGATCGCCCACCTGGCGCGCGAGGTGTTCGCCGAAATCCTGCCCGGCGCGCACCTGCCGCTGCTCTACGACGTGTCGCACAACATCTGCAAGCAGGAACAACATATGATCGACGGCCAGCCGCGCCGTTTGTTCGTCCACCGCAAGGGCGCGACGCGCGCCTTCGGACCCGGCCACGAGGCGCTGCCCCGCGATTTGCGCGACAGCGGCCAACCGGTTCTGATCGGCGGCAGCATGGGCACGGCGTCCTACATCCTGGTCGGCACCGCTGGAGGCATGGCGCGTTCCTTCGGATCGGCCTGCCACGGCGCCGGGCGCGCCATGAGCCGCACCCAGGCGAGCAGGCAATGGCATGGCAAGGATTTGGTGCATGAACTGGGCAGCCGGGGCATCCTGATCCGCAGCCCGTCGCTGCGCGGCGTGGCGGAAGAGGCGCCGGGCGCCTACAAGGACGTGAGCGCGGTGGTGGAAGCTTCCGAGCACGCCGGGCTGGCGCGCAAGGTGGCGAAGCTGAAGCCGCTCGTCTGCATCAAGGGATGATAGCCAAGCCTATCCGTCATGGCTGAAATGCGGCAAAATCAAGACCCCGCCAATGCTTGCCTGGCCTGAAAACCGATTAGCTCCAGGAATGACATGACAGACTCCACCCCCGATCTCGAATCCGCCAAGACCCTCGCCACCGTGGTCTATGCCCTGCAGGCGGTCTCCTTTTTCGTCGGCATCACCGCCATCGTCGCCATCGTCATCAATTACGTGAAAATCGACGACATCCGCGGCACCTGGCTGGAATCCCACTTCCGCTGGCAGATGCGCACTTTCTGGTTCGGCCTGCTGTGGGGCGTGATCGGCGCCATTACCTTCATCCTGATCATCGGCTGGTTCATCCTGGCGGCCGATGCAATCTGGGTGATCTACCGCATCGTCAAGGGCTGGCTGCGCCTCAATGACGGCAAGGAAGTGAATCCGGCGTAGAATATTTCCCTTAGCCAAGTCAGGAAATCCATATGCCCCAGCCGAAAATCTCCCTGCCTCAAGACCAGCTTTCCCGCTTCTGCCACCAGTGGAAAATTACCGAATTCGCCCTGTTCGGCTCGGTGCTGCGCGATGATTTCCGCCCCGACAGTGACGTTGACGTGCTGGTGACTTTTTCGCCAGATGCAAGCTGGAGCCTGTTCGACCATGTCGAGATGCGCGACGAACTGGCCGCAATGCTGGGGCGCAAGGTTGATTTGCTGACCCGCAATGCTGTCGAGCAAAGCCGCAATCAAATTCGCCGGCGCGCCATTCTGGAATCAGCCGAGGTCATCCATGCCGCAGCGTGATGCCGCTCACCTGGATGACATCCTGAAAGCCTCCGAGCTTATTCTGTCTTTTCTCGAAGGCGTTGATCAGGACACATTTCACCGCGACCTGAAAACACAGTCTGCCGTAATTCGCCAGTTTGAAATTGTCGGCGAAGCAACAAAACGGGTTTCCCCGGAATTCAAGATCACCCATCCCGGCATTCCCTGGCGAAAGATGGCTGGTATGCGCGACATTCTGATTCATGCCTACGATACTGTGGATGTGAATGAAATCTGGTTTGCCGCAAGCCGCGACATTCCAGAACTTATAGCGCTCTTGCGCCAACTTCCTCCATTCGAAAGCACCACCCGATGAAATACCACGACCTGCGCGACTTCATCGCGCAACTGGAACAGCGGGGGGAACTGAAACGCATCAGCGCCGAGGTCGACCCCTTCCTCGAAATGACCGAAATCTGCGACCGCGTGCTGCGCGCGCAAGGCCCGGCACTGCTGTTCGAGAATCCCAGGGGCCACACCATCCCGGTGCTCGCCAACCTGTTCGGCACGCCCAAGCGGGTCGCCATGGGCATGGGCGAGGACTCGGTCGAGGCGCTGCGCGAAGTGGGCAAGCTGCTGGCCTTCCTCAAGGAACCCGAGCCGCCCAAGGGCCTCAAGGATGCCTGGGACAAGCTGCCGATCTTCAGGCAGGTGCTCAACATGGCGCCGAAAGAGCTTTCCAGCGCACCGTGCCAGGATGTGGTGTGGGAAGGCAAAGATGTCGATCTCACCAAACTCCCGATCCAGACCTGCTGGCCGGGCGACGTGGCGCCGCTCATCACCTGGGGCCTGGTCATCACCCGGGGGCCGTACAAGAAGCGCCAGAACCTCGGCATCTACCGCCAGCAGGTGATCGCGCCCAACAAGGTCATCATGCGCTGGCTCGCCCATCGCGGCGGCGCGCTGGATCTGCGCGACTTCCAGGAAGCCCATCCGGGGCAGCCCTTCCCCGTCGCCGTCGCGCTCGGCGCGGACCCGGCCACCATCCTGGGCGCGGTGACGCCGGTGCCGGATTCCCTCTCCGAATACCAGTTCGCCGGCCTGCTGCGCGGCTCCAAAACCGAGCTGGTGAAATGCCTGGGCAACGATCTGCAAGTGCCCGCTTCGGCCGAAATCGTGCTCGAAGGCGTGATCCATCCCGGCGAGATGGCGCCGGAAGGGCCATACGGCGACCACACCGGCTATTACAACGAGGTGGCCGAGTTTCCGGTGTTCACCATCGAGCGCATCACCATGCGCCGCAACCCCATCTACCACAGCACTTACACCGGCAAGCCGCCGGACGAGCCGGCCATCCTCGGGGTGGCGCTGAACGAGGTGTTCGTGCCGCTGCTGCAGAAGCAGTACCCGGAAATCACCGATTTCTACCTGCCGCCGGAAGGCTGTTCCTACCGCCTCGCCGTGGTGAGCATCAAGAAGCAGTATCCCGGCCATGCCAAGCGCGTGCTGTTCGGGGTGTGGAGCTTCCTGCGCCAGTTCATGTACACCAAATTCATTATCGTCACCGACGAGGACGTCAACATCCGCGACTGGAAGGAAGTGATCTGGGCCATGACCACCCGCGTCGACCCGGCGCGCGACACGCTTTTGATCGAAAACACCCCCATCGATTACCTCGACTTCGCCAGCCCGGTCTCGGGCCTGGGCTCGAAAATGGGCATGGACGCCACCAACAAGTGGCCGGGCGAAACCAGCCGCGAATGGGGCCGGCCGATCGTGATGGACGAAGCGGTGAAGCGCAGGGTGGACGAGATGTGGGGGGAACTGGGGATTTAGCAACGCAGGGTAGTAGAATGCCGAAACAGCCAAGGAAACCGCCATGGGACAACAATGTCTTGACCGCATCACCATCGACCCTGCCATCTGCCACGGCAAGCCATGCGTCCGGGGCTTGCGCTACCCGGTCGAAACCGTGCTTGAATGGCTTGCCGGCGGCATGACCATCGAGGAAATTCTTGCCGATTACGAAGATCTGGAAAGAGAAGACATCCTCGCCGTCCTGAGCTATGCGGCGCGGCTTGCACATGTAAAGCAGTTTGAACGCCTGGCTGCATGAAATTCCTCATCGACGCCCAGTTACCAAGGCGTTTCTGCTCGTGGCTGGCCGCCGCAGGCCATGACGCAAAACACACGCTCGATTTGCCTCAGCGCAACCACACCGCGGATAGCGCAATTCTTGATTTTGCCGAGCAGGAAGAACGAATTGTCGTCACCAAGGACGATGATTTCGTTCAGTCATTCCTGCTTAACGGGCGCCCCGCGAAACTGCTTCTTGTTGCCACGGGGAACATTGGCAATGCCGAACTTGAAAAGTTGATCCGAGACGCTCTGCCCACGATCACTTCGGCTTTCGAAACCTACAGCTTTATCGAACTGGGCCGGGAATCGCTGATGGTTCACGAGTAACCGAACCGCATCCGGCATATACGATTATAGGGACCAGCGGGGAAACTCAGGACTTAGCAACGCGCAGGTATGAATGTTTACCATAGAATGGAAACATTTACCTTTTTCGGTGCATGTCCCACGTTAGAGCCATGGAAAAGTTCACCTGCCAAAATTGCGGGAAAGAATCGACGTTGACCGGTGATGTGCCTGCATTTCTTCGCTTGCCGCTTATGCTGCTTTTCCTTTATCCCTTTTCGGGTAAGGTATGCCGTAATTGCGCGGGACAGCTTTGCCTCCTTGGTGGTATTTCGTTTATTGGTTGCCTATTAGGAATCGTTGCGCTCTTAGTGATGTGGATTGGCAAGGGAGGCTAATAGTGTGTAGCTCTAACCAATTCGAGTGGCTTGCCTCGCCTTGACCGAAACGGGCGGCCCGCCTGGGCCGCCCACTGCCTGCCGATCAGTCCGCCACAAAGAGCGTGCTGCTCGCATTGCTGCTGGCGCTGTCGCCAAACGCGCCGTAAGACCCCCGGGTTTGTCTTGTCATGGAAGCGATCTTCGCCCCTTCGCGTATCAGAAAATTGTCGGGTTTGTATCAAGCCGGATACAACCCGCCATGCCTCATGGAAACACCACTTTTACCTGGACCCCCGCCCCTTCTTCCAGCTCGCCGATCTCCACCAGGGCAGAATGCAGATGTGCCACTTCCCGCACAATCGCCAGGCCCAGGCCGCTACCTTCCTCCATGTTGCCCAACACACGGTAGAAGCGCTGAAACACCTTGTCCCTTTCCTCGGGAGGAATGCCGGGACCGTTGTCTTCCACAGTCAGCACGGCACCACTGTCTCCACGCGAGGCCCTGACGGTGACCCGTCCCTGCGCGGGCGCATAACGCAAGGCATTGTCGAGCAGGTTGTCGAGCAGCATCTTGAGGCGTAACGCATCGCCCTGTATCGGCACCGCACCGTCGGCACCTTCAAATCCGAGATCCATGCCCCGCTTCATCGCATGCGGCACCCACTCCATGGTGATTTCACGAGCCAGTGCGCCAAGATCGAGCGGCTTCAGTTCGAGCATCTTGTCCGCACCGGGTTCCACTCTGGCCAGCGCCAACATCTGGTTGACCAGGCGCACCGTGCGTCCAACACCGCTGGAGAGCTGCTCCAGAGCATGGCGGTGCTGTTCGGGATCGGTTTGGCGCAAGGCCAGGTCGGTTTGCGCCTTGAGGCCGGCCAGCGGAGTCCGCAACTGGTGCGCCGCATCGGCGATGAAACGCTGCTGCACCCCCAGGGCTTGATCGAGGCGCCCCATCAGCTCGTTGATGGCGTGTACCAGGGTTTGTACTTCCTCGGGCGCATCCGACACCGGCAAAGGCCCGAGGTCGCGATGGGAACGGCCGGCGATTTCGTGCCGCACCTGGTTCAGCGGCGCCAGCCCCCGCCCCACGCCGAACCACACGATGAGCGCGGCGAACAGGATCAGCGCCAACTGGGGCGCCAACATCCCGGCCAGGATTTCGTTTGCCAGGATATGGCGCTTGTTGAGGGTTTCCGCCACCTGCACCAGCACGGTCCGGCCCGTGAGCTCACCGACCGGGATGACGTAAAGCGAGGCGATGCGCAATTTTTCCCCGCGCAGTTCCCCGTCGTGCAAAATCGGAACGCCGACCCTGCCTGTGGCGGGCGGACGCGAAAGGCCGGACTCGCCGCTGATGAATTGCCCCCTGCGGCCCCTCACCTGGTAGTAAACCTTGTCATTCTGGTCGGAAAGCAGGATTTGCAGCGCGCTACGCGGAAGTTCCACCACCGCCTGGTCGTCGATCACCCTGACCTGTTCCGCCAGCGAGCGCGTGGAATCGAACAGGGCGCGATCGTAGGCGACATGGGTGAAATTGATCGCCATGAAATACGCTACCACCGCCCCCACCAGCCACAGCGACAGCAGCGGCCCCAGCAGCCATAGCAGCAGCTTGTGACGCAGGGAATTGGGGCGAAATATCACTCCGCCGTCGCATCCATCAGATAACCCAGGCCGCGTACCGTGGCGATGGTGACGCCGCTGCCTTCCAATTTTTTGCGCAAGCGGTGGATATAGACCTCGATCGCGTTGTCGCCGGTTTCCGCCTCCCACCCGTAAAGGGACTCCAGCAACTGTTCCTTGCTCACCACCTTGCCTGCCCGTTGCAGCAGCAGCTCAAAAATCCCCAGCTCGCGCGCCGGCAATTCGAGCGGACGTTCGCCGCAAAACACCCTGCGGCCGGCAGCGTCGAACGACAACCCGCCGAAACGGATCAGTTCGTTGCCACCCCAGCTGGAACGGCGCAACAGGGCGCGGATGCGGGCCTCCAGCTCGGGCAGCTCGAACGGTTTGGACATGTAGTCGTCCGCCCCCAGATCGAGGCCCTTGACCCGGTCTTCCAGCGCATCGCGCGCGGTAAGGATAAGCACCGGAGCCAGCGGCTTGCGCTCGCGCAAACGCTTCAACACCTGAAAGCCATCCATACCCGGCAGGCCGAGATCGAGCACGGTCAGGTCGTAATCGTGTTGCGACAGCATGTAATCCGCATCCAGGCCGTTGCTGGCACAATCCACGCCGTAACCGGCCTGCTTCAGGGATGCGACCAGACTATCCGCCAACAGCGCGTCGTCCTCGACAACCAGTATTCGCATTTCAGAAGTCCCAGGGGAAGGGAATCGAATTATCCCCCATTTTCATGGCTGGGGCCGAACGACAACTCGCCGCTTCAGAAGCGCGTACCGACACTCAGCCGCATGGCGTTGGTGGCGCTGAAATTCTGCCTGGGATCGCTTGCCAGGCGCACAAACCAGTCCTTCCAGTCATAAGCCACACTGGCACCCCAGGCATTGACCGGTCCCGCGTCGCCTTCTCCGATTTTGTGCAGAACGTCCACGGTCAAACGCTCGCCGTGCCCCATGGGCAGGCGCGACACGAAGTGGAGATGTTTCTGGCCGGTGTGGAGACGATCATCGGCAACGGCCATGAGGTAGAACGTGCGGCCGTTTTCCTCGCGCCTGCCAAAGGCCAGGGAAATCGCATCGTTAGGATCGAAATTGAGGTTGAAATAGGGCTTGAGGTTGGTGCGTCCCCAGCCCGCCAGCACAAACCAGGGCTCACCGATTTCCGCGGTCAGACTGCCGCCCACGAAACCGTGCGAGGCCACTTGCAGCGAGGGTTGCAGCGAAAGGCCGAGGTTTGAAACCGGTTTGAATGCGCCCTCCAGACCGGCGCGGCTCTGGCTGCCGAATTCACGGTCATGGTAGGCGCCGAACCAGAACGAGGCGTCTCCGCTGCGATAACGTAGATTGACGTCCTGCCCTGCCAGCGAGCTGTACTGGTAATACCCCGCCGTGAACTTGAGCGGCTTCGCGCCAGCGGCCTCCTCATGCAGCGCAGCATCGTCCGGCAAGCGTGCGTTGTCTGCGCCATGAGCCCCCGCACTCGCAAAAAACAGCAGCGCCCAGCACGTGGCAGCAGCTGATTTGAACATCGATTCAGTCATGACTCGCTACGCGCCCTTGCCGCGCGGCGAGTTGAACACCACGTACAAGGTCGGCAGCACGATCAGGGTCAGGATGGTAGCCGAGATCAGGCCGCCGATCACCACGATCGCCAGCGGGCGCTGGGTTTCCGCGCCGATATCGTGCGACAGCGCCATCGGCAAGAGGCCCAGCATGGCCAAGAGCGCTGTCATCAGCACCGTGCGCAGGCGCACCAGGGAGCCTTGCAGCACCGCCTGCTCGGCCGGCATGCCGGCGTTCTTGAGGTGGTTGTAGTGGGTCACCATTACCACCCCGTTCAGCACCGCCTGCCCGAACAGCGCGATAAAGCCGATCGCCGCCGACACCGAGAGCGGGATGCCGGTCAGGTAGAGCGCGACGATGCCGCCGATCAGCGCGAACGGGATGTTGGAAATGATGAGGAAAGCACTTTTCACCGACTTGAAGGCATCGAACAGAAGGATGTAGATCAGCAGGATGGACAACGGCACCACCCATGACAGCCGCGCCATCGCCCGTTCCTGGTTCTCGAACTCGCCCGACCAGGTCAGGTTGTAGCCCTCCGGCAACTGCACGCCGGACTGCACCCGCGCCTGCATGTCCTTGACCACGCTGCCCATGTCGCGGTCGCGGATGAACACGCCGATCGACAGCACCCGCTTGCCGTTCTCGCGGCTGATGTTCATGGCGCCTGACACGGCGCGGAAATCCGCCACCTGCGACAGCGGCACGTGGGCGCCGCCGGGCGTGTCGATCAGCACGTTCCTGAGGTTGGACAGGCCGCGCTCCGATTCGGCGAGGCGCACCGCCACGCCGAAGTGCTTCTCGCCCTCCCACAGCTCGGTGGCGGCCTTGCCGCCCATGGCCGTCTCGATCACGTCCTGCACGTCCGCCACGTTGAGCCCGTAGCGGGCGGCTGCGGCGCGATCGATTTCCAGCAGGTATTGCGGCAGTTCGCCGTTGCGGTCGATGAAGGCGCGCGCCACGCCCTGGACGTCGCCGATCAGGCCGAGGATGTGGTTGGCTTCCTTTTTCAGTACGTCGAGGTCGTCGCCGAACACCTTGATCACGATCTGGCCGTCGATCTGGGAAATGCTCTCCAGGATGTTGTCGCGGATCGGTTGCGAGAAACTCGGCTCGATCCCGGGAAGTTCGGACAGCAGGCGGTCCATTTCGGCGATCAGCTTTTCCTTGTTCATCCCGGGGCGCCACTCCTTTTCCGCTTTCAGGTCGACCAGGAACTCGGCGCTGTTGATCAGTTTGGGATCGGTGCCATCTTCAGGACGCCCGGCCTTGGAGATCACCGAATTGATTTCGGGGATCTGTTTCAGCGTCTGGCGCATGCGCCGCGTCTCGGCCTGCACCTCGGTCACCGACACCGAGGGCGGCAGCGGGACGTTGATCCAGATCGAGCCTTCGTTGAGCTCGGGCAGGAATTCGCTCCCCAGCCGGGTGGCCACGCCCAGGCTGGCGACCAGCGCCAGCAGCGCCGCCCCGAGCACCAGCTTGCGGTTGGCAAGCGCCCAGATCAGCACGGGTTCGTAAACGCGCTTGGTCCAGGCTACCAGGCGGTTGTCCTCGTGCGGCAGGTTCTTGGTCAGCAGATAACGGCACAGCACCGGCACCAGCGTCAGCGACACGATCAGCGAACCGATCAGGGCCGAGGTGACGGAAAAAGCCATGGGCGAGAAGATGCGCCCTTCGTGGCGCTGCAGCGTGAAGATGGGGATATGGGCGGCGATGATGATGATCATGGAAAACACCGTGGGACGCCCCACCTCCACCGAGGCTTCGAGAATCTCGTGCACCCGCGCCTTGGGATTGTCCAGCGACTGGGCCTTCATCTCGCCCAGGCGACGGAAGATGTTTTCCACCACGATCACCGCACCGTCCACGATGATGCCGAAATCCATCGCCCCCAGGGACAACAAGTTGGCGGGAATACCCACCAGGGTCAGGCCGATGAAAGTCGCCAGCAGCGAGAGGGGGATCACCAGCGCCACGATGGCTGCCGCGCGCACGTTACCGAGGAACAGGTAGAGCACCAGCGATACCAGCAGCGCGCCTTCCATCAGGTTGGAAAACACCGTCTTGAGCGTCTTGCTGATGAGCCATGAGCGGTCGTAGAACGGCACCATTTTTACGCCCTTGGGCAGGATTCTGGCATTCACCGTCTCGACGCGCGCCTTGAGTGCCTCCAGTACCAGCGAAGGATTCTCACCCTTCCTCATCATCACGATGCCGGACACCACGTCGTCGTTGTCGTCCTGGCCGACGATCCCCTGGCGCGGCACGGCGGCGATTTTCACCGCGGCGATATCTCTCACCAGGATCGGCACGCCGCGGTTCTCGGTCACCACGATCTGGCCGATGTCGGCCGAGGAATGCAGCAGGCCGATGCCGCGCAGCAGGAACTGCTGCCGCCCCTGTTCCACCGCCCCGCCGCCGGCGTTGGCATTGGCGCGGGCCAGGGCGCCGAACAACTGCGCCAGCGTCACCTTGTAGTCGCGCATCTTGGCGAGGTCGGGGTTGACCTCGTATTGCTTGATCCGTCCCCCCAGCGTGACCACGTCGGCCACGCCCGGCACTTGGCGCAACTGCTTTTCCACCACCCAGTCCTGCAGCGTCCTCAACTCCCTCGAATCGAGATGGTCCCCTTCCAGCCGGTAGCGGTAAATTTCGCCGATGGCCGTGGAGAGCGGCGCCAGCGCGGGCTCCACGCCGGGCGGCAAGTCGATGCCGCGCAGTCGCTCCACCACCTGCTGGCGCGCGAAATACACCGTGGGCTTGTCGTCGAAAGTGATGATCATGAACGACAGGCCGAACTGGGTATGCGAGAACATGCGCACCGAATTCGGCAAGCCGGAAAGCGCGATTTCCAGCGGAATGGTCACCTGCTTTTCCACCTCCTCGGCGGCGCGGCCGGGATAGAGACTGATCACCGTCACCTGGTTATCGGAAACGTCCGGAAAGGCCTCGATCGGCAGCTGTTTGAAGGCAATGATGCCGCCGCCCACGAACAGCAGCAGGCCCAGCCAGGTGAACAGCGGGTTATGCAGGGCAAAGCCGACGATGCGCTTGATCATTTTGTTACCCGTGCCTGGGTTTTCAGTATCTGTTGCAAATGGAGATTGCCTTCGGACACCACCAGTTCGCCTTCCTTCAACCCGGAAAGTACCGCCAGCAGGCCTTGCGTTTCGGCGCCGACAGTCACCTCGCGGCGCTGGAACGCATGATCATTGACGGCAACGAAAACGAAATGCTTGTCGCCGCCCAGATAGACCGCCTTGGCCGGAACGAACAGCCCACCCTCGCCCTTGAACGACATTTCCCCGCTGACGTACATCTCGCCCTTGAGACGGCGCTGCGGATTGGCCACCTTGCCGCGTACCTTGACCGTACGCGTGGCAGGATCGACGAAATCCGCCACCTGCACCACCTCCGCCGCGAAGCGCTCACCCGGGTATTGCGCCGAGACCAGCTCGACCCCGATCCCCGGCTTGAGGCCGGCGAGATCGCCTTCCGCCGCTTCCAGTTGCACCCACAACTCGGACGGGTCGGTCACCACGAACAAGGGTGCCGCCGCGTCGGGACGAATTTCCTGGCCGGGGTTGATGGCCTTTTCCACCACCACGCCCGCGACAGGGCTTCTCAGCACAAAGCGCTGGTCCACGCTGCGGTTGCCGCCGTACAGCTTGATGCGCTCGCCGGCGCGAGCGGCCTCGCTCTGGGCGCGCACGAAATCGGCCTCGGCCTGTTGCAGCTCCCTGGCCGCCACCACGCCGTGCGCATGCAGCTCGCGCTGGCGCTCCGCGCTCTGTTGCGCCAGCGCCAGATCGGCGGCGGCCTTGCGGGATTCCGCCTGGGCCGAGCCGAAATCGGGCGAGGCCAGTTCCGCCAGTGCCTGGCCTGCGCTCACCTGCGCTCCCGGCTGCACCAGGATGCGCTCCACCCGCCCCGCGAAGGGGCTGTAGATGCGGGCGGTTCGGTCCTCGTTCCACACCAGGCGGCCGGGCAGCCTGAGCACACGTTCCACGCCGGCACGCACCGGCTCCCGCACGATGCCCGGCAGGGCCTTCTGCGATGCGGCAAAGACAATATTTTCCCCTTCCACCATCGGGCCGGGTTCGTCCTTTCTTTGTTCCGGTTTCTGGCACGCCGCGAGCAACGCCAAAGACAGAACGAATACTGCTTTCCACCCGCTACCACCCATCATTTATTCCCCTGATCAAAACCACTCGCCACGCTCTGCCAAGCAACGCCTGCCCTGGCGTAATCCGCCCGCGCCGTGGCCGCGTCCAGCCGGACCTGACGCAGGGCGCGGCGCGCATCGAGCAAATCCAGCACCCCGCTCGCGCCCCTGGCATAGGCGAATTCCGCCGCCGCTGCCACCTTTTCCGCTGCCGGCAGGATGTCCTCATCGAAACGCCCGGCACGCTCGGCTGCGGCCCGCAACTCGGCGCGAACCCTGGCCACATCGCTCCGC
The DNA here is from genome assembly GCA_031426915.1 of Sulfuricellaceae bacterium. Lineage (GTDB taxonomy): Bacteria > Pseudomonadota > Gammaproteobacteria > Burkholderiales > Sulfuricellaceae > Sulfurimicrobium. The sequence goes on along the minus strand of JASJPB010000020.1, from coordinate 8,312 downwards.
GCCGTGAGCAACCACTTCGTGTAGGCATCCTGCGCCGCGTAAAAATCCACCTCCGCACGGCGCTGCTCGCCTTCGAAGCCATGGCGCGCAAACAGTGGCAGGCTGGCGGAAACGCCGAAAGTATTGCCGCTGCCGGCCGGATTGGTCTCGCTCACGGGATAGTGATCGAACTGGAGGCCCAGCGTCACATCTCGCGTCGCCAGGCTGCGCGCCAGCGAGCGCATGCTCTGCGCGGCATCGACACGATATTGCAGCGCCAGCAGGTCGGGCCGCCGGCGCACTTGGTCCTCGCCGATGTCACGGCCACCTGCCTGCTCCAGAGCGGGCCAGGCCGTTTCGGCATTGATGGAGTCGGCCACGGACACAGCGCCGATAGCCAGCGCCAGCGCTGCCTGAGCCCGCTTGCGTTCCGCATCGGCCTGGCGCGCCTCGTTGTCGGCGCGCAGGGCATCGAGCCGGATGCGATGGATATCCACCTCGGCAATATCACCGGCCTTGAAGCGCAGATGGGCAGCTACCATGGCTTTTTGGTACAGGTCCGCGCTTTCCCGCGTCAGCCTGGTTTTTTCCTGCGCCAGGGCAAGATCGTAGAAAAGTTGTGACAGGGCCAGTTTCTGCCGGCGCAGCACATCCGAGAACTCGGCACGGCTGGCATCGAGCAGCTTCTGTCCTGCTTCCAGGCGCAATTCGCGCTTGCCGCCGCGCTCGACCAGCTGCTCCAGGCGCAGCATGGTGTCGAGCGTCTTGTCGCGCGGCGAACCGCCGCCGATGCCGAGCTGGGGATTGACGCCGCCCAACTGCAAAGTGAGATTGGGGTTGACCCCCTGGCCTGCGATTTCCAGATCGGCGCTGGCCGCGTCCACGGCGCGGCTGGCCGCGATCAGCTCGGGATTGCATTGCGCCAGGCGCGCCTCGGCGACGGTCAGGACCAGCTTCCGGGCATCTGCCTCCGGGAGGGCAGGACAGGCGCTGGCTATGTTCGACAGCAGGGCCATGCAGATGAAAAAACAGGCAATTCGCTTGCCGGGATTGCTTGTCGCGTGATGCACCGTGGAAATCCAGCCTAAACCAAAGGCCGCAATTCTAAGTGCAAGCAGCTTTCAACAAGCTTTCACGGACCGGGCAAGGATGCAAGTCATCAACACGTCACGGAAACCGCATACAATAACCGCCCCATGAGCACCGCCCAGTCCCCCTTTGCGTTCGGGAAATCACCCCTCGTGCCGCTCGCATTCTGCCTGGCGAGCGCATGCGCCCATGCCGCCCGGCCGATGATCACCGACGATGCGCGCACCGTGGACGCCAAGGCCTGCCAGCTCGAAACCTGGGTCAAGTTCAATCGCGACAGCACCGAATACTGGGCCTTGCCGGCCTGCAATTTAACGGGAAACCTGGAGTTGACGCTGGGCGGTGCCCGCGGCGAGGACGATAGCGGCGTCCGGACCTCTGATCTGGTGTTTCAGGGCAAAACGGTGTTCAAGCCCCTGGAACCCAACGGCTGGGCCTGGGGTCTGGGATTCGGCACCGTCCGCCATCCCGCGATCAACACCCGGAACAATCTGATCGGCGATCTCTACGCCTATGTGCCGGCCAGCTTTTCGTTTCGCGACGACCGTTTGGTGCTGCATACCAACCTCGGCTGGCTGCATGAAAAGGAAACCCGCCGCGACAACATGACCTGGGGGATCGGCTCGGAGACCCAGCTCGACGATCGCACCTGGCTGATCGCCGAAACTTTCGGCCAGAACCGGGGCCGGCCCTTCTACCAGGCGGGCTTCCGCTACTGGATCGTGCCCGGCCACCTGCAAGTCGACACCACCTATGGCAACCGCTTCGCTAGCGACACGCAGGCGCGCTGGCTTTCCGTCGGGATGCGCCTGTTGTCCGCCCCCTTGCTGCCCTGAGAAGCGCCGAGCCCGCTAGCTCACTGCGCCTGACGGCGCTTCATCATTTCCTGCATCTGGCGCTGGTTTTTCTCCATGTCCTGCATGTTGAATTTTCCCATGCCCGGCATCACGATGTCGCCCGGCTTCTGGCCCGGCTTGCACGGCCCCAGCCATTTGGCTTCCTGGGTCATTTTGGCAGTGCTCATGCCCATCATCGGCGGGTCGTAGCGCACCGTCATTTCATTGCGGTAGCCGGAATCGAAGTTGCCGCTGATCACCGCATCGGTGGTAGCGGTAGTCGCCTCGATCTTGCACACCGAGTGCATCAGCATCTTGTCGCCCTGGCGCTTCATATCCATCACGCTGCACTTGTACTCCGACTTGGCGGCCTGCTGCTGCATGATATTGTCGGTATTCGCGTCGATGCACTGCTGGATCGGCCCGTGGCTGGGCTGGCCGGCCATCTGGGTGTTAATTTCCCACAGCCCGGCCTTGCGCTTGGGCATGTCGGCGGCAGCGGCCGGAAGCGCCTGGGCGAGCACCAGGCAGGTCAGGGCGGCGGTAACGGGGTGAGTGGCGAAGCGTATTGTGGCCATGACGGTTCCTTTGGGTGTGGCGGCGACAGGTCAAAACCTCACGCCGGCCGGTTGAAATGGGACAGGAAAAAGTTTACTCCCTCCTCTACTCAGCACAAGATGCCACGCGCATCCAGGCCTGATCGCCGCGCCATCAGCCCGCACCGCGCGGCACCCAGAACTTCAGCAGCAGCGCCGCCAGCACGGCACAGGAGGCCGAAAAAGCGAATGCCAGCTCCGGATTGAAACTCTGCCACAGCCAGCCAAACAGCAAGGACGCCGGCAACAGCAGCAAGCCGGCGGTGAGATTGAACCAGCCGTAAGCGGTTCCCAGCAATTCCTTGGGCGCAAGATCGGCGACCAGGGCTTTTTCCGCGCCCTCGGTGGCAGCCAGGAACAGCCCGTAGAAAGCGAACAAGGGCCACAGCAGCCACAGCGCTCCGCCGTTAAAACCCAGCAACAAATAGAACAGGCCATACACCGCCCAGCCCGACACGATCAGCCGCACCCGGCCGAAGCGGTCGGAGAGCGCCGACAGCGGCGTGGAAAACAGCATCGCGACCAGCGACACCAGCGCCCACAGCAGCGGCACCTGGTATTCCGGCACGCCCATTTCGCGGGCGCGCAGCAGCAGGAACATGTTGGAAGAATTGCCCAGCGTGAACAGCGCCAGCACCAGCAGGTAGCGCTTGAACACCGGCGGAAAACCTTCCAGCTTCCAGCTGAAAGGCGGCTTGGGCGGCTGCTGGCCGCGCTCCGGTTCGCGGATGCACAGCGCCAGCATAACCGCGAGCGCGCCGGGGATGATCGTCCACAGCAGGATGTCGCGGATCGGCGTATGACGCGCCAGCAGCCAGGCGGCGAGCAGCGGCCCGATCACCGCCCCGGCATTGTCCATGGCCCGGTGCAGCCCGAACGCCAGGCCGCGCTGCTCGGGCGCAATGGAAAGCGCCAGCAAGGCATCGCGCGGCGAGGAGCGCAGCCCCTTGCCCACCCGGTCGGCGAAGCGCAAGCTCAGCACCATCGGCCAGGAAGTCGCCAGCGCCAGCAACGGCCGCCCCAGCGCCGCCAGGCTGTAACCGCCCACGACCCAGTACTTGGTGCTGCGCGTCTTGTCCGCCAGCACCCCGGCAAACAACTTGAGCACGCTGCCAGTCGCCTCCGCGATGCCCTCGATGATGCCCAGCGCCTTGGGGCCGGCCATCAGCACCGAGGTGAGGTAGAGCGGCAGCAACGGATAGACCAGTTCGCTGGCGCTGTCGTTGAGCAGGCTGACCAGACCGAGCAGCCACACGGCGGAAGGGAGTTTGAACAGGGCGTTCATGGTTGGCGACCTCGGTTAATGGCGTTAAAGCCGATCCAGCGGGCTTTCCACACCCCTGCCGCCGCGGTTTAGGACGTGGGTATAAATCATCGTCGTGCTTACATCCGAATGACCGAGCAGCTCTTGCACGGTACGGATATCGTAGCCGGATTGCAGCAGATGGGTCGCGAAAGAATGGCGCAAGGTATGTGGGGTCGCCGGTTTCATCAAATCCGCATCCCGCACCGCCTGTTTCACTGCCCGCTGCACTGCCTGATCCTGCACATGATGCCGTCGCACAATCCCGGAACGCGGGTCCACTGCGCGATTTCCGGAAGGAAACACATACTGCCAACCCCACTCCCGCGCCGCATTCGGATATTTCCTGTCCAATGCATGCGGCAGATACACCTCGCCAAAACCCTCGGCAACATCCTGATCATGCAGCCCCCTCACCTTCAACAAATGCGCCTTCAACGGTTTTATTAATGCGGCCGGCAGCATTGTCACCCTATCCTTCGCCCCCTTGCCATCCCGAATCAGAATTTCCTTGCGGGACAACTCCACGTCCTTCACCCGCAAGCGCAACGCCTCCATCAGGCGCATTCCCGCCCCATAAAGCAAGCTCGCCACCAGCCAATGCGTCCCGGAAAGACCCGACAGCAGCGCCTGCACCTCTGCCGGAGTCAACACCACCGGCAACCGCTTCGGGGCTTTTGCCTGCTCCACATTCTCAAGCCAAGGCAAATCCGCCCCCAACACCTCGCGATAAAGAAATAGCAAAGCGCTTTTCGCCTGATTCTGCGTGGAAGCCGCCACCCTTCCCTCCACCGCCAGCCATGTCAAAAACACCTCCACCTCATGCGCCCCCATTTCATTCGGGTGGCGCTTGCCAAAATGACGAATAAATCGTTTAATCCAATCCAGATATGCCTGCTCAGTGCGAATACTGTAATGTTTCAAACGAATTTTCCCACGCACCTGATCCAACAAGCGCGGCGAAGCAGTCAGGATGGTAGCATCAGTCATTTTTAGGACACCCTAAAAAACAGGAACGAAATGATTTTAAAATATTTTATAAGTTTAGTGATGACAAAATCAGCAGAATTGACGATTTATAAAGCGTCATTTTAGGATGCACACTTTACGTTGGGCGTCACAGGAATCTGCGTGGTCAGCCATTCCCATCCCCATCCCTGCAATGACACGTAGGCTTGGCTAACGATGCCGAATCTACGGCTGGTTGTCCTGACAGTGCTAACCATGATTGCGTTTGCGGGCAATTCATTGCTCTGCCGTGTCGCTCTTAAACACACCACCATTGATGCAGCGAGCTTCGCTGCGATTCGGTTGATTTCAGGTGCGATGGTGCTCTGGGTAGTGGCGCGGCTGTTTCGTGCCTCTCACGCCGGCAAAGGCAATTGGCTGTCGGGATTGTCGCTATTTGCGTATGCCGCGTGCTTTTCTTTTGCTTACGTGAGCCTGCCTGCAGGAACAGGTGCGCTGTTGCTCTTTGGTGCCGTCCAGGCGACCATGATCGGTCATGGCATCTGGACAGGAGAGCGTCTGCGCGGGTTACAGATCAGCGGCATGGTGCTGGCTCTCGCAGGCTTGGTTGGCGTGTTGTTACCCGGACTTTCAGCACCTCCGCTGGCAGGCTCCACGCTAATGCTGGCTGCCGGTGTTGCCTGGGGCATCTATTCCTTGCGCGGTAGAGGCGCCGGCGACCCTACCAAGGTGACTGCCGGAAATTTCCTGTTCAGTGTTCCGTTCGCAGTGGCACTGAGTATCGTATCGATTGACGGCGCCAACCTGGATAGCTTGGGCGTGGGATACGCCGTTGCGTCCGGGGCCGTGGCTTCAGGGATCGGCTACGCCATTTGGTATTCCGTGTTGCCCTCGCTGAAGGCCACCAGCGCCGCGACAATTCAACTCAGCGTGCCTGTAATCGCGGCGTTTGGCGGTATTGTCTTTCTCGGAGAATCCATGACCGTGCGGCTTGCGCTTGCTTCCATAGCCATTCTTGGCGGAATCGCGTTGGTAATCCTAGAAAAGCAGCGGCTCGCAACGTGACGCCCAACCCTTCGATCAACCCCGCTCCCTTCGGTCGCTGGACGCTGCGCGATGAAGCCGCGCAGCGCCGGTCACCTTGAACGTTGGGCGTCATGATCCGATCCTTATCTGTGCGCACTCTGATAGCTGCTCTCACCATAAGCGGCGCTGTTCGGGCGTCGCTGGTTCTTGTTTTACTTGGCGTCATGACGACATCCGGGTGTCGTCTTGATTGCTGTAGGTATGATCAAAACGGTATCGAACTCACACCCCTGTCCGACGGCCAGTTTGTTGTCGAGATGAATGGAGAGGCATATCGGCGTCTCGGCTGTAGTAGTCTCGAAAGTTGCGCCGATGTCATACGCCTCATGAAAGAGAAAGTCGTCGCAGAGAAAATCTGCTCTGCCGGCCATGAATTGGAACGCCCGGGTATTGGGCGTGGCTGGATCTATGCGAAAGGGCGGTGTCAATGAGCATGTCATTCCTTAGGCCGTTGACGCCCAACCCGGCGGTCGACCCCGTTCGCTTCGCTCTCTGGACGCTGCGCGATGAAGCCGCGCAGCGCCGGTCACCTTGAACGTTAGAGAACGCTATGACTCCTCAGCAAATTGTTGGTTTATCGGTTCGCCTCTTTTCTATCTGGCTTGTCGTGTTGGCTCTGCAAATTATTGGCATTGGAGACGCCTTGAATAGTCAACCTGGCATTGAATCAACGAATGTTCCCTTCCTGTTAAGTGGCATAACCATTTCTTTAGCTATTCTTTTGTGGCTCTTTCCAATGGTGGTTGCTCACAAATTAGTGCCGAAAACACAATTTGATAACATTCTTCATGTACCAGTTCAGGAAGCCGTTCATGTGGCCTGTATAATTTTTGCACTTTGGCTTTTCCTAGCGAAGGTACTGCCAAATCTTGCATATTACATTCCGCTTTTCATGGTGATTATTTACGACAAGCAACCAATCTCATCATATGAGCAGTTCCATTTCATGAAAATAACTCCAATTGTTATTGAATTTGCCGTGGCAATGCTTCTTGCTTTCAAAGCTAACGTCATTTCTAAGTTCTTACTCACCCCAAAAGGGGAATCAAAGAATGAATAATGCGTTCTCTAACATTACGGTCAAGTGGGACTGGCCGTCATGTGGCTTTTCTATGGCCCGAGACAATTTGCGCATTCAGGGCTCCGTTCATAATCCGTGGTCGGCCAGCCCCTTACCTCTACGTTAGAGCGTGGGGGGCGGCACCGCGCGCTGTTTGGGTTCGCTGCCTGCTTGGGCGTCGTGGCCTTGGCGGTAGCGTTCCTGTCATTCGGCCTTCTGGCGGCACCTCGGAGAGCCAATACCCGCGCGGCTCTCCGGGCAGGTTGTTTTTGCTGTGCTGTTTGTCGGTTGCGGCGCTTGGTTTTCCGGCTTTGGTTTATGTGGTCGCCTTTCGCAACCGCCGCTGTTTTTCCGGGCGGCGTTGTCGGCGGTGACAGCCCGGCGGGGCGGCTTCGGCAGGCTTTTTTGTCCGTGGCGGTTTCGTGTTTCGCGGCGTAAAGTGGCGCTGGGGTCGGGTCGCAGTTTCACCACCGTGCCAGTTTCCAGTCTAACTCTGCATTCGAGAGGGACTGGCCGATAAGCGTTCTCTTTGCGGCCTGTGGTTATTGAACTTTCGGGGCTCCGGCCAAGCTTTGCAATCGGCCAGCCCCTCAATTTGAACGTTAGGTCTTTCACTGAGGACGCTTGGTTATGCTTATCGAATGCCACGTTTGCAAAGCCCGAGTTGATGGCGATGTCGTTGGACACTACGAAGATACCGACTTCATTCCTACACGAACCTATTTGCTCAAATGTCCCTCATGTGGATCAGCACTGATTGCAGAGTCCTACGAGGAGTTCGCTAACGAAAAAACTTCATGGTCTCGGCCTGTGAGAGTCTATCCACAACCTAAGCGTCTCCTGGGCAACGACATTCCGCCAATTGTTCGAAAATCTGTGGAGGAGGTAGAGCGGTGTATGCAGGTTGGCGCATATCTCGCTGCAACAGCAATGTGCGGGAGGGCTCTTGAGGCGATTTGCCGCCACTACGGAACCAAGGACACTTACCTGGGAGCAGGTCTCAAAGAACTCAAAGACAGCGGAATAATTGACGCTCGTCTTTTTCTATGGAGTGAAGAGCTCCGCGACCAAAGAAATGATGCAGCTCACGCAACAGATGCTGTCGTTTCCGTGCAGGATGCAAGGGACGTGGTGTCTTTCACATACGCAATCATTGATTACGTTTTTTTGCTGACTCAGAAGTTTGAGCAATTCCAAGAACGTAAGCGCGAACGAACCGCAAAGAAGAATGCGTCTACCGCAAAGCACAAGACCTAACCCTACATTCGAGAGGGACTGGCCGATAAGCGTTCTTTCACGGCCTGCGATTTTTTGAACTTCCGGGGCTCCGTTCACGTTCCGTGGCGGCCAGCCCCTCAATTTGAACGTTGACGCTGTAGAAAAACCCTTTTTCG
>JASJPB010000019.1:0-89199 GCA_031426915.1 Sulfuricellaceae bacterium | reverse complement strand
GAGATTCCACTTAAAAAACTCAGGCCGCTGTTCAAACGGATGGGGCCACTTCTTAGTGCAAGGGCGTTATTATGAAATTATGGATTTACGCAACAGCCCGGATTCCACTACCCCCCTTCCGGGCTGCTCGTTTCGCTTGGCCCGACACGTCGAGCACACCGGGTAGGAACAGGAGGCAGAAATGTATCCAGCAAATCACATCATGAAGAAAAGCGGGTTTGCCGTAGCACTGCTCGGCGTGGCACTGCTCGGCACGGCGCTATCCCCGGTTGCCGCAGCAGGCGACCTTGCCGGAGCGCTCATTGGCGGCGCGATTGGCAGCCAGGTCGGCAAAGGGCGCGGGCAGATAGCCGCAACCGCGGCAGGCGCATACATCGGCAGCAAGACCGGAGAAAGACTCTCCGACCCCGACGCGCCCGGCATCAACGCGGGGAACATGACCGGCGCCATCATCGGCGGGGCGGTGGGCAGCCAGATCGGCGGCGGCAACGGCCGCCTGGCCGCGACTGCGGCAGGTGCCGTGATCGGCTCCAACGTGGCCGACAGCGCGCAAGACAATTCGCGCCGGCAAAGCGTGCGCCAGACGCGCGGCCCCGTGACATCCTATGTTGACCAGCCGGATTATGCGCCGCAGCAACGCTACTACCGCCCTTCGGTGCAATATCTGTCTTCCGAACCGGGAGGTCCGGTCATGATCCAAGGCGGCGGCTACTAAATACTGGCTAACACGCAGCAAAATGGTTAATGCAAGACCCCTGCGCCGTGTGCTTTCTACCCGACTAGATTTGGCCCGGTGCTGCATGTTGAAAAGCGTCATGTCAAGACCTGACCCCTCCGCTCTGACCTTGGCGGCGCGATTGGCAGCCAGGTCGGCAAAGGGCGCGGGCAGATAGCCGCAACCGCGGCAGGCGCATACATCGGCAGCAAGACCGGAGAAAGACTCTCCGACCCCGACGCGCCCGGCATCAACGCGGGGAACATGACCGGCGCCATCATCGGCGGGGCGGTGGGCAGCCAGATCGGCGGCGGCAACGGCCGCCTGGCCGCGACTGCGGCAGGTGCCGTGATCGGCTCCAACGTGGCCGACAGCGCGCAAGACAATTCGCGCCGGCAAAGCGTGCGCCAGACGCGCGGCCCCGTGACATCCTATGTTGACCAGCCGGATTATGCGCCGCAGCAACGCTACTACCGCCCTTCGGTGCAATATCTGTCTTCCGAACCGGGAGGTCCGGTCATGATCCAAGGCGGCGGCTACTAAATACTGGCTAACACGCAGCAAAATGGTTAATGCAAGACCCCTGCGCCGTGTGCTTTCTACCCGACTAGATTTGGCCCGGTGCTGCATGTTGAAAAGCGTCATGTCAAGACCTGACCCCTCCGCTTTCGGCTCGTTTGCAAATCAACGACGCATAATATTTTTTGTTTGGCGAGAGCGGAACATTTCTCGAATATGTGGAAGAATGACAAACCATTGTAGATATCCGCTTATAACAAAGCCTCCCCATAGAATAAGTACTTCCAGTGTCTCGTGCTGATGCAAATTGACGCTGACGCTATCCAGTCCATACACCACAAGTGCAAACAGATACATATAAAACAGTCCCAAAGGGAAAGATAAAATTGCCATTCCGATGATTAGATATATCTGTGATTCGTTCCTTAGTGTTCGAGAAAGATCGGCATTCAATCCAAAGTTGTAGTACCACCAACCTAGCACGATAAACGATGCCGCCAACCAAGCAAGAAGAGCAATTTTCCGTTTCATCGCGCTCTCAGTTTAAGCCGCATTTTTTTCTGCACGTAGCATTCACATCGTCATCATATTGTTGACACTGTGTTCCAAGTCCTGGAAGGACACTATAGCGTGGACGTGGTTTTGACCACTCATCTTGCAAACACTTCTCAAAGCACTGATTGTCATCTTGAGTCTTACGGCATGAATTTTTATCGAGGTAGTCCTCATCGGGTGTTGTTGGCACTCCAGGACTACTCAATGGATTTCCGCTTGGTCCTTGCCCTCCGCAAATGGACGCTCCGTTAGGAAGCGTTATACAACTGTACTGATGGTGAGTAACATTGCCAGGGGAGACATACCCTCCAGGTTTCTGACCCAAACCTCGTATGCATTGATAGGTTTCTAATCCGAGCAAATCGGTCTTGCTGCCTGGGTTTGCTTCTCCATATAGATAGATATTTATCCCGCCTTTCAACCCGATCGGATCACTGGTCGTATACCGCCCCGTCCCCGGATCATAATCCCTGAAGTAGTTGTAATGCCTCCCCGTCTCCCTGTCATAGTATTGGCCGGGGAATCTCAAGTTGAACTCGAAAAGGATTCCATCCCGATCCGGGTCCTCGTTGGGCAACTCCACCCCAAACGCATCCACCGTATCCCAGCGCCAAACAATCCTGTTCGTCTGGTCCGTGACCTGCCGCGGCGTCCCCAAGTGGTCCGGGTGGATGTAGAAGACTTCCATCCCGCCCGCACTCTTCGGCCTGACACTCGCCACCGGCAAGTCGTTGAGCCACACGATCTCCTGAACCATCTTCCCAGTTGGGTCATACTCCCCGACCAGGTGCCCCGCCTCATCATACACGAAGCGCCTGCCGCTCTGCGTGGTCTGCCCCTGCGTCGCCTGCTTCAGGCTCACCTCGTCCACGATCCCGGTCATGGCCGTTTTCTTTACCTTAACCGCCGCCAGGCGGATGCGCCAGTTCTGGTTCTGCGCTACGGGGACTTCCCCGCTGTCGAAGCTCTCGCTGCCGGCGGTGATCCTGGCCCGTCCCTTGCCCTGCTTGATCGTGATTTCGACATTCAGCGGCGATCCGCCCTGTGCCGCCTTGAGCTTGGCCCTGGCCGGGTCTTCCGTATCCTCGCTGTCGTCGCTGTTCACCGTGATGGTCTTGTTGCCGTCGTATTTGACCATCAGGTTACCACTGGCCGAGAGTAGTCCGACCCTTCCCCTGACCAGCGTGGCGGTCAGCGTCAGGCCTTCGCCCTCGGCAAATTCGCTCTTGCTCTGTATCTGTTTGCCTTCCGTAACCACGGCCTGGCCGTTGATCACCTTGGCGACCGTATTCTTCTTGCCGCCGCCTTTCCACAGATTGTCGTCCTGGTCGTCGATGGGCCGGTTCTCGGGGCCGGCGAAGCTGTCGTAGAGCAGGGTCAGGCTGCCCGGCACGTTCACCGTGCCGTTGCCGTCCTTGGCCACCCTCTGGCCGAGGGCGTTGTAGCGGTAGCTGACCAGGATGGTTCCACCGCCGTCCGTGACGGTGGAGAGTCTTCCCATGACGTCGTAGGTGTAGGTGTAACGCCCTTCCCCCACCATGCGTCCCGCGCCGTCGTAGGCATAGGTCTTGTTGTCCGCTCCCGTGCTCTGGGTCAGGCGGTTGGCGCTGTAGGTGTAGCTGGTCGGGATGCCGTTCCAGCTCAGCGTCTGCCGGTTGCCGTTGGCGTCGTAGGCGTAGGCGAGACTGTCGGTGAAGGGCGTGCCGGGTGCGGCGGGGGTCAGAGTGTTGCTCGAACCGGTCAGGCGCCCCAGGGGGTCGAGGGTGTACTGGTTGAGAGTGTCGTTCTGCGGCGGGCTGACCTGGCTCCACAGGTGTTGGCCGGTCATCCGCCCGGCGGCGTCGTAGCCGTAGGTGGTGGCGACGGCGGATTCGATGCGCTGGAGTTCGCCGTCCAGGCCGTGGGCGCGGATGTGGGGCTGGCCGCTGCCCCAGGTCCAGCCGGAGACGGGGCCGTGGGGTTCGTGGGTGATGCCGGAGAGGAGCGGCTGGCCGTTGAGACTGACGGAGGCCGGTTTGCCGCCTGCATAGGCATAGCCGACCAGGTTGCCGCCGGGGGTGGTGAGCTGGGCGAGCAGCCCGCCGGGGGCGTAGGCGTAGGAAACGCTCTGGGTCAGGCTGCCCTGGGTCTGGGTTTTGGTGCTGATGCGGCCCAGGGGGTCGTAGCTGTAGCGGGTGCTGCCGCTGGGGTCCTGGATCTGGGCCAGCTTGCCGATGCTGCCGCCGTCCCAGGCGTAGCTGACGAGGGGGCCGCTGCCGCTGGAGATTTGAATCAGGCGGTTGAGGGCGTCGTAGGCGTAGCTGAGCGTCTGGCCGGTGGCGTCGGTACGGGTGAGGAGGTTGCCGGCACTGTCATAGGTGCTGGCGGTGCTCCCGCTATCCGGGCTGGATTCGCCGCCGACGTTGCCGAGGCCGTCCACCTGGTAGGCGGTAGATACGCCGATGGGGTCGGTGACGGCGACGACCTGGTCGAGGCTGTCGTACTGGGTGCGGGTGGCGCCGCCTAGCGGGTCGAGGGTCTGGATCAGGCGGTTGAGGGGGTCGTAGCTGTTGGAAGTCCGGGCGCCACTGGCATCAGTGGTGGCGGTGAGGTTGCCGTTGGCATCGTAACTATAACTTGTGGCGTGGTTCTGGCTGTCGAGCACTTGGGCCAAACGGCTGAGACTATCGTAGGCTTGGGTGCGGGTGCGGGCAAGCGTGCCCGTTGGGTCGAGAACGTCTTCCTTGGTGTGGTTGCCCATGGGGTCGAGGTTGTAGCTAATGCGGTTGCCCTGGCCGTCTGAAATACCGATAAGGCGGTGGGCAGGGTCGTAAGTGTAGGTGAGGACGTTGCCGTCAGGCTGGTTGAGCTGGATGAGCTGACCGGCAGCGTCATAGACATAGGTGGTGACTTCATTCTCAACTGCGCGCCGGGTCAACCGACCGCGAGCGTCATAGGTCAGTTGGGTAGCGATGAGATTGGGGTCGATGATGGCAAGAGGCCTTCCATTGGCGTCATAAGAGACTATTTGAGTGACGTGGCCGAGGGGGTTGGTGACTCGAGTCAGGTTGCCCCGACTATCGTACTCGTAATGTGTAACGTCGGAAACATCCGTGCGCGGGCCATCCATGGTCATAACCTGGCCCCACGGGTTGTAGGTGTAGCTCCAAGTGCGCGTTTGTACGCCGGAGGTGATGGTCCTTTGCAGCAGGTTGCCGCGTTCGTCGTAGGTAAAGGTGGTGGTGCGGCCCGGCTCGCTGATCTGGGCCGGAAGGCGGTAGGCGAGATGCCAGGCGGTGGTGATGGTGCGCGCCAGGGGCGTACCGAAAGCTTCAGTGCGGCTGGTTTCCAGGTTGCGGGTCAAGTCGTAGATGTAGGACGTGACATTACCGTTGAAGTCGGTGCGGCTGACCACATTTCCGTTCGCATCCAGGGTAATGTCACTTGCCGCTGGTCCGCAACCCGCTCCTCCGGGTTGAGATACACCAGCAAATCGAACCCTGCCATTGATAGTTACAAATTTCTTCGTCCTCACTGTTCCCCGCGAATCGGTAACAGAAGAGAAATTCACATCGCCATATGAGACCGTATATGCGTCCGCCCCTCCTGCGTGCTCAGTGCGGTAAGCACGAAGGTCCGTGTTCCTATAACTGTAGGTCGCATATCGATTGTTGTTCTCGTCTATGATCCCCGTAAGGGTATAAGGCATAGTTTCATACAGGTACTGTTTAACCTTACCATCTGGGTAGACTACTGATGCCAAAGATCGAACATTGCTATCTGCATATCCATACTGATATACGTTGCCCTGCGGGTCCATCATTCTGCTAAGACCATATAAGTCGTAGGCAAAACTCAACTGACGGCCAAATGTGTCCGTCACGCAGGCCAGCTTGCCCACAGGAACCGCAGAAGTTCCTGGTATTGGCTGGCAAGCCGGCGCATTGGCTGGATATACGCCGCCTGCAGCAACATAAGTCATCGTAATCGCCTGAGTGTTTAGAGGGACAATTTGCAGCAACTTGCCGTCGACATCGTATTGCTCGGTAACATCTCGATCCGTCAAAACAGTCCAGCCTGAACGGGTTCCTCCCGCATCCATGATCTCGGTCAGCGTGTGGTTGATGTCACTATCGCTCACCCAATTACCGTTGGTGTGCCTGATGAAAGGGATGCGGGTGCCGTCCTGGCGAACGATGGTAGTAGTTGGAAAATTGTTTGTTAAATTGCCCTCTTCGCTGTATGAAACCTTGCGGTCGTAACTATGAGACCAATTGAGGGACATGCTGCCCTCCGAAAACATGAAGCCATTACTGATTGCTGGCCAGTTGAAGCTGTAATAGCGCGAGAACTCGCCCCCCCCACTTCCTGCTCTATAGTCTGTCTCGGCATGGTACTTACTGCCCGTTGCCGAATGGATCGGGTTGCCATCGAGACTCTCACAGGTCGGCGGAGGGCCATTATCCTTCTCGATGTCGGGACAAATTGTTTGCGATGGCCCAGAATCAAGGTGGCACATATCACCACTTAAATGACGCCCAGGAGAACACAATCCAGCAAGAGACATTTCTAGCGCCACATATCCAGGTGCACCAGTAGGATGGCATCCGATGATATTGTTAGTGCCCAAAGAGATGCCGTTCATGTCCGACATGAAATAGCAATAGGCAACCTGCCATGGGGAAGTTGCATGTATTTGAGCAAGCGTGTAGTGATAACCGTAGGATGCTTCTGAAAAATTGATGACCTTATCTGCCAGGAAGACGGGCGTTTTTGAGCGAACAAACTGAAATCCGAGGGGCATCGCTACATCTTGGCCACCACTAATGCGCCACAACCCTGTTGTAGGCGGCACAGCTTCAGGACAGGAGGCATTGGCTTGCGCCACTATTAACAAGGCCACTCCTGCAGTCAAGCCGCGCATGTCATGTAAAACATGCACATACAAAGAATGAAATGCACGCTCCACGCACCGAATTAGGCATGACCCGAACAAAGCCAATTGCGCAACTCGATCCTGAATATGTTTTACATTGCTTGACACCATGCTTGAGTCTCTCCCAGGACGTTTTGCATCGGGATTATTGTATCTTCATATCCCAATGTCAATCCGACTACTGGGTAGTCATATCAGCGTGGACAAATTTCGCACGTTCCAACATTTCCTTCTAATGAGTTTCAAGCACGCGTCACCAGCGGCAAACTTGCCCGCACCACCAGCCCCCCGCCCTCGCGGGCAATCAACCTGACCTCGCCGCCATGCATGCCGGCAATGCGGTTGACGATAGCCAGTCCCAGGCCCGCGCCGCCGCCATCGCCGCGCGACGGGTCGAGCCGGGTGAAGGGCTGGAGCATGCGGGCAAAATCCTGTTGCGGAATGCCGGGGCCACGATCCAGCACGTCAAGCAGGATATGTTTTCCTTCGATACCGGTGCGGATTTCCACCTCGCCTCCGGCATATCGGAATGCGTTGTCCACCAGGTTGGTGATCAGGCGCTGCATCGAGGTGGACCGGAGCGGAACGGGTGGCAAGCTCGCCAGGCTCAGCTTCACTTGTTTGCCGAGCCTGATGTAGCGCTCCCCTACCGTAGCGGCGATCATGTTCAGGTCGCCTTTTTCCTCGACCGGTTCTCCGCCATCCCCGCGTACATAAGCGAGGAACTGCCCGACCACCGCGTCGATATCCTCGATATCCTGCTCCATGCCCGCTTTCAGGGAAGGCTCGATGTTCTCGTTCGCCATTTCGATGCCCAGCCTCAACCTGGCCAGCGGGGTGCGCAGATCGTGGGAAATTCCGGCCAGCAGCAATGCGCGATCGGCATCCAGACGCCCCAGGCCCTGTGTCATCTGGTTGAAGCTTCGGCTCAGCACGCGAATTTCAGTGGGGCCGGTTTCTTCCAGGGTTTGCGGCGTTTCACCTTTGCCCACCTGGGACACCGCTTCCGTCAAATGGCGCAGCGGCCTGTTGATGCGCCATACGATGAAGAAAGCGCCCAGCAATGCGAGTAGCGCCATCAAGGTGCCGGCGCCAAGCCATTGCCAGGGGAACGCCCGCTCCTGGTCGCGGCGCGGCAACATCAGCCAATAGGCGCCATCACGGGAGCGGGCTTTTATCCACAAACGGCCCGTTTCCAGGCGCACTTCGGTTGGATAGCCCAGCCTGGCGGACAGAAGCGCAGGAAGATTTTTTATCATCGGGCGAACAGCCGGTGCTCCAGGGGCGGTGCCATTATCTTTCTGCAGGCGGATATTGCGGCCTTGCAGCATTCTGGCCACGAATGCGTCCCTTTCCCCGCCATCGAGCGCATCGAGCGAATCCGTGACCACCTCGACCTGGGCCGCCAGCACATTGGACAAATGCTGGCTGCGCGCATCCGCGTTGTAGTACCTGAAAAAAACCAACGCCCCCGCCTGGCTCAGGAAAAGCACCGCCAGGATCAGCAGTGCGGTACGCCCGAACAGGGAACGCGGGATCAGTCTCATGACTGGCTCTCCGGCACGAATACATAGCCGTGTCCCCACACCGTCTGGATGTGGTGGGGATGGGCCGGGTCCTGCTCGATCAGCCGCCGCAGCCTGGAAATCTGGACATCGATGCTGCGGTCGAAGGCCTCGTGTTCTCGCCCTTTCGCCTGTTCCATGAGCTGCTCCCGCGACAGCGGAAGATGGGGATGGCTCACCAGCACCTTGAGCAGGGAAAACTCTCCGGTGGTCAGCGGAACAGTCTTCCCTTCCAGGGTCACCAGCTTGCGCGAGGTCAAATCCAGCCAGAAATGCCCAAATGCCACTTCCTCGCCGCCTGCAACCGGCGCCCCCGGCGGAGAAACCGGCTGGCGGCGGCGCAATACGGCGTGAATCCGCGCCACCAATTCGCGCGGATTGAAAGGTTTGGGCAGGTAGTCGTCGGCGCCCATTTCCAGGCCCACGATACGGTCCACCTCGTCGCCCTTGGCGGTCAGCATGATGACGGGGATCGCGTTTCCCGCCCCGCGCAGCCTGCGGCACGCGCTCAGGCCGTCTTCCCCGGGCAGCATCAGATCGAGAACGATCAGATCGACCCGCTGCCGTGCCAGAATCGCATCCAGTTCGCGCGTATCGGGAATGGACTGGCAGTCGAAACCCTGCTCGTTGAGATAGCGACCGAGCAAATCCCTCAGGCGCAGATCGTCGTCGATAACCAGGATGTGATGGCGTTGCTCTTTATTCATGGCTCCAATCCTAATCGAGCCGCGGATAAAGATGGAACTATTTTGTAAGCAGATTATTCAGAATGGCAGCTCTGAAACAAATTGTTACGTTTTCGCCTCTGCATGACATATTTGGCTTACATCCGGCGCCTAATATGGCAACCATGCGTCAAACAGACGCATTTAACCTGTAGGGGCGGTTTTAACCGCCATTGGCGAATGAATTCGCCCCTACAGCATGTCTTTTTGGACAGATTCGGGCTAATGGACAATCCGGGTTCCCAACAAGACCTTAATTCTTTCAAGCAAGGAGCCAGACCATGAACAACAGCAGAAAGATCATCGCCACCGCCATCACCGCCGCCGTGCTGGGGCTGGGCGTTTTCTCCGTCAACGCCAGCATGGCGGAACCCATGGGCCGGGGCGGACACGAATTCCTGCCCCTGCGCGATATCCATGACAAGCTGCACCTGGCGGCCGACCAGGAGAAGTCCTGGCAAACCCTGGAACAAAAAACCAAAGACCTGCGAATGTCGGGCCAGAATCGCCGTAACGAGCTAAAATCGCAGACCAAACAGGAACTGGATAAAGCCGAACCCGACCTTGCCCGCCTCGCGGCGCTCGCCGACCGCAGCATGGACGAGCAGACCGCCAGAATGCGCGAACTGCGCGGCGAATGGCTGAAGTTCTATGCCCAGTTGGCGCCGGAACAAAAACTGGTGGTGCGCGACGCCATCAAGGCCAGGATGGCAAAAGCCGAAATGTTCCGGGAAAAATTCAAACAGAGAAGAGAAGGCAAGAATCCCTCTTGAAAATGAGCGTCTGTCAAAGAAACAGCAAATACAGTACCCGCTTGCGCACTGTGGCGGCAGTCATCGCGGCCGGGATGGCGCTTCCCGCCGTGGCCGGGCAGCCCGACCCCTTTTCCACCCAGGGTCTGGCGGCCGGCTCCGCAGCAGGCAGCGTGCAGCACGCCCTGCTCGCCACACCCTGCGACAACGGCCAGCCGGCGCAAACAGCGCTGGCGCTGGCGGATATCGTCGAACGGGCGCTGTGCAACAACCCGCAAACCCGTGAAGCCTGGGCCAACGCGAGATTCCAGGCGGCCCAGGTGGGCATCGGCCAGTCCGCCTACCTGCCCAGCATCAGCATCAGCGGGTCGGAAACGCGCAACCATGCCGATGGCGGCAGTTCGAGCACATCCGGCGCAAGCAACTACAACCAACTCAGTATCGGCGCCTCGCTGAGCTACCTGCTGTATGACTTCGGCGCGCGCGATGCCGCGCTGGAGAACGCCAGGCAGGTTCTCGCCGCGCTTAACTTGGCCCAGGACGCCGTGATCCAGTCGGTATTCCTGTCCGCAGTCCAGGCCTACTATCAGCTTTTTGCCGCCCAGGCGGCGGTGGCATCCGCGCTGGAAGCAGAAAAATCCGCCCTCGAAAGCCTCAATGCCGCCAGCGCACGTTACAACATCGGCAGCGGCACACCGGCCGACAAATTGCAGGCCCAGACCGCTTATTCGCAGGCAGTGCTGAATCGGATACAGGCCGAAGGGGACGCCATGAATGCCCAGGGCGTGCTGGCAAACAGCATGGGCGCCGATGCCAACCGCACTTTTTCCATCACGCCGCCTACCCTGCAGTTGGCGGATGCCATGTTCGAGCGCGACATCGGCAAGCTGATTCAGGAGGCGCGCCGCCTGCGCCCCGACCTGGCGGCCGCCGAGGCCCAGGTCAACGCCGCCAGGGCCAATGCCGAAGCCGCAAAGGCTGCCGGCATGCCGACCATTGCGCTGTCATCGAACTTCACGCATGGCGATTCCAGCATCTCCGACCCGGCCAACAATGCAGCGCTGGGCGTGTCGGTCAATTTCCCGCTCTTCACCGGCTACAGCAATACTTACCGCATCCGCGCCGCTCGGGAGCAGATCGAAACCCGCCTCGCCCAGCGCGAGAGAATCGCCCAGCAGATCGCGCTCGACGTGTGGAAAGCGTACCAGAGCGTGGTGACTGGAACCCAGGCGGTGAAAAGCAGCACTGACCTGGTGGCGAGCGCCACCCAGTCGGAGCGGGTTGCGCTCGGGCGCTACAAGGCCGGCGTGGGAAACATTCTCGACCTGCTGACTGCCCAGACCGCTCTCGCCAGCGCCCGGGTGCAGAACATCCAGACCATCTACAACTGGCATATCGCCAAGGCAACACTGGCCCAGGCCATGGGCACGCTGGATTTTTCCGCCATTGCCTCCAAAACTCCTTGAACCGCTATCCGAAAACTGCCCATGAAAATACGCTCGCTGCTGTGGAATAAAGTCACCCTGATCCTGGCCCTGATCGCGCTTGGCGCGGGCGGATACTTCTACTGGAAAAAAGCCAATGTCCCGTCGCTGGAGGAGCGCTACAAGATACAGGCGCTGGAGATGGGCGACGTGACCCAGACCGTTTCCGCCAACGGCACGCTCAACCCGGTGGTGCTGGTGAACGTCGGCACCCAGGTCTCGGGTAGGGTGAAAAAACTGTATGTCGACTTCAACGATCAGGTCAAGGCGGGACAGGTGTTGATGGAGCTCGATCCCGCCGTATTGCAGGCCCAGGCCGACCTGAGCACGGCCAGCGTCAGCAACGCCCAGGCCTCGCTGGAACTGGCCCAGGCCAATGAGGCGAGGATGCGCGAGCTGTTCAAGCAGGAATACGTTTCGCGGCAGGAGCTGGACCAGTCAGTGCAGGCCCTGAAATCGGCGCGCGCCCAGCTTGCCCAGACCCGGGCGCAGCTGCAGAAGGACCGCACCAACCTGGGCTATTCCGTCATTTATTCGCCGGTATCCGGGGTGGTGGTATCGCGCATGGTGGACGTCGGGCAAACCGTGGCCGCCAGCTTCCAGACCCCGACCCTGTTCACCATCGCCCAGGATCTGAGCAAGATGCAGATCGACTCCGCCTTCGCCGAGGCCGACGTGGGCAACATCAAGGTCGGGCAGACGGCCAAATTTACCGTGGATGCGTTCCCCAATCGCTCCTTCAAGGGAACGGTGCGGCAGCGACGGCTTAACCCCACCACGCTGCAAAACGTGGTGACCTACGACGTGGTGGTGGCGGTGGACAACCCGGAGCAGATCCTGATGCCGGGCATGACGGCCTACGTCAATATCGCTGTTGCCGAGCGCAAGAACGTGTTGCTGGTGCCGAATGCGGCGTTGCGTTTCAAGCCCAGCGAGGCCGCGCCGAAAAACGGCAAGCCCAAAAACAAGGAAGATCGCAAAAAAGGCCCGGCGGGGACGGTATATGTTCTGGCGGGCGGCAAGCTCAAGCCGCTCAGCATCGGCGCCGGGATCACCGACAACAAATTTACCGAGGTCATTTCCGGGGACCTCAAGGCAGGCGATCAGGTGGTGACCGAGGAAACCCTTCCCCAGGGCGCGGGACAATCATCCGGCACCATGAAGATGAGAATGTTCTGATGAGCGCGGAAGCAATTATCCGCATCAATGGTTTAGGGAAGGATTACCTCACCGCCGCCGGGCCCGTTCCGGCGCTGCAAGACATCACCCTCGCCGTTTGCCCGGGCGAATTCGTCGCCATCATGGGGCCGTCCGGATCGGGAAAATCCACCTTCATGAACATCCTCGGCTGTCTCGACGTGCCCACCAGCGGCGATTACGCGCTCAACGGAACCAGGGTGCGCACCCTCGACCGGGATCAGTTGGCGCGGTTGCGCAACCAGGTCATCGGCTTCGTGTTCCAGGGCTTCAACCTGCTTCCCCGCGCCAATCTGATCGACAACGTGGCCTTGCCGCTGGTCTACGCCGGGGTGGGCAAGGCCGAACGGAACAAGCGGGCGCAGGACATGCTCGACCGGGTCGGCCTGGGCAAATACGGCGCTTCGCGCCCCAACCAGATTTCCGGCGGACAGCAGCAGCGGGTAGCCATCGCGCGCGCCCTGATCAACCGGCCGCGCCTGATCCTGGCCGACGAACCCACCGGCAACCTGGACACCAAAACCAGCCAGGAAATCATGGAACTGTTCACACAGCTCAACCGGGAGGAAGGCATCACCGTGATCCTGGTAACCCACGAAGCCGACATCGCCCGCTATGCCAAGCGGCTGGTGCGCTTCATCGACGGGCATCTGGCGCACGACGGCGCGGTCGATCACGAACTGCACGGAGCGCACGCATGATCGGCGCGATGCTCAGCGAAGCCTGGCGCGCCATGGGCGCGAACCGCTTGCGCACTTTCCTCACCATGCTGGGCATGATGATCGGCGTCGGCGCGGTGATCCTGATGCTGGCCATCGGCCAGGGCGCGCAGTACCTGGTGGACCAGTCCATCGCCTCCATGGGCAGCAATCTTTTCATCGTCCTGTCCGGCTCCTCGACTTCCGGCGGTATCCGCATGGGCTCGGGCGCGGCTCCCACGCTTACCATAGCGGACACCCAGGCCATCGCCGAGTTGCCCAGCATCGCGTCGGTCGCCCCCAGCGCCCCCGGCACGGCGCAACTGGTGTACGGACCCAACAACTGGAGCACCCAGATCATCGGCACCACGCCCAGCTACCTCGACGTGCGCGACTGGAAACTGGCGGCGGGCTACCCTTTCTCCGACTCGGACGTGCGCTCCGCCACCCGCGTCGCGCTGCTGGGGCAGACCGTGGTCAAGAACCTGTTCGGCGACGAGGATCCGGTGGGCAAAACCATCCGCATCAAGCAAAGCCCCTACCAAGTGGTGGGCGTGCTGGCCATGAAGGGCCAGAGCCTGGATGGGCGGGACCAGGACGACAGCGTGCTGATCCCGGTCAGCACCGCGCAGCGCAAGCTGTTCGGCTCCCAGTTCCGGGGCACGGTGCGCCTCATCATGGCCCAGGCGGTCTCGGCCGAGGCCATGCCCACGGCCGAGCGCGCCCTCAACCAGTTGCTGCGCCAGCGCCACCGTATCCAGGACGCGGCGGAGAACGATTTCACGGTGCGCAACCTTACCGCCCTGGCCAACACCGCCGCCGAAACCACCCGCGTGATGTCGCTCATGCTCGGCGCCATCGCCTCCATCTCGTTGCTGGTGGGCGGCATCGGCATCATGAACATCATGCTGGTCTCGGTCACCGAGCGCACCCGCGAAATCGGCATCCGCATCGCCATCGGCGCGCGCCAGCGTGACATCCTGCTGCAGTTCCTGCTCGAGGCCATCATCATTTCCATCGCCGGCTGCCTGGTAGGGGTGGGACTCGGCATCGGCGGCGCGGTGCTGGTGAACAAGATTACCGAGACCGCCGTGGTGATTACCCTGAGTTCGGTAATCATGGCCTTCATGGTGGCGGCAGCGGTAGGTATATTCTTCGGTTTCTACCCGGCCAGAAAGGCCGCCGGCCTGGAACCGATCGAGGCGCTGAGGTATCAATAACACGGCCGATTCACCGCAAAGGACGCGAAGTAACGCAAAAGAAAACATGCAGTTGAACTACTTTGCGTTACTTCGCGTCCATTGCGGTAACAGCTCTTTTTGCCATTCAGAAACTCAAAAACTTGTCTGACATCTCCACATGAAGTTCATGGACCGTGCCCTGCGGCACCGCAATTTCCGCCTCTATTTCTCCGGCCAGATGGTGTCCTATATCGGCACCTGGATGCAGCAGGTGGCCATGGGCTGGCTCGCCTACAAGCTCACGTCCTCGGTGCTGCTGCTGGGCCTGATCGGCTTCGCGAGCCAGATCCCGATCCTGATTTTCTCGCCGCTGGGCGGCCTGCTGTCGGACCGTTTCAACCGCCACCGCCTGATCATCGTGACCCAGTCGCTGTCCATGGTTCAGGCCTTGATCCTGGCGGCGCTCACCCTGAGCGGCCTGATCCAGGTCTGGCATCTGGTGGTGATGGCGGTCTTACTGGGCATCATCAACGCGGTCGACGTCCCGGTCAGGCAGTCCTTCGTTTCGCTGCTGGTCAAAAACAAGGAAGACCTGGCCAACGGCATTCTGCTCAACTCCTTCGCCATGAACAGCGCCCGCTTCCTCGGCCCGGCCCTGGCCGGCATCCTGATGAGCGTATCCAGCGAAGGCATGTGTTTTCTGGTCAACGGCCTGAGTTACATCGTGGTGGTGTTCGCGCTTTCGAAAATCCGTACCAGCCATCAGCCGCCGAAACATAACCAGTCCTTTCTGCACGGCATCAAGGACGGATTCAGCTATGCGGCACAATCGAGGCCCATCCGTTCCCTGCTGGGACTGGTGGCGACCGTCAGTTTCATGCTCACGCCCTATATCGTGCTGATGCCGTTCTACGCCAAGGAGGTGTTCCACGGCAACGCACAAACCCTGAGCATGCTGATGGGCAGTTCGGGCCTGGGGGCGCTGATCGGCGCAATTTTTCTGGTATCGAGAAAAAGCGTCGTGCCACTCGGTAAACTGGTGACCAAGGCCCCTTACCTGGCCGCCTGCGCCGTGATGGGCTTCGCCTTCAACCAGGTGCTGTGGATCAGCATGCCGCTGCTGACCGTGGCGGGTTTCGGCGTGCTGCTCACCGCCGCCTCCAGCAACACCATCATCCAGACCCTGGTACACGACCACTACCGCGGCCGGATCATGTCCTTCTTCTCCATGGCTTTTCTGGGCATGGCGCCGCTGGGAAGCCTGGTTGCGGGTTCGCTCGGCCACGCCATCGGCGTGCCGGCCACCCTTTTTGCAGGCGGGCTGCTGACGCTGCTGATTGCAAGCATGCTGACGCGGCAACTGGGCGACCTGCCGGAGCAGATTCAGGCCGCCAGGAAGTAAGGGCTCGTAAATGAATAACTTGGCCTTACGCTGGGTTCGCTTTGGGCGCAGGCCAAGGCGCAAGACGCGCGGTTGTGTCATTCACAACAAGCGGCTTGCAACGCCGGGATGCGCCCAAAGCGAACCCAGCCCGAAGGGTTGCAGCATATTCGGGCGTCTGCTGCGTTGCGAGTCTTGCGAAGGGAATGGCCATTCACTGCGACTCGCGCCTTGCATCCATCCCGAATATGCTGCAACGTAAGTCCAAGTTATTCATTTACGAGCCCTTAAACGCACACACCACCTCAGAGGAAATGAACCATGAACGTCAGGCGTCACCTGTTTACATCCGAATCCGTATCCGAAGGTCATCCCGACAAGATCGCCGACCAGATTTCGGATGCCATCCTGGATGCCTTCCTCGCGCAGGAACCTGAAGCCAAGGTCGCCTGCGAAACCTTCGTCGCCGACAATCTTGTGGTCATCGCCGGCGAGTTCAGGACCGCCCACAAGCCGCTTTTCAACGACATCCGGGACCGCGCCGAGAGCATCGCGCGCCAGGTGCTGCGCGACATCGGCTACCGCGACGCCGAAACCGGCATCGACCCGGAAAACTGCGAGGTTCAGGTGCGCTTCAATCACCAGTCGATCCAGATCAACAAGGGCATCAGCCTGGCGGGCGGAATCATCGGCGCCGGCGACCAGGGGCTGATGTTCGGCTACGCCTGCGACGAGACGCCCGATCTGATGCCCTACCCGATCTGGCTCGCCCACCGACTGGTGCAGCGACAAGCCGAGCTGCGCAAATCCGGCGCCTTGCCGTGGTTGCGCCCCGACGCGAAAAGCCAGGTCACCGTCGCCTACGAGGGCCATCGCGTGGCAGGCATCGAGAACGTGATCATCTCCACCCAGATCGAGCGCGACCTCGATCCCGAATGGGTGGCGCGGGAAGTGACGCGCGAGATTATCGATCCGTTGGTACCGGCAGAGCTGCGCGCGCCCGGATTCCGCATCTGGGTCAATCCCGCCGGCCCGTTCGAGATCGGCGGCCCCAACGGAGACACCGGTCTCACCGGGCGCAAGATCATCGTCGATACCTACGGCGGCGCCTGCCCCCACGGGGGTGGTGCATTTTCGGGAAAAGACCCGACCAAGGTGGATCGCTCGGCGGCCTACATGGCGCGCTACATCGCCAAGAATCTGGTTGCGGCCGGTTATGCCAGGCGCTGCCTGATCCAGGTGGCCTACGCCATCGGGGTGGCGGAGCCGGTCTCGCTGCTGATCGACACATTCGGCACCGGAAGCGTAACGGACCAGCGCCTGGAAGCGGTCGTACGCGCCACCTTCGATCTGACGCCGCGCGGCATCATCGAGAGCCTGGCCCTGCGTCGGCCCATCTACCGGCAGAGCGCGGCCTACGGCCACTTTGGACGAGATATTCCGGACTTTACCTGGGAGCGAGTCGATCAGATCGAAAATCTGGCCGCTGCGCTGGCTTTGCAATAACAGGAGCTGCGGGAGGAGTGGGAACGGTCGGACGGTGGCCCGACCGGGGCATACTGGCGGCGCGCCCTGAAGGGCGCGCCGGGGGAATTACTTGACGCTATCGGCCAGTGCTTTGCCGACCTTGAACTTGACCACTTTCTTGGCCGCGATTTTCATCGCCGCGCCGGTAGCCGGGTTGCGGCCTTCACGTGCTGCGCGTTCAGTCACTTCAAAAGTGCCGAAACCAATCAGTTGCACGGACTCATTCTTGGCCAGGCTTTCCTTCACCGACGCCATCATGGCATCCAGCATCTCGGCTGTTTTGGCTTTCGAAGCACCGGTCTTGGCGGCGACACTATCAATCAGTTCGGTTTTATTCATGGTGATATCTCCAAAGGTTGGTACGGTTTAATAAATGAAGCGCGAATTGTGCATCAATTTTACGACAGCAAGGAATCCGGTAAACGGGGAAACACCCTTGATTAGCTTGGCACGTAACAAATCAACCTGGCTCAGGGGGTTCAGGTACTGAACCGATCTCCTCATCCCAGTAGCATTTTATACAGTAGCACGCCTCCTGGCAGAAAAATTCCTGCTCCACCGAGGCTGACAGGGTCAAATTTGTACGCTGAATGTAAGCCCAGCCGTGCAGCAACGTGTAACGTTATCATCTAGGCTACAATTCGGTTACATTTTTTTTGATTTGGCTGAATAAAAAATGGGGAACCCGATTCTCCATTGGCAAACAGGTGGCGTAATAGTTGAATAAAAACAATCACAAACAGTCTGAGGACGGGGGATTTGAAAAACACACCCCCATGATGCAACAATACCTGCGTATCAAGGCAGAACACCCCCACATGCTGCTGTTTTACCGCATGGGGGATTTTTACGAACTGTTCTTCGAAGACGCGGAACGCGCCGCCGCTTTGCTCGGCATCACCCTCACCTCACGCGGCGCCTCGGCGGGGCGGCCGATCAAGATGGCCGGGGTGCCTTACCATGCCGCCGAGCAATATCTTGCAAAACTGGTCAAGCTCGGCGTGGCCATTGCCATCTGCGAACAGGTGGGCGATCCGGCGACGTCCAAGGGGCCGGTGGAGCGCAAGGTCGCGCGCATCATCACGCCCGGCACGCTGACCGATGCGGCACTGCTGGAGGACAAGCGCGACAGCCTGCTGCTGTCTGTGGCGACGCACAAGAACCAGCTCGGCCTGGCATGGCTGAACCTGGTCAGTGGATATTTCTGCGTCGCGGAAATCCCCCTGGAGCGCCTTGCCGCCACACTGGAGCGGCTCAAACCGTCGGAAGTATTGCACCCGGAAGACTTCATACATCCCGCGCTGGAAGGCGCCAAATGCGCGTCGAAGCCCCTGGCACCGTGGCAGTTCGATTACGACTCCGCGCAGCGGGTGCTGACGGGCCAATTCGGCACCCGTGATCTGGAGGGTTTCGGCTGCGCGGGGCTGGGTCCGGCCATTGCGGCCGCCGGTGCGCTGCTGGAGTATGCAAAATCCACCCAGTGCGGCAGCCTGCCCCACATCCAGAGCCTGCGCGTGGAGCGGGAAAGCGATTATGTGCTGCTCGACACGGCGGCGCGGCGCAACCTGGAAATCAGCGAAACCTTGCGCGGCGAGCCCGCCCCCACCCTGCTATCCCTGCTCGACACCTGTGCCACCGGCATGGGCAGCCGTCTGCTGCGCCACTGGTTGCACCACCCGTTGCGCGATTATCCGACCCTGCGCGCCCGTCAGCATGCCATCACTACGCTGATCGGCGAAAGCGGCGAGACCGCTTATGCGGGCATCCACGGCATATTCAGACATTGCGCTGACATCGAACGCATCACCGGGCGCATTGCGTTGAGAAGCGCGCGCCCGCGCGATCTCTCCGGGCTGCGCGACAGCCTCGCCCTGCTGCCGCAACTGCAATCCGCTTTATCCGCTCTGGACAGCCCGCGCCTGGCACAGTTGCGCTCGGCGAGTGAAATCCCCGCAACCCTCACCACGGAATTGCTGGCTGCTCTGATGCCCGAGCCCAGCACGGTGCTGCGCGAAGGCGGCGTGATTGCCACCGGCTACGACGCCGAACTGGATGAGTTGCGGGGAATACAGGACAACTGTGGCGAGTTCCTGCTTGCGCTTGAAGCCCGCGAACGCGAACGCAGCGGCATCGCCAACCTCAAGGTGGAATACAACCGGGTGCACGGCTTCTACATCGAGGTCAGCCGCGCCCAGGCCGACCACGTGCCGGACGATTACCGGCGCCGCCAGACGCTGAAAAACGCCGAACGCTATATCACGCCGGAACTGAAGGCCTTCGAGGACAAGGCGCTGTCCGCATCGGAACGGGCACTGGCACGGGAAAAACAACTGTATGAAGGGCTGCTGGATTTCCTCCAGCCGCATATCGCCACGCTGCAAGGTGTCGCCTCCGCCGTGGCGGAACTCGACGTGCTGGCCGCTTTCGCCGAACGCGCCCAAACACTCAACTTCACCGCCCCGGAATTCTGCGACGAAGCTGTGGTCGAAATCGCCGGCGGCCGCCACCCGGTGGTCGAAAACCAGACCAGCAACTTCATTCCCAACGACACCCGTCTCTCCCGCGCGCGCCAGATGCTGCTCATCACCGGCCCCAATATGGGCGGCAAATCGACCTACATGCGGCAGACGGCGCTGATCGTGCTGCTCGCCCACTGTGGCAGCTTCGTGCCGGCCACCAGCGCACGCATCGGCCCGGTGGACCAGATTTTCACCCGCATCGGCGCTTCCGACGACCTGGCGGGCGGCAGGTCGACTTTCATGGTGGAAATGACGGAAACCGCCAACATCCTGCACAACGCCACCGAGAACAGCCTGGTGCTGCTGGACGAGATCGGGCGCGGCACGTCCACTTTCGACGGGCTATCCCTGGCCTGGGCCATCGCGCGGCAACTGATTGCCAAAACCCAGTGCCACACCCTGTTCGCCACCCATTACTTCGAGCTCACCCAGCTGGCGCAGGAATTCAGGCAGATCGCCAACGTCCATCTCGATGCGGTGGAACACCGCGACCGCATCGTGTTCCTGCACAGCGTGGAAGATGGCCCGGCGAGCCAGAGCTACGGCTTGCAGGTGGCGCAGCTCGCCGGCGTGCCGGCAGGCGTGATCCAGCAAGCCAAAAAGCGGTTGCTGCAGCTGGAACAGCAGGGAATGGGCGCAAGCCCGCAGGGAGACTTGTTTGCCGCCGTCCAGGACAGGATAGAGAGTGATCATCCGGCGCTGGAAATACTGCGCCAGACCGCGCCGGATGATCTCAGCCCAAAAGCGGCGCTGGAACTAATCTACGAGTTGAAAAAACTTGCCGACACGCCCCCGTGAGAGGGCGCGGCAAGGCAATCAGTGATGATGCCCATGTGCGCCATGCGCATGTTCATGGGATATTTCGTCCTCGGTGGCGGGACGCACTTCGGTAACGGTGCATTTGAACAGCAAGCGCTGGCCGGCCAGGGGATGGTTGCCGTCAACCACCACCTTGTCGTCCGTCACGTCGGTCACGGTGTATAGAATCCATTCAGCGTCATCCTCGTCATCCGCTGCGCCCTCGAACTGCATGCCGAGTTCCACCTGCCCCTCGGGAAACTGGCTGCGCGGCTCGATCCGAACCAGGTCGGCATCATATTCGCCGAAAGCATGATCCGGCTCCAGTGTCACTTCCAGGTTCTCGCCCACTTCCTTGCCGTGCAGCGCTTCTTCGACGGTCGGAAAAATACCGTCATATCCGCCATGCAGGTAACTCACCGGTTCATCGCTCTGTTCCAGCACCTCGCCCGCGCTATCGCGCAGTTCATAGTTGATGGTGACGACAGTATTCTTTGCAATTTTCATGCTTGCTCCAGGTTTTTCACGAGGCATATGGCTTCGGCGGCATGGCCGCGGGGATTCACGCCGTACAATGCATGACGCAATACGCCTCGTTGATCGATAATAAAGGTGGAGCGCACAATCCCCATTTTCTTCACGCCGTCCTTTTCTTTTTCCTGCCACACGCCATATTCGGCGCACAATTCTCCATCTGCATCGGACAGCAATCTCACCGCCAGGCCATGCTTGTCGCGGAACGCCGCATGTGAAATGCAATCGTCCCGGCTTACACCCAACACTACGGTATCGATACGGGCCAGCTCTTCTTCCCGATCGCTGAATTCGATCGCCTCGATGGTACAACCGGGCGTATCGTCCTTGGGATAGAAATAAAGGATCACGTTTCTGCCCTTAAAGTCGTTCAGAGCGACCATTTTCATGTCGGCGTCGGGCAATCGAAAAGCAGGGGCAAGGTGTCCAATTTTCAACATGAATTTGCCCAATCCGGAAGAAGACCCGCATATTCTATACGAACGCGTTTCTTCTTACACCTTGGAAGCTGTTATGGAAAAGCCGACTTATCAATGGTAATGTGCTGGCTATATCGTGTTTGACCAAGGCCCATCATGACCGATACTGCCCCTCTCCCCACCCCCGAGCACCACAGACTGGAAGGCCCGCGGGAATACGAGCAAGCGCTCAACACCATCATTCAGCAGGCGCAACACAGCTTGCGCATATTCGATTACAACCTGCGCAACGAGGGATACAACAGTCAGGAGAGGGTCGAACTGCTGCAACATTATCTCCACCTTAACCGCGCCAACCGGCTTGTCATCGTACTGCACGACACCGATTACCTGACCCGCGAATGTCCGCGCATGCTGAACCTGATGAGGCAGTTCGGCCATGCCATCGATATCTACCAGACCACCGAGGAGGCGCGTGGTGCAAGCGATCCCTTTGTCATCGCCGACAGCGAACACTATCTGCACCGTTTCCATTACGATCATCCCCGAGCGGTATTAAGCCTGAATGACAAAGATGGGGCACTGGATCTGGTGCGGCGCTTCAACGAAATCATGGAAGCGTCGGAACCGGCCGCCCCTCCCACTACCCTTGGGCTGTAACTTATTACAGCCTCATGAAATAAAACCCATTAAAACCGCACAGTAAGCCATTTAGTCGTATAATTTTTCGCGTCTCGGGACTAGCAATATTTGCGAAATCTGATAGAATTTTGCAGTCGGTTGGCGCCCCAACTTGGAATAACCGATTTTCTTACTGTAATTACTGTAAATCTTCAAAGGGAATCTAGAATGAAAAACTCCGTATTGCTCGCCGCTCTGTTGGCCCTGTCTTTGTCCGCTTGTGGCAAAAAAGAAGAACCGGCTCCTGCTCCTGCTCCTGAAGCCCCTAAGATGGAAGCTCCTGCTCCTGCCGCCGCTCCTGCTGCTGACGCTGCTGCTCCTGCCGCCGCTCCTGCTGCTGACGCTGCTGCTCCTGCCGCTGCTCCTGCTGCCCCGGCCAAGTAATTCCAGGGTTTCAGAGCAACAAAAAAGCCGACCTTCGGGTCGGCTTTTTTATTTTATGCAATCTGAACAACGTGGCATCCTCAGCTAATCTGCCGCCAATCAAATCCGCTTTCCTGCGCGGCAATCCCAATCCACTCCATTTCACAATTCAGCACCCGACTTAAGGCCTGACGAACCAGATGCGGCAGGTTATTTTTATCGCTTAAATGGGCTGCAACAATGTGCTGCAGCAAGCCGACATCCAGCCTGCCAAGAATCCCCGCGGCCGCATCGTTATCCAGATGTCCCAGGCGACCCGCCACGCGCTGCTTGAGCCCAGGCGGATAGGGGCCATTGCGCAACATCTCGGCATCGTGATTACATTCCAGCACCAGGGCGTGACAACGGCTCAGGGTCGCTTCAATATGGGGAGTGGAACAACCAGCGTCGGTGAGCACACCGAGACGCCGCGCACCATCGCCGAATACGAACTGGGAAGGCTCCCTGGCATCGTGCGGCACCGGAAAGGGCTCGATTTCCATGGCACCGATTCTGAAACGGCAGTGACTATCGAATAGATGAACCGGCTGGCCATCCCGGAATTGCCCGGCGGCAGCGTTGAAAGTGCCATGCGTCAGCCACACCGGAAGATTGAATTTGCGCGCAAACGCCGCAACGCCCCCGATGTGGTCCGAGTGTTCATGAGTAACGACAATTGCGGCCAGGTCGGCAGGCAACAGTTCCAGCCGCGACAGGCGGGCCACGGTTTCGCGCACGGCAAAACCGCAGTCAAGCATCACCCGGGTTGGCCCGGCCTCCACCACCAAGGCATTACCGCGGCTGCCGCTCCCGAGCGAAGCAAATCGCATTACTTCAGCTGTTCATGCAGCAACTTGAGTATCTTGCCTGCCGTTTCCGAAACTTCCGCCTTGCCGTCCTTGTTCTGCACTTGCACCAGGCAGGTAGCGGCGTTCTGCGCGCCCGTTTCCGTTACCAGGATACGGTACTGCTCCTGACGGATGGTTTTGCTTTCATCACTGCTCCAGAAAGCAAGCTTGGACAACCAACCCTTCTCTTCTTTCTTGCCGTCAATTTCGGGATCGACATAACGTACGAAATATTGTCCCTTGGAACGGTCACGATCCACCACGGTAAAACCAACCCGGTCCAGAGCCAAACCCACCCGGCGCCAGGCGCGATCGAAGGAATCGAGCACACTCAGGGTCTGACTACCATCCTGGGCACGGATCATCCTGGCCCGCTCCACCACGGCTGCGGTGGCGATCTGGGTCTGCGCCCTGGCCTCTTCCACCCCGAACCGCACCATCAGGCGACGCAGCATTTCAGCTTCCAGTTCAGGATCGGCGGGCCGGGGCTGCCAGATAGTCTTGTTGCCGCCATCGCCACCCTGGATTACTTCATACATGCCGCGGTGACTGATATAGATTTCCGTCACACCGGCGTCCACACCCCGCTCCAAACGAGTGCGGAACTTGTCCCGTTCGGACGTGGAATACAGGCTGTCCAGGACTTTGCCCAGCGTACTGCGGATAACATCCTGCGGAATCTTGGCACGATTTTCCGCCCAGTCGGTCTCCATCAACCCGGCTTCAGGCGCTTCGGTTTTGATAATGAAGCCCATTTCTTGCCAGAATTCCTTCACCACAGGCCACACCTGTTCCGGTGCCGCGCGCACTGCCAGCCAGCGCTGCGTGCCGGAACGCTCCACTATCACTTTCGGCTGACTGGGCAACAGATCCGTGCCACCAGCCTGTGGCTGTCCGGCGCGTTCGCGGTTGTAGGTGGAGAAAGTCGCGCTACCCTGGGGACCTACATCCGGCACCACGAACTTGGTGTCTGTTGCGGGCGAGGTCAGGTCGGGCGGGACTTCCAGCGACGGCACCTTTCCCGCCGACTTATAATCTATTTTCTTCCCTTCGAGGAAAGACATGGAACTACAACCAGCCAGCAGGGCCAGCAGCGTCAACGGTAAAGCGAGTCTGCGAAACGTCATAAATAAACCTTCAGATCAATTCAGCCTGGCGCATTGCCGCCTTGAGCACGTCATGGTATGTGGCGGAGAGAGTGGTCAGGGGCAAACGGATGCCGTTGCCGATCAGCCCCAGTTGTGCCGCCACCCACTTCACCGGGATGGGATTGGCTTCGACGAACAATTTCTGGTGCAGAGCGAACAATTTGGCGTTGAGGGCACGTGCCGTGGCAAGATCGCCACGCAGTGCCGCCGCGCACATTTCGTGCATGTTGCGAGGCGCTACATTGGCGGTAACCGAAATGACGCCATGACCACCGAGCAGCATGAAAGCCATGGCACTGGCATCGTCGCCGGAATAAAGGGCAAAATCGGCTGGCGCGCGCAGGATCAGGTCGGTTCCCCGCTCCAGGTTTCCAGTGGCGTCCTTGATACCGATGATGTTGGGGATCTGCGCCAGGCGCAGCACCGTATCGTTGACAAGATCGCAAGCCGTGCGACCGGGAACGTTGTAAAGAATCTGCGGGATGTCCACCGCCTCGGCCACAGCCTTGAAATGGCGGTACAGACCTTCCTGGGTGGGTTTGTTGTAGTAAGGCGTCACCAGCAGGCAGGCATTCGCCCCGGACTCCCTGGCACAACGGGTCAGCTCGATGGCCTCGCTGGTAGAATTGGCGCCGGTTCCGGCAATCACCGGAATTCGCCCCGCCACCTGTTCCACGGTGGTCCGGATCAGACTGCAGTGCTCGTCGTAATTCACGGTTGGCGATTCGCCAGTGGTACCGACGACCACGATGCCATCCGTTCCCTGCGCCACATGGAAATCCACCAGCGTCCGCAGCCGCTCCAGATCCAGGCTGCCGTCATCGTGCATGGGCGTCACAATCGCAACCAGACTGCCTTTAAGCATGAAACCTATTCCCGCAAAAAAGAATCAGTTTAACCGATTATCAGGGGATACGAAACAGCGCCAAATTAGTCTGTCTCGCGCTCAATCGAGCAACACCGGCTTTGCAAAACCTCGTTTTCACCTGCATCAAGCACCTGCCCCGTGACCGGATTGGGGCGAAATACGGTACAGCCCTTCAAGCCACGCTGGTAGGCCAGTTGATACAATTCGCCGAAAGCTTCAAAAGCCAGGTTTTCCGGGATATTGATAGTCTTTGAAATCGCATTATCCACATGGGCCTGCAGCGCCGCCTGCATGCCCAGGTGGCTCGCGGGAGGGATATCGGCTGCGTTGACGAAGGCGGGCGGTAGCGGAGCATGTTCCCCATACAAAGCACGGAAGCGGGAATAAGCATAATCCTCCATTTCGAAAACGCTGCGGCTTCCATCCGCGGCCCGCACGGTGCGCCGGTAATGCCAGGCGTATACCGGCTCCAGACCGCTGGAAATATTCCCGGCCAGCAGGCTGATCGTCCCGGCAGGGGCAATGGCCGTGAGATGGCTGTTGCGGATGCCGAAACGGCGGATGCCTTGTTGAATATCGCTGGGCAGGCTGTTCACGAATTCGCCCTGCAAGTATTTTTCCACTTCAAATTCAGGGAAAGCGCCTCTCTCGCGCGCCAATTCGATCGAGGCTCTGTAAGCGGCATGGGATATTCGTGCCATCACCTGCCCGGAAAGGACAAAGGACGCAGGGCTGCCATAGGGTATGCCGAGCATGATCAAGGCATCGGCCAGGCCGGTAACCCCCAGCCCGATCCGGCGCGTGGCGCGAGCAACCTCGCTTTGCTTTTCCAGCGGGAAATGGGATACATCGTAAACGTTGTCCAGCATGCGCGTGGCAATGGCTGCTGCGCTGGAGATACCCTCCATATCAAGCGCGGCATCAGTTGAAAATGGCGCCCGTACGAAACGGACCAGGTTGAGCGAACCCAGATTACAGGCGCCATAGGCAGGCAGAGGAATTTCGCCGCAGGGATTGGTGGCGCTGATGCGTTCACGGTACCAGAGATTGTTAAGGCGATTGACCCGGTCAATAAATATCACACCGGGTTCGGCGCAGTCGTAGGCGGCACGCATGAGTTTGTTCCACAAAGCGCGCGCATTTACCGTTTTGATGACACGACAGGGTTGCGCCCCTTCCATGCCTGACCAGTTGCGTTGGACATCTTCCGCCTGCGCCGTCTGGTCGGCGGCAAGGGGGAAAATCAACGCCCACTCCGCGCCCTTGTTCACCGCCTCCATGAATGCATCGCTCACCAGCACCGATAGATTGAAGTGACGTAGCGATTGGGGGTCGCGCTTGGCTTCGATAAACGCCTCGATATCCGGATGGTCGCAACGCAGGGTCGCCATCATGGCACCCCGCCGCGCACCGGTGGAAAAGAGGGTGGCGCACATGCTGTCCCAGATGTGCATGAAGGAAAGTGGCCCGCTCGCCGCGATACCCACGCGCCGTGCCGCCATGCCTTGCGGTCGCAGGGTGGAAAAATCCAGGCCGATGCCGCCGCCTTGCTGCATGGTGAGCGCGCTTTCCTTGAGGGCGTCGAAAATACCGGCGATGGAATCCTCGACTCCTCCCATCACGAAACAGTTGAAAAGGGTAACCCGACGCGAGGTGCCAGCCCCCGCCTGAATGCGCCCCCCGGGGAGAAATTTGAAATCTTGCAGCAGGGTATAAAACTGCTCAGCCCAATACCCTGCGCTATCAGGTCTTTCCTGCCCCGCCAAGGCCTTTGCCACGCGCAGCCAGCTATCCTCGATGGTGGCGTCCTGGGCGACAGCACCAATCCGGTAACGGTATTTTTCTTCCCAGATCCACTTCGAAAGGGGTTGAACCAAATATTCAGCCACTAGTGGCGCTGCATCCTGCTCAGGTATTGGTCCAGATCAAGGTCCAGAATATCTGCCGGCATCGTGGCTGAGGCCTGCCCGGCCAGTTGTTGTGCCAACGGAAGATGCTGTTCCGCCCTTCTCTGCTGCAACTTCGGGTTCCAACCCGTACACACGACTTCCCATTCGTAGTCGCCACCCATTTCTTCCCGTTCCCACTTGCCGGAACACAGGTCCAGTATATTGATCATGGCACACCTCCTGTTTCATTCATCCCTGATAGCTATTACGGCATTGACACAAAAAGCTTAAGGAACGCCGGGCCGGGCTGTGCGGGCAACTTGCAGCATCATCTGTAAACCATCATGCATCAGTCGTTCAAACAAGGGCGCCATATAGGGAAGCGTTACGAATAACACCATGAATCCGGCTGCCAGCGTGATGGGGAAACCCACGGCAAAAATGTTCAGTTGCGGCGCGGCACGTGTCATGATGCCTATCGACAGGTTGGCGATCAGGAGCGTGGCGATCATGGGCAGCGCCAGCAGCAGACCGGCGCGAAAAATCTCCGCCCCCCACTCGGCCACCATCTTCCACCCCTGCGCAGATGCAGGCTGGGCAGAAATGGGAAATAACTGGAAGCTATCCGCCAGTACTTCAATCATCATCAAATGGCCGTTCAGCGACAAAAACACCAGTGTAAAAAGCAAACCGAGAAACTGGGCCACCACAGGCACCTGGGTCGCATTGACCGGATCGAAGAAAGTGGCAAAGCCCAGGCCCATTTGCAAGCCGATCAGGTTACCGGCCATTTCCACCGCGACAAAAACGATGCGCATCGTCAGACCCATTGCCACTCCGATCACCACCTGCTGTGCCAGGACCAGCAAGCCTGCTGCGGAACCGGGATCCACTTGCGGCATGGGGCCCAGCCCCGGCGCCACCACCAGGGTGAGCGCCACGGCCAGGCCAATTTTTGCGGGGCGGGGAAAGGTGGGGTTGCCCAATATGGGCGAACTGGCGATCAGGGCGCCAATGCGAACCAGCGGCCAGATAAAGGCCACCAGCCAGGCGGTGAGTTGTGCCGAGGTAAAGGTTAGCATGTCCTCATGCCTGAAACTGCGAATTACCCGATGAGGCCGGGGATGCTGGAAAAGAGCTGTCGCATATAATCCACCAGCATGGTAATCATCCACGGACCGGCCAGGATCATCATCAAAAACATCACCAGCAGCTTGGGAATGAAAGACAAAGTCATTTCATTGATCTGGGTTGCCGCCTGAAAAATACTGACCAGCAAGCCGGTCACCAGCGCCGCCAGCAGCATCGGCGCCGAAACCAGAATGGTCAGCTCCAGTGCTTGCCGTCCGACAGTCATTACGGTTTCCGGCGTCATGTGTAGAAACTCTGAACCAGAGAACCGAGCAGCAGATTCCACCCGTCCACCAGAACGAACAACATCAGTTTGAAGGGCAGGGAAATCATCACCGGCGAGAGCATCATCATACCCATCGACATCAGTACGCTGGCGACCACCATATCGATGATGAGAAAGGGTATGAATACCAGAAAACCGATCTGGAATGCGGTTTTAAGCTCGCTGGTGACATAGGCGGGAACCAGTATTTTCAACGGCACGGCTTCAGGCCCGACCAGCGGCTGGCTATTGGAAAGCTTGACGAACAGCGCCAGATCCTCCTGCCGAGTCTGGCGCAGCATGAATGTTTTAAGCGGCCCGACCCCTTTCTCCAGCGCGGCCGTGAGATCCATTCTTTTTTCCACATAGGGCTGATAGGCTTCGGTGTAGATTTTTTCGAACACCGGCGACATGACGAAAAAAGTCAGGAACAGTGACATCCCCACCACTACCTGATTCGGCGGCGACTGCATGGTGCCAAGCGCCTGGCGCAACAAGGAGAGAACGATGATGATACGGGTAAATGCCGTCATCATGAGCAGCATCGCAGGCAGGAAGGTCAGCGCAGTGAGGAACAGCAGCGTCTGAATACTGAGTGTGTAGGTCTGACCGCCACCGGCAGAGGGTGTGCTGGTAATGGCCGGGAAACCCGCATCGGCTGCAAACGCAGCATGCGGCAATATCAGCGCGATCAGCCATGCAACACCGAGCAGCAGCTTATGAAAATATCGGCCGTTCATGCGCTATTTCCCTGCGTCTGCGCTGCGCCGGTTCATGACATCCCTGAGCCAGACTGCAAAGCGCTGTTCGCCCAACCCCGCATGGCCCGCCTCGGGCAGCGAGGCGAGTTTTGGCATGTTGTGCAGCGCGCTTACCTGGCCCGGAGCAACGCCAACAACCAGCCAAGTATCTCCCACTTCCACCACGACAACACGCTCCTTGGGGCCAACCGCAATTCCCCCAATCAGTTTGATGGCGCCGCCGGCGGAAACCTGGCCTGGAGCCAGACGTTTCAATAGCCAGGCAGCAGCCGCCACCGTTCCCAAAACAACGGCGAGTCCGAACAGCACCTGCAACACACCTCCGAAAGAAACAGGGGAAGCAGGGAGAGGTGGCGTAGTAGCCGGTGCAGCGACGGCCGAAGTGGCCATAATTAGGACAAGCGCCGCAGCCATGCATATGATAGCGGAGACACGCACCAGTCCTCGGGTAACATGGCCGTGGACAGCGTTCATCGGTTGAGTTTGCGGATGCGTTCTGAAGGGGAAATGATGTCAGTGAGGCGGATACCGAACTTGTCGTTGACCACCACCACTTCACCCTGGGCGATGAGACAACCGTTGACCAGCACATTCATCGGCTCACCGGCCAGGCCATCCAACTCCACTACAGAACCTTGAGCCAGTTGGAGCAGACTGCGGATGGCGATCTTGGTGCGCCCGAGTTCAACCGTCAGATTAACCGGGATATCGAGGATCATTTCCAGGTTATTGACCATGCCGGTCTGAGTGCCGGTAGCGGAGAACTGCTCGAATACGGGAGCGGTCGTTACCTGAGGTTGTGCGGGCGGGGATACGGTATTCTGTTCCGCCATCGCTGCAGCCCAATCGTCCTCGGCCGAAGCAGCCGGCGTTTCGGCTTGCTCGGACATGGCGGCGGCCCAATCGTCTGCGCTAACTTGATCTTCTTCAGCCATTGCGGAGCTCCGGTGAAGATTCCTGTTCCGGCATGGTCAGTATCTTGTTTACTTTCAGCGCGTACTGGCCGTTCAGGACACCATATTTGCATTCAAGCACGGGTAAGCCATCCACTTCCGCCACGATGGCCTCGGGTATATCGAGGGAAATCACATCCCCCACTTGCATATTGAGGATCTGACCAAGATTGACCGGCGCCTCACCCAAAGTCGCAATCAGATTAACCTCCGCCGCCTGTATCTGTTTCGTCAGCATTTTTGCCCAGCGCTCATCGACTTCCATGCGCTCGCCCTGCATGCTGCTATATAGCATATCCCGGATCGGCTCAATCATAGCATAGGGCAAACACACGTGAAAGTCGCCGCCTCCCGAACCGAGTTCGATATTGAAAGTGGTCACTACGACCACTTCGCTGGGTGTCGCGATGTTGGCGAACTGAGTGTTCATTTCCGAACGTATATACTCGAAATCCACCGGGAACACGGGCTCCCAGCATTTTTTCATCTCTTCGAACACCACGTTCAGCATGTTCTGGATAATGCGCTGCTCGGTAGCCGTGAAATCTCGTCCTTCCACGCGCATATGGAAACGTCCATCGCCTCCGAACAGGTTATCCACCACCAGGAACACCAGATTGGGGTCAAAAATAAACAATGCCGTTCCGCGCAGGGGATTAAGGTGGACCAGGTTGAGATTGGTGGGCACCACCAGATTGCGGATGAATTCGCTGTATTTCATTACCCGCACCGGGCCGACCGAGATCTCCGCGCTGCGCCGCACAAAATTGAAAAGCCCAATACGGAACAATCGGGCGAAACGTTCGTTGATAATCTCCAGCCCGGGCATGCGCCCGCGCACAATCCGCTCCTGAGTGGCCAGATTATATGGACGTACGCCGGTGACGTTCTCATCCTGCGCCTCCTCATCAGATTCGCCCGTCACACCCTTGAGAAGGGCGTCCACCTCATCTTGTGAAAGAATATCGTCAGCCATTTTCCCGACGTTCCGCTACTGGGTCCGCTCCCTCACTGAATCACGAATGAAGTAAAAAACACGCCGGAGACCCCGTCATCTTCCTTGGCGTGAAGAACCTTGTTGATTTGCTCCATTATTTCACTGCTCAGTTTCTGCTTTCCCTCCGCAGACACCAGCGCGCTCGCCGTCTTGCTCGACAGAAGCAGCAATACGTTATTGCGAATCTCGGGCATGTGCGCCTTTACGTTATCGGAGACTTTCTGTTCCGCCACCCGCAACTCGATATCGGTTTGCAAATAATGATCCTCGCCGTCCGCAGTGAGATTGACGGTAAAAGGTTCCAATTTCACGAACACAGGGGGTTTGGAAGGTTCCGCATGCTTGGCTTCCTCGTGACCGCCAGCCTTCTTGGCATGAAGGAAATACCAGGCAGCACCGCCCCCACCGGCCAATAGTACTACCGCGGCGATAATGATGATCAGCAGTTTGCCCTTGCCTTTTTTTGGGGCGCCTTCGACTGGCTCAGCAGCCGGTTTTCCCATGTCCTTGGCCATTTCTCACCCTCGCAATAAATTCATACCCGCCCAACACGAACGGGACTTCTCGGCTTTGGTGAAACTTATAAACCGAAACAATATAAAAAACAAGTGGTTTCGGTTGATAATTTATGTGCTTTAACAACTATGGGAATTAGAACGGTCACAAGCTATAGTTGACTCGGCATTGACAAACCACAACGAGTCGGCGTCACAACATTGCGTTCACAACAATTAAATGCATAACATTCAATTGGTTAATAACATGCGCGAAAAATGTCCGCCAGAAATCCGAAATAAATCAAGAATCAGGGAGGGAAAAGGCATGACGTTGCAGTTAAATCGTGTTGCAAAAAAGCCACACTCGAAACAACATCAGGGAAAACGGCATTCACCGGATACGACAGACCGGGAGAAAGGCGCATCAGGCAAACAGGTCAACCAACCCGCGACCATCGCCCCTTAACGGCAAGATACCACCAACAGAACCGGGTGTGGAGCCGTCTACCGCGGGGTAATCCAGTCGCCGCGAAGAGCCGGAGTTCTGATCATCCCGTCCCGAAGCCTGTTGCTGCGGCAAGGAATCAGAACTCACCATGGCATTCCCCAGCATCATGCCGCTATCGGCAAACATTTCGCGCAAGCGCGGCATGGCGGCTTCAATCGCCTCCCGCACTGCGGGCTGATGGGAAACGAAAATGGCTGTCACCTGATCGTTATTGATGGTAAGGCGCACTTCCATTGGCCCAAGGTGCGGCGGATTGAGGTGCAACTCCGCAACTTGCTGTTGCTGGCTCGCCATCCAAACCACCTTCTGCCCCATCGCATCGCCCCAACCCGCGCTCCCGACCAGCGGCTGCACAGTTGCGGCGGTGGTTTTGATCTCGGTGGCCGGAACGGTATGGTTTGCCGTCAAAATAGCGGGCAGCACGGATTCCGGCGGATGCTGATTTTCAGCCACAGAGGAAACCATCCGCGTTTCGCTGCTTTTAACATCCACACCCGAATTGAGCGGCAAGACCTTGCCGCTCACGGCAAAATCCTCCACTGCCCCCCGTCCCAGCCCTGAAAGCGGCTTTTCAGCCCGTTCCAAGCCAGCACCAGACTCGGTTCGTGTCGACGGCGCAATTTCCGTCCCCTCCACCGTAGACTTGGCAGATTGGGGAGCAAACCGGGAGACAATTTCGCCCTTGGCTTCAACTGGAATTTGTTGCATTCCACTTAAAATAGCGGCGTTTGCAACATCTGACTCCGCAGATGCTGGCAAAGCCGCATCCTGTGGCGTGGCTTCAACAGGAGCAGGAACCACCGGAGCCAACAACATGCCGGCCAGCAGGGGATCCACGGCGACTTCAGGTGGCAAATCCTGCTGCTTGCTGTCGATCAACGGCAAAATTTCAACTGCCACATCATCTATAGCAGGAATCGGGAGAACACTCGCGCCCCCCTTAATCTGGGCCGCAAGCAAAGCGGCAAAACCCACGTCTTCGGGCGCGACCCCATCGCCAGCCACGCCGGCCGTCTGTCCGCCGCTGGCGGGCACTCCGGACGTTGATGCCACAACAGCCGAGCTTTGCATGACTTTACCTCTTGGTGGACGAAATTCAGTTAATCCACTCAAAGCAACATGCATGCCTACAACTCAGTCGTCTCCTGGACGACGCCCTTCCGATTGCTTATTGCTGGCAAATTCATCCTGTTCTTTTTGCTCGATTTGCCCTTCCCGTTTCTCCTCGGCGCGGCGATGGCGTACCGACAGCACGTCGTAAGCCTTGACTTTACCCCGTTGCCGCAACCACTCCTGCTGCCCGGCCTCCCACCTGGACTGGCAGCGCGCCACTTCGCCCTGCTGCAACTTGATCGCGGCATCCAGCTTGATCATGAAAAGCTGAAAATCCCTTAGTGCCACTGCCGAAGTCCCCCCTCCGGCAGATTCCAGCATGCGTTCCCGGTAGCTGTCACGGTATGCGAAAAGCTGTGCCAGCTTTTCCTCGGCTTCATTCCAGCGCAGCTTTAATAGCTGCAAATTTTTCGCCGCGCCATCAGTCTGGCTCTGGGCGAGGTCGAGGAGCGTTTGCAAAGGAAATTTTCGTGTCACAAACGTTCACGCCTCCAGAGGGGGAATATGCCTGTTAGAGCCCAAACAGCCCGGCAAGTTGCCGCACGCTCTCCCCGGCATTCACCTGCTGCCGCATACCTTGCTGCAGGAAAGCCTCTAGACGGGGGTACATCGCGACCGCCTCGTCCAGCACCGGGTCACTACCCTTTACATAAGCGCCCACGCTGAGCAAATCGCGGCTGCGCTGATAGCGCGAATAAAGCAGTTTGAAACGTCGCACCTGTTCCAGTTGCTGCGGGCTGATCAACTCCGTCATGGCTCGACTGATGGAAGCCTCGATATCGATCGCGGGATAGTGCCCCTGATCGGCCAGGGAGCGAGACAGCACCACATGGCCGTCAAGAATGGCGCGCGCACTGTCTGCAATCGGGTCCTGCTGGTCGTCGCCCTCGGTGAGCACGGTATAAAAAGCAGTGATTGAACCGCCCTCATCACGCCCGTTGCCGGCCCGCTCCACCAGCTGCGGCAGCTTGGCAAATACCGAGGGCGGGTAGCCTTTGGTGGCGGGCGGCTCCCCGATCGCCAGCGCAATTTCGCGTTGTGCCATGGCGTAGCGGGTGAGCGAATCCATGATCAGCAGCACGTGCTTGCCCTGATCGCGGAAATACTCTGCAATCGCCGTGGCATAGGCCGCACCGTGCAGGCGCAACAAGGGAGGCGTATCTGCGGGAGCCGCCACCACGACCGAACGCGCCAGTCCCTCCGCTCCGAGGATGTTTTCGATGAACTCCTTGACTTCGCGCCCGCGCTCGCCTATCAGCCCCACCACAATCACGTCGGCACTGGTGTAGCGTGCCATCATACCCAGCAGCACGCTCTTGCCGATACCGCTCCCGGCGAACAATCCCATGCGCTGCCCGCGCCCTACGGTCAACAGGGAGTTGATGGCGCGCACACCGACATCCAGAACATGACGGATCGGCGCCCGCGCCAAAGGATTGAAGGGGCGGCTCTGCAAAGGCACGGTGCAGTCTGTTTGCAGCGGCCCGAGCAGATCAAGCGGTCGCCCCGCACCATCCACCACCCGCCCCAGCAACTTGTCGCCTACGGCGACATGCTTGGTACGATCCTCGGCACGGCGATGTAAAATACTGGACCCGCTGGAACACTGGGGAGAAAAAACACCGCCTTCTACCGGGGTAACTATCGATCCGGGCGTCAGACCATAAACATCCGTGGAGGGCATCAACAACAGGCGATCACCTGCGAAGCCCACCACCTCCGCTTCCACGTTATGCCCATCCGGTAGGGAAATCAGGCAATTGCTGCCCACCGCAAGTCTGAGCCCCACCGCCTCCATCACCAGTCCGGTCACCCGCGTCAGGCGACCGGTCATGACCCAGGGCGGAGTCGTTTCCGCCGCCTCCTGGCAACTCTGGAGAAAACCTTGCCAGTTCCGGGTCAGGTTCATTTCGGCGCCAGCCAGTCTCCGTTCTGCCCAAGCGATTCCAGCACCCTCTGCCAGCGGTTTTCCATGGTGGCATCCAGTTCGCTTTGAAGCGTTTCCAGGCGACAACCGCCGGGCGTAATCTGGCTGTCTTCGATCAACCGCCAATGCCCATGTGCAAGCTCTGATTCGAGACAGGAACGCACCAGCGCTGCATCTTGCGGGTGCAGCTTCAATTGCGGGTGCTGATTGGCCTGAGGCAGGCTATTGATGGCTTCCTGCACCACTGGCAGCAAGAGCTCCGGGCGCACCGCCAAAGCCTGGCGCAACATCTGCTTGGCGATGCCGAGGGAAAGTGCCAACAACTGCTGCGCCATTTCCCGATCCAGTCCTTGCAGGGATTCACTTACCTGGGTCAGCAATTTATGCAGGCGTTGCGCCTCCTGTTGCGCCAGCTCCCTGCCTTCACTGTAGCCCTGCTCCCGGCCCTGCCGCATACCCTCCTGGTAGCCTTCCTGATGAGCTTGCTGCTGAATCTGTTCGATCGCCTCCGCAGTGGGCAGCGTCACCTGGCTACTTGCCGCGCCATGCGTATCATCCAGCGTATCCATCTCCCAGCGCTGGTAGGCGCTCATCTGTTCCTTGGGAATAATATTGGACATGGGTTCTCAGGAAGAATGAATCAGATCATCTGCTCGGCGCCAGCACCGCCAAGCACGATCTGGCCCTCGTCCGCCAGGCGGCGCACGACTTTGAGAATTTCCTTTTGTTCGGCTTCCACTTCGGAAAGACGCACCGGGCC
The DNA here is from genome assembly GCA_031426915.1 of Sulfuricellaceae bacterium. Taxonomy (GTDB): domain Bacteria; phylum Pseudomonadota; class Gammaproteobacteria; order Burkholderiales; family Sulfuricellaceae; genus Sulfurimicrobium. The sequence goes on along the minus strand of JASJPB010000019.1, from coordinate 52,967 downwards.
TTTCGCCTCCAGGTCGTCGCGTAGCATTTCGGCGGCGCGCGAAGACATGTTCTTGAAAATTTTCTCGCGCAATTCGGGCGTTGCGCCCTTGAGGGCCAGGATCAGGGACTCGGACTGAACCTCGCGCAACAACAGCTGGATCGAGCGGTCGTCGATATCCATCAGATTGTCGAACACGAACATTTCGTCCTGAATTCCTTGCGCCAGCTCCGGGTCGTAATCCCGAATGCTGGCAATGACCGAGGTTTCATTCGCGGTACCCATGAAGTTGAGTATTTCCGCCGCTGCACGTACGCCGCCCATGGCTGTTTTCTTGATGTTGGTATTGCCGGCGAGGAGTTTGGTCAAAACATCATTAAGCTCTTTCAGCGCCACCGGCTGGATACCGTCCAGCGTGGCGATGCGCAGGATAACATCGTTGCGCAGACGCTCGACGAAGAAGCTCAGCACTTCGCTGGCCTGATCCCGATCCAGATGCACCAGGATGGTAGCGATGATCTGGGGGTGCTCGTTCTTGATCAACTCGGCCACTGCCGCGCCATCCATCCACTTCAGGCTTTCGATCCCCGCCGTATCCCCCCCCTGCAGGATGCGGTCAATCAGATTCGCTGCACGTTCGCCACCCAGAGCCTTGGTCAGAACCGCACGAATATATTCGTCATTGGCCATACCCAGGGAGGTTTTCTCCTCAGCCTCAATACGGAAATCGTAAATCACCCCTTCAATCTGCTCGCGCTTGACGTTTTTCAAGGTCGCCATTGCAGATCCGATCTTTTGCACTTCTTTTGGGCTAAGAAACTTGAATACCTCGGACGCCTCTTCCTCACCCAGGGACATAAGCAGAATAGCGCTCTTGATAATGCCTTCGTCGCTCATTCTCCTCCTCCCACCCAATCCTTGACCACACTCGCCACCACGCGGGCATCCTGCTTCGCCAATTCCCTGGCCGCCTTGAGATTATCTTCATAATTCATCATTTGAGCCGCCCTCGCTGCGGCTCCCGGTGAAATTTCAGCCACTGCGCCCTCTTCCTCGCCTTCCTCCCCTGCATGGGCGCCCGTCCCGGCATGCACCGGCTGGGCAAGATCGTGCAGAAGAGGGCGAATGACGCCAAACACGAGATAAAACAGCAGCGCGGCAATCAGCAGATTTTTGCCGATTTCCTTCGCCAGGGAGATATTGGCCTGATCCTTCCACAACGGCGTAGGCGGAATTTCTTCCACGTCGCCGGCACTGAAAACCGCGTTGACCACATTCAGGGTATCCCCCCGTGTCTGGCTGAAGCCCATCGCTTCCTTTACCAAATTCTGCAATTGGGTCATTTCCACGGCGGTCAGCGGCTTGGGTTTGGCATCCTTGCCCGCGGCCTTGCGGTTATTTACCACTACGGCCACGGAAAGACGCTTGATGCTCCCCACCGGCTGACGAATATGCTGAATGGTCTTGTCCACTTCGAAGTTGAGTGTGGATTCCTTGTGCGCTCCGGACCCACTGGCGGAGGCAGCTGCACTGGCGCCGCCAACAGGAGCCGCGGCAGCGGTGATGGGGGCGCTGGCGGCGCCCGGCGGCTGATTTGACAATGCGCCTGGCACACCGCTGGCAGGCTTGCCGGCGTCGCCGGTGGTTTCGCTGGACTGCTGGCTGCGAATCGCCGCCTCGGCGGGAACAGGATTAGGCTTGAAGCTCTCTGCGGTCTGCTCGACCATGGCGAAATCAAGGTCGGCCACCACCTGGGCCTTGACATTCCCCAGTCCGACAATGGGCGTCAGGATGGATTCGATACGTTTGACGTAACTCTGTTCCACCTGATGAAGATAATCCAACTGCGTGGGGTCAAGCCCCGCATGTGACCCCGCGCCGTCGCCCGCTGCTGTGAGCAGATTGCCGTTCTGATCCACCACCGTCACGTTCTTCACCGGCAATTCAGGCACGCTGCTCGAGATGAGATGAACAATACCGCTGACCTGGGCAGCTTCCAGTGTTTTGCCAGGGCTGAGGCTGAGCAAAACGGAAGCGCTGGGCTTCTGCTGTTCACGTATGAAGACCGAGGGGCGGGGAATGGCAAGGTGCACACGGGCGCCTTGCACTGCGGAAAGCGACTGGATGGAACGGGTGATTTCCCCTTCCAGGGCACGCTGGTAATTGACCTGTTCCTGAAACTGGCTCATGCCGAGCTTCTGGCCATCCATTAACTCGAAACCCACCACGCTGCCTTTGGGCAGGCCCTGGGACGCAAGACGCAAACGCATCTCGTAAACCTGAGTGGAGGGCACCAGAATTGCCCCGCCGCCATCCGCCATCTTGTAGGGAATGTTCATCTGCTGCAGGGAAGCGATGACCGCACCGCCATCGCGATCGGAAAGATTACTGTAGAGCACCCGGTAATCGGGTGTCTGGGACCACATCCAGGATCCCGCCAGCAAGGCGATAATGGCAGCAACGCCAAACATCAGACCCAGTTTCCGCTGATTGCTTAACTGGCCGAATCTTTCCAGCATTCCGCCAAAAGCATTTTCCTGGGCTGCTACTGCCATTGATAAACTCTGAGTCGATTAACCCCTGCCAAAGGCGCCGGGAAGAAGAAAGAATGAAACCCCTGGAGACCGCTCATTCCAGAATCGGAGGCATCATACCTGCATGTTCATTATATCCTGATATGCGCTCACCAGCTTGTTCCGTACTTGCACCATGGCCTGAAAGGAAACGTTGGCCTTTTGCAGGGAAATCATCACCTCCTGCAGGCTGGCGTCGGTCTTGCCCAGTTCGAAGTTCTTCGCCATCTCGTTCGATTCCAGCTGCGTGCTGTTGACTTGATCAATCGTTGATTTGAGCATGGCGGAAAAATCGACGCCACCGGCCGCCTGTTGCGCCTGCCCACCAGCAGCAACGTCAGCTGTCGCTCGCATCTGGCTGAGAAGCTGGTCAATTCCTTGCAAGTTCATGGTTAAATTCTCTCCGGCATCAGTTTATGCGAAACAATAAAGCAAAAACCATACCCTAATCATCCTGCAGCTGTCCGGAAACAGCGCCTTCTTCCCGGTACTGCTGCATTTTATAACGCAAGGTGCGCTCGCTCATCCCCAGGCGCTGCGCCGCCTGCTTGCGCGACCCCTTGACCGCCTCCAGTGTTTCCAAAATATGGGCCCGCTCCAGCGACTTCATATCCAGAGGCTCGCCAGGGGCAGCCTCAATCTTTGCCTTAACACCCGCTCCCGAGGCAATTATTGCCGGCTGCGGAAGATGCAGATGCTCGGGCTCCACTACATCCCCAGGCGCCATGATCAGCGCACGCTGTATGACGTTCTCAAGCTCCCTGATGTTACCCGGCCAGCCATATTGCGTCAATTGCCTTACCGCGCGCTCCGACAGGGATTTTCCGCGGCATCCGAAGCTGGCAGCAAAGCGGCTTACGCACTGACACGCCAGCGGCAAGATGTCAGCCGGACGTTCGCGCAGTGCGGGCATAACAAGGGGAAACACATTGAGACGGTAATACAGATCCTCGCGAAAAGTGCCACGCGCCACCTCGGCGGGAAGATCGCGATTGGATGTCGCCAGCACCCGCACATCAAGTGGAATGGTCTTGCGTCCGCCAACCCGCTCCACCTCTCGTTCCTGCAACACCCTCAATAACTTGGACTGAAGCGCGGGCGGCATTTCGGACACTTCGTCCAGCAGCAGGGTTCCACCCTGGGCCTGCTCAAATTTGCCGGGTTGTGATTGCTGGGCGCCGGTGAATGCACCCTTTTCATAACCGAACAGGGTAGCCTCCAGCAAGTTTTCCGGGATGGCGGCACAATTGATGGCGACGAAAGGCCCGCCGGAGCGCGGCGAGTGCCGATGGATGAAGCGCGCCACCACCTCCTTTCCGGTACCGCTTTCACCCGTTATGAGAACCGTTGCCGTAGTCGTCGCCACGCGCTGCGCCAGGGAAAACAGCTCCTGCGAACGCGGATCCAGGGCGACCACTTCGCCCTCCCCCTGCGCCGGAGCAGGAAGCATGTAGCGCACCACCTCCGCAAGCAGGCGATCCGGCTCGAAGGGTTTGGTGAGGTAACTGCATGCACCCGCCCGCATTGCCTCCACGGCCTTGTCTATCATGCCGTAAGCGGTCATCAGCAGCACCGGCACATGGGGATGAGCGATTTTAATTTCACGCAGCAGGGTGTGCCCATCCATCGGCTGCATCTGCACATCCGTCACCACCAGCCCCACCGTGTTCCGTGCCAGTTCAGCCAGGGCCGCATTGCCGTCCGCCACGCCGATGGCCCGGTAACCGGACAGGGCGAGGGTATCGCAAAGCGCCTCGCGCAAGTCGCCATCATCCTCCACGATCAAAATCGGCAATGTTTTGACTTTCACGCTCCGACCTCCTGCAGTGGCATCTTGAGCACGAACTCGCTCCCCTCCCCCGGCCTGGAACGGGCTTCAACCCCACCACCATGCGCCTCGACCACGCTACGCACGATTGCGAGCCCAAGGCCGGTTCCCTCGGTACGAGTGGTAAAAAATGGCTCGAACAACCTGTCTCCCAGCGCGGCATCGAAACCGCGGCCCGTATCGCTCACTTTAAGCTCCAACCAGTCCTTTCCCGTCAACTCCGCCCCCAACACCACCCTGCAACCCGCCACGCAGGCCTGCAAGGCGTTTTCCAGCAGATTGACCAGTGCTCCAGTGAGCGCCTTGCGGTCGGCGCGCAGCATCCGCCCCCCGCTCCGATCGTCTATGTCCAATACAACGCCACGCTCCGCCATCTGCGGCTCCATGATCTGGTGCAATTCGGCCAGAAGTGCCGTTACCGGCAGCGTTTCCCGCTCCCCGGCCTGCCCTTTGACAAACGACAGCATATCCTGGATCAGATGTTCCAGATGGCGCAAACGCGTCAACGCTTTCTCGGCAAAGCGGATACGATCCGTTTCCGCCAAGTCCGGCTTGGTCAGATTGGCAGCATAAAGCAGCGCCGTGGCCAGCGGGGTACGGAGTTGATGCGCCAGCCCTGCTGCCATTTCACCCATGGCAGACAGGCGCTGATGACGCTGCAAGTCCTGCTCCATCCAGTAAGCCTCGGTTACATCGTGCAACAACACGATCTGCCCCCCCTGTGAATCAAGCGCGCTAACCGAAACATTCAGCCGGCATGCCGTTCCATCCGCAGCCGTCATCTCCCATTCGTGGGGGGTGGCGGTGGAACGCAAGCAACGCGTAGCCACGCCGTCCCATGTCTGACCCACCAAGCCGTCGCCCAACATATGATTGGCCGCCGCATTTGATTCGCGCACCACGCCCAACCCGTCCACCACCACCACACCCGCCGGCAATGCCGCCAACAGCCGGGTCAGGCGCTGCGACAAGGCTTCCTTTTCCAGAAATTGGCGGCGCAGCTCACCGTTGGCGACCGCCAATTCACCGGTCAGCCGCGCCACCTGCTCCTGCAGTTCCTGGTAGGCACCGGTAAGCTGGGCCGACACCTCGTTGAACAGCGTGAAAGCCTGCTCCAGTTCCTGCGGACTAACCGGCTTGATGGTTTCGGACAAGTTCCCCCCCGAACTAACGAATGTTTCATTATACAAGAGGGTGCGCCCTATCCTGCCATCGAGGACCAAACCCGGCATATTTTGCAGCCATAGGGGAATCCATTACAATAACATCAGGCTTCTTCCTAAGTACCCCCAAGAATCCGGATCGCATGGCAGCACCCGACGAAGACCACAGCTGAAATGCTGTGCAATGCGGCCCAGCGTAATATTTAAATAGAAATATTCGGAACCAACCCGTTCTTCTCATTGGAGCTCCCATGTTCAACCGCCTGACCATCCGTACCCGGCTCATCCTTCTCGCCGGCTTCACATCGATTATCCTGGTAGGAAGCGGTACAACCGGAATGCTTATGCTCAGCAGGTTTCAGGACGCTCTGTCCGAAACCTATGAAGAGGAACTGGTACCCACCGTGCAATTGATAAAAATCGGCCAACTGATGGTGGACAGCCGCGTCCAGCTTCTGCTGGCACTGCAGCACGACCCCGCCAACTTCAGCAGCAAATTGCACGACCACCCCATCGCAAATCATACCGACAAGGTTGGCCGCAATGCCGAGGAAATCAGCCAGTTGTGGACGCAATTCACCGCCAACAAACTGAGCCCGGAAGGCAGGCAACTGGCCGAGCGCTACGCGGCGGAACGCAAGAAAATGCTGGAAACGGGCTTCCTGCCCACCCGAGAAGCCGTTCTGAGCGGCAATTTCAATGAGGCGACGCGGGTCACTCTGGAAGCCATCAACCCGGCTTTCGAAGCCGCCAACGGCACCCGCAACGAACTGTTTCAACTCATGGTGGACGCCGCAAAGCGAAACAACGAAAAAGCGAAGAGCAGCTTTACCAACATCCGCATCCTCACCATCGCAGGCGTGGCCGGTGGGGTAGCGCTGGGCCTTCTGGCTGCCTATTTCATCATCAGCGGCATTACCCGTTCCATTTCCGGACTGCGCTCCGGCATGGCGGCCATGCAGCAGGACAGCGACCTCACCAAACGGGTACCGGTTTTTGGCAACGACGAAATCGCCCAAGCCGCCCTGGCTTTCAACAGCCTTACCACCACCTTCCAGGGCATCATCCAGGAAGTGCACGCCAGCGCGGAACAACTGTCAGAAGCCTCAACCCAGCTATCCTCCACTGCAAACAACGTCGCTCAAGGGTCGCAACAGCAAAGTGAGGCCGCGGCCAGCACTGCCGCCGCCGTGGAAGAAATGAGCGTGAGCGTGTCTTCGGTAGCCGAAAATGCCGAGGAAGTCCGTCACATGGCGCAGAACAGCCTGGAAGAAACCCAAAAGGGCAACGTCAGCCTGTCTGAACTGATCGGAGAGGTGAGCGCAGTGGAAAGTTCGGTGGATGAAATCGCCGAGGCGGTCAGTGAATTCATGAACAGCACCAACACCATCACCAACATGACAAAACAGGTCAAGGACATTGCCGAGCAGACCAACCTGCTTGCTCTTAACGCCGCCATCGAGGCCGCCCGCGCAGGGGAACAGGGGCGCGGCTTCGCAGTGGTGGCGGATGAAGTGCGCAAACTGGCGGAAAAATCCGCACAGTCGGCAATCCAGATTGACGCTGTCACCAAGACACTCAACAGCCAGTCCTCGGGCGTGGAAAGTGCCATTGCCCGTGGCCAGCAAGCCCTGCGTTCCAGCCAGGATTTTCTGGAAACGGTCGCCATGGTGCTGGCGGAAGCCAATAATTCCGTATCCAGCGCAAGCGACGGCGTGGACAACATCACCGCCTCGGTCAGGGAGCAAACCACCGTTGCCAACGAAATCGCCCAGCATGTGGAACATATCGCGCAAATGGCCGAAAACAACAGCCAGGCCAGCAACGAGACTTCACAGGCGGCCCATCACCTGGAGCAACTCGCCAGCAACCTGAACGTCATCGTGGGCCGCTTCAGAACCTGAAAACCGGGAACTGGAGGAATGAGCAGACAAGCCGCAGGGAAACACATTAGGCTTGACCGTAGCCAGTTTTGCCTTTAACTTCCAAGCAAAAATGTTGATTTATCCTGGGTTGAAGCGAATGTCACACCCAAGAAGAAGTTCACGTCAGCGTGGAAATCAGCCGCAATGTGGAAAAAATTCCATCACGGGAAACAACACTGCCACCAGACTCTAACCGCTTCCAGCGAACGGGAAGTCAGCTGCATAATTTTGAGAAATACAGTCAACCGCTTCAAGGTATAATGCAGCGGCAGAAAAAATTGGTTATCCTCCGACTGGAGGAGCCCACTGGAGTCAACGAAAGATGTCAGAACTGCTAAAGCGGGTCGATGCCCGCACCAAGCTCGCCGGCACCAACAAACTTGAGATCCTGCTGTTTACCCTCGGCAGCGATCAAAACAGCGGGCGCAAGGAAACATTCGGCATCAACGTTTTCAAGGTGCGTGAAGTCATGCGGGTGCCGGAAATAACCCGCGCTCCCGACATGCCCCCCACAGTGGAAGGGATGGTCAGCCTGCGCGGCGCGCTGGTACCGGTGGTTGATCTGATCAAGTACGCCGGCATCCAGACTGAAACCAAGCCGGAAATCATGATCGTCACCGAATATAACTCCCGCACCCAGGGATTTCTGGTGGAAAGCGTGGACACCATCCTGCGCCTGGACTGGTCGGAGATCAAGGTGCCGCCTGAAATGCTCACTGCCCAGATGGGGGGACTGGTCACCGCGGTAACGCGACTTGAAGATGGGCGTCTGGTCATGCTCATGGATGTGGAAAAGATTCTTGCCGAGACCACCCACTACAACGAACACGAAATGATCTTTTCCAGCCTGATTCCGCTGCAGGAAGATCACACGATTTTCTTCACCGATGATTCCCCGGTTGCGCGCAAACAGATCGAGCGCACCCTGGAGGCCTTGAATATCCGCTACCGCAGCGCCACCAACGGCAAGCAGGCATGGGAAGAATTGTTGCAGATTGCAGCCCGCGCCGAATCTGCAAAATTGCCGGTAAAGAACTTTATCCAGCTGGTGTTGACCGATGTGGAAATGCCGGAAATGGACGGATACATCCTTACCAAAAACATCAAGAGCGACCCGCGTTTTGCAGGCATTCCGGTAATCATGCACTCTTCCCTTAGCGGCACATCGAACCAGGAATTAGGGCGGTCCGTGGGAGTAGATGAATACGTATCCAAATTCGAGCCGGCAAAGCTGTCGGAAACACTCACCCGCCGCCTAAGCTGACATTTTCAGGACGATGCCATGACTCCACATGCCAATGCCGCACTGATCGAATCAGTTGACGCCCGCACCAAGCTTGCCGGTTCCAACAAGATGGAAATCCTCCTCTTCACGCTGGGAACGGGAGAATATTTCGGCATCAACGTTTTCAAGGTGCGTGAAGTATCACAAACACCTCTCATCACCAAAACGCCCAACATGCCGGAAGGGGTGCTGGGCGTAATTTCGCTACGCGGCAACATCATTCCCGTCCTCGCCCTCGCCGATTTCATGCATCTCGACAATGTGCCGGAAAACACTGCTCACACCATGATCGTCACCGAATACAGCAAGCATACACAAGGATTTCTGGTGCATGACGTGGACCGCATCGTGCGTGTGGATTGGGAAAAGATCAAACCGCCGCAATCCATGCTGGCCGGTAACGAAGGACTGATCACCGCCATCACCGAACTGCCGGACGGGCGACTGGTATCCATCATCGACGTGGAACAGATTCTGGTCAATGCCCTGGGCATGGAACCGATTCCCGAACTGGTTCCGGTTGAAATGGCCTCGGAGCAAAGCCTGTTCTTTGTGGATGATTCCGCGATTGCCCGCAAGGAAATCATGATGCTGCTGGATAAGCTCGGTGTCCCCTATCAGCAGGCCAACAATGGCCAGGAAGGCTGGGACAAGTTGCAGAACCTTGCCGCACGTGCCCAACATGACGGCATTCCGGTAAGCAGGCTGGTCAGCCTGATCCTGACCGATGCCGAAATGCCGGAAATGGATGGTTACGTACTCACCAAAAAAATCAAGTCCGACCGGCGTTTCGATGGAATTCCGGTGGTAATGCACTCCTCCCTGTCCTCGGAGGCAAACCGGTCAATGGGCAAAACAGTCGGGGTGGATGCATATGTGGCCAAATTCGACCCAACAGTTCTGGCGGAGACACTGCGTCCGCTGTTGATGAGATGAGGAAAGGGAAAATGGAAGTCCCTGCAATTTGGAGTAGCTATGGCAGATAAGAATATGAAATTCCTGGTCGTGGATGATTTTTCCACGATGCGCCGCATCGTGCGCAACCTGCTCAAGGAACTTGGTTTCACCAATGTGGATGAAGCCGAGGACGGCGTGGCGGCACTCAACAAACTCAAGGGGAATAATTTCGAGTTTGTAGTGAGCGACTGGAACATGCCCAACATGACGGGTCTCGAACTGCTCAAGGCAATTCGCGCGGATGCCTCGCTGAAGCACTTGCCGGTATTGATGGTAACCGCCGAAGCGAAAAAGGAAAATATCATCGAGGCGGCCCAGGCCGGTGCCAGCGGCTATGTTGTAAAACCGTTCACTGCGGCCACGCTGGAAGAAAAATTGAACAAAGTTTTTGAAAAGATGGGCACAAAATAAGCATTTTTTAAATTTCTCATCTTTGAGTTGCAGGCTCGCTCGCGCGGCATATAAGCGCGCAACACGGCTGAAACCAATAAATGGACAAGTAATAATGGGAGGTGTCGAGTGAGCAACACGCCACAGAACCAGGGCGATTCCGAAGATCTGGAAGCACTGTTTGACAGTATTGTAATGGCCAGCCAGGAGGCTGCCGAGCCCGCCATTGAAGCAGCGCCGGAACCATCCGGGGTGGTCACGAACAGCGCAACGGGAGAGGAAGGCAGCAGCGAAAGCGTTTTTTCCTCGCTCGGGCATATGACTCGCAATTTACACAACACATTGCGCGAGCTGGGTTATGACAAGTCGATCGAAACGGCAGCAGCAGCCATTCCCGACACACGCGACCGTCTCAACTACATCGCTGCCATGACAGAAAAGGCTGCGGAGCGGGCCCTCAGTGCCACCGAAGTGGCGCAGCCGCTGCAGGAAAAACTGGAAGTCGGCGCCACCAAGCTGACGGGAAAATGGGATCGTATGTTCGCCAATCAGTTAAGCGTGGACGAGTTCAAGCAACTGGTAACCGAGACCCGTGCCTACCTTGGCGAAGTACCCACCCATACCAAGGCCACCAACGCACAATTGATGGAAATCATGATGGCGCAGGATTTCCAGGACCTCACAGGCCAGGTGATCAAAAAAGTGATCGACCTCGCCCAGGGTGTGGAAAGACAGTTGCTGCAACTGCTGATCGAGAGCACCCCGCCGGAAAAGCGCAGCGAGATCAACGAAGGTTTGCTAAACGGTCCGGTCGTCAACGCCACCGGTCGCAGCGACGTCGTCACCAACCAACAACAGGTTGACGATCTGCTGGACAGCCTGGGATTCTGAGCCACAAACTCGGACCCCAAGCACTAAATAACAAGCACGGGAGAAGCCATGAGTCACTTCGCCGGAATGGAAGAACTGCTCCACGATTTCCTCACTGAAGCAGGGGAACTGTTGTCCGACGTGGACAACAAGCTGGTGGAATTGGAAAAGCGGCCGGGGGACAAGTCCCTGCTTAACGATATTTTTCGCGGCTTTCACACCATAAAAGGCGGCGCGGGCTTCCTCAATGTCAACGAACTGGTGGAACTGTGCCACCGCACCGAGAACCTGTTCGACAAGCTGCGCACCGCCGAGCTTACGCTGACCCCTGACATGATGGACGTGATCATGGCCGCCACGGGCGTGGTACGGGACATGTTCGGCCATCTCGGCCAGGCGCAGGTTCCGCCCCCAGCCGACAAAGCTTTACTGGAAGCGCTGGACACCGTCATCGCAGGCGGACACTACAACCTTCACGCCACCCCGACTCAGCCTGAGGCACCGGCTGCGATCCCTGCGGCTGCGGCAACCCCGGCTGCCAGCGGCAATGGTCCCGACTGGGACGGCATGTATCACTCGCTGCTGGGCAATGAAAGCGCGCCCGTTCATCATGCGCCAACCGCATCCGCCCTGACGGAGGCTCACCCAGCCCCCCATCCGGAGATAGCCCATCCCGTTGTTGCGCCCGCCAGGCCTGCGGCAGCGCCGCAACAAGTCACGGCAGCGAAGGAAACCACCATCCGGGTGGACACTACTCGCCTGGATCAGGTACTGACCTATACCGGGGAAATCGGCCTCACCAAGAACCGCCTCACCAGCCTGCGCGCCGACATCCTTGCCGGGAAACAGGATTCAAGCACGCTCAAGGCGCTGGATGAAGCGGTGAGCCAACTGGACCTGCTGGTCGGCGACCTGCAAAATGCGGTGATGAAAACCCGTATGCAGCCCATCGGACGCTTGTTCCAGAAATACCCCCGCCTGGCCCGCGATCTCGCTCGGCAATTGGGCAAGGATGTGGAACTGTTGCTGTCCGGCGAAGAAACCGAAATTGACAAGACCATGATCGAGGATCTCAACGACCCTCTGGTCCATCTGGTCCGTAACGCCGTTGACCATGGCGTGGATAGTCCAGAGGAACGGCTTGCTGCCGGAAAGTCGTCGAAAAGTATCGTGCGCCTCAGCGCAGCGCAGGTGGGCGACCACATCATTATCGAGATTGCGGACGACGGCCGCGGCATGCGTCCGGACACCATCCGCCACAAAGCGGTCGAAAAAGGCCTGATCGACCTGGAGATGGCCAACAGCCTGGATGACAGGCAGAGTCTGCAACTCATTTTCCTGCCTGGCTTCTCCACCAAGGACCAGATTTCCGATGTATCCGGACGCGGGGTCGGCATGGATGTGGTGAAAACCAACATCGGCAAGCTCAATGGCCGCATCGAAATCAGCTCTGCGGTCGGCATGGGTACGACCATCACCATTTCCCTGCCGCTCACCCTGGCAATCCTGCCGGTACTGCTGGTGCGCGTGGGCGACCAGCCTTTCGCGGTGCCGCTGTCCATGGTGCGGGAAATCACCCCGATCGATCCCAAGGATGTGAAACAAGTCGCGGGTCGTGCCACCATGGTGGTACGCGAGGAAGTGATGCCAGTTCGCTCCCTGGCGAGCATGATAGGCTGGCCGGAAAATGGCGCACCTGCCTTTGGCGTGCTGATGCAGAGCGCCGACACCACATTCGTCCTGGCCATCGACGGCTTCATCGGTCGTGACGACGTGGTAATCAAACCCCTGCTCGACATCAAGCCCAAGGGGATTGCCGGAGCCACGCTTTCCGGGGACGGTTCGGTGGTGCTGGTGCTGGATATGGAAGAACTACTCAGAATGAATCCGGACACCACCCGCGCCGCCCTGTTCACTCATCCGGCACATTAATCCATGCAAAATCAAGCCTTTATAGGGCGTCAGCCGATCGTTGATCTTCAGCAGAAGATCATTGGCTATGAACTGCTGTTCCGCCATAGTGCTGATGCTTCAAGCGCCGAAATCACGGACGATCTGCAGGCCGGTACCAACGTGCTGGTCAACACCTTCAGCAACATGGATGCCAACTGGCTTTTGGGCGACAAACTGGCTTTCATCAACATCGCCGCACCCATGCTGGAGAGCGATTTCCTCGAGTTGCTGCCAGCCCAGCGGGTGGTACTCGAACTAATCGAATCGGTGGAAGCCACCCCGGAACTGCTGGCGCGCATCAAAGACCTGCGCCAGCTCGGTTTCCGCTTCGCCCTGGACGATTTCGACCATCGCCCCATCAATTCAGAATTGCTGCCGATCGCGGATTTCATCAAGGTTGATATCCATGAACTCGGCCTCGAAAGAACCGCAACCCTGGCGCGCTCGTTGCAAAGCAACACTTCCGCCAAGTTGATCGCGGAGAAGGTCGAAACCCGCACCGAATACAAACAGTGCAAGGAACTCGGCTTTCATTACTTCCAGGGGTACTATTTCGCCCACCCGGAAACACTCTCCGCCAAGATCATCAACCCGGCTCACGCCACCGTTCTATCCCTGCTCAACAAGGTGCGCAACAACGCCGACGTCAAGGAAATCGAGACCGGCTTCAAGGCCGACGTAGCGCTCTCCTTCAAACTGCTGCGCTACATCAACTCGGTGGGTTTCGGCCTGTCATGCGAGATCCAGTCCATCCGCCACGCCCTGGCCATTCTTGGCTACCAGCAACTGTACCGCTGGCTGACCCTGCTGCTCGCCACTGCCGGCAACGACTCCACGCCTCCTGCCCTGATGAAGACCGCCATTACCCGCGGCCGCCTCACCGAATTGCTGGGCCAGGATTACATGGAAAAAAGCGACCGCGACAACCTCTTCATCGTCGGCATCTTCTCCCTCCTCGACGCCATGCTGGAAATGCCCATGGACGACATTCTGGAGAAGCTTTATTTGCCGGAAACCATCTGTGATGCGCTGCTCAACCGGCAGGGCGTATACGGCCCCTTCCTTGCGCTCACCGAAGCCTGCGAAAACTCCGATCCCAAGCGTATCGGAGAACTGGCTGACTCCATGGCCATGGACCCGGAAAAGATCAACAAGGCACACATGGAAGCCCTGGCCTGGGTGGAACAACTGGGCATCGGCTGATTTCCGCAGTGGTTGCTGCCCCCACTCCCGACACCGAGGGCTACCTCAACCGCCCCCAGCAGTCGATTTATTACCGGCTGTATCGCTTTAGCGCCCTTGCGCCACGCCGTCTGCTGCTGCTTCATGGCGGCGGGGTGGATGGCCAGATCACCTGGGAACCCATCCTCAATCACCTCCTGAACTGGTCAGAAATCCTGGTTCCGGATCTGCGCGGCACGGGAAAAACCCACTTCCCCGACCACCAGGAACACCCGTTCGAAACCGCTGAGGTGGTGGCTGACATGGCAAGCTTGCTCGACTCCCACGGCTGGGACAAATTCGATCTTGGGGGGTACTCGTATGGCGGTCTGATCGCCATGCAACTAAAGGCTACCCGCCCGAAAGCAGTGGAAAAAACCTTCTTGTTCGAACCCGGCCTGCTCGGCGGCAACAATGAAAAAGAGCTGCTCAACCGGCGCGAGACCTTGCTTCAGGCAGCGCAAAAACTGTGCATAGACGACGAACTGGAGCATGGATTGGGCATTTTTCTCGATGCCGTTTCCCCCCACCGCAGTCGCAATTCACGTAACGAGGAGGTCGTGCGCGCCCGCCTCGCCCACCGCCCCAAAGGGCTGGCTTCGATACTGGCAGCAGTCACCCAGGCAGCAAGAACCCTGGACCGTGCCCAATTGATCGCCGCCCAGGCCCATGTCAGCAGCTTCGTCGGCGAACGTTCCGGCAGCGAGATTTATGGTTTCTGCCGGGAGATTGCCGCGCAAAACCGCCATTGGCAATGCCATTTGATTTCCGGGGCCGACCACGCGCTGCCGTTCCAGAAACCGGAAGCCATCGCCAACCTCATGAATGCCGATCTGGAAAGCTATCTGGCTGCATCCATTTAAGATTTTCCCGGCTGGGTGATCGAGCAACCGGTCAATTTGCGATACAGCGTATTGCGGCTGATGCCAAGCCGACGCGCCGCTTCCGAAACGTTTCCCGAGCTCATCACCAGCGCCCTCTCGATGGCCGTGCAGGTCAAAGCATCCAGGTTGCCCGACAATTCCTCATTCCGTGTCGCGGCAAGAGCAGGGAGCGACCGCATTTCGTCGACCAGATCATCCGGCAACTGCGCCCAGTCGATGCAGGTCTGACACGGATCGACAAGCGCCACGGCGGTGCGCAAGGCATTGCTCAACTGACGCAGATTGCCCGGCCAGGAGAACGAAGCGAAAGCCCGCTCGACCTCGCCGGCAAGCGCAAGGTTCTGGCCGGGCGCACTCCGCTCCAGGATTTGCACCAACAGCACGGCCAAATCGCTACGCTGGCGCAGAGGCGGCAACATCAGTGTCAGTCCGTTGAGCCGGTAATAGAGATCGGCGCGGAACCGCCCGGCCTCCACTTCCTCGCGCAGTTGATGGTGGGATGCGCTGAGCAGCGCAAAATCCACCGCCACCGCCTTGCCGCCGCCGAGCGGCGTGACCTGCCGCTCCTCCAGCACGCGCAACAGGCGGCACTGCAAGGCCAGCGGCATGTCGCCGATCTCGTCGAGAAACAGCGTTCCGCCCTCCGCCTCGCGCAACCGGCCGGGCGAACCCTCGCGCCGTGCGCCGGTAAAAGCGCCGCCCTGATAACCGAACAACTCGGCCTCGATCAGATTCTCGGGCAGCGCGGCGCAATTGACAGCGACGAAAGGCTTGCCTTGGCGCGGGCCGGATTCATGCACCGCGCGCGCGAACCATTCCTTTCCTACCCCGGTTTCCCCCTGAATCAGCAGCGGAATGGGCTTGCCGAGAACGCGTCGCGCTTTGTCGATGGCCGCGCGCAGCCGTTCGTCCCCGCTGTCCAGTGCCGCCAGGGCATCGCGCGTCGTGCCTTGCGCTGGAGATGGGGCCACGATCGGCCGTCGCGGAACAAGCACGCGCACGAAAAGACGCCGCTCACCCGTAAGCCCGAGTTCCAGCGGCTGCTCCGGCCGGCGGCGGTCCCAGTCGAGCAGGGCGCCGAGGCGAACCCCGAGCACTTCTTCCAACGCCACGGCACCGATGTCGGCGCTGGTCAAGCCGAGCAATGCCAGCGCGGCGCGGTTGCAACCGACGATCCAGCCATCCTCGCTGATCGCGGCAATGCCCTCGGAGAGGGTGCCGATGCCCTGCGCCAGGGGATGGAAATGGAGGCGTACGCTATGCCGGTGGCTGGCCGCGAACAGCTGATTCTCGATCATTTGCGCCGCGGTACGCACCAGGCCTTGCGTATGGGGATGGCGGTTGCGCTGGTCGCCGGAAATGTCGATCGCGCCGGCCAACTGACCCGCCGGATTGAAAATGGGCGCGGCGGAGCAGGTAAGGAAGGCATGCCGCTGCAGGAAGTGCTCGCCCCCATGCACCTCCACCGGCACCCCTTCGGCCAGCGTGGTGCCGATGGCATTGGTACCGCGGCAACCCTCGTGCCAGGACACGCCAGGCGTCAAAGCCACGCGCTCGGCGCGCGCGAGAAAATCGGCATCGCCCAGCACCTGCATCAGCAAGCCCTGATGATTGGACAGGATCACGGTGTTATGGGCGTCATGCACCTGGGTATAGAGATAGTCCATCACCGGACGGGCGTAATCGATCAGTTCCCGCTGCTGCGTCAGCACGTGCCGCAGTTCAGGGTCACTCAATCGGTAGGGATCGGCGACACGCCCAAGCGGCGTCAGGCCGGCGCCCAGGCTGCGGCGCCAGGATCGCGTCACCAGTTCGTTCACCGCGCCGGGAAGCACGTCGCCGCGTTCAAGCAGCTGCCTCCGCGCCATCTGCACAAGCGGCGCGTTGCCCTTGGTATAAGAATGCATCTTGTCTCCTGCCTTTCGAGGATCGGTTCGAACCGGTCACACCATCTGACATGGTAGCTAATGTAAGCGTTCCACCGCGTCATGACAAGCAAGCCATGAAGAGTGTCCCATATCGTGACAGCTGTCCTTTTTCAAGACGTCACGGCCAATCCCGTGCAAACGCGAAATTTATATATTTCCCATTCAAATACAACACGATGCACAAATTAACAGGCCTGGCACGAGGCTTGCTGAAATAGCACCTGAGCCGATCCGGCTTGTTTTTGCATACCCATAAAATCGAGGAGACATTCATGCTATACGCCGCACCCGGCACCGCAGGTGCCAAGGTTCAGTTCAAGGCCAAGTACGACAACTTCATCAACGGCAAGTGGACAGCGCCGGTCAGGGGCCAGTATTTCGATAACATCAGTCCGATCACCGGCAAGGCATTCTGCCAGGCGGCCCGTTCCAGCGCCGAAGACATCGAATTGGCGCTGGACGCCGCCCATGCCGCAGCCGACAAGTGGGGGCGCACCTCGGTCACCGAGCGCGCCAACACCCTGCTCAGGATCGCCGACCGCATGGAGCAGAACCTGGAAGCGCTGGCCTATGCCGAAACGGTGGACAACGGCAAGCCGATCCGCGAAACGCTCAACGTCGATATCCCGCTCGCCATCGACCATTTCCGCTATTTCGCGGGCTGCGTGCGCGCCCAGGAAGGCAGCATCGGCGAGATCGACGACGACACCGTGGCCTATCATTTCCACGAACCGCTGGGCGTGGTGGGGCAGATCATTCCCTGGAATTTCCCGATCCTGATGGCGGTATGGAAGCTCGCGCCGGCCCTGGCCGCCGGCAACTGCGTGGTGTTGAAGCCCGCCGAGCAGACCCCGGCCAGCATCATGGTGCTGCTGGAACTGGTGGGCGACCTGCTGCCGCCCGGCGTGCTCAACGTGGTCAACGGCTTCGGTCTGGAAGCCGGCAAACCGCTCGCATCCAGCCCGCGCATCGCCAAGATCGCCTTCACCGGCGAAACCACCACCGGCCGCCTGATCATGCAATACGCCAGCCAGAACATCATCCCGGTGACGCTGGAACTGGGCGGCAAGTCGCCCAACATCTTTTTCGCCGACGTGATGGACCAGGACGACGACTTCTTCGACAAGACCCTGGAAGGCATCACCATGTTCGCCGTCAACCAGGGCGAGGTCTGCACCTGCCCGTCGCGTGCGCTGATCCAGGAATCCATCTACGACAAGTTCATGGAGCGCGCCCTGAAGCGCGTGGCCGCGATCAAGGTCGGCTCGCCGCTCGACACCGACACCATGATGGGCGCCCAGGCCTCCAGCGAACAGCTGGAAAAGATCCTCTCCTACATGGACATCGCGCGCCAGGAAGGCGCGGAATGCCTGATCGGCGGCAATCGCAACCTGCTGCCGGGCGACCTGGAGGGCGGCTACTACGTCCAGCCGACGCTGTTCAAGGGCCATAACAAGATGCGCATTTTCCAGGAAGAAATTTTCGGGCCGGTGCTTTCGGTCACCACCTTCAAGGACCATGCGGATGCGCTTGCCATCGCCAACGATACGCTTTACGGCCTGGGCGCAGGCGTCTGGACGCGCGACACCAACACCGCCTACCGCATGGGCCGCGGCATCAAGGCCGGACGGGTATGGACCAACTGCTACCACGCCTACCCGGCACACGCGGCATTCGGCGGCTACAAGCAGTCGGGCATCGGTCGCGAAACCCACAAGATGATGCTCGACCATTACCAGCAAACCAAGAACCTGCTGGTGAGCTACAGTCCTAAAGCGCTGGGCTTCTTTTAAACCAAGCAGGCTAGGCATCGTGGAGCGCGACGCGAGCCGCGCTCCACCTAGGAGAAAACAATGGTTTCACGCGTGGTTGCAACCGATGCCGCATTGCGATTGATCGAAAAACTGAAAACCAAGTATGGGCCGCTCATGTTTCACCAGTCGGGCGGCTGCTGCGACGGTAGCGCGCCGATGTGCTATCCGCTGGGCGAATTCATCGTCGGCGATGCCGACATCAAGATCGGCGAGATCGGCGGCTGTCCGTTCTACATGGGACGCGCCCAGTTCGATTACTGGGAGCACACGCAACTCATCATCGACGTGGTGGAAGGACGCGGCGGCATGTTTTCCCTCGAAGGGCCCGAGGGGATGCGTTTTCTAACGCGCTCGCGCCTCTACAGCGACGAGGAATGGGACGCGCTGCCGCCCCTCGAAACATCATCGGTTCCCTAGCCTAGGAGCCTGTCGGACTTGAAGAATCGAAGCGAGAATTCGGCTGGGCGAGGACAGGTTTTGCAGGTCAATAGTCATTATATTGACCAAAAAAACCGGTGAAACATGGACCGCTCAGGCGGATTTGCAGCCGATTACCTTTAAGTCCTACAGGCTCCTAGATGCGGCTGCGCCAGATAGGTGTGGGATTGCATCTCGGCCAGGCGGCTCAAGGCACGCTCGAACTCGCCGTGAAACAACCCGTTCCGGTCAAGGTCAGCCAGCGGCACCGCGGCGGATAGCACCAGCTTGACCCGGCAATCGTAGAACTCGTCCACCAGCCAAAGAAAGCGCCGCGCTTCCGCCGCCAGATGTTTTTCGAATTGAGGCACACCCGATAGCAACACGGTGTGGAAGCGCTGCGCCAGTTCAATGTAATCCGCCTTGCCGCGCGGACCAGCGCACAGCGCGGTGAAATCGAACCAGGCCACGCCGAAAGCCACGCGCCGCACCGGAATATTCCTGCCCTCCACTCTCAGCAAGGTTTCAGCATTGCCCGTACCCCGGGCCAAGACCTCGAACACGCCCGTCAACGCCGCTTCCGCTGTCTCATCCAAAGGCACATGGTAGAGCCCTGCCTGTTCCAACGTGCGCAAGCGGTAATCCACGCCGCCATCCAGATGCACGACATCCAGCCGCTCCTTGATAAGGGCGATGGCTGGCAAAAACTGGCCGCGCTGGAGGCCATTCCGGTACAAATCGTCGGGCGGAGAATTGGAAGTGGTCACCACGGCCACGCCGTGTTCGAACAGGCCTTGCAGCAGCCCTCTCATCAGCATGGCATGGGTGATATCGGTGATGTGGAATTCATCCAGGCACAGCAGGCGCACATGGCGCGCCAGTTCCCTGGCCACCAGACGCATGGGGTTGGCCTGGCCTTTCACGGCGGCAAGGCGGCCGTGTATCTCCTGCATGAAACGGTGGAAATGGATTCTTTTCTTGTGCTCGATGGGGATACAGGAATAGAAGGCGTCCATGATGAAACTCTTGCCGCGACCGACACCGCCCCACAGGTACAAGCCGCGCGGCAGCCGCGGCTTGACGAGGTGACGCAGCAAACCGCGGCTGAAGGGGCGGGCTTGCAGCAGGCTGTCGTAAAGATGCTGCAGTTGCAAGGCAGCCGCACGCTGGGAATCGTCCAGCACCATATTGCGCTCTGCTGCCTGGCGTTCCAGACAGTCAAGGACTTCGCTCAAACCGGATCATACCCCCAGCAGCAGCCGTGCCGGGTCCTCCAGCGCCTCCTTGATCGCCACCAGGAACAGCACCGCCTCGCGGCCGTCGATGATGCGGTGGTCGTAGGACAGCGCAAGATACATCATGGGGCGGATCACCACCTGGCCATTCTCCGCCACCGGACGGTCATAGGTCTTGTGCATGCCGAGAATGGCGCTTTGCGGCGGATTGAGGATGGGCGTGGACATCATGGAACCGAACACACCACCGTTGGAAATCGAGAACGTACCGCCGCTCAGCTCTTCCATGGTCAGCTTGCCGTCCCGGGCGCGATTGCCATAGGCGACAATCTGTTTCTCGATCTCGGCAAAGGACAGCTGGTCCGTATCGCGCACGATCGGCACCACCAGTCCGCGCGGGCTGCCGACTGCAATGCCGATGTCGAAATAGCCGTGGTAAACGATGTCCTTGCCATCAATGGAAGCATTCACCGCTGGATATTTTTTCAGCGCCGCCACTGCCGCCTTGACGAAGAAGGACATGAAACCCAGTTTGACCCCGTGCTCCTTCTCGAACTTGTCCTTGTAGCGATTGCGCAAATCCATCACCGGCTGCATGTTGAGCTCGTTGAATGTGGTCAGGATGGCGGCGGTATGCTGCGCCTCCACCAGGCGCTCCGCCACGCGGGCGCGTAGCCGGGTCATGGCAACGCGCTGCTCGGGACGTGCACCGCCACTCGGGGGAGCTTCGAGCATGGAAGCGGCTGCGGGGAAAGTCTGCGTTGGTGCTGGAGGCGGGGGTTCCACCTTGGCCAATACGTCATCCCGGGTAATCCGGCCGCCGCGGCCGCTGCCTTCGATCTGTGCCGGATCGATCTGGTGCTGCGCCACCAGCTTGCGTAGCGACGGACCCAGGGCAGGTTCCACAGCTGCCGGTTTCGCGACTGGCGAGGACGCCCTGGTCTCTGTGTCCAGCAAGGCAAGCACTTCACCGGTATGAACCACTTCGCCATTTTGCTTCATGATTTTGCTCAACACCCCACCCTTGGGCGCAGGCAATTCAAGCACCACCTTGTCGGTTTCGAGATCGATCAGGTTTTCGCCCTGGGCCACGGCATCGCCCTCTTTCTTGTGCCAGGACAGCAAGGTGGCTTCCGATACCGATTCCGACAGGGCCGGGACTTTGATTTCAATGATCATGCATGTTCTCCGTTGTTAGCGCCGCATTCACCAGCGCCTTTTGCTGCTCGGCGTGCTCTGCCAGATATCCCACTGCGGGTGCCGCCGAGGATTTGCGGCTGGAATGGCTCAACGTCTGGCCCGGCTTCATGTGCTGGCGCAGATAGTGCTCGATGGCATACCACGCACCCTGATTTTTCGGCTCTTCCTGAACCCACATGATTTCCCTGGCCTTGGCGTAAAGCTTCATTTGCGCCGCGAACTCCTCATGGGGGAAGGGATAAAGCTGTTCCACGCGCAGGATGGCCACGTCCTTGATTTTCCGTTCGCGCCGCGCCGCCATCAGGTCGTAATACACCTTGCCGCTGCAGGCGACCACCCGTTTCACCTTCTTGGGATCGAGCTTTTCCTGCTCCGGGATCAAGGGCTGGAAACCGCCGTTGGCAAGGTCATCCAGGCTCGACACCGACTCCTTGTGGCGCAACATGCTCTTGGGGCTCATGATGATGAGCGGCTTGCGGTACGGGCGCAGCTGCTGACGCCGCAGCATGTGGAACATCTGCGCCGGGGTGGAGGGCACGCACACCTGCATGTTGTATTCGGCGCACAATTGCAGATAACGCTCCAGGCGCCCCGAGGAATGTTCCGGCCCCTGGCCCTCGTAACCGTGCGGCAACATCAGCACCAGGCCGCACAGCCGGCCCCACTTGGTTTCGCCGGCGCAGATGAACTGGTCGATCACTACCTGGGCGCCATTGGCGAAATCGCCGAACTGGGCCTCCCATATCACCAATTGATCGGGTTCGGCGGTGGAATAGCCATACTCGAAACCGAGCACCGCCTCTTCCGACAGCACCGAATCGATCACCACAAAATGAGGTTGCTGGTCGGCGATATTCTGTAGCGGGATATAGACCCCCGCATCCCACTTTTCGCGGTTCTGGTCGTGCAGCACGGCATGACGGTGGAAAAAGGTGCCGCGCCCGCAATCCTGGCCCGAAATGCGCACGCCGTAGCCGTTTTCCAGCAGGCTGGCGTAGGCCATATTCTCTGCCATGCCCCAGTCCAGGGGCAGCTTGCCTTCGCCCATCAGGCGGCGGTCGGCAATAATCTTTTCCACCCGGGATTGCAGCTTGAATTGCTCGGGAATGCTGGTGAGCTTGTTCGCCAGGCGTTGCAGGTCCGGCAGCGGGACCGCTGTGCTTACGGCCTGATCCCAGTTGGCACTACGGAATTTTTTCCATTCCGTGGCAAAAGCGCGCTTGAAGTTGGTCAGCACCGGCTTGTTCCTCAGCTCGCCGGCATCGAGGGCTGTCGTGTAATCCTCGACCATGGCCTCGGCCTCACCGGCGGCGATCACGCCCTCCGCCAGCAGGCGCTCGGCATAGAGCTTGCGGGTGCCGGGATGTTTGGCGATGCGCTTGTACATCAGCGGCTGGGTCACCAGCGGCTCGTCCTGCTCGTTGTGGCCCAGGCGGCGGAAGCACACCATGTCGATCACCACGTCCTTCTTGTAGGTCATGCGGTAATCCAGCGCCACCTGCACCGCCAGCAAGACCGCTTCCGGATCGTCGCCATTGACGTGAAACACCGGTGCCTCGACCATCTTGGCCACATCCGTGCAATACAGGCTGGAACGGGTATCGCGCGCATCCGAAGTGGTAAAACCGATCTGGTTGTTGACCACGATGTGCACCGTGCCGCCGGTGCGGAAACCCCGCGTCTGCGACATGTTGAGGGTTTCCATCACCACGCCCTGCCCGGCGAAGGCGGCGTCGCCGTGGATCAGCACCGGCAGCACCTGCTCGCCGAGACGGTCGCCACGGCGGTTCTGGCGCGCCCGCACCGAACCTTCCACCACCGGGTTGATGATTTCCAGGTGGGAAGGATTGAAAGCCAGCGCCACGTGCACCGACCCGGTAGGGGTGGAAACGTCGGCGGAAAAACCCTGGTGATACTTCACGTCGCCAGTGGTGATGTGGTCATCGTGGGCATGGACGCCCTCGAATTCCTTGAACAATTCCTTGGGCTGCTTGCCGATGATATTGACCAGCACGTTGAGACGTCCGCGGTGGGCCATGCCGATAACGATTTCCTGCACCCCCTCCGCGCCTGACTGCTGGACCAGATATTCCAGCAGGGGTATCAGGCTCTCGCCCCCTTCCAGGGAAAAACGCTTTTGCCCCACGAAACGGGTATGCAGATACTTCTCCAGCGTTTCGGCCGCCGTGACCCATTGTAAAATTTGCTTCTTTTGCTGGGGAGAAAAGTCGGGCCTGGCCCGGCAGCCCTCGATCTTGCCCTGGAGCCAGCGTTTCTGCTGGGTTTCGCTGATGTACATGTATTCAGCGCCGAAAGTGCCGCAATAAGTCTCGCGCAGCATGGCCACAATATCCGACAGTGTCGCCTTGCCCATCCCGACCAGGGAGCCGGTCTCGAACTCCGTGGTCAAATCGGCCTCGGAGAGGTCATAGTGGGCCAGTTCCAGCTCCGCAACATGGGGGCGTTCGAAGCGCTGCAGCGGATCGACATTGGCCTGGCGCATGCCGAGAAAACGGTAGGCATTGATGAGCTGCAGCACCTTCACCTGCTTGCGTTCCAGCGCCAGGTAGGGAGAACAGACCACGGCCGGATTCGCCGTGGGCGGCTGTTTGGCGCGCTGAACGAAGGATTCCCGGATCGGACTATGGGCGATATCGCGCGCCGCAGCAGCAGAGCTTAGCTGCAGGCGCTCGAAATAGCTGCGCCATTCCTCGGTCACGCTCTCGGGGTTGCTCAGCCATGACTCATAGAGGCTCTCAATGAATTCGGCGTTGCCGCCGTAGAGGTAGGATTTGCTCCACATTTCCTGCATTTCATTCATTGTTTTCCCTCCATGAGGCATTAACGATCTCAGCGCAGGCTGATCGGCACCAGCTCGCGTTGCGGTGCGCCGCGATACAACTGACGCGGGCGGCCGATCTTCTGCTCGGGATCGGTAATCATTTCATCCCATTGCGAAATCCAGCCGATGGTGCGCGCGATGGCGAAAATCGCGGTGAACATGTTGGTGGGGATGCCCATGGCGCGCAGGATGATGCCGGAATAGAAATCCACGTTGGGGTAAAGCTTTTTCTGGATGAAATATTCGTCTTCGAGCGCAATGCGTTCCAGTTCCAGCGCGATACTGAACAGGCGGTCGTCGTGCATGCCCAGTTCGTTCAGCACTTCATGGCAGGTCTGGCGCATCAGGCGCGCGCGCGGGTCGAAATTCTTGTAGACGCGATGGCCGAAGCCCATCAGGCGGAAAGGATTGCTCTTGTCCTTGGCGCGCTCGATGATCTTGGGAATATTGGAAACATCCCCGATTTCCTCCAGCATTTTCAGCACCGCCTCGTTGGCGCCGCCATGCGCCGGGCCCCACAGCGAGGCGATGCCCGCCGCCACGCAGGCGAATGGATTCGCGCCGCTTGAACCGGCCAGGCGCACCGTGGAAGTGGAGGCATTCTGCTCATGGTCGGCATGCAGGATCAGGATGCGGTCCAGCGCGCGCACCAGCACCGGATTCGGTTCGTATTCCTCGCACGGGGTGGAGAACATCATGTGCAGGAAATTCGCGGCATAGCTCAAACGGTTGCGCGGATAGGAAAACGGCTGCCCCATGTTGTACTTGTAACTCATGGCCGCGATGGTCGGCACCTTGGCGATCAGGCGGTGCGCGGAAATTTCACGGTGGCGGGGATCGGTCACATCGGCCGAATCCTGGTAAAACGCCGACAAGGCGCCGACCACGCCCACCATCACCGCCATGGGATGCGCATCGCGCCGGAAACCGCGGAAGAAGTTGTTGATCTGGTCGTGCACCATGGTGTGGGTGCGGATGATGCCGTCGAACGAGGACTTCTCATCCGCGGTCGGCAACTCGCCGTACTGCAGCAGGTAGCACACTTCCATGAAATCGGCGTGCTCCGCCAGCTGTTCGATGGGATAGCCGCGATAGAGCAGCATTCCCTTGTCGCCGTCGATGAAGGTAATGCCGGAATTGCAGCTGGCAGTGGACATGAAGCCGGGATCGTAGGTAAACACGCCGTGCTTGCCCATGTTGCGGATGTCCACCACGTCCGGCCCCATCGTGCCGGAATAAACGGGCAATTCGATCGGCGGGCGTCCGTCCCCCATGTCAAGAAAAGCCTTGCGCTCAGCCATTGTCAAATTCTCCAGGTGTCGGTTATCGATGCTGACAGCCGCGCAGCAACTCCACCACCACGGATGGGGAGGCGCTCTCGCCGCGAACCATTTGCCACAGCTCGTGGTCCTGCAAATCGAGCAGCTGGCCGAACTCCTGCCGCTGCTGCGCTGTCAATCGGGCGTAATTTTCCTCCAGAAAGCCCGCCAGCACCAGATCAAGTTCCAACATCCCGCGCCGACAGCCCCAGCGTAGGCGGTTGAGTTCGGCGCTGCTCATACCGTGCGCTTGACCAGCAGCTCTTTTATTTTTCCTATGGCCCGCGTCGGATTGAGTCCCTTGGGGCACACCTCGACGCAGTTCATGATGCTGTGGCAGCGGAACAGGCGGTAGGGATCTTCCAGATCGTCCAGGCGCTCGTTGGTGGCCTGGTCGCGGCTGTCGGCGATGAAGCGGTAGGCCTGCAACAGGCCGGCCGGGCCGATGAATTTGTCCGGATTCCACCAGAAAGACGGGCAGGAGGTGGTACAGCAGGCGCACAGGATGCACTCGTACAGACCGTCCAGCTGTTCACGATCCTGCGGGGATTGCAGGCGCTCGATCTCCGGCTCGGGATCGACGTTGATGAGGTAGGGCTTGACCGTGCGATAGTGTTTGAGAAACTGGCTCATATCCACCACCAGGTCGCGAATCACCGGCAAACCCGGCAAGGGCCGCAACTCGATCGGCTGCTTCAGTTCGCCAAGCGGCGTGACGCAGGCCAGGCCGTTCTTGCCATTGATATTCATGCCGTCCGAACCACACACCCCTTCGCGACATGAGCGACGCACGCTCAGCGATTCGTCCTGCTCCTTGAGCAGCAGGATGGCGTCGAGCAGCATCTTTCCTTCCGCCTCGATGTCCAGCTCGTAGTCCTGCATGTAGGGCTTGGTGTCGGTTTCCGGGTTGTAGCGGTAGACGGAAAAACGCATGTTGCCTCCTAGTAAACCCGCGCCTTGGGCTGGAACGGCTCCACCGTGAGCGGTTTCAGGCGCACCGGCTTGTAGTCGAGGCGGTGGCCGTCGGCGAGGTAAAGCGTGTGTTTCATCCACGCCTTGTCGTCGCGCTCCGGGTAATCGTCGCGGGCATGCGCGCCGCGGCTTTCCTGACGGGCCGCCGCGGAGACCATGGTGGCCAGCGCCACCGCCATCAGGTTTTCCAGCTCCAGCGCCTCGATGCGCCCGGTGTTGTAGACCTTGCTGTGATCGCGCAGCACCACGTCGGGAAGCTTGGCGGCGATTTCCAGCATCTTCTTCACCCCGTCCTGCAGCACGGCTTCGGTCCTGAACACGCCACAGTGCAGTTGCATGGTCTTGCACATTTCCTGGCGCAATTCCGGCACCGTGAGGCCGTCACCCTTTTTCTCCCAGCGCGCCAGGCGCGCCTTGACGGGATCCAGCGCGTTTTCAGGCAAGGCGCGCGGGAAGGGGTTTTCGCGGCAGTATTCGATCACGTCGTTGCCGGCGGCGCGGCCGAACACGATCAGGTCGAGCAGGGAATTGGAACCGAGGCGATTGGCGCCATGCACCGAGACGCAGGCGCATTCGCCGATGGCGTACAAGCCGGGCACCGCTTCTTCCGGCCCGGTGGCGGTGGGCGCCACCACCTGGCCGCGCAGGTTGGTGGGGATGCCGCCCATCATGTAATGCACCGTGGGCACCACCGGGATCGGGTCGGTGGACGGGTCCACATGGGCGAACTTCATTGCCAGTTCGCGAATGCCGGGCAGACGCTGCTGGATCACGTCCGCGCCGAGGTGGTCGAGCTTGAGCAGCACGTGATCGCCGTCCTTGCCGCAGCCGCGCCCCTCGAAAATTTCCACCGCCATGGCGCGCGACACCACGTCGCGGCTGGCCAGATCCTTGGCGTTAGGTGCATAGCGCTCCATGAAGCGCTCGCCGTTCTTGTTGACGAGATAGCCGCCCTCGCCGCGCACGCCCTCGGTAATCAGCACCCCGGCGCCATGCACCCCGGTCGGGTGGAACTGCCAGAATTCCATGTCTTCGAGCGGAATGCCGGCCCTGAGCGCCATGCCCAGCCCGTCGCCGGTATTGATCAGGGCGTTGGTGGTAGCGGAGAAAATGCGCCCCGCCCCGCCGGTGGCAAGGATGGTGGCGCGCGCCTCGATGAAGATCGGCTCGCCGGACTCGATGCCCAGCGCCACCACGCCCAGCGCGTAGCCCTGCGGGTCCATCACCAGGTCGAGCGCGAAGTATTCCTCGAAGAAATGGGTGCGGGCGGCGATGTTGCGCTGGTACAAGGTGTGCAGCATGGCATGGCCGGTGCGGTCAGCCGCCGCGCAGGTGCGCACGGCCGGCGCGCCGCCGTAGTTCTGGGTCATGCCGCCGAAGGGACGCTGGTAAATCTTGCCGTTTTCCAGCCGGTCGAAGGGCATGCCGTAGTGCTCCAGCTCCACCACCGCCTCGTTGGCGCCGCGACACATGAACTCGATGGCATCCTGGTCTCCCAGGTAATCCGAGCCCTTGACCGTGTCGTACATGTGCCAATGCCAGTTGTCCTCGCTCACGTTGCCCAGGCTGGCAGCGATGCCGCCCTGGGCGGAAACGGTGTGGGAACGGGTAGGAAACACCTTGGACACCACCGCCACCTTGAGGTTGGCATGGGCCAGCTGCAACGCGGCCCTGAGGCCTGCCCCGCCCCCGCCCACAATGACAGCATCGAAAGTCCGTTTGGCAATGGTCATCACACGCTCCACAAAATCTGCGCCGCCCAGGCGGCATAAGCCACCAGGACCAGTATCACCGCCACGTGCAGGGCAAGGCGGATCACGGTGGGATGGACATAGTCCATGAAAATGTCGCGCATTCCCACCCAGGCATGGAGAAATACGCTGAGCAGGAATAGCAGGCTGAACAGGCGCACCGGCAGGCTGTGGAACAAGCCCTGCCAGGTGACAAACGTAAGCGGCTGGGTGAGGACGAAACCGATCAGGAACAGGGTGTAAAGTGCCATCACCACGGCTGTGACGCGCTGGATCAGCCAGTCCTTGAGGCCGTAATGGGCACCGCTGACGATACGATTTACCATAGCCAGACTCCGATCAGGAAAGTTGCGCCTATGCTGACGACCAGCACCAGCTTGGAACTGAAGCGCGCCTGCGGGAGGTCCACGCCGATGTCCAGGTCCAGGGCGAGATAGCGCAGGCCCATGCAGAAATGGTGCAAATAGCCCCAGATGGTGCCGATCAGCAACAGTTTCACCAGCGGCAGCCTGAACCACTCCCGCACCGCCGCGAACCCCTGTTCAGAAACCAGGCTCTGCTGCAACACGTAGAGCAGCACGGGCAGCAGCAGGAACAGCAGCGCCCCGCTCGCGCGGTGCATGATTGACACCACCCCCGGCAGCGGCAACCTGATTTTGAACAGATTGAGGTAGACCGGGCGGCGGGTGGTCATTTTTTATTCTCCGGCTTTGACGGCGGCTGAAACGGCGGGCGGAATACGTTCGATCAGGCGCGGATCGAAGGGCTTGGGCAGGATATAGTCCTTGCCGAAGGACATCGAACTCGCGTTATAGGCCGTGAGGACTTCCTGCGGCACCGGCTCCTTGGCCAACTCCGCCAGCGCCTTCACGGCGGCGATCATCATCGCCTGGGTGATGGATTTGGCGCGGGCATCGAGCGCGCCGCGGAAGATGTAGGGGAAGCCCAGTACGTTGTTGACCTGGTTGGGGAAATCCGAGCGTCCGGTGGCCATGATCAGGTCGTCGCGGGCGGCATGGGCGTCCTTGGGCAGAATCTCGGGATCGGGATTGGCCATCGCGAACACGATGGGCCTGGGCGCCATGCGCTTGAGATCGTCCCCGCTCACCAGGTTGGCCCCGGACACGCCGATGAACACGTCCGCGCCCTGCATCGCGTCCGCCAGTGTGCGCATTGGCGTTTCCCGGGCGAATTCCTGCTTGTGCGTATTGAGATCGGTACGGCCGCTGTGGATCACGCCCTTGCTGTCCACCAGGGTCATGTTTTCCTTCCTGGCGCCCATCGCGATCAAGAGGCGCATGCCCGCCAGCCCGGCGGCGCCGGCGCCGAGGCATACCAGCCTGGCCTCGCCCAGATTCTTGCCCTGCAATTCCAGCGCATTGAGCAGGCCGGCGCAGATGATGATGGCTGTGCCGTGCTGGTCGTCGTGAAACACCGGGATGTCCAGGCGCGCCTTGAGCGCCGCCTCGATTTCGAAGCAATGCGGTGCGGCGATGTCTTCCAGGTTGATGCCGCCGAAGGTAGGTGCGATGTTGACCACGGTCTCGATGAAGGATTCCACGCTGGGCGCCTTGACCTCGATGTCGAACACGTCCACGTTGGCGAAGCGCTTGAACAATACCGCCTTGCCTTCCATCACCGGCTTGGAAGCGAGTGGCCCGAGGTTGCCCAGGCCGAGGATCGCGGTGCCGTCGGTAATTACCGCCACCAGGTTGCCCTTGTTGGTGTAGCGGTAGGCGTTTTCTGGGTCAGCATGGATCTCGCGCACCGGCGCGGCTACGCCGGGCGTATAGGCCAGCGACAGTTCCGCCGCCGTGGCGCAGGGCTTGGAGGACTCGACCGAGAGTTTTCCCGGCCTGGGGAACTCGTGGTAATCGAGGGCACGCTGTTTCAAATCATCCATATATTTCTCAGTTCAATTCGTCGAAGTAATAATGCCGCTCGGTGTTGACCAGGCTACGCCGCCATTCCACCGGCTGGTTCTTGTAAGTGAAGGCTACCCGCTCGATGCTCAAGAGCGGCGTTCCCGCCTTGACGTTGAGCAGCTGCGCGGTGGTCTCGTCCGCTGCTACCGCCTGGATGCGCTCCTGGGCGGAGATGATGCGAATCTGGTACTGGGTTTCGTAGAGCGAATACAGCGTCCCTTTATGGGCATTGACGTGTTCCTCGATCATGCCGATCGTGATTCCCTTCAACAGCGATGCCGGCAGCCTAATGTCGTCGTAAATGACCGGTTCGCCGGAAAACTTCAGTACCCGGCGCAGGATCGCCAGCGCGCTGCCGGGACGGATGGCCAGACGCTTGGCCACATAGGCATCGGCCTTGCCGCGCTGAAACTCGATGAATTCGCTCTTGGGGTATTCCTTCTCGCCATCCAGCGACAACAGATTCAGGAAACGGTAGTTGGTGCCATCGTCGGTCAGCGTGGCAACAAAAGTGCCCTTGCCCTGACGCCGCACCAGGATGTTGTCCATCACCAGTTCATCGATCGCCTTGCGCACCGTACCCTGGCTGACCTGATAGCGCCGCGCCAGTTCCATCTCGCTCGGGATAACCTCGCCGGGCCCCCATTCGCCATCGGACAGCCCGCGCAGGATCAACAGCTTGATCTGCTCGTAGAGGGGAAGAAAATTAGGCGTTGTCTGTTCTTTTTTCATTTCGGATTCGATTTATAGCAGAAAAAATATTGTTAGTCCACAGTCTTATATAAGATATAAGATTCAAATGCTACATAACTACGTGATACATAAATGAAGAGTAACCCAGCCGCAAAAACAAGCCAAGACCTTGTGGCATCTTTGCGTCAATTAATGGAAGGTCCGGGTCAGGAAAATCTGTCTGGTTACAGGCTTTACCAGAGCGCCGCGGAGGATGATACTAAGAGCCTATTTCAGTAGGTTTCATGCCCCGCATGAAACCTACTGAAATAGGCTCTAAGCACCATGACAGAACGCTAAAGGAGAAAAGCATGAGCCACAAACACATCAACCTGCTACGCGCCATCTTCCACGACCCTGTCAGCGGCAACATCCACTGGCGCGAAATCGAGTCCCTGCTGAACCACTTGGGCGCCAGCGTCACCCCCGCGCACGGTGCGCGTTTCCACGTGACCCTGAACGGCTGCGAGGATTTCCTGCACCACCCCCACCAAAGCAATGTCTGCGACAGAGCAACCATCAAGCACCTGCGCGAATATCTCTCCCGCGCCGGCGTCACGCCGTCGAGTTACGAGGACGACGCGTAAAACTGCTCCTTCTGTCTGTGGATGGGAGCCAAATTGATCGTGGCGGCATCGGCTTTGGTGAACACTCACCCATGACACATAAAAAAATACCCTGAATCGCACCGCAGCGGAATAATTACCCGATGGAACAACTCCCGCACCAGCCCTGGCACCATGTTCACGCCGCCGAAGTCGCGGCACTGCTGGAGAGCGATGCCGAGCGTGGCCTTGAGACTGATGAGGCGTTGCGCCGCCAGGCGCGTTTCGGCCCCAACCGGCTCGCGCAGAAGCCTGGCAAGGGGCCGCTGCTGCGCCTGCTGCTGCAATTCCACCAGCCCCTGATCTATATCCTGCTGGTCTCTTCCGCCATCACCGCCGCGCTGCAGGAATGGGTGGACGCAAGCGTGATCTTCGGCGTGGTGCTGGTCAACGCGGGTATCGGCTTCATCCAGGAAAGCAAGGCGGAGAGCGCGATTGCCGCTTTGGCGAAAATCGTGGCCACCAGCGCCCGGGTGCTGCGCGGCGGGATGAAGTCCAGCATGGCTTCGGAGGAGTTGGTGCCGGGCGACGTGGTGCTGCTGGCGGAGGGGGACAAGGTGCCCGCCGACCTGCGCCTGCTGCGTTGCCGCGAACTGGGCATCAACGAATCCTCTCTCACCGGCGAGTCCCTGCCAGTTCCCAAGCATGCCGCCCCCCTGGCGCGGGACACCCTGCTCGCCGAGCGCGCCAACATGGCCTATGCCGGCTCCCTGGTCACCGGCGGACAGGGAATGGGCATGGTGGTGGCGACCGGCAATGCCACCGAGACCGGGCGCATCTCGCGCCTGATGGAAGAAACCGACACCCTTTCCACGCCGCTCACGCGCAAGATCGAGTGGTTCAGCCAGATCCTGCTCTATGCCATTCTGGGGCTGGCGGCGTTCACCTTCACGATCGGGCTGGCGCGCGGCGAAAGCACTTTCGACATGTTCATGGCGGCGGTGGCGCTGGCGGTGGGCGCGATTCCCGAAGGCCTGCCGGCGGCGGTGACGGTGACCCTGGCCATCGGTGTGTCGCGCATGGCCAGGCGCCGCGCCATCATCCGCAAGCTGCCGGCGGTGGAAACCCTGGGCAGCACCACCGTGATCTGTTCCGACAAGACCGGCACCCTGACCCGGAACCAGATGACGGTGCAGCAGCTTTTCGCGGGAGGCGAGGATTTCGCGCTGGGCGGGGTGGGTTACGCGCCGCATGGCGAGATCACGCCGGCCCTCACGCCCGCCGCCCGGGAGTGCCTGCTGGCCGGCCTGCTGTGCAACGATGCCGCGCTGGAGCACAAGGGCGGTGTCTGGAGCATCGGCGGCGACCCCACCGAAGGCGCGCTGATCGTGGCGGCGAGGAAGGCCGGGCTGGAAGCGGAACGCAGCCATGCCGCCCATCCCCGCCTCGACGCCATACCCTTCGAATCGCGCCACCAGTACATGGCGACCCTGCATGGCGACGGCATGATCTACCTCAAGGGTGCGCTGGAAAAGGTGCTGGAACGCTGCGCCACCATGCTCGGGCCGGAGGGCGATGAGATGGCGCTCGATCACCCGCGCATCACGCTGGCCGCCACCCGCATGGCCGAACAGGGACTGCGCGTGCTGGCGCTGGCGCGCAAAACGGCCACAGACGGGCAGGATACCCTTGACCACAACGATGTCCGGGAAAACATGGTGTTCCTTGGCCTGCAAGGCATGATGGACCCACCGCGCCCAGAGGCGATGCGCGCGGTCAAGGCCTGCCACCGTGCCGGGATCACGGTAAAAATGATCACCGGCGACCACGCCGTCACCGCCGCCGCCATTGCACGCCAGGTCGGCCTGATCGGCGCTGAGGAAAAGTGTGTGCTCACCGGGCGCGACCTGGCCGCGATGGACGACGCCGAACTCGCCCAGGCGGTGCAGCTCACCCAGGTTTTCGCCCGCGTCGAACCGGAACAGAAGCTGCGCCTGGTGAGGGCGTTGCAAGGCATGGGCGAGGTGGTGGCGATGACCGGCGACGGGGTCAACGATGCCCCGGCGCTGAAGCAGGCCGACATCGGTGTGGCGATGGGCATCACCGGCACCGAAGTAGCCAGGGAAGCCGCTGCCATGGTGCTAACCGACGACAATTTCGCTTCCATCGAAGCAGCGGTGGAGGAAGGGCGCGGGGTGTTCGACAACCTCACCAAATTCATCGTGTGGACCCTGCCCACCAATTTCGGCGAAGGGCTGGTGATCACCGCCGCCATCGTGCTGGGCACCGCCCTGCCCATCCTGCCGGTGCAGATCCTGTGGATCAACATGACCACCGCCGTGCTGCTGGGCCTGATGCTGGCTTTCGAGCCGATCGAAAAGGGCATCATGAACCGCCCGCCGCGCGACCCGGCCACGCCCCTCCTCACCCCTGCCATCATGTGGCGCATCGGCATCGTCAGCACGCTGCTGCTGGCCGGCTCTTTCGGGCTGTTCATGTGGGAACTCGAACGCGGGGCATCGCTTGAATATGCCCGCACCGTGGCTGCCAACGTCTTCGTGTGCGGCGAACTGGCGTATCTTTTCAACTGCCGTTCGATGACCGAATCCATGTTCAGGCTGGGTGTGTTTTCCAACCTGTGGCTGATTGGCGGGGTAGCGCTGATGATCGGGCTGCAGCTGCTGTTCACTTATCTGCCGCTGATGAATGCCTGGTTCCGCAGCGCACCCATCGACGGCTGGGCCTGGACGCGCATCGTCGCGGTGAGCATGGTGATTTATGGCGTCATCGGCATTGAAAAATGGCTGCGCGCACATAAATAAAAGCTTCCTCGCCCTGCACCCAGGTAGATTTCCGACAAAAATTAATCAAACGTTCCGGCCGTCCGTGATATAAATTCCGGGAAACCAATCTCAACAGAACAACATGGGCGATAGCCAGCCACAATTCATCGAAATCTCCCTGCTGCGCATCGGGATGCATATCCACCTCGACCTGGGCTGGATGGACCACCCTTTTCCCATGAACAGCTTCACCCTCCGCTCTCAGGAACAGATCGACACGATTCGTGCCCTGGGTCTGGAGCGGGTACGTTTTTCCCCCGGCAAAAGCGATCCCGAATTTCAGCAACATAACCTCGCGGCAGGCACCGCAATTCAGGCCGTAGCTGAGGAAGAAGCACCGGAAATTGCAGCCAGGCGTCTGCGCCGCGACCTCCTTTCGAGCCAGCGCGCCAGCCTGCAAGTCTGCGAGCGACAGTTTGCCGATGCCACCCGCAGCTACAAACAGGCCATCGAGACGGTGCACGCGCAACCCACGGTGTCGCGCGAACACGCGGAAAACCTGATCCGGGGATTCCTGAATGAAGTCATGGGCGAGCAGGAAGCCTGCATCCGCCTGCTGTCCGAAAATGCCGGGGAAAAAGTCTCGCTCCACTCGATCAACGTGACCGTCATTTCGCTTTTGCTCGGCAAAGCCAGCGGCCTGGGCGAGCAGGACATGCTGGATCTGGGCATGGGCGCGCTGCTGCACGATCTCGGCAAGATCGAGCTGCCCAACCGCCTGCGCTGGAACGACGAACTGTTCACCACCTCGGAGCGCGAGATCCACCAGGAACATGTCGCCCACGGCGTCACGCTGGGACGCAAGATGGGCCTGTCGAAAGGCGCGACACTGGTGATCGGGCAGCATCACGAGCTCGCCGACGGCAACGGCTACCCGCAGCACATCACGGAAGACCGGATGTCGCAGCCGAGCCGCATCGTTTCCCTGGTCAACCTGTATGACAACCTGTGCAATCCGTTCAATCCGGCGCTGGCGATCACGCCGCATGAAGCCCTAGCGCTGATTTTCGCCCAGAAGCGAGCGAAATTCCATGCCGTTACGCTGTCGCTGTTCGTGCGCATGATGGGGGTTTACCCGCCCGGTTCGGTGGTGCAACTGAGCGACAACCGCTTTGCGCTGGTGGTATCCGTCAACTCGTGCCGCCCGCTCAAGCCGCGCATTGTCATTCATGATCCCCAGATTCCCAGGGACGAGGCTCTGGTCGTCGACCTGGAAGACGAACCGGCGCTGGGAATACACCGCAGCCTCAAGCCGCTGCAACTGCCCAAGGCGACTTTCGACTACCTCTCCCCACGCAAGCGTATGTGCTACTTCTTCGAGCGGGCACGGGAAATCCCCTCGCCCGGAGATAGCCAATGAAGAATTGCAACTGGCAACCGCTGATCGAGGGCATGCTCGAAGCCGTGTGGCTGGTGGACCCGATCGAGCTTCGCATCGTAGCGGCAAACCGCGCCGCGGAGACCCTTCTCGGCGCCGCGCCGGGGATTTTCGTCGGCCAGCCGGTGATCGATCTGGCCGCCACGCCGGAAGACATGTTCTTCTGGGAAGATGTGGCGGCGGGCCTTTCCGACCAGATTTTTTCCGCAACCCTGCTGCGCCGCCAGGATGGCGCGACGGTCCAGGTTGAACGACGCGTCTCGCTCGTCAAGCTGGGCCAGGAAGCCTCGATCTATGTTGTCGCGGCGCGCGATGAAAGCGCGCAGCGGCGCGTGGAAAACGAGCTGGAAAAACTCATCGCCGAACTCCGCGCCACGCTGGAATCCACCGCGGACGGAATTCTGGTGGCCGACCTGGAAGGGGCGATTCGCGGCTATAACCAGCGTTTTGCCGAAATGTGGGATTTGCCCCATGACTTGCTCACCCAGCGCAACGACGCCGCCATTTATGCCTGGATGTACCAGTGCGCGCTCGATACCGAGCACTATGCCGAGCGCCTTGGCGCCATCAACCGTTCTCCACTGCTGGAAGCGACCGACGTTCTGGTGCTGCGTAGCGGGCATGTGCTGGAGCGCGTCACGCTGCCGCAATACGCACGCGGCAGGCCGATCGGGCGAGTCTTTTCCTACCGCGACATCACCCGGCGACTGGCGGACGAAGCCCGCTTGCAACTTGCGTCCAAGGTCTTCGAATCGAGCCTGGATGCCATTTTCGTCACCGATGCGACGCACCGCATCATCGCCGTCAACCCCAGCTGCGAACGTCTCACCGGCTATTCCCAGGCAGAACTGCTGGAGCAGCCAACACGCGCGTTCTTTTCCGACCTCAGCGAAGATGCCTTCATCGATCATTTGATGCGACAGCTCAACATGGAAGGCCTGTGGGAAGGAGAAGTCTGGAACCGGCGCAAGAACGGAAAATCCTATCTCTGCCTGGCCTCGATGGTGCGAGTGCAGGATGATCAGGGTGCCTCCATTCATTACATCGGTTTTTTCAAGGATCTGAGCGAAACCCACGCCGCGCGCAAAAGAATCGAGGAACTGGCTTACAACGATGCCCTCACCGGCCTGCCCAACCGCCTGCTGCTGGCCGAGCGCATCGAACACGCGCTGAACTTTGCCGACCGCAACGGAGGCTTCTGCGCAGTGTTGTTCCTCGACCTCGACCATTTCAAGCATATCAACGACTCGCTCGGCCACCACTTCGGCGACCGCGTCCTGATCGAAGTATCGGAACGGCTCAAGGACTGTCTGCGTCACATCGATACCGCCGCACGGCTGGGTGGAGATGAATTTGTGCTGCTGCTCAACCAGGTGGATGCGCGCGGCACTGAAATCACGGCGCGAAGAATTCTCGAGGCCCTGGCCCGCCCCTTCACGCTGGACGACATGACCTTCACGGTGACCTGCAGCATCGGTATCGCGCTCTACCCCGGCGACGGCGTCTCCATGGACGACCTGATCAAGAATGCCGACAGCGCGATGTACCACGTCAAGGAACGCGGGCGCTCCGACTTCCGCTTCTACCAGCGGCAAATGAATGTGGGCCTGCTGTCGCGCATGAAGCTCGACCACGCCATGCGCCTGGCGCTGGAGAACAACGAATTCCGCCTGCATTACCAGCCCCAGGTGGATCTGGCGAGCGGCAACATTTTCGGCGCGGAAGCGCTGATCCGCTGGCATGACAAGGAATTGGGCAACATCCCGCCCGCGCGTTTCATTCCGGTGGCGGAAGAAACCGGGGTCATCGTGGCGATTGGCAACTGGGTGCTGGCGGAAGCTGTGCGGCAATGCGCCCAGTGGCATGCCCGTGGCTGGCCCCTGACGATGGCGGTCAATGTATCGGCATTGCAGTTTCAGCAGGCGAATTTTGTCGAAGGCGTGGCCGAGGTCTTGCGTGTGTCATCCCTGCCCCCGGCGATGCTGGAGCTGGAATTGACCGAAACCATCCTGCTGCGGGATGTCGACGGTGCGCTGGCGCGCCTGGATTCACTGGCAAAACTGGGCGTGCAGATGTCGATTGACGACTTTGGTACCGGCTATTCCAGCCTCAGCTACCTGAAACGCTTCCCGATTCACAAATTGAAAATAGACCGCTCCTTCATCGCGGACCTGTCCATCAATGACAGCGATGCGGCAATCGTGACGGCAATCATCAACATGGCCCGCGCCCTCAAACTGCGCGTGATTGCCGAGGGGGTGGAGACCGAAATGCAGCGCCATTTCCTGGTATCTGCCGGATGCGATGAATTCCAGGGCTTCCTGTGCCAACCGGCACTGCCGAGCGAGGAATTTGAGCAATTCATCCATGAAGCCGAGAAACAGCCGCAGACCAAGCTGTTCTGATTTTGTTTTACCTCTGCTGTTAATGCCGGTTAAAAATCGTGATGTTCTTCTTCCTTTTCTAATATCCTAGTCATTGTTCACGGCCCTTTGAAAAAAACATAAGCAGATGCCGGGGCATTCACGATATTGGGTGGGGGGAATTACATGTCAGTTATGAAAAAAACCAGAATCCGTACCAAGCTATACCTGCTGGTGGCGTTTACCTGCCTGGTTTTGGCGGGGGTGGGGAGCGGGGAATTATTGGCGCTATATCACTCCAAAAACGCCTTGCAGACTGTCTACGAGGATCACCTGCTGGCAATCAACCAGCTCAATGAAATCCGCAATCAACAGATGCAGATCCGCATGGAACTGATCGGTGCCAGACTGGAAAGCGATGCCTTCGAGGTGATGGCCCATACCGACAAGGTCACCACCCATATTTTCAAAACCGACAACCTGATCAAGGACTATGCCGACAAGCATATGCAGGCTGAAGAGAAACAGCTCTACGATGCCTTCATCGCGGCCCGCCTGAATTTCGGCAAAACCGGGGTGTTGCCGATGATAGACATTCTCCAGGCGCAACATTACGAACAGGCCGACAAGCTGCGCCAGGAAGTGCTGACCCCCGCCTATGCCAACGCTTCCAGGGCGATCGATGTGCTGATCGAATACCAGGTAACACAAGCCAAAAACACCTATGACCGCGTCAGCCAGCTATCGAAAACCGTGCTGATCGTCACGATCGGCGCCATCGCTGGCGGAGTGCTGCTGATCGCCCTGTTCGGCGTGCTCATCGCAAGTTCCATTGGCAGAAATGTCAGCCAGTTGCAGCAAGCCACCAGCCGCCTGGCTGACGGAGAACTGGCGACCCGCGTGCACCTGGCCAACGAAGACGAACTTGGCATCGTCGCCCAGTCATTCAACAAAATGGCGGAAGAATTGTCCGCCCTGATCAGCCAGACGAGCCAATCCGCAGATCACGTCAACAAGGCATGCGTTGCCGTCACCGGCATGACCGACCGGGTCAGCACCTCGTCCCAGACCCAGACCGATCAGGCCGCCATCGCGGCGCAATCCATCAGCCAATTGAACGAAATCGTCAGGGACGTTGCCGCCAAGGCGGAGGAAGCCGTCGCGGCAGCCATGGAAGCCAGCCAGGTTTCGAACGAGGGGCAGCGCATCGTTGGCAACTCGGTCTCGGGGATCAATGCAGTGGCCAGAACCATCGTCGAATCGGCAAAAACCATCGAAGAACTGGGACAACAGTCGGAAGAAATCGGCAAGATTCTCAAAGTCATTCGCGAAATCGCCGACCAAACCAACCTGCTGGCGCTCAACGCCGCCATCGAGGCGGCGCGCGCCGGCGAGCAAGGTCGCGGTTTCGCCGTGGTGGCGGACGAGGTCAGAAAACTGGCGGAACGGACGGCGGCGGCAACGAGGGAAATCTCGGCCATTACCACTGCCATTCAGAACGGCACCGAACAGGCCGTGAACACCATGAAATCAGGCGAGAAACAGGTCGGGGAAAGCGTTTCTCTCGCCAACCAGTCGGGAGAATCCCTGGTTCGCATCGACCGCAGCGTGAATGCCGTGCTGCTGATGATCCAGCACATTGCGCAAGCCATGGAAGCCGAAAAATCCACCAGCGAGGAAATTTCCCTGCGCATGGATAAAATCGCGCAAACCGCCAGCGACAACAATTCCGCCATCGCTGAAGCCTCGGCGGAATTCCACCAGATGCAGAATCTGGCCGGGCAGTTGCAGGAAACGGTGGGGCGTTTCCGCTTGGCCTAACTATGCACGGTGACCGGGGCGGGCGAATATCCGCGCGCCGCGGTCACCGGCCAACCCCATCACTTCAGCCGAAGAAGAAATAGGCCACGGCCACCGCCGCCGCAAAACCGCCCAGATCGGCCAGCAGACCACAGGTCACGGCATGGCGCACGCGCTGGATGCCCACCGAACCGAAGTACACCGCCAGCACGTAGAAAGTGGTTTCGGTGCTGCCCTGGATGATGGAGGCCAGTCTGCCGGCAAAGGAATCGGCGCCGGAAGCCTTCATGGTTTCGATCATCATGGCGCGCGAACCGCTGCCGGAGAGCGGCTTCATCAGCGCCGTGGGCAGGCCGTCCACGAAACGCGTATCCATGCCGAACCAGCGCACCGCCCAGCGCACCCCTTCCATCACCGCTTCCAGCCCGCCGCTGGCGCGGAACACGCCGATCGCCACCAGCATCGCCACCAGGTAGGGAATGATGCCCACCGCGATATGGAAGCCTTCCTTCGCCCCTTCGATGAAGGCTTCGTAGGCGTTCACCCTTTTCACCATGGCCCCGATCAGGAAGGCGATCAGCAGCGAAAACAGTAGAAAATTGCTGAGGAAGGCCGACTGCGCCTGCATCGCAGCCGCATCGAGCGAGGCGAAATACGCCACCAGCGCCGCCACCCCAACCGTGATCGCGCCCAGGTAGGCCAGCACCACGCGCTCGAACAGGTTGATCTTCTGGATCACAGCGACCGAAACCAGTCCCACCAGGGTGGAGCAATAGGTCGCCAGCAGGATGGGGATGAACACGTCGGTCGGATCGGCGGCGCCGAGCTGGGCGCGGTAGGTGAAGATGGTCACCGGCAGCAGCGTGACGGATGAGGCGTTGAGCACCAGGAACAGGATCTGCGCATTGCTGGCAGTGTCGGGGTTGGGGTTGAGCGTCTGCAACTCGCGCATCGCCTTGAGCCCCATGGGGGTGGCGGCGTTGTCCAGCCCCAGCATGTTGGCCGCCATGTTCATGGTAATGGAACCCAAAGCCGGGTGGTTGGGCGGCACATCCGGCATCAGGCGGCGGAACAGCGGCGCCAGCAGGCGCGTCAATAAATCCAGAAAACCGGCCTTCTCGCCGATTTTCATCACCCCCAGCCACAGCGTCATCACGCCCGTCAGCCCTAGCGCGATCTCGAAACCGGTCTTGGCGGAATCGAAAGTCGCCTTCATCATCAGCGGGAACACATCGGCCTGGCCGAACAGTAGCAGCTTGCCCAGCCCGATAGCGAATGCGGCGAGGAAAAACCCGATCCAGATCGCGTTCAGCATTTATGAATCAGCACAGCCAACTGCCGGTCATGGATGCGCGCCAGCAGCAATTGCGAAGCCAGCGCGCCGCACAGCGCCAGGAACATGTCCCATTGGGTATCCCACACATCGCCCTGGGTGGCGAGGAAGGCCACCGCCTCGTCGCCGGAGGCGATCGCCACCCACCACTCGATGAATTCGTAACAGGCGCTGATCGCCAGGCACACGCTGGCCACCAGGAAAAACAGCCATTTTCCGGGTTGCAGCGGAGAGCGCCGCAACAGGATTTCGCGCACCACGATGGCGGGAATAAAGCCCTGGGCGACATGTCCGACGCGGTCGTAATGGTTGCGGGAAAGCTCGAACGCATCGCGCAGCCAGTTGAAGAGCGGCATCTCGGCGTAGGTATAATGACCGCCCACCATCAGGATGACGGCATGGATCGCCAGCAGCGCGTAAGCCA
This sequence comes from Sulfuricellaceae bacterium, assembly GCA_031426915.1. GTDB lineage: Bacteria > Pseudomonadota > Gammaproteobacteria > Burkholderiales > Sulfuricellaceae > Sulfurimicrobium. The sequence goes on along the minus strand of JASJPB010000019.1, from coordinate 11,118 downwards.
GCGAAGTCAGCGGAAAGGAACGGAAAGTCACCATCAGCAGCGGCACGCCGATCAGCACCGGCGCCACTTCGAGAAACCAGGTGAACATATCCATGGGATGCCAGCCTGACCAGGCAAGAACGACCAAGACACCGACCAGCAAGGAAAATTGCAAGAATTGGCCGTTAAAACCAAGGCGCATCATTGTTGCCCGGCCTGCCGCAGCGGAAGCCATATCCTGAAGGTCGTGCCTTTACCCACCTGGCTTTCCACCTCGATTCTGCCGTGGTGTTTTTCGACGATTCCGTAGGAAAGCGACAGACCCAGCCCTGTGCCCTTGCCCACCGGCTTGGTGGTAAAGAAAGGGTCGAAGATGCGCTTCAAATTTTCCGGCGGGATGCCCTTTCCGGTATCCGCGAATTCGATCCACACCATTTCATTCTCGACGCCGGTGCGAATCGTGATCTTTCCCATGCTGCCGTCGCCGATCGCATGGGAAGCATTGACCAGCATGTTCATGAACACCTGGTTAAGTTGCGGGGCCAGGCACTCCACCTGAGGAATGACACCGTATTCCTTGACCACGTCCGCATTATATTTGATTTCGCTATGGACGATATTGAGGGTGCTATCGATACCCTTGTGCAGATCGACCCACTGCCATTCCGCCAGATCGACATGCGAGAAATCCTTGAGATCCTGCACGATCCGTTTCACTCTCCCGATGCCCTCGCCGGACTCCTTGAGCAGATCGCGGATATCCCGCTTCAGGTATTCCCAGTCCAACTCCTGTTTCAGGGCGCGTATTTTTCCCAGCAACTGCCCGTCCAGTTCCGGCTCGGCGCGTTCATAGGCATCCGTCACCCTGAACAGATCTTCCACATATTGCCCCAGCGTGCCGAGGTTGGAATTGACATAGCCGATGGGGTTGTTGATTTCGTGCGCCACACCCGCGGCAAGCTGGCCGATGGAAGCCATCTTTTCCGATTGCAGCAACTGGTTGTGGGCATGTTCGAGTTTCTGGATCAGCGCTTTCTGCTCTTCCTTTTCCCCATGCAGCGCTTCTTCCGCCAATCTGCGCGCAGTGATGTCACGGAAGCTCAACACCCGTCCCACCTTGTCCATCCCCGGCAACTGAGGCAGGGAGTAACGCTCGATGACACGGCCGTCGAGGCAGTCGAAGGTGTCGTAACACTCCACCTCGGGATGAGCGCACAAGTAGCCCAGTTTTTCCGTGAATGCATCAGGGTCTTTCAGCTTTGTCAGCACATGCCGCATCAACTGTTGATGATCCTGGATGGAGGGAGCTTCGCCCGTGCGCCCCCACATTTCAGTAAAGCGCTGATTGAAGCGCACGATACTGGCATCCCTGTCGAGCGCCAGGATAGCGTCCGCGGTCGATTCCAGGGTGGTATCGAGTAAGGACAGAAGATGCTCGAGCTGTACCTCGGCGCGCTGGCGTTCAGCCAGCTGATTGCGCAACTCGGCATTGCGTTCGGTCAGTTCCTTCGACATCAGATCCAGCGAACGCTCGATCATCAGGCGGTCGGCATCTGCGCTTTCGTAGGCCTCGCTCACTGCGGCCAGGAGCATGGACACACCGTCGGGCAGGGTAGCCTTGCTATCCAGGAAACGGCTGATCTGACGTTGCAGCAGGCGGTGCATGGCTAGTTTTCTGAGAAAGTGGTGATGGTCATGGTCTGGTTATGCAATTCGCAGCCGACAACCGCGCCCTGGGGACAAATCTCGCCATAGGAATAGAAACCCGTCAGCATGGTCTGATCCCCCAATACCTCGCGCACGCCCTCGACCTCTTCCTCGATGCGCTGCTTGAGCACCAGCTTGCGCCCCACGCAACTGATCAGGATCGCCAGACCGGGCGCCACCCCGCCCAGCATTTCATGGCTGGCGATGGCCGCACCGCTGGCACCATCCACCAGGCGGTCGAAATTGGCCCGCATCAGATAGGTATAAGTCCCTTCCGGCATATCCCCGGCAAACGTCATGCTTTGTTCCGCCTCGTCGATGCCGAGAACAGTGCGCACCAGGCTGTTTCCCTCGCCGCGCAGCGCCAGGGGAAAGAGCAGGCCCGTTGCGGGCAGGCCGGCAGCATGCTCGCCCAGATATTCCTTGTACAACTCCAGCGCCGGACGTCCGTCGAGTTCATACAGTACATTGCCCCTGGATTTGGTAATCAGCCGTTCCGGGCCGAAAACGTCCCAGCCGCCGAGAGAACCGAACCCCACCTTGAGGTGCTTGCCGTAGAAACCCAGCGCGGCGACTTTCCCCTCGGCCACAACGCCATCGGCGCACACCAGGGTGCGCTGAAACCGGCTGCCGTCTCCCGCCAGCCCGCCCGTGACTGCCACACCCTGCGGCAAGGATTCGCGCAGCCCCTTGGCCAGTTCGCTGCCGTTCACCTTGAGGCCATCCGACAGCACCAGCACATGTGTCAGGCCCTCCCGAGCCAGGGACTGCGCAAGCCGCACGCCGGCATCGTGGCTCTCCCCCATGTCCGCGATATCGGCCTGCGCCAGCTGGATACGGGTATGTTCGAACTGTACGGCGGTGGTAACCAGGGAATCGTCCCGTACCCGCGTGGCCTGAATTTCGCCCGCTGTGGAGCAACCCAGAATCAGCGCCTTGGGATAACGTTGCTTCACTTCCTGCAGCCACGCTGACTCGCGCATTTTCTCCGTGCTGCCGAAAACCAGCACCCATTGCGCATCGCCATCCAGGGTGCTGAGTCCTTCCGGCTGCCAGCCTTCGCTTTCTGTCCAGTAACGTTGTTCGATTTTCATGCTTCCCTCTCTACCGTGAAACCATCGGCCCGGAGCCGTGTCACACGCATTGTCATCGCTCCGGTATCGCATTGGGAATATGCAGCAACACCATCTCCTTGTCTACTCCGCCGGGCATCGTGTGGGGGCGCCTCGCTTGTGACGACGGCATTTTCGCCGAGGCTGAATTTTCTTTCGCGATTTCCGCCAATTATCAGTAAATCGGGCGTATTATCTATATAAGCATTTCCTAATAATTCGGGGGTAGTCATGAATAACGAAGAAAAACATGCCCTTGCAGAGCAGGCCTACGACAAGGCACTTCACTACGAATTGGACTACGGTTGCTGCCCGCAATGCGTCCTGGCCACGGTACAGGAAACCGTCGGCATCGTGGACGATGCCACCATCAAAGCCAGCCACGGGCTTTCCGGCGGTGGTGGACTGATGGGGCAAGGGGCTTGCGGCGCGCTGACCGGCGGGCTGATGGCGCTCAGCGCGAAATTCGGTCGCGACCGCGACAAGCTCGACAAAGGCCGCTACATCAACAACTTCAAGAAAAACAAGGAGCTGGTGGAGCGCTTTCGCGCGGAGTTTGGCGGCATAACCTGTGAGGAACTGCAAAAACAGTTCACCGGCCGCACCTATGACATGTGGAATGCCGGGGAATACAAGGCATTCGACGATGCTCGCGGCAATCAATGCGCCCACGCAACGGGGACTGTGACCAAATGGGTCATCGAGATGTTATGACCGCCTCCATCCTCTACGTGCGCCTGCCTTGCTGGAAGATCTACCCCGGCGGCGTGATCTACGTGGCGGACTATATCCACAAGCAGCGCCCCGGCATCGAGCAGCACCTGCTCGACCTGGCGCTGGTGGAACCTTCCCAGCGCAAGCAGGTGCTGAAGGAACACCTGTCCACCATGCGTCCGGACGTGGTGGCTTTTTCCTGGCGCAACATGCAATCCTTCGGCCCGCACCCGGAAGACGATGCCCTCGGCGTGGTGATGAACTTCGACCACTCGCCCAACTGGTTGAGCAGGCTGAAGGCGGCAAAAAACGCGTTCTCCATTGTCTACGACTACACCATCAGCCGCCTGCGCAACTTCGGCTACATGAAAATGGTGCGCAAAATGCTGCCCGCCTCGCGCATCGTGGTCGGCGGCACGGCGGTGTCGATCTTCGGCAAGTACGTGGCGGAAAAATGCCCCGCCGATACCGTGATCGTCATCGGCGAAGGCGAGGACACCATGCTGGCGATTGTCGACGGTTTCACGACACCGGTGGGCGAGTTCTTCTACAAGGATCGCAGCGGGCATGTGGCTCACCGCGACAGGGCGGAAACCTTCGACCTGAGCCTGCTCACGGCCGTCGACTTCCCCTACGTCGAGTCTATTTTCCCCGATTTCCACAGCTACCTGAACGACGATATCGGCGTGCATACCAAGCGCGGATGCCCGCTGCAATGCCATTTCTGCCTGTACAACAAAATCGAGGGCGCCACGCAACGCTACCGCGATCCGCAAGAAATCGCCAATGAAGTGGAGGCATTGAACAAGCGCTACGGCGTCAAGAAAATCTGGTTCACCGATGCCCAGTTCTGCTCCACCAAGAAGAGCACCGAGCATGTCGAGGATATCCTCGACCAACTGCTGGCGCGAGATATCAAAATCAGCTGGTCCGGCTACCTGCGCCTCAATCACCTGACCCCGGAGATCGCGCGCAAGATGCTGGCCACCGGCATGGGCAGCGTCGACCTGTCCTTCACCGGCTCGCAGGAAATCATCGACAAGATGACGCTGGGCTACAAGCTGGACCAGCAGATGGACGCCTTCCGCATGTTCAGGGAAAACGGCCATACCGATCAGAAGATCAAGCTCTACATGCCCTTGAACGCCCCCGGAGAAACCGTTGAGACGCTACAGAAAACCATAGAAAAAATCAGGGAGCTCTACGACCTGTTCGGCCGCGACAACGTGCTGCCCTTCATCTTTTTCATCGGCATCCAGCCCAATACGCCCGTGGAACGCCTGCTGATCAGTCAGGGATATCTCAAGGCGGACTACAACCCGCTTACGCTAAACCCGTTTGTGATCAAGCGCCTGCTATACAACCCGCAGCCCCTCGGGCGACTCATCGGCCGCGCCTATCTCGAAGCAATCGAATCTTCAGACCCGAACAGCGAGTACATCGGCCGCGCCACCATGGACATCATCGAACGTGAACTGAGCCTGATGGCGTGACGTGCAAGCCGGTTTTTCGCGGCGCGCGATTTCTCAACTGGACGAAAAGCACTTACATCAATATAATGGCGCGCTTCCCCCCGGAGAGGTGGATGAGTGGTTTAAGTCGCACGCCTGGAAAGCGTGTTTAGGATAATATCCTAACGCGGGTTCGAATCCCGCCCTCTCCGCCACCTTATTTTAGAATCAAATACTTAGCCGTTGTTTTCTTCTTCATGCACGAAGACGTATCCATTTACGTGTCCATGAAGGAGAAAAATAATGCGCGCCAGCACCGTCCAATTCCCATCTTTTTTGTACAAGCGTAGAGAAACTTGGTGTTTTCGCTTGTTTGTTCCCGCCCAGATTCGGACAATCCTAGGCATAGGAGAATTGCGTTACTCCCTGCGCACGGGTTACCGCCGGCTGGCTTCACGCCGCGCCATGGCTATGCTGCTGCAGGCAGAACGCTTCTTCGCCAGCCTTTTGGAGGACTCGACGATGAGCAGTATGACTCAACCGCAGATTCAAGACCTGTTGGCCAATTATCTTCATGAAGCACTGGAGGAACGCGAGCAGTTCCGGGTGGCCCAGCCCCCTCAGCCGCAGTCCGAGGTGGACGGGGAGGTGGTGGCGCTGGACTTCCTGCTGCGTGACAGCCAGAGCCTGCTGGCTACCTGCGATTACACCCGGGTGGTCGCGATCGTTAAGGATTTCCTCGAGGAAGGGGGTATCCGCATGGATCCGGCCTCCCCGGAGTTCCGTGCCGCCTGCCGCGATTTCCTCAAGACCGATGCCCAGCTGATTCGTATCGAGCGCCAGCGTACGCTTGGTGATTATTCCGCCGATCCGTTGCTGCCCACTGCGACACCCTATGCAGCAGCACTCCATATGGACAAGCCGCCCCTTGCCCCAGTCGGGAAGAAATTATCCGAACTGGTGGATGAGTTCATCCTTGAAGCCCGTGTCAATTGGTCAGACAAGACGGAATCGTCCTTCAGGGCAAGTTTCGACCTGATGCTGGAAGTGGTCGGCGACATCCCTTCGTCCCAGTTCGATTTCGCGTCCGCCCGGCAATTCAAGGCGGTGCTGATGAAACTGCCCGCCCATCGCAGCAAGATGCGCGGCCTGCAGGGATTGTCAGTCGATGAACTGATCAGCGGGGATTACGGCCCCACGCTCGCCGCCAAAACCATCAACCAGCATTTGAGCCTGTTTTCTCAGTTCAACACCTGGGCAGTCAGACAAGGTTATCTGGACAAGAATTACGCCCAGGGTCTCCAACTCAAGGAAAAGAAGAACGACAAGGATCAGCGTGAAATCTTCAGCCCGACTGATCTGGGCAAGATCTTCAACAGTCAGGCATACCAGACGCGTAAATTCCGCGAACCTTACCAGTTCTGGCTACCGCTGCTGGGACTTTGTACCGGCGCCCGCATCGAGGAGCTGTGTGCGCTTCATTGCGAGGACGTCGTGGAGGAGGATGGGGTGATGTGCATCTCCATCAATGACCAGCATGGCAAGAAGCTCAAGAACAAGTCGGCGATCCGTTCCATCCCGCTGCATGCGCAACTGATCGACCTGGGATTCCTGGAGTTTGTGGAATTCCGCCGGCAGCGTGGCGATGTGCGTCTGTTTCCGGAACTGCGGAAGCTGCGCGATGGGTATTCCCAGACCGCTTCCAAGTGGTTCGGACGCTTCAAGCGGCGTTGCGGCATTTTGGAAGATACGCGGGTATTCCACAGTTTCCGCCATGGTTTCGCGACCCTGCTGGGTAATCGGCTGACGCCGCTACCGGTCATTCTGCAGTTGATGGGGCATGAGCGCGGCAAGAGCGAATCGGAGCAGCGTTATATGAAGGATCTGCCGGCGAGCGTGGTGTTTCCGCATCTGGCGGCGCTGGAGTTCGGGATTGAGCTTGGTCATTTGAAGGATACGTGGCGCGAGTTGCCGGGGTGTGCGGGTGCCAGGCGGGGACGGGAACAGGTGCAACTGGATACTGCTGTGTTGCTGTCAGAATCGTGCTGAGGGGAAACCATGGAACAAACCACAACATCGAGCCAGGGGAACCAGACTCCCCGCAGCATGAACAATGTGATTTCCACCGCAGAAAACCCTATCTCAGCGTTCCATGATTTGCTTGCCGAGTTGGGACAAAACCCTGATCAGGCGGCGACTTGGCCCCCATCCCAGCGGCTGGGCCTACCCGCATTCAAGGGCTTCGCCCCGAACCCGGAGCTCGAAAAATATTATGCGCGCAAGACAAAAGCCACGGCCTACATTCAGCAATATGGCAAGAAACCCACCATCTCACCTGCCACGGAAGCCGAATACCGCAAGAAGGCAATAACCATCGACAAGTGGCGCCCGGAACCCAATGATCCCCCTGACATCGAAGCCCATGTTTCCACTCCAGGCAGCTTCTACGCCTACCGGGCTGCCCTGATCTGGGATGCGATCCAGCGCCTGAAGGAAGCCCGGCGGCAACTGGATCGCGCCCCATATGAAACCCCACGCTGGAAAGCGGCACACCTTAAACTCAGGGTTGCCCTGATGGATCTGGATTACTACCAGATGGACCGTAAAGGGGAAAGGGTTCAGGCCTATCATCAGCAGCAAACGCTCCATGATGCCGGATTGTCTAATGCGCCTGAAGTCAGCGCATTCACCCGCGCCAAGAAGCTGGGACAAACCAAGGCGCCATCCCCGGACAAGGGCAAGGCCTGGTATGCAGGCAATCTCAACCACGAAAAGCCCGACTGGCGCGAAATCATCTTCTCGCGCCTGGAGGAGATCGACTCTCCCTGGCGATTACACGCCATTGTGGCTTCCCTTACAGGATGCCGTCCGCAAGAGCTGGAGGGAATCCGCATTTCCCTTGAACCGGATGGCAGGCTGCGCTTTGAGATCAATGGCGCCAAGGTTTCTGATCAGAAGGGACAGCCGGTGCGGACGCTGATCGTGCTGGAAGACAGCAAGGAATTTGAAACGCTCGCGCAGCATTGCATCAACCACGGAGGCGATGACTTGAGCTTTACCCTGAAGGCGCATGCCTCACTTGCCAACACGGCCGAAGCTTTTGGTGCGGCTGTGAAGCGTGCAGGTAATTTCGCGCTGGGCAAGGAATTCCATTTCAGCGCGTATTGCTATCGCCATGCTTTGGCATCGGACCTGAAGGCGGGTGGGGTGGGGCGTGAGGATCTGGCCGTGGTGCTGGGGCATGCGGTGACGGAAACTGCAAGCTGTTATGGCCGTTATTCGGGTGGGCGTAAGAATGTGCGTCAGATCGAGGCTCACGGCACGCGGGTGGTGAAGGTGAATCACAAGGCCGACCCGACGCTGATGCGGATCCCGCAAGCTCAGGCACCCGCTGCTAGTGGTTCCGGAACAGATGGGGCTGTGCCCGGTTCAGTATCGGAATTCCCAATCGAGCCGTCGACTTCTTCGCCGAAGTAACCCAGCAAGTGGTCCGGCTCTACCCCTGGGATCAGCGGAACACGATCTCCTGACAGAGACCTGATGCCATTTAGCGTGGCAAAAACTGCTTGGCATGACATCCCTTTTCCATTTTTTTGCAAACAGTCCAGTGCATCACTTGTAAATATCTACTTGACTATACAATATTGTCAATAATAACAATGAGTTGCGTAATTTTTCGGGCCATGAGATCATTCCATTTTTGAATCTAGGCGAAGCTGTTTCATCGATGGAAATATTCTCTGAATTCACCCACTCCAGCCAGACACCTTTGAGCCGTAACGTTAGAGGCTGCAAAGAGGTGCCATGACCTATCCGGATAAAATCAGGATTGAAGCAGTCAGGCTGGTCATCCACGAGCATCGCGCGGTGGCTGATGTGGCGGCACAGAAAGGGATGCACCCAAATACCGTGCGCACTTGGGTCAGGGAATACCATCTGCAGATAGAGGACAAGCTGGAGCAACAGAGCCTGTCACAGCAGCACCGGCGACTGAAATCCGAGTTGAAACGAATTTCCGAGGAGCGCGACCTGCTGGGAAAAATCGCCTTGTACCTTGCCAAGCTCATTCCATAAGGAACACGTTCATCCCCTCAGCCAGGAAACTCGACAATCCGTGGCCCCTCCGTGCCAAGTAATCGCTATGCATCCCGGCGGCAACGTTGCCTGGTAATCCGAACCGCCATCACCTCAACAACCGCAGAAATTGCGCCTTGCTCGCCCATCAAGCAGTTCTGCTTGGAGAGTGGGTGGTGGTGCCGATCGGTGGGTTTGCCCATCCGTTCCCCTTCACCCGGCCAAGGGCCGGGATTCAGGTGACCGCGGGTTTGCCGCTAACGCGGCTGCCTGGCCGTCCGGATAAGATGCTCTTATCCCGCCGTCCAGTCACCAACCCGTACATTATCCGACGGGCTAAAGCCGTCTGGATAATGTGAAGAAATAATGCGTGATGCACAGTAGATTGGCACGGTGAAAAAGGGGGATCGAAGGGGGCGTGTCCCCCTCGCCGGCTGCCCGTGTATATGCCAATCGAAGGTTGGCGTATACACGGGCTATGCTGGCTTCGTACCAGCTTCATACCGGTTTTTGGCCCGTGCAATGGAAATTTATAGGGGAATCCCCTATAGCGACAAAGCATCTCGGCTTATAACATGACCCGTAGATCCTAAATCAAGGATGGGGCGGGGTTCTTTGGTGGCTTGTCATTTCGATGGAGAACGTTCCGTGAACCACCACCAAAAAATTCAGACTTGAAATTTCCACCTTACCCCGAATAGCCTTACGACTACGACAATCACAACAAGGCAGAAAAAATGCAATTCCCCGGCTACTGGGTAAAAAATACAAGCGGCAAAGTTATCGTTCAGGCAGCCACATTCGACGAAACAGAGCTCGATCCGCAAACCAACTGGAAAGAAGCCTGGCAAAACCAGGACCCTGCTTCAACCACCAAAGGGTTTGTTGAAACCAGCAAGGCTCTTGCCTACGCGGGTCGGTTGATCGCCCGCAACCAGGGGCACGAAATTTCTGACGAGGAGATTCTCGCCCTGCAGAGCGCGCCGCCCCTATTCCAGGACGGCAAGTGCAAATTGCAGAACCTCGAAGATTTCCGTTTGCTCTGTACCCTGCTCAATACCCTGGAAACCATTAACCCCAAAAAAGTCGGCATGCCTGCATCGGTGCTTCAGGATGCCGTTGATGAAATCCCGCTCTAATAACCCAGCATGTTTCTAGAATGGCTGGTCGCCACAGCCAATGAGCTTTTTGCCCGATTCTGGCTGGTCGTGATCGTGGCATTACCGTTCCTGCTGATATTGGGCTTGATCATGACGTGGCTGGAAAAATAGTTCTTGGAAGTTTAGAGAGGCTCATCCAGCGAGCCTGATGCGTGGCATGATGACCTGGCACAAAGTGAACAATGAGAAATAACAACAAGATTCGTAGCCAGTAACAGAAAGGGAATCCGTGTCCCGCACCACTGAACTCCGCAACCTGATCCTCAAGGCCAAACACGCCTACTACTACAGCGGCGAGCCCATCATGAACGATGCCGAGTACGACGCGCTCGAGGACGAACTGCGTCTGCTCGCGCCGGACGATCCCGTGCTCGCCATCGTCGGCGCACCAGTGCCGGCCGACAGCATGCTGACCAAGGCACGCCATTCCATCCCGATGGGCAGCCAGAGCAAGGTGAATTCTGAAGATGAATTCCGCAACTGGTGCGTAAAGAACGACATTGAGGTTCTGCACGCCAGCCTGAAGGGCGATGGTGCCAGCGCAGCCGCGTATTACACCGACGGTCGCCTGGTGCAGGCCATCTCGCGGGGTGACGGCAGCGTGGGGGAGGACATTACCGCCAACGCACTGCGCTTCAAGGGACTGCCAGCCTGGGCCGGTGTAAAGGCCGGCGGCTTTAGTGGCGCGGTACGCTTCGAGGTAATCCTGACTGTCGAGGACTGGACACGGATCGATCCTGCCCGCAGCAAGAACCCGCGTAATGCCGGCGCCGGCATCATGGGCCGGAAGAATGGCCACCAGTCTGATTACCTGACCATCTACGCCTTCGATCTGGACGAGACGCGCGACGGCCGTTCGGTGGAATTTAGAAGTGGCCCCGGAAAACTGAACAAGCCGATAAGTGGAGAATCTGCTACCTT
>JASJPB010000018.1:0-95354 GCA_031426915.1 Sulfuricellaceae bacterium | reverse complement strand
ACCTACGAATGCCGGAATCAAAATCCGGTGCCTTACCACTTGGCGACTCCCCAATGTTTAGTCTGCATAATCCCGCAGCGGATGCCGGTCCATGCCGCGTGCCACGAAACCCTGCCATTTTGCAGGTTTATGCGCCAGCACCCGGTTCGCTTCGTCCTGCGCGGAAAACTCCGCGAATACGCATGCGCCTGACCCCGTCATCCTGGCATTGCCGAACCGTTCAAGCCAGCTCAGGCATTCCGCCACTTCGGGATACCTCGCACAAACCACGGCTTGCAAGTCGTTGCGAAGCTGGGCTATCGAGAGGCCGCACATTTTGATTGAAGTCGTGTCGCGTGTCAATTCCGGCGCAGCAAAAATCTCAGCAGTCGCAACCGCTACCGGCGGCACGATAACCACATACCAGGCTGGGGGCAGGCTGACGGGCTGAAGCAATTCGCCCACCCCCTCGGCGAACGCGCTTTCGCCGAAAACAAATACCGGCACGTCCGCGCCGAGTTGCAGGCCCAAACGCTGCAATTCGGCGCGCGGGAGGTGTAAATGCCACAAACGGTTCAGCGCCAGCAGCACCGTTGCTGCATCGGAGCTGCCCCCGCCCAGGCCGCCGCCCATGGGGAGGTGTTTTTCCATGCCGATTTCGACACCGAGCGTGCAGCCAGTTGCTTCCTGCAGCAGGCGCGCCGCGCGTATCACCAGATCCTTCTCTTCCGGAACGCCAACAAGATCGGTAGTGCGCGTTATACGCCCGTCTTCACGCAGTTTGAAGTGCAATTGGTCGCCATAGTCGAGAAAACGGAACACACTTTGCAACAGATGATAGCCGTCCGGGCGGCGACCTACCACGTGAAGGAACAGATTGAGTTTTGCCGGCGCGGGATAGGCAGTCTGTGTCACGGTAACACCCATTCATCCGCCACCAGCCTGAGTTCCACGGTACCGTTGCGCATCACGATCCGGGACGGCAAAACAAAGTTGCCTTCCGGACGGTAATCCCGATACTCGATTTCCCACTCCTGTTGGCTTAAATGGACCAGATTCATGGCCTCATCGCGCGTCGCGTTCGCGGCACCGTGCGGCGCCGGACGGCCAGTCACCCAGTATTGCATGCCGTCCAGAGGCAAACGCCAGCCCAGCACACGTTGCGTCAACTCCGCTGCATCCTGCGCCACGTAGTGGCCCTCCGCCACATCCAGCGCCACACCGGCGGCATTGCGCTCTATTCGCGCCACCGTTTGTCCGAGAGGGGAAAACAGCAGGATTTCGTCGCCCCCGGCGCCATGCTGCCAGCGCAGGCTGCCGGAGAAGCCTTCCTCGCCATAACGCACGCCAATGCGGCCATTCAGTTGAAACACCTGCGGCGCCACCTGAGTCTCGCCCCGCTGCCCGACTTGTGGCGCGGCACACCCGCCCAACAACAGCAGAACCAGAGGCAACAGCCAGCTACTTGAACTTTTGCATGACATCGCGTAGCGCTTCGCTTTCCGGAGCCTGCTTCAAGGCCGACTGCCAGACCTTGCGTGCCTCCTCGTGCAGTCCCTGAGCCCACAAAACCTGTCCCAGATGGGCCGCAATCTCCGGGTCCGGGCGCAACGTCAGAGCCTGTCGCAAATACTCGACCGCCTTGCCGTGCTGGCCGAGGCGAAAATGCACCCAGCCCAGGCTATCCATGATGAAAGGATCGTCAGGCGCCAGGGAGAGCGCTTTCTCCACCAGTTCGCGCGCTTCCTCAAGACGAATGCCGCGCTCGGCAAGCGAATAGCCAAGCGCATTATAGGCATGGGCATTATCGGGCTTGAGCTGAATCAGGTGACGCAGGTCCTTCTCCATCACGTCCAGCTTGTCCAGCCTTTCCGCCGCCATGGCGTGGTCGTACAGCAGGTCGGGATGATTGGGCAGCTTTTCCAGACCTCTGGCCAGCAGGTCGAAAGTTTCCTCGTGGCGCTTCGCTTCGCGCAACAGCTGCGCTTCCGCCTGGATCAGCAAGGCGCGCTGCTGGTTATTCTGTGGCTGCACGCTCTGCAAGTGGCTGCGCGCAGCATCCAGCTTGCCCTGTTTTGCCAGCAGCCCCGCATAGCGTATCCGGGCATTGAGATAGTGCTCCCCCTGCCCCACTTTTTCGTACCACGCCGCGGCCTCATCCAGGTGCTTGCGCTCTTCGGCAACCTGGCCCAGGTAAAAGCGCGCCATATCCTCGTCCTTGTAACCGTTGGCGAGCGCTTGCCGCAGGTAGGTTTCCGCCGCTTCGAAATCGTTCTCCTGGGAAGCAAGCAGACCGATGGCAAAGCTGACCTCGGCGTTATTGGGCGCATCCTCCATCACGCGCTGGAACTGGGCGCGGGCTTGGGTGTACTGCTTTTCGCTCACCAGCAGACGCGCGTAGGTGAGCCGGACTTCCTTGGACTTGGGGTAGTCCCGCAAGAATGTGCGGTAGAACTCCAAGGCCTGGGCAGGGGCTAAGGGTTGTAACATCTGCCCACGGAACAGCGCTGCGGGCTCCCAGCCCGGGCGCAAACGATCGACCTGCTCCAGTTCCGCCAGCGCCTCATCGCGCCGGCTTGCATTCCATGCTGCCTGGGCCACGGCAAAATGGGCCTCGGCACTCTCCGGATAGGGTCCGGCGAGCTTCTGCACCAGTTCCAGCACCGCTACCCGATCATGCTGCCGCGACAGCATCTGGTTGAGATGCAGAAAACCGCTGGCTCGGTCTCCGTCCGCACCGGCAATAATTTTTTCCAGATAAGGACGTGCTTCATTCAGTCGTCCGCCATTCAGTAATAGCGCGGCCGCCGCCTGTGTAGCCTGGGAAGAAGTCGGATCCAGCGCCTGCCACAATGCCGCCGCCTCGGTTGCCTGGCCCGCCTGTCGCGCCTGAACGGCGGTCTCAGTCGCGCGCTGCGCCAAGCGTGGGTCGCGAGTATTTTTCGCCAAATCCAGCAAAGCCTCTACCGCCAACTGGGGCTGACCTCGCTGCAGTGCCACTTCGCCCACCAGATATTGATAAAGGGCTTGGGCGCTCAGCTCCTGGTTCGGCAAGACCGGCTTTTTCGCCTCGGCATGCGTCTCGCTTCTGGGAGGAACCTTGGCCGGAGTCGGCGCGCATGCGACAAGCGCCAGCAGGGAGACAATCGATAGGGAATATTCGAGTTTCAGGGTAGACATCTTGGATGCTCGGCGTCTCAAGTATAATCGGAACAACAGCCCGCCAAGTATAGGCACAACCCTTTGAACTTGCCACTTTGAACTTTAAATCCGAAACCATGTTTGCTCTGCGGGCACGCGATCTGGGTCGCCATTATGGCAACCACAGGGCGCTGGAAGGACTCAACCTGGATTTGCGCCCCGGCGAGGTTCTGGGCATCCTGGGGCCAAACGGCGCCGGCAAGTCCACCGCCATGCGGATGCTGACGGGCACCCTCGCCCCTAGCGCGGGCAGCATCGAAATTTGCGGTATCGACTTGATCGAAGACCCGGTCGGGGCTAAAACCCACCTCGGCTACCTGCCGGAAATCCCGCCCCTGTACCGCGAACTCACCGTGAACGAATATCTGCGCCTGGCCGCCCTCTTGCACCGCGTACCCAAGTCAGCCCTGAGTGTCGCCGTAGGGCAGGCACTCAAGCGCTGCGGTCTGGAGGAAGTGGCAAAGCGGCTGATCGGCAGCCTTTCCAAAGGCTACCAGCAAAGGGTGGGCATCGCCCAAGCCATCGTTCATACCCCATCCGTAGTCATTCTGGATGAGCCGACAGCCGGGCTGGACCCACTGCAGATACGTGACATTCGCAGCCTGATCAAGGAACTGGGCCACAGTCATGGCGTAATCCTGTCCACCCATATCCTGGCCGAGGCCGAGGCCCTGTGCGACCAGGTGATGATCCTGCACCAAGGCCGGGCCGTTTTCAGCGGCAGCATGGCGGCCCTGCTCAACGAGCACGATAGCAGCAGCCTGGAAGAAAATTTTGTTCGTCTCACGCTACGGGAGAGCCCGACATGATCGTTACCATCGCCGCCAAGGAACTCAAAATCCTGTTCAGTTCGCCGCTGGCGTGGATCATCCTGGGTGTATTGCAAATGGTGCTGGCCTGGCTATTCCTGGGCCAGGTGGATGCCTTTCTCAGCCTGCAGGGGCAACTGGTAGAGTTCGCCAATCCGCCCGGCGTGACCGAAATGGTTATTGCGCCGCTGTTCGGTGCCACCGCCATGATTCTGCTGGTGCTGGCCCCTATCCTCGCCATGCGCATGATTGCTGAAGAGCGCCGTAACCATACTCTGCCCCTGCTTCTGTCTGCCCCGATATCGCTCAGCACCATTGTTGCAGGCAAATTTCTCGGCCTGTGGACCTTCCTGTGCCTGGTTGCCGCTCTCACTATCGCCATGGCTTTCTCGCTTCGCTCAGGCGGCCCTCTCGACGGCGGTTTGCTGCTCACCAACATACTTGGCCTGATACTGCTGGCGGCATGCTTCAGCGCCCTCGGGCTCTATTTTTCCAGTCTCACCGCGCAACCCGCGATAGCGGCCATCAGCGGCATCGGCGCCTCTCTCGGGCTGTGGCTGCTCGACATCTTCGCCCAGGACATCGCACCTCTGCACAGTCTGTCCCTGCTGCAACATTTTGCGCGCTGCAACCGGGGCCTGCTCGACACTGCCGATCTCGCCTATTTCCTGCTGTTTACCGCGACCTTCCTGATGCTCGCGGTGCAGCGCCTGGACCGGGACAGAATGCCATGAAGCGTGCAGCGAAATTCCGCTTGTGGCTGCGCCGGCACAACCGGTTATTTTTGCTGCTGCTCTTCTCCCTTGCAGGGCTTGCAGGCTTCCTGACCCAGCATTACCACTGGCAAATGGATCTCACCCAGAACACCCGCCACAGCCTGAGCCCGGCCAGCCACAAGATATTGCGTGAAATGCATGGGGCTGTTTCTGTTACCGCTTACGCCACGCCACCCGACTCCCAACATGGCGACCTGCGCCAGCCCATCCGCGACTTTGTTGCCCGTTACCAAGCCATCAAGCCGGACCTCAAGCTTAAAATCGTCGACCCTGCCATGGACCCCCTGTCCGCCCATGAAGCCGGCGTGCACGTCAACGGCGAGCTGGTGCTCTCCTACCGGGACCGTAGCGAACACCTCACCTCGCTGAACGAACAGGATTTCACCAACACCCTGATGCGCCTCGTCCGTTCCCGCGAACGCCTGTTGATGGCGCTGGGTGGCCACGGCGAACGAAAATTTGACGGCGGCGCAAGTCATGACCTGGGCGAATTCGGACGCCAGCTTTCCCATAAGGGCTTTCGTACCGAAGCGCTGGCATTGTCCCTCGCGCCCGAGGTGCCGGAGGGCACCAGCATGCTGGTGCTGACCCAACCCGCAACAGATATCCTGGGCGGCGAGGCGGATAAAATAAAACGTTACCTGGCGCGGGGCGGGAACCTGTTATGGCTGGTGGAACCCGCACCGCTGCATGGACTGCAAGCGGTGGCAGAGGCGCTGAATCTCAACCTGACGCCAGGCATCGTTATCGACCCGGCCGGCCGGGAGTTGGGCTTACCCCCGGCAACTGCAGTGGCAGCGCAGTATGGACCCCATCCCGTGACCGCCCAATTCGATCTCTTTACGGTCTTTCCCCGTGCCCGTGCCGTGGGCGTCAACGATGACCCGGAGTGGCGCGCGACCCCGCTTATCGAAGCCGCTCCGCGCGGCTGGCTGGAAAACGGCACGGCGGATGAACAAGCGGCGTTCGACCCCAAGCATGATATTGCCGGCCCCATTGTCATCGGGTTGGCCTTGGAAAAAAGCCACGAGGACAACCGGCAACGCATTGCGGTAATCGGTAGCGGCGAGTTTCTATCCAATGCGTACCTCGGCTTTGGCGGCAATCTCGATCTGGGCATCAACCTGATCAACTGGCTGGCTGGAGATGACAACCTGATTACCATCCAGCCAAAAACCACCGTGGATGCCACGCTGAATTTGAACAAATCAGCCGCCATGGCGCTTGCGGCAGGCTTTCTTGTCGTTTTGCCACTATCCTTCTTCGCTGCCGCAGCATGGGTCTGGCGACGCCGTCGGAACGCAGGGCTCGTTAATGCATAAGCTGGGCATACGTTGCCGCGTATACGGGATGGATGCAAGGCGCGAGACGCGGCGAAGGGTCATTCCCTTCGCAAGCCTCGCAACGCAGCAGACGCCCGAATACGCGGCAACCCTCCGGGCTGGGGCCGGTTGGGGTGCATTCCGGTGTTACGAGCAGCTTGTTGTGAATGACACAACCGCACGACTCGCGCCTAGGACTGCACCCCAACCGGCCCCAGCGTATGCCCAGCTTATGCATTAACGAGCCCTGACCATGCCAGAATTACCCGAAGTCGAAACCACCCGCCGCGGGCTCGAACCCCACCTGGCTGATCAGACCATCAGCGAGGTGATCATCCGCAATGCCCATTTGCGCTTTCCCGTCGCAGCCGAACTGACACGAATACTGCCAGGACAGACCATTTGCGGCATCATCCGGCGCGGCAAATATTTGCTGGTGGATTGCGGCACAGGCTGGCTGATTCTGCACCTCGGCATGTCCGGTAGTCTGCGCGTCATTTCCGCCGCCACTGCGCCCGAAAAACACGACCATTTCGACCTGGTACTGGGGAACGGTTTATGTATGCGACTGCGCGACCCGCGACGCTTCGGTGCCGTAATCTGGACGCAAACTGACCCATTGCGTCACCCCCTGCTGGCGCAACTGGGCGTGGAACCACTCACCGACGCTTTTGATGGTGCCTGGCTACACCAACAAACTCGTGCACGTCGCACCAGCATCAAGCAAACCCTGATGGACAGCCACCTGGTTGTGGGAATAGGCAATATCTACGCCAACGAAGCGTTGTTTCGCTCCGGTATCAGGCCCACTACGCCAGTCAACCGAATTGGCCCGGAGCGCTGCAAAAGACTGGTCCAGGCCATCAAGGAAATATTGCACCAGGCCATCGCAGCAGGGGGCAGCAGCCTGCGCGATTTCGTGGATAGCGCCGGAAAACCGGGCTATTTCCAGCAGCAGTACGCCGTCTACGGCCTCACAGGCGAATCCTGCCGGCAATGCGGCGCCCCCATTCGCCAAATTAAACAGGGGCAACGCTCAACTTTTTACTGTCCTCGCTGCCAGACATAGCAAGGCTTCGTGGCCTATAAATTGCTTTCCAGCTAACGGGATAAGCAAACGTCCTCAGGCTAATAATCAATAGCAGCCCGGACCGCCTTGATTAATCTGTTTATTATGCTAAAGTACGATGGCATTGCCATGACTGGCCACGGGAGCATTTATGACAAACGGTAACCTTGTCGCACATTTTGAAGCTTACAGCGCTTGGCGCGGCGGTCTCTCGGACAATATCGGCGCCTATCGCAACTGGCTTAACGAGCAGGAACTGAACGACGCCCAGACCGACCTGCGTATTCAGCACATCCTGGACCGCTTGCGCGACGACAAGCTCAATGTAGCGTTCGTGGCCGAGTTCTCGCGCGGCAAATCTGAGCTTATCAACGCGATTTTCTTTGCCGGCTACGGCTTGCGCCTGCTTCCCTCCAGCGCCGGACGCACCACCATGTGCCCCACCGAACTGATGTACGAGGAGGGCCGCGAGCCAAGCATTCAGCTGCTGCCGATTGAAACCCGCGCCACCGACACCACCACCACCGAATACAAACGTTACGTGGACGAGTGGCAGGTATTTCCCCTCGACATCAGCTCCGCCGAGGGCATGCTGGTTGCATTCCAGCAAGTAAGCCAGGTCAAGCGAGTTTCCAAGCAGGAAGCCGCGCGTTACGGGCTTTACGATGAAACAGACGAGAACAATGCTTTTACCCTGCAGGCGGACGGCACGGTGGAGGTTCCCTGCTGGCGCCACGCCATCATCAATTTCCCGCACCCCTTGCTGAAGCAGGGCCTGGTTATCCTCGACACGCCCGGCCTGAATGCCATCGGAACCGAGCCGGAACTCACGCTCAACATGCTTCCCAACGCTCACGCCGTGCTTTTCATGCTGGCAGCGGATACCGGCGTCACCAAGACGGATATCGAGGTGTGGCGCAAGCATGTGGGCAATCCACAGGGACGCCAGAAGGGCCGCCTGGTGGTACTGAACAAGATCGACGGCCTGTGGGACGAACTCAAAAGCAACGATGAAATCGAGCGCGAAATCGAGTCCCAGGTCACCACCAGCGCCGAGCTGCTGGGCATCAAACCCTCCCAGGTTTTCCCTGTGTCGGCACAGAAAGGCTTGCTATCCAAGATTAATCAGGACCAGGATTTACTCGCCAAGAGCCGCCTGCCGGCGCTGGAAAAAGCGCTTTCAGACGAACTCATTCCGTCCAAACAGGAAATCGTTCGCGACAACACCCAGAGCGAAATCGAGGACATGATGGGCGTCACCCACGACATTCTCGATGCGCGCATGGTCGGGGTGCGCGAGCAACTTGAGGAACTGAAAGGACTGCGGGGCAAGAATCAGGACGTGATCGAGCACATGATGGAAAAGGTCAAGCTCGACAAGGAAAACTTCGAAAAAGGCCTGCAACGTTTTCAGGCCTTACGCAGCGTGTTCTCGCAGCAAACCAACATCCTGTTCACGCATCTCGGCATGGATGCGCTCAAGGTTGAAGTCAAAAACACTCGCGGCGCCATGGTCAGCAGCCGTTTCAGCAAGGGGATTCGCGACGCGATGAACCGATTCTTCAAGGATGTGACGGAGAATATCCACAAATCCGGACTGCAGATCGAAGAAATCAAACACATGATGGAAAGCATGTACAAGAAGTTCAGCGAGGAACACGGCCTGTCCCAGAGCACCCCGCCCCCCTTCTCGACTTTGAAATACCTGAAGGAAATCGGCAAGCTGGAGAAAGGCTACAACGACCACTTCAACACCGCGCTGAACATGCTCACCAACGAACAGTTCACGCTGACCACCAAATTTTTTGAAACCATCGCCAGCCGCGTCATCCACGTCTATGAGATCGCCAACCGGGATGTTGAAAATTGGCTCAAGGCCGTGATGGCTCCAATGGAAACACAAGTGCGGGAACATCAGCTGCAGCTGCGCCGCCGCCTGGAAAGCATCAAACGCATCCACAAGGCAACGGACACGCTTGAGGATCGCATCACCGAACTGGAGCAGATGGATGCTGGCATCACAGGCCAGCTGGACGACCTCAGAAACCTGCGCCGGGAAATGGAACAGGCATTGAACCTGGAAAGCACGCCACTGCAAGCGGCGGCCTGACTTCCCCCTGCGTTATGGCGCGGGGGAAGATACAGCTTGAATTACTAGCCCTGGCCGCTCAGCTTCTCGTACTTGGCCTGCAATTCTTCCTTGCTCTCCGTGTGCTCCGGATTAACGATGATGCAATCCACCGGGCACACCGCGATGCACTGAGGCTCGTCGTAATGGCCCACGCACTCGGTGCAAAGACTGGGGTCGATGATATAGATTTCGTCGCCCTGGGAAATCGCTCCGTTGGGACACTCGGGTTCGCACACGTCGCAGTTGATGCATTCGTCGGTAATCATTAATGCCATGGCAGTTTCCTCGCTCGTTAGTTACAAAGTTAAAATCTTCTCATTCATCCTGCCACCTACCGCCGGATGCACAAACTGGCTCACATCTCCACCCAGCAGCGCGATCTCGCGCACCATGCTGGCGGAAACAAACATGTATTGCTCGGACGGGGTCATGAATATCGTTTCGACATTGGGATAGAGGTTGCGGTTCATCCCCGCCAACTGAAATTCATACT
Source organism: Sulfuricellaceae bacterium (assembly GCA_031426915.1). Lineage (GTDB taxonomy): Bacteria > Pseudomonadota > Gammaproteobacteria > Burkholderiales > Sulfuricellaceae > Sulfurimicrobium. The sequence goes on along the minus strand of JASJPB010000018.1, from coordinate 85,574 downwards.
CGAAATCGGACACCGCACGCAAACCCCGCAGGATAATAGCAGCATCCTGCTGTTGCAAAAAATGGATCAAAAGGCCGGAAAAGCCCGTCACCTTCACATTGGGACAATCCGCCAGCACGGACTTGGCCATTTCCACCCGTTCCTGCAAATTAAAGAACGGCTGTTTCGAACGGCTGTCGGCAACCGCCACAATCACTTCGCCGAACAGGCGCGATGCGCGCCTCACCAGGTCTTCATGGCCACGGGTGATGGGGTCGAAAGTGCCGGGATAGACAGCCTTGAGCATCAAATTGCCTTTTTCAACAGATAATAATGTACCTGACCTGCACTCCCGCTGCGCCAGGTCAGCCACTCCGGCCCCGGGTCGAACGCCGCTGCGGATTCGGCATACACCATCCCGTCATCTGCCAGACAAGGTAGCAAGCTTGGCAACAAAGCTGGCAACAGTCCAGAGTCGTAAGGCGGATCGACAAAAATGATGTCGAAGCGGCGTGGTTCATGGGCGAGGAATTTTAGCGCATCTGCCGCCACCAATTCCAGAGTTTCGGACCCCAAGGTAGCTGAATTTTCGCGCAAAGCCTTCAATACCTTCGCATCGCGCTCCACCATCACCACCTGCCTGGCACCCCGCGACAGGGCTTCGAACCCCAGTGCGCCGCTACCCGCGAACAGATCCAGGCACGATTTGCCATCCATGATCTGGCCGAGCCAGTTGAATAGCGTTTCCCGCACCCGGTCAGGAGTGGGCCTCAATCCTACCACATCGGGAAAGGCAAGCAAGCGACTGCGCCAGACGCCGCCGATAATACGAACACGGTTCTGTTTCACGCTTTCACGGCGCTCCACCCACGACAACCGTAAGCATTTTCTCCGGATCGATGCGGCGCTTGAAAGCCTGTTTCACGTCCGCAACACCGACCTTTTCCACGTTTTTTTCGAATTGATCCAGATAATCCAGCGGCAGATGGTAATAGCCGATCAGGGATAAATAACCGAGAATTTTCTTGTTGCTATCGAGGCGCAACGGAAAACTGCCGCTGATGTTCTGCTTGGCACGGCGCAACTCATCCTGGGTCGGACCCTCGTCGACAAAACGCTTCAAGGTTGCACGCACGATTTTCAGGGCTTCGCCCGACTGCTCACGCTTGGTCTGCAAGCCGATCTGGAACGGCCCGGGCTGCGCCAGCGGCATGAAATAGCTGTACACGCTATAAGCCAGGCCCCGCTTCTCGCGCACCTCTTCGGTCAGACGCGAGGCGAAGCCACCGCCGCCGAGAATGTAATTGCCTATATAAAGGGGAAAATAATCCACATCGTTGCGGCTCATGCCCGGCATTCCCGACAAGATATGGCTCTGCGTCGCCGGATGGGGCAAATATCGGGTTTCGCCCTGAGCTGGCGATTTAACCTCGGGCAGGGCCGGCAAGCCACCGTTGGCCCGTGGCAAACCGGCACTCAACTGCTCGCCGATTTTCGCCGCCTCGTCCCGGCTCACATCTCCCACCATGGCTATCACGGCGGATTCGGCAACATAATGGCGGCGGTAAAAGCTCAGCACATCCTGCCGCAACAAGGTAGGAAGCGTCGTCACCTTACCTCCGCCCGGCAATCCGTAGGGATGAGCGCCATACAGCGCGGCATAAAAGGCTTTTTCCCCGATCGGGCCGGGCTGGGTTTCCTCCTCCTGCAAGCCCGCGATCATTCGTGCCTTTTCCCGTTCCAGGGCCGGCTCGGGAAAATCGGGCTGGCGCAGGATTTTGGCCATCAGCTCCAGCGCCTGCGTGCGTTCGCGCATGCTGCTCAAGGTTCGCAACGTGACGCTGGCGCGGTCGGGGTCGGAATTGGCGCCAAGTTGCGCGCCCACGTCGGCGAGACGGCGCGAGATATCGTCCTCGCTCAGCCCCTCCGCCCCCAGGTTCAGGGTGTGGGCAACCAGGCTTGCCAGTCCGGATTTTTCCGGCGTATCGCGGCGGGTACCGGCATCGAAATCCACGCTCACATCGAGCAAGGGCAGGCCACGGCTCTCCACGAAATACACCTGGGCGCCGTTCGCCGTCTGCCAGTGCTGGATCGGCAAACCGGCCTGGGCGGCACACGAAACAAGCAACCCCAGGATGCCGGCAATTAACTTAATGGCCATGGCGACCTCCTTCCACCGCGCGTGGCGCGGGCTTTCCATCGAGTGGCTGCGGATCGAGCGTTGCTACCGTCAAGCCATCGTCACGCAAATATTTCCGGGCCACATCCCGCACCTGCTCAGCCGTCACGGCCCGCAAGTGTTCCAGCAATTTATCCTCATCGCGCCAGGAAAGCCCCGAACTTTCCAGGTTGCCGATCAGCATCCCCTGGTAAAACATGGAATCGCGCTGATAGACCTGCGCTGCCATCACTAGAGCCTTTACCCGTTGCAGTTCGTCCTCGCTCACGCCGTTGCGTTGCAGTTCGGCCAATTCGTTGCGAATCGCCTGCTCCAGTTCGGCAACGGTTTTCCCCTCGCTCGGCGTGGCATCGATCATGAACAGACCCGGGCCGCGCGAAATAGCGTCGTAACCGGCACCAACATCATTGGCCAGACGGCTTTCCCGCACCAGAACCCGGTTCAGGCGCGCCGATGCATTGCCGTCGAGCACGCCCGCCAGCACCTCCAGCGCATAAGGCTCCCAATCCGCGCTCACATCTCGCAAAACCGGCGTACGGTAAGCCATCATCAGATAGGCTTGCTTGGCTTGCGCTTTCACCTCCAGCCGCTTGATGCCGCGCTGTGGTGGCTCATCCTGGGGCTTGCGGGCCGCCAGGGCGTGGGGCTTGAGCGCTCCGAAATAACGTTGCGCGAGGCGGAACACTTCTTCGTGCCGGACATCGCCCACCACCACCAGCGTGGCATTATTGGGTGCATACCAGCGCTGATACCAGGCACGGGCATCTTCCACGCGCATGTTTTCGAGGTCATTCATCCAGCCGACCACGGGATGTTGATAGGGGTGGGCGGCAAAGGCGGCGGCGTTGAGCTGTTCATGCACCAGGGCCTGGGGCTTGTCCTCGGTACGCATGCGGCGCTCTTCCATCACCACCCTGATTTCCTTGGCGAATTCCTGCTCCGACAACACCAGGTTCTCCATGCGGTCGGCTTCCAGCCTGAACGCCAGCGGCAGCTTATTCACCTGCAACTGCTGGAAATAGGCCGTGTAATCGTGGCTGGTAAAGGCATTTTCACGCCCACCGGCCTCCGCGATAATTTTCGAGAACTGCCCCGCAGGCACCTTGCGCGTACCCTTGAACATCATGTGTTCCAGCACATGTGCCACGCCGGTGGTGCCATTCTGCTCGTCCATGCTGCCTGCCCGGTACCATATCTGCGACACCACCACCGGCGCGCGCCGGTCCTCCTTGACGACCACCTTCATGCCGTTGGCCAGCTTGTGTTCGTAAGGGTTGGCTTGCGCCCCTCCGCACAGGCCAAGCAATACCAAACCCATCAACGTGTTTCTCAGCACCTGACCTCACCTCCTACTAATAAACATCTGTTCGGGATAAAATGCAGGCAATTATAAGCCATACTCCTGCCACCGCCGTATCACACAGACCCTATCTTCCATGTTTAGTTTCTTCAAGAAATCCGATGCCGTCCCCGCTGAAGAACCCCAGGGCAAACCCGAAAACTGGGCGGCGCGCCTGAAACAGGGCCTGGCCCGTACCCGCGCGCAATTCGGGCACAAGCTGGCCGGCCTGTTCGGCGGCGGCGGCAAGATCGACGAGGCGCTTTATGAAGAGCTTGAAACCATCCTGCTCACCTCGGACGTGGGCGTGGCTGCCACCCAATTCCTGCTCGACGACCTGCGCGACCGCGTCAAACGCGAAGGGCTGACCGAGGCAGGACAAATGAAGGCGACCCTGCAACAATCCCTGCTCGCCCTGCTGACACCGCTGGAACAGCCCTTGGATATCGGGGGCCATAGCCCCTACATCATCATGCTGGCGGGCGTGAACGGTGCCGGCAAGACCACCACTATCGGCAAGCTGGCAAAGTATTATCAGTCCCAGGGCAAATCGGTATTGCTTGCGGCGGGCGACACCTTCCGCGCCGCCGCGCGGGAACAGCTGATGGTATGGGGCGAACGCAACAATGTGACGGTCATCGCCCAGGAAGGCGGCGATGCCGCGGCGGTCATTTTCGACGCCATCCACGCTGCCAGGGCACGCGGCATCGACGTGGTGTTGGCGGATACCGCCGGGCGCCTGCCGACCCAGTTGCACCTGATGGAAGAAATCAGGAAGGTCAAGCGCGTCATCGCCAAGGCCGAACCCAGCGCGCCCCATGAAGTGCTGCTGGTGCTCGACGCCAATACCGGCCAGAACGGCCTGGCCCAAGTCAAATCCTTCGACGACGCGCTCCAGGTCACCGGACTGGCGCTGACAAAACTGGACGGCACGGCCAAGGGCGGCATTATCGCCGCCATCGCGCGCAGCCGCCCGATTCCGATACGTTTCATCGGCGTCGGCGAACAACTGGACGATCTGCGGCCATTTGTGGCGCAGGAATTCGTCGAGGCCATGTTTGAATGATCAGCCATGATTAGCCTGAGCCAGGTATGCAAACGCTACCCGGGCGGTTTCGAAGCGCTGAAGGACATCACCTTCCACGTAAAACCGGGCGAGATGGCATTTATCACCGGCCACTCCGGCGCGGGTAAAAGCACGCTGCTCAACCTGATCGCCGCCATCGAGGCGCCCAGCAGCGGCAGCATCGTCATCAACGGCCAGAATCTGGGCCAGTTGCGCCCGGCCGCCGTTCCTTTCCTGCGCCGCAACTTCGGCCTCATTTTCCAGGATCACAAGCTGCTGTATGACCGCAGTGTGTTTGACAACGTTCTGCTGCCGCTGGAAATCACCGGCTTCGAACGCAGCGAGGCCGCCAGGCGGGTGCGCGCCGCGCTTGACAAGGTGGGACTGCTGGGACGGGAAAAGGCCATGCCCATCGCGCTCTCCGGCGGAGAACAACAGCGCCTGTGCATCGCGCGCGCCGTGGTACATCGACCGTCCATCCTGCTCGCCGACGAGCCCACCGGCAATCTCGACAGCGCCTACGCCAGCGAGATTCTGGAGATGTTCAACTCCTTCAACCAGGTTGGTGTCACGGTACTGGTCGCCTCCCACGATGAGCAACTGATCGACCGCTACGGCGCACGCACCCTGCACTTGCAGCACGGGGAGCTGGTGCAATGAGCCGGCACTGGCGCAATCTGATGGCGGCGCTGCACCGCCTTGGTGCTACCCCTGTCGCCACGCTGCTCACGATAAGCGTAATGGGCATCGCCCTCAGCCTTCCGGCCGGCTTATACCTTCTGCTCTCCAACCTCAATCTGGCGGCGGGGAACCTGAACGCGGAGCCGCAAATCACGCTGTTCCTCAAACTCGACGCAGGCAAGGAAACGCTGCACCAGCTTGAATCGCGCCTCAAGAACAACCCGAACATCAAGACCTTCCGCTTCGTCGAGCGCGATCAGGCACTCAAGGAGCTCTCCGCCAGCAGCGGCCTGGGCGATGTAACCGCAGGCCTGTCCCACAATCCGCTACCCGACGCCTATGTCATCAACGCCAGGGAAAACGATCCTGCTGTGCTGGAAAAATTGCGCGCTGAAACCGGCCAGTGGACGGGCGTGGAATCGGCGGAACTGGATTCAAGCTGGGCCAGGCGCCTCAACGCCCTTCTCGATCTGGGCGGACAAATCACGCTTATCGTCTCCGCCCTGCTGAGTTTCGGCCTGATCGCCGGCACCGGGAACACCATCCGCTTGCAAATCCTGACGCGCCAGGAAGAAATCGAAGTCAGCAAACTGATCGGTGCCACCGACCGCTTTATCCGCCTGCCCTTCCTCTATCACGGCGCGTTGCAGGGATTGCTGGGCGGCATCGGAGGATGGGCGATTATCAGCATCAGCGTCCATTTCCTCAATGGCAGCGTCGCGCAACTGGCCAACCTGTACGGTTCATCCTTCCATTTGCAACACCTCGCATGGAACGAGGCATCGGCCCTGCTCGCATTTTCCACGCTGTTGGGATGGCTTGGTGCTTATCTGGCAGTCGGCCACTTTTTGCGCCATTTCCACATCTCGCACCACTGATAATCACAGGGCGCGCTACGCCTTCAGGCGAATTTCCTGGCGCACCATGCTTGCGAAATCCGGGGCAGGCAGTGGCCGGGAAAACAGGTAGCCCTGCATCTGGTCGCAGCCCAGACCACGCAGGAAACTCAACTGATCCACCTGCTCGACCCCTTCAGCCACCACCTTGTGCCGGAGCTGGTGCGCCATGCCGATGACGGCGCTGACAATCGCACAGTCGTTGGCATCGCCAGGGATGCCGATCACGAAAGAACGGTCGATTTTCAGCGTACTGATGGGAAAGCGTTTCAGGTAGGAGAGACTGGAAAAGCCGGTACCGAAATCATCGAGCGATAGCGTGACGCCGAGCGAAACCAGTTCGCTCATCATGCCTATGACTATTTCCGCGCCATGCATGAGCATGCTTTCGGTGATTTCCAGTTCGAGATCACCTGGAAGGATAGCGTGGCGCCCCAGCACTTCCTTCACTTGTTGCGGCAGACCAGGATTGAACTGGCGCGCGGAAAGATTCACCGCGATCGGCGGCACCCTCAACCCCGCCAAACGCCAGGACTGGATCTGGGCGCAGGCGGATTCGAGTACCCAGGCACCAATATCGAGGATGAGGCCGGTCTCCTCGGCAACCGGGATGAAGCGCCCGGGCGGAACCAGACCCTCTTCGGGATGGCGCCAGCGGATCAGCGCCTCGGCGCCGATGATGCATCCATCCATCAAGCTGACCTTGGGCTGGAAGTACAGCACCAACTCATCCTGCGCCAGAGCCCGGCGCAAGCCGGTTTCCACGTGCAGGCGTTCCATTGCTCTCTGGTTCATCTCCTCGCTGTAAAACATGTAACCGTCATCACCTTCCTGCTTCGCCCGGTTCATGGCGAAATCCGCGAAGCGCAACAGCGAGAGCGTGTCCGAAGCATCCTCCGGATACACCGCGATACCGATGCTGGCGCTGATGCGCAGATCGTGTCCGGAGATCGGGAAAGGCGCTTCCAGCGCAGCCAGCAGCTTCTGGGCGACAATGGCGGCATGCTCGCGCCGGGCGACATCGAACAGGGCAATGACGAATTCATCGCCGCCGATGCGGGCCACCACATCCTCATCGCGCAGCGAGTGCCGGAAGCGTTGGCCGACCTGGCGCAACAATTCGTCGCCGGTATCGTGGCCGAGAGTTTCATTTACCGGCTTGAAGCGGTTCAAATTGATGAACAACAACGCACCACTGGATTCCTTGCGCAGCGCCTCGGTTAGCGACTGGTCAACCAGGCGGCTGAGCAGGGTCCGGTTGGGGAGGCCGGTAAGCGTGTCGTAGTTGGCGAGCTGGTGGATGCGCTCCTCGTTGCGCTTGCGCTCGCTGATATCGGAGAATATTGAAAAAGCGTGGGTAACCTCGCCGCGCGGGTTGCGTATGGCGCTGATCGCGGCCCACTGCGGGTAGAGTTCGCCGTTTTTGCGTCGCCCCCAGAGTTCACCCTGCCAGGGGCCGTTGCCGTGCATCGCGGCATGCACCTGCTGACGAAAATCCTCATCGTGCATACCGGAGCGCAGCAGGTCGGGAGTCTGTCCGATCGCCTCCTCGCGCGCGTAGCCTGTAATGCGGGAGAAGGCAGCATTGACCGAAACGATGAACTCGTCAGCGTCGGTAATGATGATGCCTTGATCGCTGTCCTCGACGATGCGCGCATGCAGGCGCAGCTTCTCCTCGATCTCAAGCCGTTCGGTGATGTCGACCAGGTAGCCGATCAGTCCCGCCGGTTGACCCTCCTGATCGCGCATCAGCGACAGCGACAGGCTGGCCCAGAACACTTCACCCGATTTTTTGCGCCGTCGCACCTCCATCCCGCGCCCACCATGCTCAAGGAAGGCATCGTAACGCATGGAATCATCTTCCTCATCGGCGTAAAGAAACAGGATGTTACGACCAAGCGCTTCCTCGGCCGTATAGCCGAACAATTGCTCTGCGCCCTTGTTCCAGCTGGTGATGTACCCGCCCAGATCCATAGTGATCACCGAATCATGGATCTGCTCCAGAATTTGCGCCTGGTAGCGACGTTGCGCGTCCTCCTCGCCGTGCTCCCGGGCGCGCTGCTGTTCCTCAGCAAGCAATGAGGCGAGCAGCGATTCGAGACGGCCGAGAGCATCCGTCTGATCCGCCCCGCCCTGAACGCGCGTTGCCCGGCACAATGCCAGGCATTCTTGAAGACCTGCCGGTTCTTCAGCCATTTTCGGCCTCGCGAGTAATGTCCTGCATCCATCGGCACGCTGCAAACTGAGCGGCATCGAAGTCCCGGTTCGACAATCCCAGTTCGGCCAATACGGATGCCAGCGCCTCCCCATCGGCGCGTTCAGCCGCCTCGGCCATGCGCAACATAAGCCCTAACGTTCCTTTTCGCTCGAGCAAAGCAGCGACGATTGGATCGGCGAGATTGAGCGGCTGGATGATTTTTTCCAGCGGCATGCAAAAAAGCACCCCGAGCAAGGAGAACATTCCCGCCATGAAAGCCTGCTCCCTATCCTCCCTGCTCATGCCGAGCGCGCCCGCGACCTGTTCGAGCAGGCGCGCGCGCAGCACCGCAGTCGCCTGCAGAGGGTCAAGCAATCCGTGTTGCTGCTGCTGGGCAAACATCGCCAGATGCAGCCAGCGCTGCAGCTGGCGCCGGCCCAGGATGACAATTGCCTGGCGGAAACTGCCGATCCTGGTGGTGAGCCCCATCGCGACGGAATTGACTAGTTTGAGCAGATGATAGGAAAGTTGCGGGTCCTGTTTGAAGACGCTTTCCAGCTCGTGCGTTTCCGCATCGGCGGCAAGCAGTTGCAGCAGACGCAGCATCAGCGCCCGCGAAGCCACCTGAGCCGCCTCTTTTCGCTCCAGCGGTTCAAGATACCAGCTTCCAGTGAACCACCTGGTTCCGGCATGCATGCATGCGGCGAAGCGCTCATGCGAGTCCACTTGCGTGGCCAGCGGCTCGTTTGTCGTCCCGAACCCCAAGATCTGCAACTCCTTGAGTTGCGGCAAATCGGTGCAGGATGGCGGCAACATCAGGGTAATGCGATTTGCCGGCAGTTGTGCGGCGGTTTCCGCGTCGATCCGGGGCAAATCGTCGAAAAGAAACAGGCAGGGAAGGGTGCCGAGCGCCTCCGTCAGGCCGGGTTCGGCAAACAGCAACGACAATCCGTGAACATTCTTCGGGAATACATGCAGCAGCAAGGCAGCGACCGACTGGCGCCGGTCGGCAACAAGTTGCAGCATGGCCAACGGAAACGAGTTTGGTGCAGACATTGAAACCCCCTGAAAAGGGAGAGCCCCTATGACGGATGGTAGCAGGATTTCCGGAGACTCACTATTGTCTTGACCTACTCAAATATCAAGCAAGAAGCGCAGGCCCCGGATTCCGCTTTGCTCCACCCGGGCTGCTTGCTCGGGAATGTGCACGCACAGCCAGCGGAGTGGTTCCGGGGCTTGTAATCGGCTTGTATCAAATTGTATGCGGCGCTGAGATACAGGAAATGTTCGGTGGCAAACGACCTGTTGCAGTAAGTTACCGCCACTTACGCCTGCGTCTTCAACACAGGGGATTCTTTTGAAAACTCGAAGTTTCCGGCAAAGCGAATTTCTGCCAAAAGCCGATCCGGTCGCGAAGCCAATTCAATTAGCGTGAATGAATCAGTTTGGGTGCCCATGGTTGCGCTGGAAAGAAATCCCCCCGTAATCGCAACCACCCCACGCCAAAGATGGCGCTAGAATTTTTCTGACACCTATCAAAAACAGAGTTTTTCAACAGTATCCAGGGGAAAACCGACATTCAGCCCCGGCGGCGGCCTGCACTTCCTTGCGGTCGTTTGGTTGGTGGCTGTGCTGTCAGGTCTTGGAATTGGCTTATGTCTACTCTGCTGACCCCATCACTCTCGCTAACGCTAACTTCGGAGTGGTATGAACTGCTTGGCTAATTTTAGGCTCTGTCCTTGATAGTTCGAGTTGATGTCTTGCCCGTAAAGAAGCTCGGGCCTAGCCGCCATACGTTCATAGCGAAGCCAGCCGACCGTCTGCCCATGCTCAAGCAAAAATGGAACCTCGTGCGAGCGTACTTCCAGTACCCCTCTGCTACTTCCGGCTCTATTTGTCGCGGCGTTCCAACCAAATCCAGGATCAAAAAAGCCAGCATAGTGGACGCGGAACTCACCAGCGCGGGTGTCATATGGCATCATCTCGGCGGCATATTCCGGGGGCACGGCGATCGCTTCTTTCGTCATGAGGATATAAAATTCATCGGGATCCAATATCAGGGAGGTCGTTTTGTGAAAAAAGATGGGCTCCCAGAAATCCAACGGGTCATAATCCCGCCTTTCCAGGTCAATGCGTTTGACATGTTTTTTCGAGCGATATCCAATTATCTCGCCGTCTTTGCCTGAGCCTTTCAGATCGACAGTGAAAGGCAACATTCCTGTTTTGATTGATCTCGCATTCGTCTCGTGGTCACTGGAATCAACAATTTGGCCGTCATCGAGAAGTTTTTTCCACTCTGAGGCCGGGATGGACTTCGCTTCCTCACCTCGTGATCGACGAAATCTCAGCTGGTTCAAACGGGTGCCGGTTTTTACCACTATACTGAAACTTCGGGGAGCGACCTCAATAAATAACTCGCCCTTGTATCCCTCGCTTACCTGGTCAAAACTGGTAGCTTCATCGGCAATCAAGCGCGTCAAAATATCCAGCCTGCCCGTTGAGCTCTTCGGGTTGGCAAAGGCAGCTACGTCACTTCTTAAATTAATGGATTCCAAAAGCGGAATAACATACACCCGCCCCTTTTCAAGAACCGCGCCTTTGCTAAGATCTATTTTGAAATCAGTGAAGCGGTCATCAAGCTGCTGCATTTTATCCAGTACTTTCATTCCCTTGCCGGGAAGGAAACTCGTATCTACGGGATAGGCCCAATGACCGAGGCGCAGATCTATGCTGGCGGGCTGGACCTGGTCATGATCAATCGGCATCAGCAGCGTATCGATCTCGCGGCTATCCAGCATCTCCTTAATCTTCTGACTCGGAAGGATTCCGGTGTAGTCGCGCACGCGCTGCGAAGCCATCAAACCAGGAGCAGGCGGTAATTCCATATTGGTTATCACATCATTCATCGGATTTCCCCTTCTGTATCCGGTCCTGATGTCGTCGGATCAGCAATGCTTTATTCCATTCCGCGTAGCAATTCGACGAACAACATACGCCGTCTTTGAATTGACCACTTCCAAACTTTCTTGTAATAGACTGCTGACAAACGGGGCAAATGTTTTGATCCAAACACCGGCGCAAATAATCTTCTTCATTTTCCGCCATTGGAATGCCCCATAAGGAGAGCGACAAAATAACATATTAAATGGAATTATAACCCCGGGGCTTCCGTTGATCCAGACTAAGAAAGGATAGGCATTTCAACCACACGACCCACAATGTCCTTGATTCCTTGACCGCCTGTCAATATGGCTTGAGGTGCATTGTTCCAACCATTTTTTTCATTTGTTTCGAGTTCATGGAACGAACATTAAACACTTATGTTGCTTTTTCGTCGGGTGGGCCGCCTGCCGGTGGCGAGTTACTCGCTCCATTCGCGCATGGCTTTCAGGACGGCCGGAACACGGCGACATCCCATATATATCGGGCACAGAACAAACCCTTTAATACTTGAACTTTTTACTGTACTATCACTCTCATCCATCGAGTGCTAAAATATTTCGCAAGGAGGATTTAAAGACATGACTCATGCACTTGCTTTTCCCGTGCCATCCGCTGTAGGGAGCTTGGAAAGTTATATCCAGTCGGTTAAGGCGCTCCCCATGCTGACACCCGAAGAGGAGCACGACTATGCAATGCGCCTGAAGCACGACAACGACGTGGAAGCGGCGCGGATGCTGGTAATGTCGCATTTGCGCGTAGTCGTCAGCATCGCTCGCGGCTATATCGGTTATGGCCTGCCCCAGGCCGATCTGATTCAGGAAGGCAACATTGGCCTGATGAAGGCCGTCAAGCGCTTCGACCCGGATCGCGGGGTGCGCCTGGTTTCCTTTGCGGTGCACTGGATCAAGGCTGAAATACACGAATTCATTCTGCGCAACTGGCGTCTGGTCAAGATTGCCACCACCAAGGCGCAGCGCAAGCTGTTCTTCAACCTGCGCAGCATGAAAAAAAGCCTGGGCACGCTGAACCATGAAGAAGTCCAGACCATGGCACGCCAGCTGGGTGTGAAGCCTGGCGAGGTGGTCGAAATGGAAACCCGTCTCGGCGGGCAGGATATCGCGCTGGAAGGCAACAACCCGGATGAGGAAGACGGTTTCGGCCCCATCGCCTATCTGATTGACCCCAACGCAGAGCCTGCACTCAAGCTGGAGCAGGAAGACACCTCCCGGCGCCAGAGCCAGGGACTGGCCGCGGCATTGGGTAGCCTGGACGAACGCAGCCGCCGCATCATCGAGGCACGCTGGCTGCAGGAGGATAGCAGTGCGACACTGCATGAACTTGCTGCGGAATATGGCGTGTCCGCAGAGCGCATCCGCCAGATCGAGCAGAAAGCGATGCAGAAGATGAAAGCGCTGATCGGCGAAAGCTGAACCGTTTCGGCGCGGAAATAAAAAAAGGCGCGGTGATCACCGCGCCTTTTTTATTTCCGGTCGTGCGTGTTTAAGCCAACACCACCGACAGAAAGCTCATCCACGACCACACGATCAGTGCGACCACTACCGTCAACGGCAGGTTCTCCTTGGTAAACAGTTCACCCATTGCATCACTCCTAATTAGCTAGCGCGTATTTTAATTTATTTCTTACCGTCGCTCAATGTCCTGTGCGGTATCAAGGGGTCGTCGTCATCCATCAGAATGCGTTGCGGCGGACCTTCCATGTCCTCGAACTGGCCGCTTCTGATGGCCCAGAATATCCCGGCCCCGGCGACGACCACCATCACCGCCGCCAAACCAAGAAGAAAAATCAGAATCGGGGTCATTGCCGGGTTTCCTAAATTTGACGCAGGCGCAGCGCGTTCAACACCACCACCAGCGAGCTCACCGACATGCCCAGCGCGGCCAGCCAGGGCGGGATGTATCCCAACGCAGCAAAGGGCAAGGCGGTGAAATTATAACCCGCCGCCCAGATGAAATTCTGTTTCATGATTTTCATGGTGGCGCGGCCGGCGCGCAGGGCACGCCAGATATCGGGCAGTTTCTCGGATAGCAACACGATGTCGCTGCTGGCGCGGGCCACCTGGGTGCCACCGCCCATGGCGACCGAAACGTCCGCGCCCGCCAGCACCGGCGCGTCGTTCACGCCATCGCCCACCATCGCCACCACCTGTCCCCGGTGTTGCAGCCCCTTGAGCGCCGCCAGCTTGTCCTCCGGATGCAGGGCCCAGCGGAAATCGGATACCCCCAGCATGCCGGCAAAATGATTCACCGCCGCTTCGGAATCGCCGCTCAACATGGATACGCTGAAGCCCTGGCGTTTCAACTCCTGCACCAGTCCGGAAGCTTCCGGTCGCAACTCGTCGCACAGCGTGAAGCGCGCAAGCGGCTGCCGCTCCTCGCACAACCACACCATTGTGGCCCCGCCTGGCGCAGCCTGTCCCCGCTGTTCCGGCTCACCGGCCAGCGCCGCCAAGGCCTGGTTGCCAAGGGTGTAACGCCGGCCATTGATGATGCCGCTCACGCCCTTGCCGGGAAAGTTTTGCGCATCGCCTACCGGATACAGTTCCGATTTGGCGATATGCGCCAGAAAGCTCTGCGCCAGCGGATGCTCGGAAGCCTGTTCCAGGCTGGCGGCAATGCGCAGGCACTCCTGATCGCTCACCTCAGCCAGGGCCAGCACCTCATGCAGCTGGGGCTTGCCGTAGGTGAGCGTACCGGTTTTATCGAATACCACGTGGGAAACCTTGGCCAGTGTTTCAAGCGCGTGTCCGCGTGTCAGCAGGATGCCCTGTTTCAGCAGGTGCGACCCGGCGGCGGCGAAGGCGGCGGGGGCGGCGATGGAGAGTGCGCAGGGACAGGTCACCACCAGCACCGCCAGCACGATTTCCAGCACCCGCGCCGGATCGGCCCACCACCAGGCGAGCGCCACCAGCAGGGTCAGAATCAACAGCGCATAGCTAAAGTATCCGGCGACCTGGTCCGCAAGCAGCGCGAGGCGCGGTTTTTCTGCCACCGCACGATCAAGCAGGCGCACGATCCCCGCCAGCACGGTGTTTTCACCCACCCCCGTGACCCGCACCGTGAGCGGTCCTTCCAGGTTGATGCTGCCGGCTATCACCGCCGCACCTGGCTCCTTGGGTACCGCACGGCTTTCACCGGTGAGCAGCGCCTCGTCCACGCTGCTGACGCCGCCGATTACTTCGCCGTCGGCCGCCACCGCCTCGCCGGGTTTCACCAGGATCACATCGCCCGCCCTCAGTTCCAGCACCGCCACCGCTTCCTGCTGGCCTTCCCGCACACGCAGCGCCATCGCCGGCACCAGCTTGAGCAGGTTCTCCGTCGCCTCCACGGATTTCTCGCGCGCATTGCGCTCCATGAAGCGCGTGGAAAGCAGGAACAGGCTGAACATGGTTATCGCGTCGTAATACACCACGCCCTGGCCGTGCCAGGTGACCCAGGCGCTGCCGACAAAGGCGGCAATGATCGCCGCGCTTACCGGCACGTCCATGTTGACCCGGCCCGAGCGCAAGGATTTCCAGGCGCTGACGTAGAACGGCATTGCCGTATACAGCAACACCGGCAAGGTCAGCACCAGGCTGACATAACGCAGCAACTGGGCGGTGCTGTGCTCGATGCCGAAGGCGGCCCCCGCATACAGGGCCACGGCCAGCATCATTACCTGTCCGGCCGACAGGCCGGTTACCGCGATGCGCCGTATATCCACGCTGCGGGCCTTGCGACGCAGGGCTTCCTGCTGCAGCGCATTGTAGGGGTGGGCGTTGTAGCCGAGCAGCTGAATCTCGCGCAGGATACGCGACAACTGGATTTCACGTTCATCCCAGGTGATGCGCGCGCGGTGGTTGGCGTAGTTGACCTGCACCGTACGCACCCCGGGCAACTGTTGCAGGTGTCGCTCGTTGAGCCAGACGCAGGCAGCGCAGGTGATGCCTTCGAGTATCAGCAAAGCCTGCTTGATACTCGTGTCCTCGCCTTCCTCGATGACGAAACTGCTCTGGATCTCCGGGTGATCGTACAGATCCAGCCGGGAAAGTTCGGCTGGAATCAGCTCATGCGCGGTGGACGGCAGCGCGGTGCGGTGGCGGTAATAATCCTGCAAGCCGTTGTCCACGATGGCCTGTGCCACTGCCTGGCAGCCGCGGCAGCACATGCCATGGACAGTGTTTTCTATCGCGACCGGATATGCCGCGCCCGGCGGCACCGGCTGACCACAATGGAAACATGCGGCGTCCCCGCCTGCTCCCACCTTAATTCTCTTTCCGGGGAGGAGTCGAAGTGCGTTTCTCGGTGGGCACTTCTATATGCTGCTGCATTTCATAGCGATCATTGCCGCGTTGCAGCCTGACAGCAGCCACCCACAATCCGGGCAGACTCAGCATCAACTCGCCGCGGTAAACGCCCGGGTCTGTTTCAACCAGATCAAGCATCTGCTCCGCTTGCGCCAGGCCGGGACGTAACAAGGCCAGCACCGAGTTTGCGCCCCGCAGGGGCTGACCATCCGGCCCCTTTGCCGTCAACGTGACGGATACCTGGCTGCCCAGGGTAAGCCGTTCCAGGCCCGCCAGGTTTACTTCCCATCCCAACTTGTTCTGCTTGTTGGTGCTAGCCATGAACTGGTTGATGGTCTTGGCGGCTTCCTCGCCATGAGGCACCACCCCGGAGAAAGCCGTGTGTGGTGGCTGCGCCGTTTTCTTGGCGGGAGGGAGAAACCATTTTGCCACCACTGGTGGCACGCCTTGGCCGGAAATCATCAGCAGCGCACCGTCAATCACGAACAGGACGAGAAAGAAGCCGATAATCACCTTGGGTCCCCAGTGCAGGGTTTTCGCCACGCCCGGTTTGCGCCCGCCGATCACGGTCAACACCGTGGCCGTGGCGAGATAGACCGCCATGTGCATGGAAATCACATCGCCACCCGGCCAATACGCGACGCTCCATCCCATGTAAGCGATCACCGGCACGATGCCGCTGATCACCCCGCGCCAATAGTTGCTCACGCCAAACAGGCGCAACAGGTAGTACAGAGCGACGATCAACAGGGCGCCACCAAACAGGGTCTGGAATAGGCTCATGTTATTCCTCGTGCCTGAAATCGAAACGGGTAGGCAATTTGACGACCTGATCGGGGTTTCGCCTGGGCGTTACCACGAAATCGAAGCTGTGGGTATTCGCCGCGGCTTGCGGCGGCAAGCTTACGCTGGCCTGCACGATCAGGCTCTTGCCGGCATGCACCTTCACTTCGCGGAAGTTTCCCAGGTCCAGCGCCGTTTCCGGCACACCCAGCGCGGAAATGACATAGGTTTCGTCTTCCACCGCTTTATTGGTGATGCGCACCTGGTAACGGTTGCGGACCTGCCCGTCGGACAGCAGCACGAACAGTGGCTGGCGCACCTGCTGCACTGCGGCATCGAGGCTGGTACGGTGGCCGACGCTGTAGAATAGCGCACCGGTTATGACTACCAGCGCCACGCCCCAGCCGATGATCTTGAACCGGGCCCAGTGCAGTGTCGGCGGTGCCGGCACCGCCGCCGCCAGATTGGCCTCAGAATCGTAGCGGATCAAGCCGCGCGGGTAAGCCATGGCGTCCATGATGTTGTTACAGGCATCGATGCACAGCCCGCAGGCAATGCACTGGTACTGCAAACCATTGCGAATGTCGATCCCGGTCGGACACACCTGTATGCACAGCTTGCAGTCGATGCAATCGCCGTGCCCCTTGGCCTGGCGTTCTTCCCGGGATTTCAGTCCTGCGCGCGGCAAAGCGCGTCCATTCGCCCCCTCGCCACGGCGTGCATCGTATGCCACCGCCAGGGTTTCAGGGTCATACATCACCCCCTGGAAACGGGCGTACGGGCACATGTAAAGACAGACCTGCTCTCTTGCCCACCCTGCCGCCACATAGGTTGTCAAGGTCAGCACCAGCGTGGTGAAATAGGCCACGCTGGGCGCCCTGCCGGTAAAGAATTTGAGCGTCAGATCGGGGGCATAGCCGAAATAGAGCACGAACGTGAGTGCGGTCCAGAATGCCCATGCCAGCCAGAACAAGTGAGTCAGACCGACCTTGCGGATTTTCTCCCCGTTCCATGCCTGCTTGTAGAGGCGCTGCCTGGCCGGGCGCTCACCCTGAACCAGGTTCTCGATTGCCACGAAGGCGTCGGTCCACAAAGTCTGGAAGCAGAAATAGCCGCAAAAAGCGCGCCCGATCAATCCGGTGGCGAAGAACAGCAGCGCCCCCGCGATGAACAACAGCAAGGACAGCCAGAAGATGTCCTGCGGATACACCACCAGATCGAACAGATAGAACTTTCGCCCTGGCAAATCGAACAGCACCGATTGCGATGGCGCCTCGTGCCCACGGCTCCACGATAGCCAGGGCAGACCAAAATACACGCCATATGCCAGCGCCAGCATTGCCCACTTGAAGCTGCGGAACTTGCCCTTTACCGAGCGGGTAAATATGGGGATGCGTTTCTGGTAAAGAGAGGGTGTTTCGTTTGATGGCACAGGCCGCTCCGGAAATAGCGCTGCTGAAATACAAAAGAGCCCGCCTAAAAGCGGGCTCTCTATTATATCAGCATTGGCTAATATGAATTATTTCTTGCCGCCACCCAATCCGTATACGTAGGCGCTGAGCAACTTGATCTGCTCCGGCTTGAGACGATCCTGCCAAGGCGGCATCACGCCGCGATTAACCCCGTTGGCGATGACCTGCCTGATCACCTCGACCTTCTTCTGCGCGTCATCCTGGCCAGGCACGTCAGCCCACAACCAGATCTTGTCGGTCAGGTTTGCTGAACCGACTTCCTGGCGGCCCTTGCCGCTTTTGTCATGGCAGTAGTAGCAGGCCGCCGCATCGCCATGGAACAGCGCGTCACCCGCCTTGACCTTGGCGGGGTCCGCCTTCTCGCCGGACAGGCTGGCGACGTAATTGGCCAGGTTGTCCAGTTGCGTTTCGTTCAGCACTTCCTTGAACGCAGGCATATAGCCGTTGCGACCATTGGCAATGGTTTCCTGAATCTTCTCGAAGGAGCCGCCATGGAGCCAGTCATCGTCCGTCAGGTTGGGGAAGAAGCCGACTTTGCCCTGGCCGCCAGCCTGGTGGCAGGGTGCGCAGTTATCGGAAAATATCGCCTTGCCGGCGGAATTGACGAAACTGGTCAGTTCCGGATCCTTGGAAATCTGCTCGAACGAGGTCGCCGAAACCTTGTCGAAATATGGTTTTTGCATCTTCTCGGCATCGTTCATATCCTTCATCAACTGGGCACGAGTATTCCAGTGCCAGGACTTTTCCACGCCCTTGTCGTTGACGTAGGTCACAGTGCTGAAGCCGGTGGTGAAACCCTTGCCCACCGGCCAGGCGGGGTAGATCATCCAGTAGATGAGCGACATCGCCACCGAGGCGTAAAAGCCTATCAGCCACCAGGATGGCAGCGGATTGTTGTACTCCTGCAGATCGTCGTCCCAGACGTGGCCGGTGGTTTGTACGCTTTGCTGTTTTTGCTGACTCATTGTCTCGTTTCCTTAATATCCGAATCCTCATCAAGGAATGGTATATCCTTGTGGGATTCCAGGCGCTCGCCCCGCTTCTTGCTGCCAAAAACATAAATCAGTATCAGGCAAAAGCAGACGAAAAATATCAGCAGCGCGAGCGGCTTGGTATTCTCATCCCGGGAAAACCACTTCAACCATTCCATCCAGCTGTCCTCTTAACGGAATTTCAAGAATTCGTCGTTATCGTACTTGCTGAAGTCCACCATCGTGCCCAGCACTTGCAAATAGGCCACCAGCGCGTCCATTTCGCTCACGCTGCTGCGCTCACCGTCAAAATTGCCGGCCTGGGCCTGGGCGATCAGGTTCTTCTGGGCATCGGGGATATGCAGGGTTTTGGCCACATCGGCGCCGAATTCCTTGACGTTCCTGTCATATTCGGCCTGGGTCAGCGAGTAAGGCACGCCTACCTGACGCAAGGCCTTGAGCCGATCGGCAATGTCGGAATAATCCAGCGCGGTGGTCATCAGCCACGGGTAGCGGGGCATCACGGAGGGCGGAACCATGGATTTCGGATCCAGCAGGTGCTGCACATGCCAGTCGTTGGAATATTTCTTGCCGACGCGCGCCAAGTCCGGGCCGGTACGCTTGGAGCCCCACTGGAAGGGGTGATCGTACTTGGATTCGGCGGCCAGGGAGTAGTGACCGTAGCGCAAGGCTTCATCGCGGAACGGACGAATCATCTGGGAATGGCACAGATAGCAGCCCTCGCGCACATAAATGTCACGGCCACGGGATTCCAGCGGCGTGTAGGGGCGCACGCCATCCACTTTCTCCACCGTGTCCTTGATGAAGAACAGCGGCGCGATTTCGACCAGGCCACCGATGCTGATGGCGAACATGGTCGCAATCAGCATCAGGCCGACGTTTTTTTCTATCCATTCGTGTTTGAAATTGAACATATTCTTTCTCGCTATAAACATCACGCAAAGCGTCACCTCGTCCCCCTCTCCCACGAGTGGGAGAGGGTAAGGGGAGAGGGTCTTAAATTTCCTTATGCAACTGCTTGGGCGGGTTGCAGCGCCGACGCGGCAGCCTCGCGTCCAGACTGACGGATCGTCATGAACGTGTTGAACGCCATGATCAGCATGCCGGTCAGGAAGAACATGCCGCCGATCGCGCGCATCGCGTAAAAGGGATGCATCGCGGCCACGGACTCGGCAAAGGAATACTGCAGATTGCCGAAATCGTCAAAAGCACGCCACATCAAGCCCTGCATGATGCCCGAAATCCACATTGCGGTGATGTACAGCAGCGTACCGATGGTGGCCAGCCAGAAGTGAATGTTGATCAGCTTTTCGCTGTACATCCTGGTGTCCCACAGCTTGGGAATCAGGTGATACATGGAACCGAAGGAAATCATCGCCACCCAGCCCAACGCGCCGGAGTGGACATGGCCCACGGTCCAGTCAGTGTAGTGGGAAAGCGCATTCACGTCTTTCAGCGACATGATCGGGCCTTCGAAGGTGGACATGCCATAGAAGGACAGCGCCACGATCATGAAACGCATGATGGGATCGGTGCGCAGCTTGTCCCAGGCGCCGGACAGGGTCATGATGCCGTTGATCATGCCGCCCCAGGAGGGCAGTAGCAGCATGATGGAGAAGGTCGCGGCCAGCGTGGAAGTCCAGTCTGGCAGCGCGGTCCAGTGCAGGTGGTGAGCGCCCACCCACATGTAGAGGAAGGACAGTGCCCAGAAATGCACGATGGAAAGACGGTAGGAGTAAATCGGGCGACCGGCCTGCTTGGGCACGAAATAGTACATCATGCCGAGGAAAGCGGCGGTCAGGAAAAAGCCCACCGCGTTATGCCCGTACCACCACTGGGTCATGGCGTCCTGGGTGCCAGAAAACAGGCTGTAGGACTTGAGCGTGAACAGGCTGACCGGCACGGCCAGGTTGTTGAACGTGTGCAGCAGCGCGGTAGCCAGAATGAAGGACAGGTAGAACCAGTTGGCCACGTAGATGTGAGGTTGCTTGCGCTTCATCAGGGTGGCGACGTAAACGATCAGGTAGGTTACCCAGACCACTTCAATCAGCAGATCGATCGGCCATTCCATTTCGGCATACTCGCGTCCCTGGCTATAACCCATCACATAGCTCAGCGCCGCCAGCACGATGATCGCCTGCCAGCCCCAGAAGGTGAAACTTGCCATGCCGTCGCCAAAGAGGCGGGTCTGGCAGGTGCGCTGCACCACGTAATAGGAAGTGGCGAAGAGCGCGCTGCCGCCGAAGCCGAAAATCACGGCGCCGGTATGAACCGGGCGCAGGCGGCCAAACGTAATGTAGGGCAAATCGAAATTCAGGAACGGCCAGGCCAGCTCGGAAGCGATATACACCCCAACCAGCATGCCGACCGCGCCCCACACCAGGGCCATGATCGTAAATTTCCGCACAATATCGTAGTTATATTGCTCGGTGCTTGCGACGCCAACTGCCGCCATAACCTTCTCCTTTTGTATTTTGAAGCGAACTACAACCTCACCGGAACTCGCATCCGGCCTGCGGAAATCCACCGCAGCATCCGTAATTATCGCCCGAAACAGTCAAAAAATCACCGACTTTTGTCAACTACTTGCCGATCTTCCATGAAAACGCGCTAAAAAAGCCCTTGAGGCATATATGGTTTTCATGCTACAGGACTTCGTGAGTCCGTCAGGAAAAAAATTGAATACGCACGGGAAATCAGGAAAGCCCATGGCAAGGGGGGTGCTGAAAGGTCTGCTTGAATTGCATTCCGGATGCCTGGGGAAAGCCCGGATTTGAGGTTGTTTCGGCTGCCCGGAACCGTTCTTGAACAGCGGGCGCTGTCAGGTGCTTTATCCGCCTCTTGCCATCGTGAGCAAGCGGTCCATCCGGCCCAGTCGGACCAGTCGGCGCTCAGTGGAAATCAGGCCTTCTTCCTCAAAGCGGGTTATGACTCGGCATACCGTTTCTTCCGCCAGTCCGAGATAATTGCCAATATCGCTACGCGACATGCTGAGCCTGAATTCCTCCGCCGGGCGGCCATGCTGCTTCAGGCGCCGCGACAGGTTGACCAGAAAAGTCGCCAGGCGCTCTTCCGCCTTTTTCTTGCCCAGCAGCAGCATCATCTCCTGATTGTGAACAATTTCCTGGCTCATGATCTTGAGCATCTGGAATTGCAAACCCGGCACCTCGACCGCCAGTTCCTCGTAGCTATCGAATGGCACCTCGCACACGCTGGTGGTCTCCAGTGCACGCGCTTCACAATTGTAGCTGTCGTTGATGATGGCGTTCAGCCCGAGCACCTCGCCCGCGATATGAAAACCGGTCACCTGCACGCGCCCGTCGTCCGTCACCACCGAGGTTTTTATAGACCCGCTGCGAATCGCAAACGCTGCCCGGTAGGGCTCTCCAACGCGATAAAGCAGCTCGCCGCGTTTGTAGGTGCGGCGGTTCTTTACCAGCGTATCGAGCAAGCTGAGATCCACCTCGCCGCCCACGGTCAGGCAAAGCTGGTAAATGCCACAATCCTTGCAGGCGATTGGGGCGCAGGTTTCCTCGTGGATTTTAATGGGAGCGCCATGAATGGGCGCAGCAACGGTCGCTTGCATGGTATTAAATACCGATGGCCGCATGGGGCAGGTCGGTTATGCGGTATTTGCCACTATTCACTGCAAGTGCCAGTTTTTCCAGTGTCTGGTCATGCAACAGTCGAACCACTTCTTCCTTGATGGGCTTCCACCTCGCGTGCATCGGGCAAGCCGTTTCGTCGCTGCATACTTTCAGGCCCAGCACGCAATCATCGGTGAAACCCGTGCCTTCGGTCAGCACCAGAACCTGCATCAAATCGGTTTTTTCCGCATTTTCGCGCAGACAAAATCCACCCAGTCGACCCCGGTAGGAATACAGCAGATTGCCCTTGCACAGGTTTTGCATGATTTTGGCTAAATAGGCTGAAGGCACGCCCAGGTGCTCGGCCATTTCGCGGTTGAGAACCGGTTCGCCGCGCGGTTGCGTGGCGACGTATATGAGTGCCTGAATGGCATATTGACTGGTGCGTGACAAGATCATAGTCGCCTTATTATGAAGCAAAACGAAAATTTGTAAAGGACACTGCCATCCTGAATCAATACGAAATGCTCGGTAGCAGCAGATTCCGTGCCACCAGCGCCGGTTCCGGCCGCTCTTGATGCGCCACCACTCCCAGCAAAGGCGTGTCCAGCCGCTGTTGCAGCGCATCCAGATTGGCATCAAAGCGAGACATCTCCGCATCGAGCCGGTTCGCCACCCAACCCGCCAGCGACAGCCCGCGCGCGGCGATGGCTTCAGCCGCAAGCAAGGCATGGCTAAGACACCCCAGGCGCATCCCCACCACCAGGACCACCGGCAATCCCAGCAATGATGCGAGATCGGCGCTGTCTTGACAAGCGTTGAGCGGCACCCTGAAACCGCCCACGCCCTCCACCACCACCACATCGGCGAGTTCGGCCAGCGCCAGATAAGCACGCCGGATATGTTCCAGTTCGATCACGACCCCAGCCTCCTCCGCACCAACATGGGGAGCAAAGGGCGGCACGAAAGCATAAGGATTGACCAGTTCGCGTGGCGCCTTGATGCCGGACGCCTGTTGCAGCCGCGCCACATCGTCACAATGCAGGCCTTCGGGAGAGGACTCGCAACCCGCTACCACCGGCTTCATTCCCACCACGGTTTTGCCGAGAGCGGCATAAGCATGCAGCAGCGCACAGGAAATCAAGGTCTTGCCCACACCGGTATCGGTGCCGGTAACAAAGAGGCCTCTGCGTGAGGAGTGAGGAGCAAGGAGTGAGGAGTCGGTTAGGTGGTCCATAATCACCCTTCCCTCCGCTTGCGCGAAAGCGGCATTTGAACCACTTGCCTGCCATCCGGCAAGTTGGCCGGCGCCCAGGCGTGGCCATAGACCACTTCATAGGTGGCGGGCAGCTTGCCGTCGCTACGAAGTTTTTCGTATTCGGCTTCCATGCGGCGCCAGGCCGTTTTGCCCGCCAGGCCCTGGCGCCGCCCCTGGGTGGCGTTGTGGGCGCCCAGCGCCTTGAGATCGCGCATCAGGCCGGAAACGCTGTCATAAGTCAGGGTGAAGTACTCCATGTCCATCACCGGCTCGGCGAACCCCGCCCGCATCAGCGCATCACCGATGTCGTGCATGTCGGCGAAGCGGCTGACGTGAGTATAGCCATCCACCTGACCGAAAGTCTGGCGCAACTCCTTCAGCGTATCGGGGCCGAAGGTGCTGAACATGAACAGCCCGTTCGGCGCCAGCACCCGCCGCACGCCGGCAAAGGAGGCATCGAGATCGTTGCACCATTGCAGCGCAAGATTCGACCACACCAGATCGACGCTGCCTGCCTGCAAAGGCAGCGACTCCAGGTCGCCGCACACGTAATCGACCTTGCTGGTGCGATCAGGCAGCAGCTTGTGCCACCACGACCGTGCACCACGCGCCACCTGCAGCATGTTCAGGGCGATATCCAGTTCGAGCAGACGCGCGTCCTTATATCGCTGCTGCAGCAAATGGCGTGCGTAACCTGTGCCGCAACCAGCATCGAGCATTGCCACCGGGGTGAATTTCACGAGCTGCAAGCGCTCCGCCATCCGGTCCGCCACCGCGCGTTGCAGCACCGCCACATGGTCGTAGCTCGCTGCCGCGCGCTCGAAGGAGCGCCGCATGCGCTGCTTGTCTATCAATAATGCGTCCATCACCGGAAAAACTCCGCTACGGCTGGCAAAAAAGCCTGGGGGTGGGAAAGGAAAGGGGCGTGAGCACAGCCCGGAATCAGCGTCAGCTTCGCATCAGGAACGTGCTCGGCCATCCAGCGCGCGGCATCCGCGGGAGCGAGCATGTCGCGCTCGCCATGCACGATGGACACGGGCATGGCGAGACCGTGGGCAACGGCACGCAAGTCCGTTACCAGCAGTAAACCCAATCCCGCCTGCAGCACCGGGGCACTCGGCACGCCCCTGGCAAACAGGGCCAGGCGCAGGTATTTCATCACCGTGCGTACATGCTCTCCGTTGCGTGCCTGAAGCGACAGGAAGCGTAGCAAGGTGGCGGCATAATCCTGCTCCAGGTCACGGGCAAAGGTCCGCAGCACTTCCGGCTCGATGCCGCACTGCCAGTCGGGTCCCTGCGCGAAACGGGGCGAAGTACCCACCAGCATCAGCTTTTCCACCTGCTGCGGCACGATCTGCGCCCAGCGTTGCGCCACCAGGCCGCCCATGGACCAGCCCACGACCCCGATTCCGGGCGGCAAGGACTGCGCCACCGTACGCGCCAGATGTTCCAGATCATAGGGCTGGCAGGCCGGACTCGCCCCGTAGCCGGGCAAATCCACGACATGGACGCGAAAACGTTGCGCCAGTTCCCCACGCACGCCATCCCAAATTCCGCCATGCATGCCCCATCCATGGAGCAATGCCAGATCGGGCCCGTGACCACTGGCTTCGACGTGGAGTTTCATTAGGCTTCCATGTCATGAAGTGCTTGGATCAGCAACGCCACATCGGCCTCGCTGTGCGCAGCGGAAAGAGAAATACGCAGCCGCGCAGTCCCATCCGGCACGGTAGGCGGACGAATCGCCGGCACCAGGATGCCGCGCTGACGCAAGCCCTCGCTTACCCTGAGGGCGTCCTGGCTGGAACCGATCACTAGCGGCTGAATGGGCGTTTCGGAGGGCATCAGGCGCCAACTCTTCGAGTTCAAACCCGTGCTCAGCATACTGACCAGTTGCGCCAAACGTTCCCGGCGCCAGCCTTCCGCTTCGATCACCCGCACGCTTTCCAGCAATGCCGCCGCCAGCATGGGCGGCGTTGCGGTGGTATAGATATAGCTGCGGGCGCTTTGCACCAGCCATGCAATCAGCTCCGGCTCCCCCGCGACGAAAGCGCCGAATACCCCGGCGGACTTGCCCAGAGTAGCCATATAGATGATGCGCGGCGATTGTATGCCGAAGTGCGCCAGGACTCCCTGGCCTTTATCTCCCAGTACGCCGAAGCCATGGGCATCGTCCAGCAACAGCCAGGCATCGTAGCGCTCGCATAAAGCCAGCAATTCAGGCACCGGGGCGATATCGCCGTCCATGCTGAATACCGCGTCGCTCACCACCAGCTTGCGACGCGCGCTTGACACGGCAAGCTGACGCTCCAAGGAAACCAGATCGCCATGCGGATAACGCCCCAGCCTGGCACGGGACAGCAGCGCCGCATCATTGAGGGAAGCGTGGTTCAGTTTGTCGGCGAAGAGCGCGTCGCTGCGCCCCAAAAGAGCGACAATGGCACCCATATTGGCCATGTAACCGGTGGAAAAAAGCAGCGCCGCGGGCAGCCCGGTGAACCCGGCGAGAGCCCGTTCCAACTCGTGGTGCACAGAACTGTGCCCAGTGACCAGATGCGACGCCCCCGCACCCACGCCGAATTCTCGCCCCCCCCGGCAGGCGGCGTCTATCAGCGCGGGATGGTTGGCAAGCCCGAGGTAATCGTTGCTGCAGAAGGACAGGATATCTTCGCCGTCCACCCGCACCCGGGCGCCCTGGGGGCTCTCCAGCATGCGGCGACGGCGCAGCAGGCCGTCCGCCTCGCGGCGTTTCAGTTCATCGGCAAGATATGAAAAAGGCATGTTTGTTCGGACCGGGTAAAGTCTTTCTCACCGCAAAGAACGCAAAGGTACGCGAAGTAGGGCATTGCTTTCCCTTGCGCACCTTTGCGGTAAATAACGACCGATTAAGCCGCCATGGCACGAATACCGAGCTTGTCGAACAGGGTCTGGTCGGATTGGGTATCGGGGTTGCCGGTGGTGAGCAGTTTCTCGCCATAGAAAATGGAATTGGCACCGGCCAGGAAACACAAGGCCTGCACACTGTCCGACATTTCCCCTCGCCCAGCGGACAGGCGCACCAAGCTGTTGGGCATGGTGATGCGTGCCACCGCGACAGTGCGCACGAATTCGAGCGGATCAAGATTTTCGGCGGCTTTCCGCGGCGTGCCCTCAACCTGTACCAGCATGTTGATCGGTACCGATTCCGGCACCGGGTCGAGATTGGCCAGCTGGGCAATAAGGGCGGCGCGCTGGGTGCGCGATTCGCCCATGCCGACGATGCCGCCGCTGCATACCTTGATGCCGGCCTTGCGTACCTTGCCCAGGGTGTCGAGACGATCCTGGTAGGTATGGGTGGTGATGACTTGGCCGTAAAATTCCGGCGCGGTATCCAGGTTGTGATTGTAGTAATCCAGACCAGCGTCCTTGAGTTGGACGGCCTGCTCTTCCTTGAGCATGCCGAGCGTAACGCAGGTCTCCAGGCCCAGCGCCTTGACTGCACGCACCATCTCCAGCACCGACACCAGATCCCTCTGTTGCGGGCCACGCCAGGCGGCACCCATGCAAAAGCGGGTAGCGCCGCTTTGCTTGGCTTTGGCGGCGGCGGAAACGACTTCGTCCAATGCCAGCAGCGGCTCGCGCGCCACCGGTGTTTCGTGGTGCGCGGATTGGGAGCAATAGCCGCAATCCTCGGAACAGCCGCCGGTCTTGATCGACAGCAGCGTACTGACCTGCACTTGGTTAGGGTCGAAATGTTTGCGATGCACCGTCTGCGCCTTGAATACCAGGTCGCTGAAGGGCATGGCGAATAGCGTCTCGATTTGCGCCACCGACCAGGGTGAATTGGTCGCCCGTTCAAGTTCTGCTACGTTATTCATGATGCGTTCACCTCTATTTCCATGTCCTGCCAATCTTCCCGCTGCACCCTGATCAGGTCGCGGAGCCCTAAAGGAATAACCACCAGTGCCAGGATCGCCCACACCGCCAGCAGCCCGTGCCAGTTGCCGAACAAGCCGTAGATCGGCTGGCCGAACACTACCATTGTTCCCGCTGCACCATAAAAACGATAACCGGCGATGCGGTTGTAATGCACCACCCTGGGGCTGGGATGATGGGCCACCGAGGCATAAGCGAATATCGATGCCGCGATCCAGATCATCAGCAGGGGAGGGATGACGGTCGCGATTATGCTGGCAAGATTGAAAATCCGCGCCGAGAACCGCTGCTGGTTGGCGCTGATGAGTTGTTTCTGTGTCATTACAGCGCAGTCGCTAGTGTTAAAATTGTGCGCATAATTAAGGATTGCGCGCGGATTGTCAAATTTCAGATCGGCCATTTTAAACGGTTGCACAAGTTTTGTGCGGATATTGTTGCCACAGAGCTGTTTGCTGTGCGGCGCGTCCAGCGGAAATGCGTCCTTTTGTCCGGCATGCCTCGCCGACTTGCCCTGGCACAGCGATCCTCACTGCCCGCGCTGCGCGCTGCCCACTACCGACAGCAAGCTTTGCGGCCATTGCCTTAGCGACCGGCCCGCCTTCGACCGTACCGTGGCGCTTTTTACCTATGCATTTCCCGTTGACGCCCTGATTAAGGCACTGAAATACCGCCACCGCCTGGACCTCATCAGCAGACTCGCCCTCCCCTTGGCGCACCGTGCCGCGCTCTCACCGCGCCCGGATGCGCTGATTGCCATGCCCTTGCATCCGCTCAGGTTGAGAGAACGGGGCTTCAATCAGGCTCTGGAACTGGCAAAAATCATTGCCAGGCAACTGGATATCCCGCTTCTGCCCCAGGGCGCCGAGCGTATCCGCGCCACGACCCCGCAAGTCGATCTGCCGTGGAAAGAGCGGGCAGTCAATCTGCGGGGCGCTTTTTCTTCGAACCTTGATTTAACCGGGAAACATGTCGCGCTGGTGGACGACGTGATGACAAGCGGCGCCAGCCTGCACGAGCTGGCACTGGCTTTGCGCCGCCAGGGAGCGAGGGAAGTTAGTGCGTGGGTGGTGGCAAGAACCTTGACTAGTTAACCCCTCCAACCCCTCCCGGCCTCCTAACCCCCCTCAATCCCCCTTGTCAGGGGGGGAAGCCGGTTGTCTCCTCCCCTGACAAGGGGAGGCCGGGAGGGGTTGGATTATTGCAGCTGCTTCAGACGCTGCTCCGCAAATGCTTTCAATTCTGGATTTATATTGCTCTGTCTGGCACGGCGAAAAACCTCGGCGGCCTTGGCGGGTTGATTATCCGCTTGCAGCGAAATGCCCAGACCGAGCATCCATTGGCCCGCGCCCGGATTCAGATTAAGCGCGGAATGATAATGTTCGATTGCCTCCTTATGGCGCTCCGAGCGCTGTAACAGGGCGGCAAGAAAACCGTGATACTCGGCATTTTCCCCGCCGGGCGGATTGCGCTGCAAGCTTGCCAAGGCCGCCGCGACATCACCTCGCTCCACTTGCAAACGGGCCAGGGTCATTGCGTATCCGGTGTGCCCCGGTTGAAGCTCCAGGCCTTGTTGCAGCACTTGTTCGGCCCGGTCAAGATGTTTCGACTCCACCAGCAGCGCCGCCAAACCCTGTCTTGCCGCCGCATGACGCGGATCGATTTGCAACACCTGGCGCAAACTCTCTTCCGCCTCGCCCATGCGCCCCTGCTGCAGGCTTGCATAGGCTTGGCGATAAGCATTTTCGGCACGCTGCTGCGGGCTGGTTTGTTTTATTTCCTTGTTGATTCCCATGGGTGGCGCTGCTTCCGTTGCCTTGGCGGGTTTAGGCGGGGCGGGTATCGCAGCGGGAATCGCCGCACGGGGCGGAGGAGGCGCGAGCGTGGCCGGCTTCTCGATCGGGATCGGCAACTGGGTGAGTTCGAGGTCCATTTGCAAAACGGATGCGGGCGTGGTCGGCGCGGGTTCTGTAACTGGCGCGGGTGCCGCGACAGGCGCGGCGGCAGGCGCAATAACCTGAGGCGTCGGCGCGGGCACGCCTGGGGCATTGCCGGGCTGCCTGTTGGCAAACCAATACCCGCCCCCTGCTGCCGCAATAACCACCACCAGCGCCATAGCCACCCAATGCAACGTGACCTTGGTTCGCGGCTGGCGCGACACCGCGCGCACCTGGGCGGCAGGTATTCCGCCATCGGCGCGGCGTTGGTCCAGCTCCTGCAACATTTGATTGATCAGACTCATATCACTCTCTCACCACCACCAGCGCGATTGTTTCGCCGCCGGCGTATCCTTCACCGCCGCGCGCGCGTGAGCGGCCTCGACCTGGGCCTTGCCCTCACCGTATGTCAGCAGCAAACACTTGTGCCCGAGAATATTGGCCAAACGGGGCACGCCTCCGCTGGCCCGGTAAAGACGGCGCAGCGCGCCCTGACTAAACAGGGGGCCACCCCGGTATCCCGCAATGGCCAACCGGTGAGCGAGATAAAGTTCGAGCTCTTCGCGCTGCAACATACCCAACTGGTAATGAAACGTGATGCGCTGCTTGAGCTGGCGCACCGAGTCCTGCTCAAGCTTGTCGTCCAGCTCCGGCTGGCCGAAAAGCACGATTTGCAGCAGCTTGCGTTTCTCGGTTTCCAAATTGGTCAGCAGGCGCAATGCCTCCAGGGTCTCGAGCGGCATCGCCTGGGCTTCATCCAGACACAATACGACACGCTTTCCCTTACGGGCAAAATCGAGCAGCCCCAAGCCCAACGCCCGCAGCAAATGGTGTTGATCCACCGTCGGATCGAGCGTGACACCGATGTCTTCCGCCAGCGCCATCAAAAGGGTACGCGGTTCGAGATAGGGATTGGGTATGTAGGCGGTGACGAAATCCCCGCCCAGGCTGGCCATGAATTTGCGACACAGCAGGGTTTTTCCCGTCCCCACCTCGCCCGTGATCTTGATGAAGCCTTCGCCGGTGCGCGCAGCCACCAGCAGGGTGTTCAGCGCTTCCTGATAGCTGGTGAAAGCAAAGAAAAAACTGGTGTCTGGCGTGATGCCGAAAGGCAGCTCATTGAGGCCGAAATGCTGCTTGTACATAGCCCTCAGGGGGAGGGAGGGCTCTTGCTTTCCGCCCCCACTCCGAATACTTCAGCGCGCCCGCCATAAGAGAATCCGCGGTCCATTTTTTCGATACGCTGTTGTGCTCCCTGGATATTCTGCTGCCAGCTGCCATCGCCCTGGATCACCGTCGGCTTGAGCAGGATCACCAGTTCCTTCTTTACCGCACCCTGATTGGTCTGGCGGAACAGCGAGCCCAGGAATGGCACATCGCCCACACCCGGCACCTGGGAACGCGCTTCGCTCATGGTCTGTTTCATCAGGCCGCCGATCGCCACCACCTGGCCGTCCTGGGCACGGATGATGCTGTCGGTTTCCGATACATTGCTGGAGGCCAGCGGCAAATTTATCGACCCTGCGGTACCAAGATCCACCAGTTTGTTAACGGTGCTCACCTTGCTCACCGAGGGGTGGACATGCAAAGTAATGATATTGTTTTCATCGATCTGCGGCGTCACGTCCAATGCGATCCCCGAGAAGAAGGGCTGAAGCGTCACGGTTGGCGTGGTTGTGGTTGCTGTGCCGGTGGTAGTGGTCGTGCTCACACTGGTGACGAAAAATTCATCGGTCCCCACTTTCAGCACCGCCTTCTGGTTGTTCAGGGTAGCGATGCGGGGGCTGGACAGTACCTGCACGTTACCTTGGGTTTGCAGGAACTCCAGCAGCGAGGCGAAGTTCTGGTTGGCGATGGCAAAACCGAATACGCCGTTGGTCGCGGTCAGGAGCGGATTGTAGGTAAACCCATCAATCGCTGAATTGGCGGTTGGCGTCCCATTGGCATCGGGTGTGGCTGTAACCAGTTGCACGCCGGTATTGGCGCCGGAATTGGTGCGGAACCCCCCGGAAGACCGGCCTATGCTCACGGAAGAGCGACCCAGATTGGCGATTCCGGCCCAGTTCACCCCGGCCTGGTAGCCGTCGTTCAACTCCACTTCGAGGATTTTCGCTTCCAGAATCACCTGGCGTTCCACGGACAGCTGCGAGGCATTGAGAAACACCGACACATCACGCTGTTCCGCGGGCATGGCACGCACTACCACTACGCCGGACTGGGGGTTGATTACCACGCTGCGACCGCCATCGCACCCGTCCACGCCGCGACCTGAAACGGTTTCCACATTGCGCTGTGCGCCTGATGCGCCACCGGCAGTCCCGCCGGCCCCGCCCCCAGCCGAACGCGTTGGCATCCTGCAGCCGATCACTGTGCGCACCGAATCTTCCAGGTCCGCCCAGAAATCGTTGCGGGTAGAGGTATAGATCGAACTGCTTTCCTGAACCGAGGATGTAGTACCGCCCGCGCCGGGTGTGGATCCGGGAGTCGACGTGGGTGAGGAAGACGTGGTATTGATGGATCCGGAATGGACCCGGGTATCCGAGGCGCCCTGACGCCGGCCCACCAGGTAATTTACCTTGAAAATCCGGGTTTGAATGGTTACGGGCTGAATAACGATGCGGTTGCCTTCAACCTTATATTCATAACCATATATTTCGCGGATCGCACCCAGCGCCTCGAGTACGGTGACATCCTTCAGATTGACGGAAATCGCTCCAGTGACATCGGGATGTACCAGCATGCTGTAGCGCGTGCCATTCACGATACCCATGAAAACCTGGTTGGCAGGTGCATTGTTCACCACCAGATCGAATTTCTGCTCCAACGGCTTCCCGTATGCAGCCGGCATCTCGATCCTGAGCGGAGGCAACAGTGCGGCACCCACCGCGTCGGATTGGGCAGGCTTGGCCCGGTCCGTGCCTCCTTTGGCCAATTCGGTACCGATTTGGTCAAAAGTGGTGGCCTGCCGCGCCGGGGATGCCACGCATCCTCCCAGCATCAGGATCCACAGCCATATGTATGCGTTACGTATCATGGTGCTTTCCGCTCTGTATTGCGATTTTTTTTCTCATTGCCGCGCTTCGGCGCGGCCTCGGGTACAACGGTCTGTGGCACCCGTGATGTCTTTTCCACGCCAGGAAACAGTTTCAACGTCTGCGCCCCGCCAGGGCCCGACAATTCGACTTCGCTCTCGGATATTTTAACCAACCGGGCATCGCCGAAAAGATCGCCCTCCGTCAGCAACTGGCCTCCAATCACCGCCGTCCTGTGACCCGGCCTTATCATCACCGACTGCAATACCGGCCCCGATGCGGCTGGAACCCCGACCGCAATGCTTGCCTCCGGCGCTGGGCGGGTAGGATCGGGCAAGGTTTCCTCTGCCCGCCCAAGCGATACGGCACATCCTAACAGGGCAAGCATGAGAATGCCTAAACGCTTAACCATGTCTTTTCCATGCTCAGCGTATATAACGTAATCGTCAAAGTAACGCGCGGGTATTCTTCCACCCGCATTTCGGCTTTACCCCAGTACATTTGCCACGACAGTTTTTCCAGTGCATCCAGATATTGCGTCAGGTCGGCATAACTACCAGCCACGGTAATTTCCACCCCATGCTTGTAAATGGACGGCCCGACAGGCTTCGCCTGTTCCTCGGGCTTTGTGCCGGCGGGCTGACCCGCCACCGGCTTGCTATCCGGGGCATCGAGCACCCCGCTGATCGGCAGGGTTTTTAACGCAACCAGTTTCAAATTACGATTCTGGGACAAAACATCTTCCAGCAGGTGCGCCATGCTGTCGGGCGCCACCAGACTTTGCTGCACACTCTGCAGAGTGGCATCGGTCTGTGCCTTTTTTTGCTCCAGCGCTGCCAGCCTGGCCCGGGCGGGCGCATCCGGGTCGGAACGACCGCTAGTTACGATCGCCTGGATTTGGCCGCGCACCTCCTGTAACTGTGTCTCCTGAAGCCCCACCTCCTGCGTCAGGCGCTTCTTCCTGGCCAGCAAGGGATCGATCAACAGCGCATTGAGCATGCTCGCTACCACCACCAGCGCCATGACAAAGATGAGCGTCCGTTCGCGCTGATTGCGGGAGTCGATTTTTACGGCGAAAAGCTGCCAGTATTTCTTCACTTGGCCATCTCCGCAACGCTGGAATAGAGATTGAATTCAAGATAATTCGCCACCGGCACTACCTTGGCGCCCGTGGGTGAGTCCTTGCTTGCGGGGTCTGCCTTCGGCTGCTGCATTTCCAGCGCGGAGAAAGTACGCCCCTGAGTCGCCGCTTCCTGATTCAGGCGCTGGATGTAAGCGGGCACCAACTCCGCTCGCAAAGCACGCCCGCCAATAGCCATATTGTTACCCGCCCCCTGGATACTAAAACCAGTCAGCCACAATCCACTCACGATCTGGCGCGCAAAAGCCCGCATGTAGGCGGAATATCCCTGGGTATTCCCCAGACTGCCACCCTGCAACACGCCCAAAACGGCTTCATCTCCCTTGAGTTGCCGTTCCAGCTGCTCCGCCTTCTTTTCCAGCGCAGGGTCCTTCGGTCGCAGCGCATATTCAACCACAACTTTGGTGTACCGGGCTCGCTCCTGGTCAAGTTGGGCGGCGCCATCCTTGATCGTTTTATTCAACCCCTGTACCTGACGGAACTGGTAACCGTATAGCCCGACCATAAGCACCAGCAATACAGCCACAGCCTGCACCAGCATCAGGGCGCCGAAAAGTTCGCGCTTCTTGCGGAAATCCGGGTTGAAAAGATTGATCTGTTGACTCACGGAACCGAATCCTCCTGCCGTAGCGCAGCGCCCAAAGCCAGAAAACACTGCATCCGCTGTATCGGTCCAACGCCCGAAACTGCCGAAAAATCGAACACATCGTCCAGATTCATTGTTGCCACCGGCACATAGAGATTCGTCGCCAGATAGGCTTCCAGGTTGACTTCCGGCGGCAACGGCGCAAGCAGCAGCTTGCTCAGGGTGATAAAACTGAACTGGCGTTCGAAGTGGTCGAAGGAGCGTTGCAACTCCAGCGTAATGCGGTCAAAGTGACGCTGCCTTTGTTCACTGTCGGCCAGGACCAACTGGGACAGGGGGATTTCAATATGGCGCGAAGAGTAAAGTTCTCCGCCATAGGTAAAGGTCAGCAAACCCCCTTCCTCGGCAAAGGACAACAATGCCAGTCCACGCCCCCCCTCTTCCAGTTGCGCGGCGATATTGCGCTGCGCGAGTTCCGGGATGTCGATCACGCTGACCGGGAGCTTGGCGGCGTCGAAATCCGCCATGCGCGTGCGGATCACCGCGTTGCGCGCCGCTACCGCGAACAGGGAGCGGCCGCGATTGGCCGCATTCTTGTCGGCCGGCACGTCCAAAACATCAATCGTGGCATCGTCCGCCGAGAAATCCAGCATGTCCTTCATGCGCCAGCGCACCGCCGTTCTGAGTTCATTGGCGGGAACATTGGGCGCTTCCACCGTCAACATCTGGTACTCGCCGGAATTCAGCAGGAAGCTACAGTGGTAGCGGTTGAGATGGCTTTCCTTGCCAAGTTTCTCCAGCGCCGACTTTTCAGCGGCATTGGCGTTTGAAACGACACAGAACGTAACCAGCGGCTTGCTGTCTGTCACCCGGCGCACATGAGCCAAGCACACCCCATCGGGGGTGAACTGCATGGCCATCCAGCCGGGCTCGCGTTTTTTTGTGGCAAAAAAGGGCATAAACCTGCCAATTAAATAATTGGCTTGAAGTTAAATGAATAACTCATTGTTGTCAATTGATTTTCCAACAGCAACACTGGGCTCAATACATTTCCCGCAAATAAATAAACCGGCTTTTGTAAATACCGAAAGTGGCGCGCGATGCCGGATCTTTGTCATAAGCGGTTCCTGTCTGCAGATATGGCATGAACAAGGGGGTTGTTGTTGCCAGGCAAGTCGCGTCTCGCTGCACTGCGTTATCCAGATCAACGCATATGAAAGTGTTGGCCGCCACAGAGGGTTTGTTCAGCACCACTTTCCACTTGCCATTAGTCGTGGTGCCCTTGGGAGTAACACAATCAGAAGAGGTGACACAATCAATGGTTACGCTCGCGTTGCTTAACTTGATATTGCCAGGGACGATGCTGGTCGCATGGTCGTCAGTATTGGGCAACCAGTACGAGCCATTCCGGTATTGCACTTCCAGCGGAACAGGCAGCTTAAGCAGTTCGGACCCATAGGCATTGGACAGGGTCAGGCGGCCGAAACGCGCTTCGGTGCTGCTACCTACCTTGGCGTGATTGTTGGTGCCCGCCACCACGTTCACGGTATCCAGATCATAGGCCGGCAAAATCGCCCCATCGCTATCCTGCGGCGCCACGCCCACATCCAGCAAGGCATAAGGGCCGACAGCTGTAGTGCCTCGATAAAGCGTAAAGGGAACGGTGATATTCGCCACGCCGGCCGCGAAAGTCCCCGCCGTGGCCTGCGTAGGTATCAGGCATGGGTGCGCGGGCGTCGCAGGACAGGGCTGGAACGGAGTCCGGGTCGCGGCGCTATTGACCGCACCCAGTGCGAGTGGCCCTCCCGTCCCCACCGTAACAGCCGCTGTCGGATCCAGCTTGGCGAACTGATTCGCCGCCGTTGCCGACCAGTTATAGTTTTGCAGCGTCGTCGTTCCATCCACCGCCTTGGCGGTCAGGGTGAACAAGGCATGCAGGGGCTCGCCGATATAAGTGAACTTGCCCATATAAACAGGAGTGTTGGCCACTGCCGCGGATGCAGGCGCAGCCAGCGTGACAGTCAGCCCGTCGGCACTGACCGCGGCCGCTGTCGTCGACAACGTCGACCCCCCCGCCCCGGCGCCGACAATCTTGAGCTCGTCACCGGCCTGAACGCCCGCAGCGGCGGCAAGTGTCAGCGTAGAGGGCGCGATAATTGAAATTGAGCCTGTTTTCCCCAGATCGGCGCGATTCCCGAGCGCGCCATTGGTCAGCGCGAACTGTGCCGCATAGAAACGTCCAACATTGCCGCTGGTCGTACCCGTCACCTCGCCCACACCCAGGTAATCGGCATCAGCCACGCTCGGTGTCAGCGTGATGATGCCGACCTCGTTCCATGCAAACGTCGTCCCCATCGCCACGCCATTGGTAAAGGCGCCGAAAACGGTATTGTTGCTCAGCACCGGATTATTGGTCAGCCCCAGGCCAGTCACCAGCGCGGAAGTCAGCTTCACGCCTTCTGCCGTGGTTTCACGACCGTAGCTGTACGCTGTGCTCCCGGTCGAGGTCACGGCGGCGACGGTGGCGGAGAACGCCTCGCCCGCTTTCACGAATTTCGTGCCCGTGGCGTCGCTCGCTCCGGGATTCGCCAGATTCGGCACCGCCGTCTGCTGGATATTGGACAGGACGAAATGGTCTGGCTTGACCACAAAGGCATTGGAATTCCCGCTGAGCGTGTGCGCCGTCACCGGTGGCGTCTTGGTTGCATCGGCGGTGAGCGTTTTCCTGGCATACAGCTTGACCCGTCCCACATCACTGTAAACGAAGGTGAAAGGCGCGTTGCCGTTGGCGTCGAAATTCATGTTGACCGGCAGGTAGCTGAGCGCGGCATCCAGTACGCTGTTGTCGTTACGCGTGATGGTGGTGGCGGTTCCCCCGTTCACGCTCATCAGGTTGCTCGAATAACAGGTGGCCGGATCGACGCAGCGATAGGCGAAATTGACCGGGACATTGGCGCCGGTCAGGCCGCTCTCACACTTCTTGGTGAAGGTGTTGGTCTGCACCGAGCGCAGATAGTGGGTACCGCTGGAGGTGCCGGCCACCTGGGTCGGAACAGTCCACGCCGCTGTGCTATCGGCGGTGTCCGCGAAAATGAATCCCGCAGTGTTGAAAGTGATCGAGCAGCTGTTGGCCACCACACAGCTTGCACCATCCGGACAACATTTGCGCGGATTGATGGCGGCCACCAGCTCACCGGAGAGAGTCACCGTCACCGCCGTGCCATCCACGGTCAGGGACGGATAGCTGAGCGTGGTGCTGCCCACTCCGGAAGCGTTGAAAGTCACCGTGGAAGAGCCCAGGGCTCCGCCATTCGTCGCCAGAGTGGCGGTCTGGCCGTTGACCACGGCGGATGGGTTGGTACATGGACTGCTGCTGTTGGCGCAGGCGGTAACCGTGGCCGTGGCCGCGAGACAGGCGATACCGCTAGTCGGCAAGGACAGCTCGTAATGGTCAACCGCCGCCGTGCAGACATGGGTCGCATTGTAAAGCGCCGTCACATCCGCCTGGACCAGCGCATCCTTGTATACATGCACCTCGTCAATGCGCCCCGCGAAGCGGTAACCGCTATCCTGCGTCCATCCGCCCACCCGCAAGGTGGCACCAACGGTGGCACTGGCGAGGTTGGGTGTACCTTGGCGCTGACTGAGGGCCTGCAAGGCACCATCGATGTAAAGCTGGTTGGATGCCACGCTGCCATTGGTGAACACGGCCACCACATGATGCCAGCCATTGGCCAGGGTTGCCGAGGAGACACCGTAAATGTCGCTGTTGGCCGTGTTAAAACCGAACGAGCCCCCTTGCAGCCAAAGGTCATGCTGCGCCCAGCCAATGGGCATGACGCTGTCCGTGCCGTCCCAGTACATCCAGAAGGCGACGCTGGTCTTGGCTCCGGCACTGGTGGAAACGGGCAGGCCGGTGATGGTGAAGGCGCCGCCATTGGCTGTGGGGCCGGGCATGCCGGCATAGCCGCAAGTGCCGGGATTGCCGGAACGCGCCGGGCTCGACAGCGCCGGCGCGGGGAACGCGCTGCCGATCGAGCTGCCGTTGAACGGTCCGCCGGCGTAGCCTGCCGTATCTTTCACCTCGCCTGACGTACCGTTCCAGATCGCCTCCTCAAGGTGGTACTGGGCGATCAGAGTTGCAACGATAACGTTGCCGCTCTCGGTAGCAGTATTGTTGGCGGGGGTATTGTCGATCACTGTTCCAGTCACCGTTGCAGTATTGGTGATCGTTCCTGAGGCAGTGAGGGATAAACCAGCCGTCAGCGTCAACGCGGGCGCAGAAGCGCCGCTGGCGAGCGTGCCGCTCCAGGTGCAGGTGACGATCTGCGCATTCACGCTGCACGACCATCCGCTGCCGGATGCGGAAAAATAGCTCAGGCTCGCCGGCAGGGTATCGACGATTTCGAGAGAACCGTTCAGGGTTCCCGGACCGTTGTTGGTCACAGTGAGCGTATAAGGAATATTGGTGCCCGGTATCAGCGAAGCCCCACGAGTCATGGCCAGGGCAAGGTCGGCGGTCGGGAGAATCGTTCCGACGCAGACGTCGTCGATGTGCCAGTAGTCCAGATCATAGCCGCTGCCGGCCAACTGGCGGAAACGCAGACGAAAGCCCGGATGTTTGGCATCCGCCGGAAGCACATGGCTGCCATTGTAAATCGTGCTGGTGGTGCTGCCGTTGGCCAGGTATTGCGCCAGTTGCGTCCAGGTGCCGCCGCTATTGTAGTATTCGACCACCAGGTTTTCAGTTGCCGCATCGGGAGCGCGGTTGGTGGTCCCACCCCCGCTCTTGACCCAATAGTCGATATTGCCGGTCACGCCGGTCATGTCGGTGCGCAGCGTGGAAGCGACCACATAGCCCCAGCGCATATCCAGTTCGTGGCCCGCCGACAGGAAATCGGTCGTGCCCAGGCTGGCGTCGCCGATGTTGGAACCCCCGGGCGCACCTTCCGCAGTGAAACTCCAGCGCCCCACACCCCCTTCGAAATTGTCGCAGAACGCGCCGCTGTAACTGCTTGCGGGCGCCTGGACGATAACGATGTCGTCCATGTGCCAGTAATCGTAACCCACCACACCAGGCGCGCCGCCAGAGCCGGTTTTGCCGCTGCCGGAAGGCTGATAGAAGCGCAGTTTGAAATTCGCATGAAGCGCCTCGGGAGGCAATTGAATCACCGGCGTGAACACCTGCCCCTGCATGACCCCGGACGGGTATTGCGCCAGGATTTGCCAGGCCGTGCCGTCCCAGTATTGCACCAGATAATTTTCGCCGGCCGCCTCGGGATATTCGCTGAACGCATCCCCGCCGCGCCGCATCCAGAAACTGAGGATGGCCGCTGGACGGCCTGCCAGGTCAATGGTCGGGCTGTCCACCGACACGATGTTCCAGCGCGTAAACATAGATCGCGTGGTATTGGCGTGGGGAACGGTGTAATTGTTGAAAGGCGGAATGTCGCGGTCGATACCGGCGCAGCCGGTGTTGCCGGCGGCCCCGGTGCAATTGGTGACACTGGCGGGCGTAATTGTCCAACCGTTGCCCACTACTCCCGAGTTCGAGCGCTCGAAGTCGTCGCAGAAGATGACGCTGGCGGTGGTGGCGCACACCGATTGCACCAGGGTATAGGACTGCCCGGAAAAATTGCCATTACCCGCCCCAGCGCCTCCCAGGGGTAGCCCACCCGAAAGGATCGTATCGTTGTCAACCAGGTCGAGCCGCAAGGTACCCGTCGGACCCGTCCCAGTATTGGCGGTAACAGTCCAGGCCGTTCCGCCGCCGGTAACCGAAGTAATGCTTGCGCCTGTCACTCCTCCTGACTGTACCAGCGCGAAATCCGAAGCATCCACGCCGGTCACGCTGTAATCGAAGGTCACGGCCCATGTCACCGAGGTGTTCGCGGCGGTCGGGTCGAAAGTGGAGCGGTTGATCGAGATCACCGAAGGCGGCGGCTGGACGACAACAATGCCGGCTGGCAGCGTAAACAGAGCGCTCGTCGTCCCCCCGCAAGCGTTGTCACTGGAAGCGCGGAATATCGCATCATAGGTTCCGGCAGCGGCGGGCGCTGTGATGTTGAAGGTCTCGCTGTATGTCCCGTTACCGTCGTGATTTGGCGTATTGATGCAGGTGGTGGTTGTGGCGGGGTTGGTCGTAAACCGGATGGAGCGCCAGTTCGAGCCTCCATTATTGGTCTCTGTGACGACCGCAGAAATGGTGGCGCCGGGTGCCACGGTGACACTCGCGCCGCCATTCAGCGTGACGGAATTGATCGTCAGTGCGGCGCTGGCATTCCCGACAACGGCCAGGGCTCCAAGGACGACACACACAAGCCGGAAAATAACCGGGCGAACGACATCGACCACAAAGGACAGACCACGGTTACCCATAACGTTCTCCATCAAGCTTTGCGAATCCAGTGATTTTTTCATGAATTCGCGAATTTTGCGGCCAGTTCAATTTTTCACTCCCTGGAATGGCCAAACCAGCCGGCGCATCATGAGCGCCTACCCCAGCTTTGCAGTTAATCGCCCAGGCCATTTACAAACTCACCTCAATCTGCCGCTCGGTGTAGTGAGCGGTGCCAGGCACACCCGGACAACTACCCGCACTGGGCTCGTTACAGGCTGTTGACTGGATGCTGTATACCGTGACACCCGAAGTTACAGTTGTGTTGCAGGTAACCGTTACCGTAAACGAAGATAATGTCGGCGCTGGGGGCACGAAGGATGTAGTGGCAAAGCAGGCTGCTGGTGGATTCAATATTTTGTACGCTCCCCACTCGATGCCAGCCCGCGCGGCCTGGTAAGCACGCGAACCCTGCACGTCCATGGCCGAACTGGCATGCTGGGAGGTGGCCAAATTGGCCACCAGCGCGGCCAGCGCAGCCATCAGCAGCAGCAGGAAAATCGCGTTGACCAGGGCGAACCCGGACAGGGCTTGAGGGTGGTGAGAGTTCATGGCGAATTATCCACATGAATCTGATGAAACAGGGTAATCCATTCATCGCCCGCGCTGTTTTGCAGCTTGATCCACAAGCCCACCAGCGCACTGCGTTGGTTGAGAGGCGCGTAAGAGAAAGAGCAATCCGTCACACCCGTTGCCAGTACCGCTGCCGTTCCCCCTGGCGTGGTCGATTGAGCGACTGCAATCGCATACCCGGAATAACGCGTCAATGTGCCTCCGGCGCATCCATAGCTGACCGGACCAGTGACCACCTGGAAACGACGATTGGGAGAGCGCATTTTCTCGGCAGGCGCCTGCGCACCGAAAGAATTGAACAACAAAGTCACAGTCTTGGCGGCGACGCTATCCACGACAGCGCGATTGTTGCAGCCTGCGGCTGAAGCACAATACGCGTCCGCCGGGCTGATTCCGGGGCCGAGGTTGTAGACCACGATCGAATCGCCGGCGGAAATCGTCGGTATCGGGCCAAGCACGTCAAAAGTCAGCTTGCTGGCATCCATGAAATCCAGGATATTGCCGGCAGCACTATCCTCCTCCGCCAGGTAACGTCCTCCCCCGCTGGTCTGCAGGAACTCGATATATTTTCTTGTAGGATCAACACGGACGCTATTGGGAAGCGCCAGACGCAAATCGCGCCCGATGCGGCGCAGGGCGGTGTCGGCCGCATCGGTGATGGCGGCACGGGCTTCCGCATCCATGTATTGCTGGATCGGGGTACGAATGAACATGCTCACCATGGCCGCAACAATGCCGGTGATGACAATCGCCACCACGGTCTCGACCAGGGTAAATCCGCGCTGAAATCTTGTCATGGCTATCGGCATCTCATCATGGCATGTCGTTGGGCGCATAGCGGGTGCGATAGCCTTCCATGACAATGCTGTCGTTACCACCGTTATAGCTGACCGTCACCGTGATACGCAACGCATCCGCTACGGGAATGGTCGAAAGCGCCTCTGGAATCACCGTCACCGTTGCGCTATAGCCAGTCGGCACGAAGACCAATCCGCCAATATCCGCTCCGCCACCTGGAAGCGTAAAGTTATTGTAATCATTGACGTTATCGAAGGGGGTGACAAGGGAGGGACGCGACTCGTCCGCAAGCTGGCTGGCATAAGCGGCTTCCCGCCCCATTGCCTCGGCCTGCACACAGGTGGGAGGCGTTGCCACCGAATCATAGCCCTCCGGGTCGCAGTCGGTGAAGGGCATGGTCTGCACCTCCTCCAGCAGCGCCTCGGCAACTGCCAGCGCCTGTTTGCGCAACATCGGATCGGCACTATATCTCAACGAGCTGTTCAATACCGACATCAGCCCCACCACGCCTACGCTGACGACCACGATGAACACGAGCACTTCGATCAGCGAAATGCCGCACTGGCTGTCCTGGGTTTTCAGGGCGCAATCAATACACATAGCCGGTCTCGGCCGCTACCGTGATCGAAGGGGAAAAGCCGGATACTGTAACCGTTGCTGCGGCATTGGGCTTGCCTAACGGGTCAAAATTCACAGTGGCGGGAAACGCGGAAAACTTGACGTCCGCGTTGCGGTACTTGGTGTCGGCTGTCGCATCGATGGTATAGGGCGTTTTCCCGTCCGGGCCGGTCAGGTTGGTATTGCAGGCGATGGCAGGATTCACGGAAGCAATTCGCAGCCTGACCGTTTTATCATTCGGGAATTCGACGCAAACCAGCCGCCGCTGGGCTATCGCGGCCTTTTGCGCGAAACGCAGTGCGAACATGGTTTCGTCATGAAATCCGCGCTCCTCGAATCCGTGCGTACCAAAGAAGCGCGGTGCAGCAAATGCGGCCAGGATGCCAACGATGACCAGGGTGACGACCAGTTCCACCAGAGTGAAGCCTGCATGGCGCGTGCCAGCACCACGGATTGCGCCGCACGGCTCATTGAAAGGGCGAATGCGTCCCAGCGTTACCAAGGGCATCATCAAACCCATCGCCATGTACTCCTCCCCCATGCATCACCCCAAAACCGGCCCATCCGAAAACTGGCAGTCCAATACTCAAGCAGAGTCGCCGCATTCCCTGTTGGCAAGGCACGCCCGATGTTAGCCCCGTTAACTATATATACTACCGTCTTTTAAATCGACGGTGCAGGTCATCATTTTGCGGCTTTTATCCTTTACGACCCGATCCGAAAACAAAACCCACGGATGGTGGCTGGCGTTTGGGCTACTGATAACGACGTTTGTACTTTATTACGCCGGTGCGGGCGGTCCGTTTGTACTGGACGATTTTTCCAGCATCGTCCTCAACAAGCAACTTCAGATCAAGGAAATCACGCTTTCCTCATTGCTTGATGCCGCGTTTTC
The DNA here is from genome assembly GCA_031426915.1 of Sulfuricellaceae bacterium. Lineage (GTDB taxonomy): Bacteria > Pseudomonadota > Gammaproteobacteria > Burkholderiales > Sulfuricellaceae > Sulfurimicrobium. The sequence continues at coordinate 42,009 of JASJPB010000018.1, read as the reverse complement.
CAGCAATGCCGGCCTGCTGAGGCGCCCTGTGGCCATGTTGAGCTTCGCGCTCAATTATTATTTTAATGGACTGGATCCCTTTTTTTACAAGATTGTAAATATCGTCATCCACTTGACGACCGCGCTGTTGCTGTTCTTCCTCACCGACCGCCTGCTTGGCCGCCTGTCGGCGTCCGTTCCTGAAAATAACATTCAGCGCCGCTATGGCGCTGCGCTGATCACAGTCTTATGGGCGCTGCATCCGCTTCACGTTTCCACCGTTCTTTATACCGTCCAGCGCATGACAGAACTGACCGCGCTTTTTACTGTGGCGGGAGTTTTGCTCTATGTTCGCGGCAGAGAGCTGATGCTTGATGGAAAGACAGGTGGGGGACTGGCCCGAATCCTTATGGGTCTTGCCGGCTTTGGGACGCTGGCATTGCTCAGCAAGGAAAATGGCGCATTGTTGCCGGTTTACCTGCTCGTGGTGGAAGCCGTGTTTTTCCGGTTCGTGACTCAAGCTCAAAAAACATCCGCAATAGGAGTATTTACGGTACTGGGTTTGTCGACCTTCGCGTTGCTCGGCTACCTGACTTACATATGGGTCAGCCCGCCCAACCTCGGCAGGGAATTCACTCAAACAGAGCGCTTGTTGACGGAATTCCGCATCCTGTTTTCCTACCTCGGGCAAATTTTACTTCCCCGTGTGAATCAAATGTCGCTATTCGATAGCGGAGTTGAGATTTCACGCGGATTTTTGTCTCCACCAAGCACGATTGCCGCCATCTTGGCATTCTTCATTTTGGCTGGAGGAGCCGCGTTTGGTGTGTGGAAAAACTTGTGGCGGCCTTTTGTATTCGCCTGCGGGTGGTTCCTGGCAGGACACCTGCTGGAATCCACCGTCATCCCTCTCGAACTCAGATTTGAACATCGCAACTATCTGGCCAGCTACGGGATTCTGTTTGCCGTCGGTCACGGACTCCTGCACTCGAGAATCGCCGCCCATCTGCGCAGCGGCCTGCATGCGGCGCTGATCGCCATCCTGACTATCGGACTGGCCGATCAATTACATACGCGTGTTACACAGTGGTCAACTCCGGGAAATTTTTACCGCTTCGAGCTTACCCACAATCCGGCGTCCCCTCGCCCCTGGTCCTCACTCGCATACTCGGAAGACTGGCAAGGCCGTTATGAGAGCGCGGCACAGCTTTATGGAAAAGCGGCAGAACTCGAGCCCAGGGAAGTCGGGCATTTGATTGCCATGCTCAATCTCAGCATTCATGCACTTAACAACGCCCCGTCACCCGTCATTGCCGGACAAATCATCGAAAGGCTGGAACGGTTTCCACTCAGTGCTTATGGCGAATCCCAATTGCTGCTGTTTTCAGCAGCAACTGTCAAGAAAGCAGGAAACAGCCCGGTGCTCAAGGATCTCATCACTCGAATTCTCACAGCAGCAGCAGCTAATCACCGTTGGACCGCCGGGCGGAACCGCGCCGTGTGTTTCTATTTCATGGCGGATCTTGCGATCGATGGAGGGCAAGTTGAGCCTGCTATTCGGGCGCTGCGCGAGGGAATCGCAATTGCACCACTTGATGGCAAACGCTTGATTTTGGTGGAGTTGCTCTATTATTCCGGCCAAATCGAGGAGGCCAGAGCAGAGTTTGATTTAATCGACATCAACAATCTGGAAAGCGCTTTAAGGGAGTATTACCGGAAGGTAGGGGAACGTATCAAAGGCAAAGGGCGGAAAGGCGATTCTGCCTCTCCGTCCCCTGCCACATCAGGCAATGACGTTTAGCTGTTAACAACCTGTTATGGTCGAAACATAGGTCGGGGGAACGAGTGCGCTAGTAGCCGCACTAAAAGTAACTTTGCAAGTTGTTGTGGTAGTCGCGCCAGTGTGAGAGATTGCGGACGCGCTAACCAAAAAATCGCTAGCCGGATTCAAGCTTAGAACTTTGCTCATATCCGTGCCAACCGTTGCCGAATAGCCATACACTGTGTTAATAGTTTGGCCAAGAACCACAACGGTCCCCGTCGCGGCTGAAGCTACGCCTTTTGCAGCCGCCTTGGCATAAACCATGGTATCCGCCCCGCGCATCGCCGCCTCCACCCCTTTCATTACACCCGCGCGTGCATCCTTGCTCAGATCGACAAACTTCGGCAACGCTGTCGCTGCCAGAATACCGAGAATCACGATCACCACGACCAGTTCAATCAGGGTGAAGCCTTTTTGCGTTTTCATAAAAATCTCCTCTAAAAATAACCCAGCTTACACATTTATATCACAAAAAACAGACTCGAAATCAGCAACCAGTGGGAGTAGATGCGCTGATTGTTGGCGCTGCATTAGCGGCAGCGGCCGTATAGGTAAAAGAGCAAGTTGCATTGACTTGTGCACCAGCCGCGCCAGTTGTACCCGTGCCGCCGATTACTGAAATTGTTGTCACGCCACCAGCAACTGAAGCGCCAAAACCTTCCGTATTGAGCTGCGCCAAGGTGGGATTAAACACAAAAGTGAGACCCGCCGCAGAAATAATGCCTGCCGTACCGAGCGCAGGGCTCGCGGGGTAACCGTTGGTAAGGTTTATCAATCCGGCCTCGGTGCACAAAGTGCCACTTAAAGCATTGGTCGCCGTACCCCCACCGGGGCAGGCCGCAGCGTCAGCCACACCAGCGCGAGCCAGATAGGTGCCATGAACGAGAGCAGCGGCAGCGCCTATCGCGCCACGCGCCGCATTTAATTTGGCAACGCGCGCATCTCTTTGCAGGTTGGTAAATTTTGGCAGGGCCACCGCCGCCAAAATGGCGATAATGGTCATCACTACCACCAGTTCAATCAAAGTAAAACCTTTTTGCGATGCGCTCATTTTAAGTACCTTTATATCTATTTAGTAATATCGGCCGAATTTACCTTAACTTAAGAACCACCTCAAGTTAAAACGCTACTGAAACAGCCAAAACACGTTAAAACCAACGATATGGTTCAACCAAAGTCAGTGTCACCCCTTGCACCGGCATTTCCGCACCGCCAGCTTCTGCCCTTCTGGTCGAGGGCATCACACGAAAACGAAGCTCATGCTTCCCGCTAGGCCCTGACACAAAATTTCTCTCTCTTTTGACACGATAATGAAGCTCTCGCTGATTTTTATCGAAATACCAGTTACCGGGGGAAATTTCATTCTCCTGCGGCCCATTCAACTCACCTAAATAGTTCGGCGGAACTGTTTCCAGCCACTTAACCGGGTTCTCCCCAACCATAGCGGCGATTTCGCCCTCCTGATTATGGACCATCAATTCCGCCACCCGATATCGCATACCTGAACGCATATTCATGGCTGTCAATTCGACCACCGTTTTTTCCGCCATTTCTTGATAAACCAGCACTCTATCAAGCAAGACTAACGCCAGAATCCCCAGTATTGCAGCAACAATAGCCAGCTCAAACAGAGTAAGGCCCTTTTCCTTCCCTATGCGAAAATTAGCCGGGATTAGACCCATTTTGCCCATCCGTCCCGGGCCCATTATTTTTTCAGCGCCACCTTACCCAGATCCCAGATCGGCAGGAATATGCCCAGCGCCAGAATTAGCACCAGTATCCCCAGGCCAACAATCAGGATTGGTTCGATCTTGGCGGACAGATTGTCCACTTCGTATGCGACTTCGCGCTCGTACATCTCGGCAATTTCCTGCATCAGGTCATCCAGTTCACCGGTCTCCTCCCCCACTGCCACCATTTGCAACACCACCGGGGTGAACACGCCGGAGGCGGAAGCAGTGCGCAATATGCTGTCGCCACGTTCCACGCCTTCGCGAATATTGTCTATTTTTTTGGCGATGAAATCATTGTCCACCACCTGCGCCACCACGCTCAGGCCCTGCACGATGGGCACGCCACTGCGACTGGTGAGGGCGTAACTGCGGGCAAAGCGGGCGAGGGTTGCCTTTTCGACAATGCTGCCAACCACCGGTAGGCGCAATTTGATCCTGTCCCACTGATAGCGCCCCACGGGTGTGGCAACATACAGACGAAAACCGTAAAACGCGCCCGCCAGCGCCATGAGTATGAGCGGCCAGAACTTCACGGTAAATTCCGAACTGGCAACCAGGATCCGGGTCATCAACGGCAATTCAGCATGGAATCCCTTGTAAACATTGGCAAAGGCTGGAATGACAAAAATATTGATAATGGCAATCGCCACCACCATCGCGATAATCACGAAGGAGGGGTAACGCATCGCCGCTTTGATTTTGTCCTTGGTCGATTTCTCGAATTCCAGGTAATAAAAGAGACGCAGGAAAATTTCATCCAGCATGCCTGTCGCTTCGCCCACCCGCACCATGCTGATGTAAAACGCGTCGAATACTTTCGGATGCTGCCGCATGGCGGCGGAAAGCTCGCGTCCGCTATCCAGACTTTCACGCATATCCTGCAAGACTTTTCTCATGGTATGGTTGTGGCTGGACTCCTGCAAACCGGCCAGGGCGCGCATGATCGGCACGCCAGCCTTGAGCAAGGTGTACATCTGGCGCGAAAACAGCATTACATCCACGGCGGTGATTTTCTGCCGCTGCAAGCGCTCCAGCAGACTTTCGCCCTGCGCCGCCGGTCCTTTTGCGGAGACGGCGATTTCCACCGGTGTGACACCGTTGCTGAACAGCATGTCCGCCACTGCCGCGCTGTCGGCACCCTCCTGGATGCCCTCGATCAGTTCACCGCGAGAATTGCGGGCTTTATAGGCAAAAAATGGCATTCAAATCGTCCGCTTATCCATGATCACGCGCCAGGTAAGGCGCCGCAAAAGTATTTACCTGTTGCAGAATTTCAACCAGCCGCTGCGCAGCCACAAATGCCCGATTCAAGGTTGCCACCTGTAATTCGCTGTCTTCTGGATAATCATGGGCAAAGGCATTGCGGATTTCTCGCATTTCCAGCCACTCGTCGGCAGAAGGCAGCGCACCGATCTTTTCCAGCCGGTCCAGCTTGTCCAGGTAAGCGGGGAAATCTCCAGGTTCCCTGGTTAATTCCAATACTGCGGGAAACAGCTTGGCACCCATGGTGTCCTGCAGTTTTGCAAAGCGCGTGGTAAATTGATCCAGAACCGCAATGGCTTCGTCGTCGAGCTTGCGCAATTCCTCGGAGCTTAGCGGCAGTTTTGCCTTGTAGCGCTCCATCGCCCACCGCATTCGGCGCGCATGAGTTTCACATTGAGCAAGCAGCGCCACAAAGTAAATATTCACAAATGCACTCCATCACGACGCGCCAGCGCATATACAGGAAGTTCATCACCGCCTTTGCGGTGTAGAACCACATCGATTTTGCGGTCGCCAATTCGCCGCTTGAGTCGCGCCAGAAAAGCAAAACGTGCGGCAACCAGCTGTTCAGCCGCTTCAATTTGGGGCTGCACATAAAGATCTATATCCCCACCCCGACCATTATCGTCAACGCGGGACCCGAACAACCAGACTTCCGTTCCGGGACCGAAATAATGTTCTGTTTCCTGCTTGATCGCCTCAACCTGTTCTGCCGTCAGACGCATACTTTCAATCCTCGAACTGGTTACTGATGCGCATCGCTTCCGCCGCTGTAGTCCGGCCTTTGATTACTTCACTCACTGCCTGGCTGCGTAGCGTCCTGCCCGCCATCTGCTTGCGGGCAAGATTCATGAAATGGATCGGTTCGTGGTGGTTGGCGGCTTCGACCATTTCGAAGCTCATCTCCAGCATTTCATAGATACCCATGCGCCCCTGGAATCCGGTGCCGTTACAGATGGTACAGCCGCGGCCATGCACATAACTATGTTGATCCACTTCGTCCTTCAGTTCGAGCTTCAGCCATTCATGTTCGTAAGGCTTGAGCGCATAGGGCTCGGCACAACTTTCGCACACCAGCCGCACCAGACGCTGGGCAAGTACCACCTGTAACGAGGTCGCCACCATGAAACGCGGCACGCCCATGTCGATGAGGCGGATCGGGGTGCTGATTGCATCGTTGGTGTGCAGGGTGGAAAGCACCATGTGGCCGGTCATGGCGGCGCGCAGGCCGATCTGGGCGGTTTCCTGGTCGCGGATTTCTCCCACCAGGATAATATCCGGATCCTGGCGCAAGGTGGAACGCAATACGCGGGCAAAGGAAAGATCGATTTTTTCGTTCACCTGCACCTGGTTGATGCCGGGCAGGCGGTATTCCACCGGGTCTTCCACGGTGATGATCTTGGATTCAATCGAGTTAAGCTCCGCCAGCGCGGAATACAGGGTGGTGGTCTTGCCGCTGCCGGTAGGGCCGGTAACCAGCACCATGCCGTTGGGGCGATGCAGGATCTTGCGGAAGCGCTCCAGCATGTCTGGTGGCATACCGAGTTTATCCAGGGTCAGGATGCCGCCGCTCTGGTTGAGCAGACGCATTACCACCGACTCCCCATGCTGGGTGGGCATGGAGGAAATACGCACATCGACCGACTGGCCGCGTACCTTGATATTGAAGCGGCCGTCCTGGGGCAGGCGTTTTTCCGAGATATCGAGGCCGGACGTGAGTTTGAGCCGCAGCACCAGCGCCGCTGCAATCTTGTTGTCGGTTTCTGTTTGCAGGTGCAGTACGCCATCGATACGGAAACGGATTTGCAGCTTGCTTTCCTGGGGTTCGATATGGATGTCCGAGGCCCGGACCTGGGTCGCATCCTCGAACATGGTCTGCAACAGCTTGACCACCGGCGCTTCTTCGAGGTTGGCGGCGCCAACACCGCCGAAATCCACCACCGTCTCGCCCAGCTCATCCCCCAGCGCCTGGGCCAGGCCGCTGATCTGATCGGTGCGGCGATAGACGCGGTCAATGGTTTGCAACAACTGGCTTTCCGCCACTGCCGCCAGATCGATGTCGCGCTTGAGCACGCGCGCCAGTTCGTCGTAGGCAAACAGGTCGGATGGATCACCCATCCCCACCAGCAGCGAGCTGCCCCGATCCTCCAGCACCAGCGCGCGGAAGCGGCGGGCCTGGGTTTCCGGCAGTTTGTTCACTAGTTCGGAATTGACGTTGTAAAACTTGAGATTGATAAAGGGAATCTGCAACTGGCGCGCAACGGCCTCGGCGATGCCTTCTTCGGTGACAAAGCTGTTTTCGACCAGAACCCGGCCCAGCTTGCGCCCGCTTTTTTTCTGCTCTCCCAGCGCCATCATCAACTGCTCTTCGGTAAGCAGCTTTTGCTGTATCAGTACTTCCCCGAGACGGAATTTTTCGGGTTTGGCCATCTCCGCTCCAGTTGTTTAACCCCGATATTCCATAAATTCGCGTCAAGGTCGCGCAGGATTTATGGAATATTCGGGGTTTATGTTAATTCTTATAACTTAAACACATCTCATTGATAGTGTTAAATTAACGTTTTTCCATCACGGATACAAGCAATTGTTCGAAATCATTCTTTTTGAGCCGGAGATACCCCCCAACACCGGCAACATTATCCGCCTCTGCGCCAACACCGGCACGGCACTGCATCTGGTGGAACCGCTCGGTTTCACGCTGGAAGACAAGCAACTGCAACGCGCAGGACTGGATTATCACGAATATGCCTCCCTCAAGGTTCACCCGAACTGGCAGACGTGCCTGGATCATTTCGCCGGGCGGCGGCTGTTTGCCGCAACCACAAAGGGGGCCAAGCGTTACACCGAGGTGAACTATCGAGACGGGGACGTATTCGTGTTCGGGCCGGAAAGCCGCGGTTTGCCGGCAGAGATTTTGGCGAGCTTCCCCTCGGAGCGGCGCGTTCGCCTGCCGATGCGACCACAAAACCGCAGCCTGAACCTCTCCAATGCCGCCGCAGTGTTGATTTTCGAGGCCTGGCGGCAGTCGGGTTTCAACGGCGGAATTTAGCAACTATCCATGCAGTAAAACGCTGCTGTAGAATCAAAACATCATTCTGATTCCCAAACGCTCCTTTCATAGGCACGTTACGCCATGACCAATACCTCAAAATCGGAAATTTTTGTCTGGGGCGCAAAATATGAAACCGGCATCCGGGAAGTGGATCAGCAGCACAAAAAACTGGTACGTCTCATCAATTCCCTCGCCAGGATGCAGGCAGAGCAGGTAGACCCGGATCAATTGCTCAAGGTTTTCGACGAGCTTGCCGACTACGCTGTCTATCATTTCAAAACCGAAGAAGATCTGATGCACCGTTATCAGATCGACGCCGAATTTGAAGCCTCGCACGTAAAATCCCACGCACTGTTTGTGCAGCAAGCACTCGACGCCAGGGCTGCCGCGAATGAAAACCCGGGCGAAGTGACCGGGCAAGCGCTCACTTTCCTTACCAAGTGGCTGATTTCACATATTCTTGGCACCGACATGCGGATGGCGAAGGAAATTCTCGCCCTTGAATCCGGCACGCCACCGGCGGAAGCGCGAAATCAGGCGGTCGCCTATATGGCCGATTCCAACGAAATCCTGCTCAAGGCCATGAACGAGATCTATGACAGCCTTGCCGAGCGAACTCAGGATTTCTGGCAAGCCAACCATCGCCTCCAGCTGGAAATCGAACTCCACAAGCAAACCGAATATGAATTGCGCAAGCTGTCCCGCGCGGTGGAATTCAGCCCGGTCTCGATCATTATTACCGACGCCGACGGCTTGATTGAGTATGTCAACCCCAAATTCACCCAGGTAACCGGTTTCAGAATGGCGGAAGTGCGGGGGAAAACGCCCCGCATCCTCAAGTCAGGGCAGACCCCGAGCGACATTTACCAACAGCTCTGGACTACGATCAGCAGCGGCCAGGAGTGGTTCGGCGAATTCCGTAACAGGAAGAAGAATGGCGAACTTTTTTGGGAAAAAGCATCCATTTCCCCTATCGCCGATCCGAACAGCCACATAACCCACTACCTTGCCATACTGGAAGACATCACCGAGGAAAAACGCGCCGAGGAAAAACTTCAGCAGTACCACACCCAGCTTGCCGAATCCATTTCGGAGCTGCGTGCCCAGACCAGGGATCTCATGCTGTTGAATCAGATGAACGAATTGCTGCAGACCTGCCTGACGGAGAACGAGGCCTATCGCGTATTTGCCCTCAAAGCCGCGGAAATGGAACTTGGCGCGGGGGGGGCGCTGGCAATTGTGTCGCAAAAAGGCCGCTTTCTCGAGACGGTGGCACGTTGGGGCAAGGACGTGCATATTCTCGACGTGTTCGATTTCGACAGTTGCTGGGCCATGCGGCGCGGACAGCGTCACGAGGTTCCCGACCCTTCCAGGGATATGGCTTGCGAACATTTCCAGGAACGTCCGACCAGCGGCTACATGGGAATTCCGCTGATAGTTCAGGGTGAGGCGCTGGGACTGCTGCATATCCATGCCGCCCCGGGATGCAGTCCGAACCGGAGAATGCGCCTGGTACAAATCAGCGTGACCGTGGGAGAGGCCTTGACGCTGGCACTGTCCAACATCCGCCTGCGCGAGGCATTGCGCGAGCAGGCCACCCATGACCCGCTGACCGGCTTGTTCAACCGGCGCTATCTGGATGAAACGCTGGAGCGCGAAATCCTGCGCGCATTACGCGAGAAGAAACCCTTCAGCGCGGCGATGGTGGACATCGATCACTTCAAGAAATTCAACGATATCCACGGGCATGAGGCCGGCGACCGCGTATTGACGGAGGTTTCAAATTGCATCCGCACCAGCCTGCGCCAGAGCGATATTGCCTACCGCTATGGCGGCGAGGAAATATTGATCGTCATGCCGGCCTCGGAGGCAGGAGAGGCGGCAAAGCGCATGAGCGAAATTGCTGCGCGCCTGCAGCATCTCAACATCGCATGGGGCGACAAGGTATTGCCGGCGATAAGCATTTCCGTGGGGATCGCCTCCATGCCGGAACATGGCACCAGTTCAGAAACCGTGCTCCGGGCTGCAGACCACGCGCTCTATGCAGCGAAACAGGCAGGACGCAACAGGGTGTGCATCGCCGAGTCTCCGCCCGCATAGTTTAAGATAATCAGGAAACCGCTTCGGCCTTGGGTTCCCGGCTCAGCAGGTCTTCCACCGCGGCCTTCGGCGCAACACCCTCGAACAGAACCTGGTAAACCGCTTGCGTAATAGGCATGTCGACCTGAAACTGCCGGGCCAACTGGAGCACTTCGCGGGCAGTATTGACACCCTCCGCGACATGGCCGAGAGCCCGGAGAATTTCGTCCAGGGAATGGCCCTGAGCCAGCTTGAGGCCCACCTGACGATTGCGTGACAGGTCGCCGGTACAAGTCAGGATAAGATCCCCCATTCCGGTCAGGCCCATGAAGGTTTCCTGACGCCCGCCCAGGGCGAGACCCAGGCGGGTGATTTCTGCCAGACCGCGAGTAATCAGGGCGGCGCGAGCGTTGTGGCCGAACTGCATGCCATCGGAAATGCCGGCCGCTATGGCGAGTACATTTTTTACCGCACCGCCCAGTTCCACCCCTGTCACATCGCTGCTGGCATAAACGCGCAAGCGGTGACTGTGCAAAGCCAACGCGGTCTGACGCGCGAAATCCTTGTCCAGCGAAGCCAGCGTCAACGCCGTGGGCAGACCGAGTGCGACTTCCCGCGCGAAGCTCGGGCCGGAGAGAACGCCCTTGGGGGTGCTGGACGCAAGCACCTCACCAGCCACCTGATGCGGGAGCTTGTGGCTGCCAGCCTCGAATCCCTTGCAAGCCCAAACCACCGGCACGCCTGGCGCCAGTGTCGTCAGTTCAAGCAGCAATGGCCGCAATCCGGCGCTGGGTACGACGGCCAGCACCAGTTGCGCGGCATCGAGCGCCAGCGGAAGCCTGGACTCGAAGCGCAAGCTGTCCGGAAGGGGCGCATCGGGCAGGTAACGTGCATTGCAGCGGGTTGCGGCCATTTCCGCCACCTGCGAGGCATTGCGCGCCCACAGCGTCACGCCATGCTGGCCGGCCAGACTGGCCGCCAGCGCCGTGCCCCAGGCACCGCCTCCGAGAACGGAGATGTTCATGCGCCCCACACCTGGGCAATGCGTATGAATCCGACCGCGCCGTCGGGATGGCGCACCCGGAGCCATCCGGTACCGGTATATTCCAGCAATTCCAGCACCACGCTACGTTCGGCCTGAAACACCAGGGACGCCTTTATGTCCGGGGCCTGGCGCACTTCGGCAAGGGGCACGTTGACCAGCACCATGCGTTTGTCGCTGAGGTTTTTCTTCTCCACCCAGGCCAGTTCGCCGGCAACATCGCGCACCTTGGCAAAGGCTTCTAGACTGACAATAATTTCGACCGGATAAAAACGGCTGGCGAGAAAAAGCTTTCGTCCCTGCAACGAAGGCGCATCGTACATGACCGTCCGGTCGGATGCGATGGAACGATACTCCAGCGCCAGGGAAGCGGAAGAAAAGGCACTTGCCAGCAACAGCGAAACGACCGGGAGCCAGCCTTTCATGCCTTGTTTTCCTCTTTCAGTGAGTAGTTGCCGGCTGGTTCTGCTGTTTGTAAATGGTTTCGAAATTCATCGGCTGCAAGACTACCGGGGGAAAGCCGGCGCGCGTGACCATATCCGAAACCACTTCACGCACGTAGGGGTAGAGGATGTTGGGGCAGGCAATGCCCAGCAGGGGAGAAATTTCTTCCTGGGGCACGTTCTGAATACGGAAAATTCCGGCCTGAGCCGCCTCCACCAGGAATACGGTTTTATCGCCTTCCAGTTTGGAAGTCACCGTCACGGTCAGGACTGCCTCGAATACGCTCTCACCGATTTGCTCAGCCTTGGTGTGGACCTCCACACCTATTGATGGAGTGCCCTGTTCGAGAAAAATTTGCGGGGCGTTGGGGATTTCCAGGGAAACGTCCTTGACGTAGATTTTTTCGATGCCGAAAACGGCCTGCTGCTGTTCTTCACTCATGGGAAAATCTCTGCAAAAAGGGGGATTGTAACGCGAAGTGCCGGGTAAATGGGGCCAGGCTAATGGCGCAGCAACCAGTTCTTCAGATTGCCCGCGTCCATGGCTCCCGCCACGCGATCCACTTCAGCACCATTCCTGAACAGTGCTAGCGTGGGGATGCTGCGGATCCCGAACTGTTGCGCCAGGGCTTGTTCCGCCTCGGTATTCACCTTGACGAAAAGGAATCGGGTCGCGAATTCCGCTGCCACCTGGGTGAATACAGGTGCCATCATCTTGCACGGGCCGCACCACGGCGCCCAGAAATCCACCACCAGCGGCAAATCGTTCTTGCTCACAAAACGGGAAAAAGTGGCGGCGCCAAGCTCCACCGGCTTGCCGGCCAGCAGCGCGGAGCCGCATTTGCCGCACTTTGGATTTTGCCCCAGACGATCTTCCGGCACCCGGTTGATCGCCTGGCAGTCTGGGCATACCAGGTTCATGGCCGCTGCTCCTCTTTACTTGGCCAGCAGCGGATCAAGCTTGCCGGCCCGGTCGAGCGCGGAAAGGTCGTCGAAACCGCCAACATGGTAGTCATCGATGTAAATCTGCGGCACGGTGCGACGTCCGGTCTTCGCTATCATCTCGTCCTGGCGGGCGGGCTCCAGGTCGATGCGAATCTTGTCGATCCCGCTCACACCCTTGCTGTTGAGAAGTTTCTCCGCCATGGTGCAATAAGGGCACACAGCGGTACAGTACATGGTCACTTTTGCCATTTCGTTTCCTTAATATTTCCGGATTTATTTTCGTTCCACCGGCATATTGGCCTGTTGCCAGGCCGTCATGCCACCGCTCAGGTTATACACCTGCTCGAAACCGTTCTTGCGCAGCACGCTGCATCCATGCCCGGAACGCGCACCGCTACGGCAGATGGCGATGATGGGCTTGCTCTTGAACTTTTCCAGCTCCTGCACGCGACCGGAAAGCTGGCGCAGCGGAATATGCTTGGCGTGCGGCACGCGTCCGCCGGCATATTCCTGATCCTCGCGCACATCGAGTACCAGTGCATCGTGGTGGTTGATGAGCTGGGTGGCTTCCGTAATGCCGACTTCCTTGATGCCGGACATGCGGCGGCTCACCATCGGCCAGAAGATCATTACGCCGCTGAACAGGACCAGGGCTACCAGGCCAAGATTGTTTTGTATGAACTGCACTGTTTGCAACTCCTTTTCTTTAAGGGCGTGTTAACACTAATTTCGCGTCTGCGACGGGGGCGATTTGGGATGCCGCCCGCGAAACAAGACGCGCCAGTTGTGCCGCCCACAACAAGCGGCTTGTGACAAAGGGGGGCGCCCAAATCGCCCCCGTCCCGAAGGGTTGTGACGAGAAATTAGTGTTAACACGCCCTAGGATCCCGGCAGGGTCAGCAACTTTCCTTGAACCCCAGTTTTTTCAGCATACTGTCCATGGGGCAGAATTGCGTAAAACCACTCTGCAACAAATTAAATCCTACAAAAGCAGTAAACCACAACCAGTTTACATTATGAAACAGCGGGCTGCCCTGCACGCCGAGCGCCAGTGAAAGCAGGATGAAAAAGCCCGCGATAATGCGGACCATGCGGTTGACAGTCATTGTTCAACTCCTGAAAAGTAGATCGGATTTTGGGACTTGCCCGGAAAAAATCAAGTGCGGACCGAATTTAAACGGCGTTCCCACAAATAATACATGAGCGGAATCACCACCAGCGTAAGCACGGTGGAAGCAAATGTGCCGAATATCAGCGACACTGCCAGTCCGCCGAACACCGGATCGGTAATCATGATGGCCGAGCCCAGGATGATGGCGAGCGCGGTCAGCATGATGGGGCGGAAGCGCACCGCACCGGCCTCGATCACCGCTTCCTCGAGCGCATAACCGCGTTTGCGGTAATCCACGATGAAATCGATGAGCAACAGCGAGTTGCGTACCACGATGCCGGCCAGCGCGATGACGCCGATCATGGAAGTGGCGGTAAATGCCTGCTGGGTGATCCAGTGGCCCGGAAACACGCCCACCAGCGTAAGCGGGATGGCACCCATCACGATCAGCGGCATCATGAAGGACTTGTAATAACCCACCAGCATCAGGTAAATGAACACCAGCGCCACGATGAATGCGGAGCCCAGGTCGCGGAATACGTCCAGGGTCAGGCGCATCTCGCCGCCCCACAGCAGGTGGTAATCCATCACGTCGTCGGGCTGGGCCTCGGTGAAACCGAGATTGCCGGTCTTGAAGGCGATGCCGGGCGCCAAGGTCTTGCCTGCGAGCATCTTGTCCAGGGCAAGCACTGCGTACACCGGGCTGGACTTGAGCAGTTCGCCCCCCACCATCACCGTGGGATGCTGGTCGCGGTCATAGAAGGGTTTGTCCTGGAGTGCGGGCGCTATGCTGGCGATGGCCGACAAAGGTACCTGCTGCCCCATCGCATTGGCGATACGGATGGATAGTATCTGTTGCGGCGTCTGGCGTTCGCTGCGAGGCAGGCGCACAGTAATGTTGACCGGTTCGCGCGCGTCGTCCACATGCAGGGTTCCGATGGAGAAACCGGACACATAGTCGTGCAGCAACTTGGCCACCTGTCCCGGCGCCACGCCGGAGAGAATCGCCTTCTCCCGATTCACCTTGAGGTGGAAAGCGTCCACGCTGGCGGTAACGGAATCGTCCACATTGACCATGCCGTAAATCTGCCCGAACGCATTGTTCACGTCCGCCGCCGCGGCGCGCAGCTTGTCGTAGTCCGGCCCATACAGTTCGGCCAGGATCTGCGACTGCACCGGCGGGCCGGGCGGCGTTTCGTAGAGCTTGATTCTGGCCTGCGGAAAAGTCTTGCGCAGCGGCGCCAGCGCGGCATCGAAAGCGTTCACGATCTCATGGGAGGATTCCGCACGGTGATGTTTGTCGCTGAGGTTAACGCGCACCTGTGCCAGATTGTCGCCGCGTTTCAGCACGTCGCCGCGCACCAACGCCGCGAAATCCACCGGCGCGGTGATGCCAAGGAAAGTCTGGTAATCGGTGACATGGCGCGTCCCGGCCAGCACTTGGCCGACCGCGCGCGCCACCTGGTCGGTCTCGGCCAGCGTGGTGCCGGCGGGCGTGTCCACCTGCACCAGGAAAGTGTTGGTGTTGTCGTTGGGCAACATTTTGAGTTCCACGCCCAACGCGGAGAGCGGGCCGTTCAGTCCGGACGGGCGCACGAACTGCCAGGCCGGCTGGATCATGGCGGCCGCCAGCAGGGCCAGCACCAGCAGGAACAACAGATTGCGCCGCCCGGCGTGGCGGATGAGGGGAGTGATCACGGCCACGTAGGCGCGATGCAAGGGATCTTTCGGATCGGACGCCTTTTCCTCCAGCGTCGGCCGCTCTGCCAAGGACTTGGCCGCCTTGCCCGCGAGCCAGCGGTTGGCTGCCCACGGCACCACCATGTAGGCGATGACCAGCGAGGCGATCATCGCCACCGGCACGTTGAAAGGAATCGGCCGCATGAACGGCCCCATCATGCCGGTGACGAAAGCCATCGGAATGAAGGCCAGAATCACCGCGACGGTGGCGATATTGGTCGGATTGCCGATCTCGTTGGTGGCTTCGATCAGGGCTTGCTTGAAATCCTTGCCACCGCCGTGGTGCATGTGACGGTGAATGTTTTCCACCACCACGATGGCGGCATCGACCAGCAGGCCGAGCGACAGGATCAGCGCGAACAGTGTGATGCGGTTGATGGTCTGGCCGGCGATCAGTCCCACGGTCAGCACCACGAACAGAATCAGCGGCACCGTCAGCGTGACGATGGCCGCCTCGCGCCAGCCAAGGAAGAACACCAGGATAATCACCACCGAACCGATCGCGATACCCAGGTGCTCCACCAGGGTATTCACCGCATCGTTGGCCTTGGCGCCATCGTCGCGGGTGACGGCGACATTGACCCCCTGCGGAATGGCCTGGCGTTTCAGGGCATCCAGCTTGGCGAGCACGGTGGATGCCACCACCACGGCATTGGTGCCGGCTTTTTTGGCAATGGCAATAGTGACCGCCGGAGCCTCACCGCGTTGCAGCGGCTGATTCGCTGCGGGTCCATATGCAAAACGCGACAGTTCATCGGTTTCCGCCGCGCCATCCTCGATGGTCGCCACATCCTCCAGGAAAACCGGGCGCCCCTGCGGGGCGCCGATAATGATGCGGCCCACCTCGCGCGCATCACCGATTTCACCGGACATGCGCAAGGGATGATTGCGGTTCTGGTCGACCAGTTGCCCGGCGGGCATGGATACGTTGGCCCCGGCGATCATTTTGTCCACCTGGTCCAGCGACAAGCCCGCCGCAGCCAGTTTGGCCGGCGAAATCCACACGTTAACCGCGCGCCGCGCGCCGCCCACCAGTTGGGTGAAGGATACACCAGGCACGTTGCGCAGCTCCTCCAGCACACGTTCTGCGACCTGCCGCAACTGATAATCATCCATCCGTGACGAACTCAGGGTGAGCGTCATGATCGGCACGTCATCCACGTTGATGGGCCGGACCAGCGGCTGCATGGCGCCGGCGGGCAAACGATCCATGTTCTGCATCAGCTGGTTATAGAGTTTGACCAGGCTTCTTTCCTGATCTTCACCCACGTCGAACTGCACCGTCACCACGCCGTAATCGGCCACCGCATAGCCGAAGGTATGCTTCACGCCCGACTGGGCGTTCATGATCGCCTCCAGCGGCTTGACCACCAGGTTGTGAACTTCCTCGGCGTTAGCGCCCGGCTTGGCGACGATGATATTGGCGGCGGGCACCACGATCTGCGGGTTATATTCGCGTGCGGTCACGAACAGGGCCATGACGCCGGCCAGCGTCACCGCCAGCATAAGCATGGCGGTAATTTTCGACTCCAGAAACAGGCGCGCGATCTTGCCTGCGCTGTTAAGAGGGGCGTCGTGCGACTCAGCCATTGACTTTTCCTCCGCTCACCACCTTGTCGCCGTTTTGCAGCTCGGTTGTAGAGGAAGTCACCACCCGTTCGCCGGGATTGAGTCCGGCCTGGATTTCCACCTTGCCGCTCGTGGCGGTGCCGGTACGCACCATGCGATACTGCACCACGCCCTGTGCATCCGCCACGAATACGCCGGTGATGCCGGCGCGCTCCAGTATCGCGCTGGCAGGAATGCGAATGCCTGCACGCGTGCCGAGCGGGAACGCGACCTGTACGAAACTGCCGCTTCTCAGCCCATGCCCCTGGGGCAGGTCAATTTTGACCAGATGGCTATGCGTGACCGGATCGGCCGCGGGCACCAGATTCACCACCTTGCCGACGACATCCCCGCCCTTGCCGCTTACCTGGATCGATACTGCGGAACCCGGCTTGAGCTGGGAGAACACATCGGGTGGGACGCTGGTCTGGACCTGCAAGCGCTCGGTATTTTCCAGCGCCAGCACGGGCCGGCCGGGCGCAGCAAGGTCACCGGCATGTGCCATTTTCTGCGTCACGACACCTGCGAACGGCGCCAACACGGTGGCATATTTCATCTGCGCGGACGCGGTGTCGTGGGCCGCATGCGCTGCGGCCGCCTGCTGCTGGCTCACTTGGTACTGGAGACGAATCTTGTCCCATTGCAGCTTGGGGATGGCCTCTTCCTTATACAGCGCGCCGAAACGTTCGTAATCGTTTTTGGCATCGGCCAGCGCGGCATCTGCCTGTGCCTGCCCGGCACGGGCCATGTTCACCTGGCCCTGGATGTCTGTCGGGTCCACCGTGAACAGGCGTTGCCCGGCCACAACGGTTTGTCCTTCCTGCACATTCATTTCGCGGATGAAGCCCATCAGACGCGACGCGATCTGCGCCTGCTGCTCGGCAATCACGCTGCCGGGCGTAGTCGAAACGATGGGCAGCAATGTGCTTTCAACCGTGACCAGCGTAGCCTGCACGGTCGCGCCGGAAACGGCCTTCTGCCCTTCCTTGGGCTTGTCGCTGCAACCCGCGAGTACGCCAAGCACGACGGACACGGCAATCATCAAGGGAAAAACCAGGGTTTTCAATTTCATCGCCATCCGCTCCGCTATTTCATCTCTGGTTCAAGTTCGCCCACCGCGAACCGCAGTCCGGCTCGCTGCACGGCAAGATCGTATTGCGCCGCCACCACGTCCGCGCGCGCCTTGTCGAGCTGGGCGCGAGCTGCGAGCAGCTCGGTGATGGTGGTCACGCCGTTGTTGTAGCGTTTCTCCACCAGGCCCAACGCTTCTTCCGCGTGCGTCACGCCTAGCTCGCGCACCGCCACGCGCCGCTCGGCCTCATCCGCCTTGCGGCCGGCCTCTTCGACCTGGAATTCAACCCCGTTTTCGGCCTGCCGCAGCCGCGCCGCAAGTTCGGATTTGCCTGCTGCCGCACGATCTACGGCGCCATGCGTGGCGCCACCGTCGAACACATTCCACGACACCGTTCCGCCCAGGGTATAGGCGCTGGCGTCAAAACCGGCATTCTTGTCATTCCAGTCCTGGCGCGCCATCAGGCCCACTTGAGGATAGAGCCCGGCCCTGGCCACCTTTACATTGGCTTCCGCGGCTTCCAACTGATGTCGCATGGCATTGAGCCCCGGGTTGCCGAGCAGCGCTTGTTCGCGCAGTTGCACCGGCTTGCCGGATAGTGGCACAGGCGACACGCGCGGACCGACGTCCAGCGGCTGCGCAAGCGGCATGCCGAGCAGCAGGTGCAACTGGTCCAGCGCGGAAGCTTCGGCATTCCTGGCTTGCGCATGCTGGATCCGCACATTTTCGAGATGAATCCGGGCAGAAAGCAGGTCGCTTTTGACCACCACGCCCTGTTTGAGCAGGCTAGTTATGGTCTTTACATACGACTCCGCGGCGATTTCGCCCTTTTTCGCGACATCCACGTAAGCACGCGCAGCATGTACACCCTCATAGGCCTGCAACACATGGAAAATGACTTGCTGGCGCGCCGCAAGGTCGCCCTGTTGCGCCGCCCGGATATAGGACTGCGCCTGCTCAATATAGCCTTCGATCATGCCGCCGGTGTAAAGCGGCAGTTGCGCCTCGATGCGGGTATTGAAATTATTGACGGCGGCGGGATGATTGAGATTTTCCGGTGCAAGCGCAAGCACACCGGGGTTGGTCGGGTCGAACTGACCGGCGCCGAAGTCGTTGAAAGTCGCATTCCGCTGGGAAAGCTTGAAGCCAAAAGTATTCAGGGCATCGTTACTGCGCATGCCGTTGAAGGAAAGCGTCACCTTCGGCAAGCGACTGCCCCGAGCCTGTTCCAGGCCGGCCTCAGCCTGTTCGATCTGAGCCCGGCTGGCGAACAAATTCGGATTTTGCTTAAGTGCTGTTTCCACGCACTGGGCAAAATTCAAAGTTTCGGCAGACGCAGGATAGACCCACGCCAAGGCCAGCAAACCCCACATCAAGCCACGTCGGCCCTGGTGCCGGTATAACGGGTGCAACTCCATGCAACCCCCTTTCTCTTGAATCTGCGCCGAGAAACCACAAGGGTTAACGGCACAATATCGATCATCCAGCTTTATATATTAGCATATTATAATATTTCAATACTATGCCGCTAATGGATTGAGCAATACAAGGCCGGAAGACGCCTCGGGCCCGAGGATATGCAATTGATTACACGGAGAACAGACCGCACTGTTCGGATACTGTGGCAAGAGAACCAAAAATGCATTTCGGCGCGAAATACGCCAAATAGATTTGGTGCTATTTGGTGAAACCGCAAAAAACGTCGCGCATCATGCTGATCAACTTGAGGGTACGGGCATCTCCCACGCGATAGAAAACTCGATTGGCGTCCTTGCGCGTGCGCAGCACACCTTTGTCACGCAAGATCGCCAAATGCTGGGAGATGTTGCTTTGCGAGGTACCAACATTTTCCACAATGTCCTGCACGCTGATTTCGCGATCACCCAGCACGCACAAGATTTTAAGGCGCAAAGGGTGCGACATGGCCTTCATCGCCCGCGACGCCTGTTCAATATGCTCGTCTTTGTCGATCAACTCGACATGCTCCAGATTCAACATGAAAAGACCACCGCCTTACAACAATTTATTAGAATAAGTATAATGCGTTCATTACTAAAACATAATAAAATAATACATCATTCGCGATGACAAACGAAAATAAAGTCCATATTGTATGAAGGTCACCCCAGTTCTACTCATGATTCTGGACGGGTTCGGTTGCAGCCCTGCCGGCCCTGACAACGCCATTAGCCTGGCCAGGAAACCCTGCTGGGACAAGCTCTGGGAAACCTACCCCCATACCACGATTCATGCCTCTGAAGCTGCTGTTGGCCTGCCCGCAGGGCAAATGGGCAATTCCGAGGTAGGCCACCTCAATATCGGCGCCGGACGGGTGATCTACCAGGAAATTTCGCGTATCAACCGCGCCATTTCCAGTGGCAATTTTTTCACCAACCACGAATTGTCCGCCGCACTGGAAGCGATAAAGAAGAACAACGGCGCCCTGCACATTTTCGGATTGGTATCCGATGGCGGGGTTCACAGCCACGAAAATCACATTCACGCCATGATCGAAATGGCTGCCAAATTCGGCCTCGAGAAAGTCTATCTGCACGCGTTCCTGGATGGCCGCGACACGCCACCCAAGAGCGCGGAAAAATATCTGCAGGGTCTACAGAACAAAATTGACGCCCTAAAAACAGGCAAGATCGCTTCAATTGTCGGCCGTTATTACGCCATGGATCGCGATCACCGCTGGCTGCGGGTAAAAACTGCCTACGACCTGCTGACCCAGGGCAAAGGGGAATTCATCGCCAAAACAGCCATTGAAGGCCTGAACAATGCCTATGCCAGAAATGAAACAGACGAATTCGTAAAACCCACGGTCATTGGCGACCCGGTGAGAATGCAGGACGGGGACGGTATCGTGTTCATGAATTTCCGCTCCGACCGCGCCCGCGAACTCACCCGTACCTTCATCGAGCCCGATTTCAATGCTTTCGAGCGCGAGCATGTGCCAAAACTGAGTACTTACTGCACCCTCACCAATTACAGCGCGGATTTCCATGTCCCCGTCGCATTCCCGCAGGAGCGCATCAAAAACAGCTTTGGTGAATACATTTCGCAACTCGGCCTGACCCAATTGCGCATTGCGGAAACCGAGAAATATGCTCACGTCACTTTCTTTTTCAACGGCGGAGAGGAAACGCGCTACCCCGGCGAAGACCGTATCCTGGTGCAATCTCCTGACGTGCCCACCTACGACCTCAAGCCCGAGATGAGCGCACACGAAGTAACGGACAAACTGGTCGAAGCCATCGGGGCACGCAAATACGATGCCATCATCTGCAACTACGCCAACCCCGACATGGTGGGCCACACCGGAAACCTGCAGGCCGCCATCAAGGCTGTCGAGACCATCGACGAATGCATCGCCAGAGTCGTTCCGGCAATGCAGGCAATCGGCGGAGAAGTGCTGATCATCGCCGACCACGGCAATGCCGAAAAAATGCTCGATGAGTTAACCCGGCACTCCCACACTGCCCACACCTTGAATCTGGTACCTTTTCTCTATATAGGCCGGGCCGCAAAGGTCGCGCAAACCGGCGCGCTAGAAGACGTTGCGCCGACCCTGCTGAAAATGATGGATCTACCCAAACCGCGGGAGATGTCGGGCCACCCGCTGATCGAGTTCGAGTGAACGCAGGCATCAGGCTCATAATCTCTGCCAGCGTCATGACGCTGGCCTGCTTCGCGGTTCCGGCAAGCGCAGCTTCAAAACCTGAACTTCAGGAAATACGCGTTCGTATCGAGGCGTTGCAAAAGGAACTCGACAGCAAGGAAGGCGCCAAGTCCGATGCATCCGACGCACTCAAAACTTCAGAGCAGGCCATTAGCGACATCAATCACAGCTTGCGCAACCTTTCCGGCCAACAACAGGAAGCCCGTTCCACCCTGACCGGCCTGGAACAGCAGAAAGAAAACCTCGGCAAACGCATCGGCAACGAGCAGGTTCTGCTGGGCCGTTTGCTCTACCAGCAATACCTTTCCGGTCAGCAGGATCAGTTCAAGATTCTGCTCAACCAGGAAAACCCCAACCAGTCCACCCGTCAACTGCGTTACTACGCTTATCTGGCTCGCGCCCGCAACCAGTTACTGGAAAACCTGCGCGGCAATCTCGCCAAACTGCACCAACTCACCCAGGCCACGGAGACCAAGCAAGCCGAGCTGAAACAGATCCGGGATGAGCAGGACCAGCAAAAACAGCAATTGATCGCCCAGCAACTGGCGAAGAAAAAACTGGTGACCCAGCTGGCGCAGCAAATCGGGCGGCAACGAAGCGAACTCACCCAGCTGCAGCGCAACGAAAAGCGCCTGACCCAATTGATCGAACGGCTGGCGAAGCTGCAACAGCCCCGTAGAAAGGCGGAAGCGACGACTCAGCGCAACACTCGCGCAGCAGAATCGGCAGAGCCCGTCCCAAGCCAGGCCGGTGGGACTGTTCAGCCACGCAAGGGCAAGCTGCAGCTCCCGGTACACGGGGAACTCGTGGGCCGTTTTGGCGGTCTACGCCAGGATAGCGGCGCGCCATGGCGCGGCCTGTTCATCCGCACCGCCGCAGGACAGGAGGTCCACGCCATAACAGGCGGACGGGTGGTGTTCGCGGACTGGCTGCGCGGCTTCGGCAACCTGATCATCGTTGACCACGGCGGTGGTTACATGAGCCTTTATGGCAACAACGAAGCGCTGTTCAAGCAGGCAGGCGAAGATGTCCATGCCGGAGCGGTGATCGCGAGCACAGGAAACAGCGGCGGCAACCCGGAAACCGGTTTATACTTCGAGCTGCGCTTTCAGAGCAAGCCTTTCGACCCCCTGACCTGGTGCAGGGTTGGCTAAACAAATCAAGATTTAGAGGTGGAGAAACAGATGCGCGGCAAATTGCATAAATTCGGCCTGATTGCCTTGGGCGCCGTGCTCGGCATCATGCTGAGCCTGAATTATTCCGCCGTTGCCGAGAAGGTCGAGTCGCCTCTGCCTGTGGACGAAATGCGTGCCTTTGCCGAAATTTTCGGCAAAATAAAATCCGATTACGTTGAGCCGGTCGAAGACAAAAAACTGCTTACCGAAGCCATCAACGGCATGCTCTCCGGGCTCGACCCGCACTCCGCCTATCTCGACACGGAGGGTTTCAAGGAACTCCAGGTGGGGACCCAGGGCGAATTCGGCGGTCTGGGTATCGAAGTCGGCATGGAAGACGGCTTCGTCAAGGTGGTATCCCCGATCGAGGATACCCCGGCCTTCCACGCCGGCATCAAAAGCGGCGACCTGATCATCAAGCTGGACGAGACGCCGGTTAAAGGCATGACGCTCAACGACGCGGTAAAACGCATGCGCGGCAAACCCAACACCCAGATCACGCTGACCGTGCTGCGCAAGGGCGAAACCAAACCGCTCTCCTTCACTCTGACACGTGCCATCATCAAGATCCAGAGCGTGAAGTCCAAGCTGCTGGAGTCCGGTTTCGGCTACGTGCGCGTCACCCAGTTCCAGGAGCATACCGGCGAGAATCTGGCCAAGGCGCTGGAAAGCCTTTACAAACAGAACAAGGAGCCCCTCAAGGGGCTGGTGCTGGACCTGCGCAACGACCCGGGCGGACTGCTGAATGGGGCGGTGGGCATATCCGCGGCTTTTCTGCCTGAAAATGCCCTGGTGGTATACACCGAAGGCCGCACCGAAGATGCCAAAATGAAGCTGACCGCGAACAAGGAAAACTATCTGCGCGGAGCCCGCGAAAACGATTACCTCAAGCACTTGCCGGAAGGCGTGAAAACCGTACCGATGATCGTCCTGATCAATGGTGGATCTGCCTCCGCTTCGGAAATTGTCGCCGGCGCGCTCCAGGACCACAAACGCGCGATCCTGATGGGCACCCAATCATTTGGCAAGGGATCGGTACAAACCATCCTGCCACTGGGTAATGGCACCGCCATCAAACTCACCACCGCGCGCTACTACACCCCCAGCGGCCGTTCCATCCAGGCCAAGGGCATCACCCCCGATATCGTGGTGGAAGAAGCCACGGTTAACGGGGTGGAAAAGGATGCCGCCTTCAACCTGCGCGAAGCCGACCTGGATCGCCACCTGACCAATGGGCAAGAGGGCAAGAGCGAGAAGATCGCCCCGGTCAAGCTCCCTGCGCCCAAGAAAGAAGCTCCGGCAAAAGACAAGGCCGACCCCAAGGATCCCAAAGGCGACCAGGGCAAAAGCACCGAGCGTGAAGTGGTATCGAAAAACGATTACCAGTTGAACCAGGCTGTCAACCTGCTCAAGGGATTGCAGATCCTCAAAACTCGGTGAGCGGAGACAGGGTGGGCGCAGCTGTTGCGCCATCAACCCAGGAAGCCAGAAACCAGGCGTTCTGTTTAGGAGCACTGCGATGCATGCCGACGATCTCAGTAAAAAACGGGAAATCCAGTTCGACGCTATGCCTCCGGACCAAACGCCGGAAGCGATGGATGCGCTTGAAACATTGAAACACGTAAAAGCCGACGAGGGTAAACACGAACTGGCGGTAGCGGTCAGTTACAACCTGCTCCAGCACACTTTTCAGGAACTGGAGACCCGGCTCCAGGACCAGGGATTCCACCTCGACAATTCCCTGCTATCGAAACTGAAACGGGCGCTGATCGAATATTCCGAGGAGGTGCAGCTGGATAATCTCCAATCCACGGAACAAGCCCTCAAGGCACGCCAGATATATGCCAAAGTCTATGAACAACGGCCACAGGGGGACCACGACAGCACGCCGGAAGAGTGGCGCACCTACCGTTGACGATTTTCCGTAATTAGCATGGACGACAACCAGCTCCTGCGCTACAGCCGCCACATCCTGCTGCCGCAGATCGGGATCGAGGGACAGGAAAAACTGCTCGGCGCCCATGCCCTGATCATCGGCGCCGGCGGGCTGGGTTCTCCCATCGCGCTTTATCTCACCGCATCCGGCGTGGGCCACATCACGCTCTGCGACGGCGACACGGTGGACCTCACCAATCTGCAGCGCCAGATCGCCCACTTCACGCATTCCCTCGGCAGCAACAAGGCAATCTCGGCTCAACGCACCATGGCAGCCATCAATCCCGAGGTCACGGTTACGACCATCCCGCACCGCGTAGAAGGCGACGAACTGGCCCTGTTGGTGGCCCAATCCGACGTGGTGCTGGACGCCAGCGACAACTTCGCCACACGCCACGCCATCAGCAGCGCCTGCGTCAGGCATCACAAGCCGCTGGTTTCAGGTGCCGCGATCCGTTTCGACGGCCAGGTGACTGTGTTCGATCTGCGCCGGCCGGACAGCCCCTGCTACCATTGCCTGTTCCCTGAAAGCGCGAGCGAGGAAGGGGAACGTTGCGCCGTAATGGGCGTGCTGGCTCCGCTGGTGGGCATCATCGGAGCCGTGCAGGCAACGGAAGCCATCAAGCTGCTGACAGGCGCCGGCCAACCCCTGCTGGGGCGACTCCTGCTGCTCGACGGGCTGAGCATGGAATGGCGTTCGATCAATCTCAAGAAAGACCCAGGCTGCACGGTTTGCGGTCCAGCTTTAGCCGCTAGCCCACCTTAAGGGAAAACCCTTCACCGCCAAGGACGCGAGGGTTCGCCAAGGAAACCGGGATAAACATGGGCACGTGCCTGATTCCATTGCGTATCTTCGCGTCCTTGGCGGTATAAGCTTTTTTGCGAAACTAGCCTTACCCCAACAGAATCTTCCCTTGAGCCGCTAAAAATTCCATCGGCTCGCGCTTGAAGCTACTTTTGGCGAACTGATGCCAGCGCCCAACGATGAAGCTCATGACGAGATTGGCGTGTGCCGCGGCGTCTGCGGTGACGCCCAGTCCGCCCTGGCTCACCGCAATGCGCAGCGATTGCTTCAGAGTTGCTTCGAGGCGGTCATGGATCTGGTTGATGCGGGCCTGCAAACGTTCGTTCTCGTTTACCAGCGCATCGCCGATCAGCACCCGCGTCATACCGGGATTTTTCTGGGCGAAACCGAGCAGCAATGACAAGATCGTTTCCAGTTGCTTCCTGCCGTCCTGCTCTTCGCTGGTGACCTTGTTGATAATGCCGAACAAGCTCAGCTCGATGAATTCGATCAGACCCTCGAACATCTGGGCCTTGCTGGCGAAGTGGCGATAAAGTGCGGCTTCGGACACGCCCAGCTTGGCCGCCAGCGCGGCGGTGGTGATTTTCTCCCCTTGCGGTTGTTGCAGCATCTCGGCCAGCACCTGAAGAATTTGCAACTTGCGTTCGCCTGGTTGGGTCGCCATCTAATTAACTCCCTGATATATTTCTTAATTTTCGTTGTGCGCGCGGCAACTGGAGCACCGAGCGCAAGCTGACATCCACCCCTGCTACCCGTTTCGGCGCCGCACCGATCAATACCGTCTTCATGCCCAGCCGTTTTGCCGTTTTGAGGTTGGCAAGAGAATCTTCCACCATCACGCACCGCGCCGGCACCAGCCTCTGCAAACGAAACAGGCGATAAAACCCCTGCGCATCGGGCTTGGGGTGGTAGCCTGCGCCCTCGATGCAATAAACCACCTCGAACAGGTCTTCAATCCCGAGCAGCGCCAGAACCGCCCGCGCATAGAACGCGGGCGCATTGGAATAGACAACCTTGCGCCCCCGCAGACGTTTCAGGGCTGCCCGCAAACCATGTTCACGCAACACCATGCTTTCCAGTGCGGGAAACTGGTGGGTATGCCACAGGAAATGCGCGGGGTCGGTGCCGTGGTGGCGCACCAGACCCTGCAGGGTCGCCCCGTAACGCTGCCAATAGTGGTCGCGTAACCGGTTGGCGGCAAACTCATCCAGCTCCAGATGATCCTGCAGATAGCGGGTCATGGCGCGATTGAGGTGCGGAAAAATATGCGGAGAGGCATTGTGCAGCGTGTTGTCGAGATCGAACACCCAGGTAAGCCCGCTTGCGGAACATTTCAACACCCTGCACCTCGCCATTCAGCCCAGTTCATGCGTTGGAACGGATCAGCGTCCCCACCCCTTCATCGGTGAGAATTTCCAGCAACAGCGCATGTTCCACCCGGCCATCGATGATGTGGCTGCTCTTGACGCCGTTCTTCACCGCTTCCAGCGCCATGGAGATTTTCGGAATCATGCCACCGGATATGGTGCCGTCTTCAATCAGCGCATCCACCTGCGCCGCCGTCAGACCGGTGAGCAGCTTGCCCTCCTTGTCCAGCACGCCGGTGGTATTGGTCATCAGGATCAGTTTCTCGGCCTTGAGCGTTTCGGCCAGTTTGCCGGCCACCAGGTCGGCGTTGATATTGAACGCCTCGCCCATGTCGCCGACACCAATCGGAGCAATGACCGGAATGAAGTCCTGGGTGTCCAGCAAGCTCACCAGCGCCGGGTCGATGCGCGTCACTTCACCCACCAGCCCGATGTCAATCAGCCCGTCGCCCTCGGTCTTGGATTTGACCAGCAACTTCTTGGCCCGGATCATGCCGCCGTCGGTACCGGTCAGGCCCACCGCCTTGCCGCCGTACTGGTTGATGAGATTGACGATCTCCTTGTTGACCTGGCCGCCCAGCACCATTTCAACGATATCCATGGTTTCCTCGTCGGTCACCCGCATGCCCTGGATAAACTCCCCCTGCTTGCCCACCCGCTTGAGCAGATCGTTGATCTGCGGACCGCCGCCGTGAACGATGACCGGATTGAGGCCCACCAGTTTGAGCAACACCACGTCCTTGGCAAAACCATGCTTGAGATGCTCCTCCGTCATGGCGTTTCCGCCGTACTTGATGACGATGGTCTTGTCCTGGAAACGGCGGATATAGGGCAGCGCTTCGGAAAGAATGTTGGCTTTTTCCTTGGCTGAGGCGGGGGAAAGAGACATGGGAAGGCCTTTGTTTGAGTTGAAGTCTGTATTGGCAGCTATTTTCCCCCACCCCTGCCCTCTCCCGCAAGCACAACGGTGGGAACTAAGCGTCACCATGCGACTTCACTTCAGCGCAAGTGAGCACCAACAACAAAGGCGGCCCCTGTGACAGGGGCCGCCTTGGCAGGAATGACCAGAGTTACTGGATGGCCAATTTCTTGGCCGATGTGGCCGCCTTCTTCGGCAGCGTCAGTTCCAGTACGCCATCGCTATATTTGGCCTGGGCCTTGGTATCATCCACGTCCTGGGCGAGAGTGAAACTGCGCGCCACCTTGCCGAAGTAACGTTCGGAACGCAGGACTTTATCCCCCTGCTTTTCTTCCTTTTCCTTTTTCACTTCGGCACTGATTGAAACCTGGTTGCCATCGATGGTGACGTGGATGTCTTCCTTCTTCACCCCCGGAATGTCGGCGTGGACGGTGTAGTTGCCGTCATTTTCTTTCACGTCCATTTTGATCTGCATCTGGGGCTGGCCCTCGAACGCCACGGGGCGCACGAAGAAACCCTTGAACAGGTCGTCCAAGTCGCCAAACGGGTCCACGCGGGCAAGATTGAAGGGGTCGTAACGGGTCACGTTTGCCATGATTCATCTCCTTGAAATAATTCAACAAGCACATGAAAGACGACTTGCAGTCGCCATGGCAAATATGTTAGGCCGTTATGCTAAAAGTTCAAGAGTTGCACTTCCCTTTTCAACCCTCGTAAACCACATGTCCTTCCACCAGGGTGAATTTCACCTTGCCGGCCAATTCCAGGTTCTGGAACGGTGTGTTCTTGCCCTGGCTTTTCAGGGCCGCCGGGGTCACGCGCCAGTACTCGCCGGGAGAAAAGATACAGATATCCGCGCTGTGCCCCGGTGTCAGATGCCCTCCATCCAACCCCAGCACACGCGCCGGTTCGGTGGTGATCGTGGAAATGGCACGGGAAAGGTCCACGCCCATTTCCGTTGCCCATTTCAAGGTCAGCGGCAGCAGCAATTCCAGACCGGTGACCCCGGCTTCCGCCTCGGCGAAGGGAAGCAGCTTGGCATCGTCGTCCACTGGCGTGTGGTCGGAACACAGTACGTCGATGGTCCCATCGCGCACGCCCTCCCGCAGCGCGTCGCGGTCGCGCAAACTGCGCAGGGGTGGCACCAGGTGGCAGTTGGAGTCGAAGAAGCCGATATCCATTTCTGACAGGTGGGCGTGATGCACCCCGATGTCGCAGCTGAGGGGCAGGCCGTTACGCTTGGCCTCGCGCACCATCTCCACTCCGTCGCGGGTGGAGAGGCGGCACAAATGGACCTTGGCATCGGTTTCACGCATCAATAGCAGGATCCTGGAGATCGCGATGGTTTCCGCGCACGCGGGTATGCCCGCCAGGCCGAGACGGGACGCCACCTCGCCGTCATGGGCCACGCCATCCTTGCCGAGAAAGGCATCCTGGGGGCGCAGCCACACCGTGAAACCGAAGGTGGAGGCATATTGCAGCGCGCGAAACAGCACGTTGCTGTCGGTCAGCGGCGCATCCGCCTGGGAAAAAGCCACGCAGCCGGCGTCGTGCAATTCCGCCATCTCGGTCAGGCGCTGGCCTTCCAGTTTCTGTGTCAGCGCGCCCAGCGGATAGACCCGCGCCTGGTTGAGGTTCCTGGCGCGATGCTTGAGCATTTCCACCAGGCCCGGTTCGTCCAGCGGCGGGTCGGTATCGGGCGGACAGCACAGGCTGGTCACGCCGCCCGCCACCGCCGCATCCATTTCCGATTCCAGCGTGGCCATGTACTCGAAGCCGGGCTCGCGCAGCCGCGCCGAGAGGTCGATCAGGCCGGGACACACCACCAGGCCGGTGGCGTCGATCACCCGGTTGGCATGAAAGCCGTCAGGCGCTGAGCCGTTCCCCACCACCTTGCCGGCGGCGATGTACACGTCCTTGACGGCATCGATATTGTTCTTCGGGTCGATCAGGCGACCGTTCTTGATGTGGATTTTCATAAGCCGTTCCTAATTCCCCGCCAGTATGCTCATCACCGCCATGCGCACCGCGATGCCGAAGGTCACCTGGGGCAGGATCACCGACTGCTTGCCGTCGGCCACATCGGAGTCGATTTCCACGCCACGGTTCATCGGACCGGGGTGCATCACGATGGCGTCCGGCTTGGCCAGCGCCAGTTTGTCCTGGGTCAGGCCGTAGGACTTGAAGTATTCCTGCGCCGAAGGCAGCAGGGCGCCGCGCATGCGCTCGTTCTGCAGGCGCAGCATGATCACCACGTCGACATCCTTGAGCCCCTGTTTCATGTCGTGGTAAACCTGCACCCCCATGCGCTCGACCTGGGCCGGCAGCAGGGTCTTGGGCGCGATCACCCGCACCTCGGGCACGCCCAGCGTGGTGAGGGCGTGAATCTGCGAGCGCGCCACGCGCGAATGCAGCACGTCGCCTACGATAGCCACACGCAGGTTGTGGAACTCCTTCTTGTAGTGGCGGATGGTGTACATGTCCAGCAGCCCCTGGGTGGGATGGGCGTGGCGTCCGTCGCCGGCATTGATGACATGGATGTGCGGCGCGACGTGGCGCGCGATGAAGTGCGCCGCACCGGATTGGGCATGGCGCACGATGAACATGTCGGCCTGCATCGCGGCCAGATTGTCCACCGTGTCCAGCACGGTTTCGCCCTTGGACTGCGAGGAAGCGCTGATGTTGAGGTTGAACACGTCGGCGGAGAGGCGCTTGGCGGCGATCTCGAAAGTGGTGCGGGTGCGGGTGCTGGGCTCGAAAAACAGGTTGAAAATGGCCTTGCCGCGCAACAGCGGCACTTTCTTCACCTCGCGTTCCGAGACGCCGACGAAGGATTCCGCCGTATCCAGGATATGACGCAGCATGCCCGCGCTCAAACCCTCGATGGTCAACAGGTGTTGCAGCTCCTTATCCTGGTTGAGCTGCGGATTGTTACTCAGGAAAGCCATGGGTATGCTCCGTTCTTATTTTTCATGCAGGCTAAGCGTAAGCCGGCCTTGGGCGTCGCGGTTCAACTGGATGTTCTGGTGCGGCTCCAGCGACAGGCTGATCCCGGCCACCTGGGCGGCAATCGGCAGTTCGCGCCCGCCGCGGTCCACCAGCACCGCCAGCGTAATGCTCGCGGGACGACCGTAATCGAACAGTTCGTTCATCGCGGCGCGCACGCTGCGTCCGGTGTAAAGCACGTCGTCCACCAGGATGATGTTCCGCCCTTCCATATCGAAGGGGATGTCCGAGGGTTCGATTTCGCGATGCAGCCCGGCCTGGCCGAAATCGTCGCGATAAAAGGAAACGTCCAGCGTGCCCATAGGCATTCCCCGACCCAGCAAGGCATGAATCTTTTCCGCCAGCCAAACGCCACCAGTGTGTATCCCCACCAGCGCGCTGCGATCGGTAATGAAGGGTTTGAGCCGTTGAGCCAGCTCCTGGGCCAGTTGTTCGGCATCAGGCAGTTGCATGTTTTTTCCCATCCAGATAGGTTTGCAATATCAATTGCGCGGCGACCTGATCCAGCATCGCTTTCTGCCGCCGGCCGCCGATGCCCATTTCGCGCAGGTCCTGGCTGGCGGCCTCTGAAGTCAGACGCTCATCCACCAGCACCACCGGCAAACCAAAACGCCCTTCCAGTTGACGCGAAAAACGCCGGCAACGCAGGGTCATCTCGTGTTCTGTTCCGTCGAGATGCAGCGGCAGACCCACAACCAGCGCGCCCGGCTGCCATTCCGCTATCAGTACCGCAATCACGCCAAAGCGATGCTCATTGCTCTCGCCACTTATGGTTTCAAGCGGATGGGCCACGCCGATCGTCACATCGCCCACCGCCACACCGATGCGCTTGAGGCCAAAATCAAAACCTAATACTGCGCTGCTACGCGGCGAGACAAGCTCAGGCATGCCCGGCTTCGTCGGCCAGGCTGGCAAAATCCACGCCCAGCATCTCCATTGCTGCAGCGAAACGGGTCTCTTCGGGTTCATCGAAAATGATGCCCGGCGTAGCGGGCACGGTGAGCCAGGCATTCTGGGCCAGTTCGTGTTCCAGCTGGCCGGCTTCCCAGCCGGCATAACCGAGCGAGACAAACAGCTTGTGCGGTCCCTCTCCGCGCCCCACCGCTTCCAGGATATCTTTCGAAGTGGTCAAACCGATATCGTCCGCCACGGTTAACGTCGAATTCCACGCCCCTGCCGGCTGATGCAGCACAAAACCCCTATCCATCTGTACCGGCCCGCCGTAGTGAACGGGGGTCGCCGCCAGCTCCGGGGCCAGGAGAGGAATCTTGATCTGTTCGAACAACGTCTGGAAATCCAGATCGATACGGCGATTGATCACGATGCCCAGCGCACCCTGCTCGTTGTGCTCGCAGATATAGGTCAGCGTTTTGGAAAAATACGGGTCCGTCATCGCCGGCATGGCGATCAGGAAATGGTGGGTTAGATCGACGCTTTTCATGGGCATTATTATGGCACACCAGGGATCGATTGCTTATGCCTCCTCGATACCAAAACACCACCGGACGCAGGCCAAAAGAACCGGGCGGAAAAAAGAAAGGTATCAACTTATCCTGATAGGTGGTAGTCTTGCTCCGTCTGTGGAATTCAAGAACAAAATTGCGGTACCTTCGTTGGCCCTTTTTCCCCTTGTTTCGATAGATCCGGGCATTTGCCCACGTTAATTTAGTTGATTTAGGAAAATAGAATGGCAACAGGTATTGTGAAATGGTTTAACGACGCCAAAGGTTTTGGATTTATTACCCCCGATGACGGCAGCGAAGATTTGTTCGCTCACTTCTCGGCAATCCAGGCTGGCGGTTTCAAGTCGCTGCAAGAAAACCAGAAGGTAAGCTTCGACGTAGTCGCAGGCCCTAAAGGTAAGCAGGCAGCAAACATCCAGCCGGCGTAAGTACTAGCCGAACGAAAAACCCCGGTACGCCGGGGTTTTTTTATGCCCGCCTGTTTGGTACAAACTTTTACAGTTATGATATCTGCGCCGCACGGGAATTTTCCAGATATCAGGATATTCTCACACTGACCGTGCCAAACCTGGGCAGACGCGACACACCCCCGCTGGATATGTAAATTGAAACTTGCGATCATCCTCGACCCTCTCGAGTCCCTGAAGAAATACAAGGACTCCACCTATGCCATCATGCGCGAGGCCCACGACCGTGGCCATGCCCTGTACGTGCTGGAACAGCAGGATCTGATCCTGGATCAGGGCCGGGTCATGGCCCAGGCACGCAAGCTCGACCTGCTCGACGATGACCTGCGCTGGTACACTCTGGAACAACCGGGCTGGCATGAACTGACGGATTTCGACGTCACGCTGATGCGCAAGGACCCGCCGTTCGACATGGAATACATCTATAGCACTTACCTGCTTGAACTGGCTGAAGCACAAGGCGCGCGCATCCTCAACCGGCCGGAAGCGGTACGGGATTTCAATGAAAAACTATCCACCGCAAAGTTCCCGCAGTTCATGCCGGCCACCCTGGTGACGCGCCAGGAAGACCTGATCCGGGCATTCATCGAAAAACACGGCGACATCATTCTCAAGCCGCTGGATGCCATGGGAGGCAGCAGCATATTCCGCATCCAGCGCCACGACCCCAACCTCAACGTGATCATCGAAACCATGACGCAATTGGGGAGCAGAACGGTGATGGCGCAGCGCTACATCCCTGAAATCGCCCAGGGCGACAAGCGCATCCTGCTCATCGACGGCGCGCCGGTGCCCTATGCGCTGGCGCGCATCCCGAAACAGGGCGAAACGCGCGGCAATCTTGCCGCCGGCGGCAAGGGGGTTGCCCAGCCGTTATCGCCGCGCGACCTGGAAATCGTCGCCACCCTGGGGCCGCGACTCAAGGCGCAAGGACTTTTCCTGGTCGGGCTGGATGTTATTGGCGATTACCTCACCGAAATTAACGTCACCAGCCCCACCGGATTTCAGGAAATCACCCGGCAGACCGGCTTCAATGTGGCGGGAATGTTCGTGGATGCCTTGGAAAAAACAGTCCGGAGTGAGGCATGAGGCGTGAGATATCCACGACCCCGATGTTTGGCTTTTCCCTTGCCCGTCTGCTACTGGCCTGCATCCTGACCATTACCCTCGCAAGCTGCGGCAAGGAACCAATCTACCAGCAGCAAAGCTACGTTTTCGGCACGCTGGTGGAAGTCACCCTGTACGGTGAGGAAGAAGCCCGCGCCCGGCAGTTGGCCGGGCAGGTGTTGGCTGATTTCGACCGCCTGCACGAATATCTTCATGCCTGGAAGCCCGGCACCCTGAGCCGGATGAACGAAATCTTCGCCAATGCCCCGGGCAAGGCGGCAATCCAGCCCGGCATGATCCCGCTCTTGCAGGACGCCACCAGATTATCCGAATTGTCGGGCGGCCTGTTCAATCCCGCCATTGGCAACCTGATCAGATTGTGGGGCTTTCAGAACGATGAATTCCAGCCGGTGCGCCCCGATCCGGCCGCAATCGAGAAACTGGTGCAAGCCAGACCGCAAATGTCGGACATCGTGATCGAAGGCATCGAGTTCCACAGCAGGAACCCCGCCGTGCGAGTGGATTTGGGCGGCTACGCCAAGGGCTACGCGCTGGATGTGGCGGCGGAATATCTGCGCTCGCAAGGCGTGAAACATGCACTGATCAACATCGGGGGCAACATCATCGCCCTAGGCAAGCACGGCAAGCGTCCGTGGCAAGTGGGCATCCGCCACCCGCGCAAGGCGGGAGCCATTGCCACGCTGGAGTTGCAGGACGGGGAAGCCGTTGGCACTTCTGGCGATTACCAGCGTTATTTCGAACTCGATGGCAAGCGCTACTGCCACATTATCGACCCCCGTAGCGGCTACCCGGCTCAAGGCGTACAGGCAGTGACGGTGCTGATTCCCGGGAGTGCCAATGCCGGCGTGTTATCCGATGTCGCATCCAAGCCCGCTTTCATCGCCGGTATAAGCGGCTGGCGCGAGGCCGCGCGGAGAATGGGGGTAGAGCAGGCAATGTTGATCGACGACAAGGGCGAGGTTTACCTGACGCCCGCGATGAAAAAGCGCATCACCTTTCTCGAACCGGGACTGAAACCACACGACACGCCCTGATATCCAACAGTCATCACGAGCGAAATCCCTCTGTGTAGCAAAGGCTTTTCGGAGTAAAATCGCCGCCACCATGCGTCCCAGTTCCCCCGAAAGCTCCCAAACATGATCGGTATTCTTATCGTCGCCCACGGCGCGCTGGGCGAAAGTCTGATTCATTGTGCCAGCCACGTCATGGGTAGCCGCCCCTTGCACTTGCAGCAACTGGGGGTCACCATCCACGACGATCCCGGAGCGATCCTGCCCCAGGCAAGGGAGCTGGTGCGCCAGCTCGACCAGGGCCAGGGCGTGCTGATCCTGTCCGACATCTACGGCGCCACACCCACCAATATCACCTGCCGCCTGCTCGAACCCGGCCGGGTAGAAGGTATTGCCGGCGTCAATCTGCCGATGCTGGTGCGAGCACTCACTTATCGCGACGAACCCATGGCAACCGTGATAGAGAAAGCTCTCTCCGGTGGCCACGACGGCATTATCCACACCACCACGGAAGCCTGTCATGTTGCAGCGGGACATTGAAATCATCAACAAGCTGGGGCTGCATGCACGCGCCTCGGCCAAACTCACGCAAACCGCCGGCCAGCACCAGTGCCAGATCTGGCTCAGCCGTAACGGCAGGCGCATCAACGCCAAGAGCATCATGGGCGTGATGATGCTGGCTGCGGCCAAGGGCAGCGTGATCGGCATCGAAACCGAGGGCGAGGATGAAGAACAGGCGATGAAGGCGCTGGTTGATCTGATCGACGACAAATTCGGAGAGGGCGAATGAGGCTTTTCACTCCTCACTCCTTGCACCTTACTCCTCACCCGAGGCTTGCATGAGCTTTACCATGCATGGCGTCGCCGTCTCGGGCGGCATCGCCATCGGACATGCGCACCTGATTTCGCACGTCGGGCTGGACGTGCCGCAGTACGGACTTCTCAAGGCCCGCTTGCCCGATGAAATCGCCCGCTTCGACACTGCCATCCAGAACACCCTGCAGGAACTCAAGGAGCTGCGCCGCAACATTCCCGCCCAAGCTCCAGCGGAATTCGACGCTTTCCTCGACCTGCACATCCTGATCCTGAGCGATCCGACACTTTCCACCGAGCCCAAGGCACTGATCCAGACCCAGCGCATTAACGCCGAATGGGCGCTGAAGCAGCAGATGGACAGCCTGCTGGCCAAATTTGACCAGATCGAGGACGATTACCTCAGGGAGCGCAAGGCTGACGTGGTGCAAGTGGTAGAGCGGGTGCTCAAATCCCTGCTCGGCCACGCCACCCTGCATACTCCCGGACCGGCCAGCCCGGACCAGACCAGCATCCTGGTGGCCCACGACCTTTCCCCCGCCGACATGATGCTGTTCAAACAGCACCAGTTCGCGGCTTTTGTCACCGATGTCGGCGGCACCACGTCCCACACCGCGATTCTCGCCCGTAGCCTCAACATTCCCTCGATCGTGGCGCTGCACCATGCGCGCAGCCTGATCCGCGAGCGCGAACTGGTGATCGTGGATGGCACCCAGGGCATCGTCATCGTCAACCCGGACAAGACGGTGCTGGCCGAGTACAAGCTGCGCCAGAGCCAGTGGGAGCTGGAAAAACAGAAGCTGAAACGGCTCAAGACCACCCGCGCCACCACGCTGGACGGCACGGAAGTGGAACTGCACGCCAACATCGAACTACCAGACGACATCGCCGACGTGAAAGCCAACGGCGCCACCGGCATCGGGCTGTTCCGCAGCGAATTCCTGTTCCTCAACCGGCGCGACCTGCCGGGCGAGGAGGAGCAATATCTGGCCTACCGCCGGGTAGCGGAGGAAATGCACGGCTTCCCGGTCACCATCCGCACCCTGGATCTGGGCGCGGACAAGCAACTGTTCGGCGCCGACAACATCAGCGCCAACCCGGCACTGGGCCTGCGCGCCATCCGCCTGTGCCTGTCCGAGCCGCAACTGTTCCATACCCAGCTCAGGGCCATTCTGCGCGCCTCCCATTACGGCAGGATCAAGCTCCTGATCCCCATGCTCTCGACCTTGACCGAGCTCAACCAGACATGCCACCTGCTCGCACATGCCAAGCAGAGCCTGGACGAGGAAAACATTCCCTACGATGCCAACATCCCCATCGGTGGCATGATCGAGATTCCCGCCGCAGCGCTGGCAGCACACATTTTCGCCAAGCACCTGGATTTTCTTTCCATCGGCACCAACGACCTGATCCAGTACACCCTGGCCATCGACCGTACCGACGACAGCGTGGCGCATCTCTATGATCCACTGCATCCTTCGGTGCTGCAGCTCATTTCCTACACCATCAAGTGCGCGGACAAAGCCGGCATCCCGGTGTCGGTGTGCGGCGAGATGGCGGGCGACGTCAAACTGACCCGCCTTTTGCTGGGATTGGGGCTACGCCAGTTCTCGATGCACCCGGCGCACCTGCTCAAGGTGAAGCAACAAATCCTGCGCACCAACCTGCCGGAATTGCCCTCGCTGGTGAACCGCATGCTCAAGACCGAAGAACCGGAAAGAATGCACGCTCATCTGGCGCGCTTGAATGCCTGAGCCGAAATCGCGATAATCGACCGGATCATGCCCAAGTCCAATACCGTCGGCGTCGTCACGCCGCAAACAGCCCGCTTCGATACGCCGCTGACCCTGAAAAGCGGCGCGGTCATTCCATCCTACGAACTGGTGTACGAAACCTACGGCACCCTCAACGGTGACAAGTCGAACGCCATCCTGATCTGTCACGCCCTCTCCGGCAACCACCATGTCGCAGGTTACCACTCGGAGCACGACAAACGCCCCGGATGGTGGGACAACATGATCGGGCCGGGCAAGCCGATCGATACCGACCGCTTCTTCGTCATTGGGCTCAACAACCTCGGTGGCTGCCATGGCTCCACCGGCCCTTCCAGCATCGACCCGCGCAACGGCAAGCCCTTTGGCGCCAGCTTTCCGCTGGTGACCGTGGAGGACTGGGTGGAAACCCAGGCCAGACTGGCCGACCGCCTCGACATCCGCCAGTTCGCCGCCATCGTCGGCGGCAGCCTGGGCGGCATGCAGGTGCTGCAATGGAGCGTCACCCACCCCGACCGCCTGCGCCACGCCCTGGTGATCGCCGCCGCGCCCCGGCTCACGGCGCAGAACATCGCCTTCAACGACGTGGCACGCCAGGCCATCCTGACCGACCCCGACTTTCATGGCGGCGACTTCTACGCCCACGGCGTGGTGCCGCGCCGCGGCCTGCGCATCGCGCGCATGCTGGGCCACATCACGTATCTGTCTGACGACGTGATGGGGGAGAAATTCGGCCGCCTGCTGCGCACCGGCGCTTACAATTTCGGCTATGAAGTTGAATTCGAGATCGAGTCCTACCTGCGCTACCAGGGCGACAAATTCGCCGACAGCTTCGACGCCAACACCTACCTGCTGATGACCAAGGCACTGGATTATTTCGATCCCAGCCATCACCACCAGCACAGCAACCTGAGCGAAACCATGCGCATCGCCCGGGCAAAATTCCTGGTGATTTCCTTTTCCACCGACTGGCGCTTTTCGCCCGCGCGTTCGCGCGAAATCGTCAAGGCGCTGCTGGATAACAATCTGAACGTGAGCTACGCGGAAATCAATGCGGCCCATGGCCACGATGCGTTTCTGATGGAAGACCCGCAGTACCACAACCTGGTACGGGCATATATGAACAACGTTGCGGGGGAGGAGGTGGCGCCATGAACATGGATTCCGCCAGCGTGCGACACGACTTCGAAACCATCGCCGCCTGGGTCAAACCGGGCTCGCGCGTGCTCGACCTGGGCTGCGGTGACGGAACCCTGCTGAAATATCTCAAGGATTCGCGTCAAGCCCACGGTTACGGGGTGGAAATCGCCGACGCCAACATCCTCACCTGCGTGAAAAAAGGCCTCAACGTGATCCAGAACGACCTTGATGCCGGGCTGTCCGGCTTCGAGGCGGACTCCTTCGACTTCGTCATCCTGTCGCAAACCCTGCAAGCCATGCGCCATATCGAGCAGGTGATCTCCGAAATGTTGCGCGTGGGCAAGCAGGTCATCGTCGCCTTCCCCAATTTCGGCTACTGGCGCCACCGGGTACAGGTATTGCAGGGCATCATGCCGGTATCCTCCAACCTGCCTTACCAGTGGCACGACACGCCCAACATCCATCTCTGCACGCTCAAGGATTTCGAGGCCCTGTGCGCCAAACACGGCATCCGCATTCTGGAACGGGTGGTGATGGATGGAAATCGGGAAATCGGATGGCTGCCCAATATCAGGGGCAGTGTCGCGGCTTACCGGATCGAGCGCGGCTAAGCCAGCAAGCGCACCAAACCCCAGGCGCCGAACCCCGCCACCAGCAAGCCTGCGGCCCGACGCACCCAGAGGTTTCTGGTGAAGGTTTGCAGTTGCTGCGCAAACAAACCCATGGCAATCAGGTTGGGCAAAGTACCAAGTCCGAACGCCAGCATGGTCGTGGCTCCGGCAAACGCACTGCCACTCGCCAAGGCGGAAATCAGCACGCTGTACACCAGCCCGCACGGCAACCAGCCCCACAGGGCACCCAGTGCAAAAGCCTGGGCCGGATTCTTCACCGGCAGCAGATGTTTTGAAAACGGTTGCAGCCGCTGCCACAGTAGTCCGCCCAGCCGCTCGATTTGCGTCACCGCCTGCCACAACCCGGCGAGATAAAGTCCGAGCGCGACCAGCATCACGTTCGCCACCCCATACAGCACCAGTTGCACCGGCCACAAATCCTGCAGCAGCAGCGTGGTGGCGCCTAGCGCCCCGGCAACGGCGCCGGCAAGCGCATAACTCAAAATGCGCCCGGCGTTGTAGGCGAAGTGATAACTGAAGCGGGTGCCCTGGCCAGGCAGTTGCAAGGAGATCGCGGCCACGATGCCGCCGCACATGCCGACGCAATGCGTGCCGCCCAACAATCCAACCAGGAATACCGCGAATAGGCCTTGATCCAACATGGCGGGCATTGTGACACAGGGCGGCATTTCGGGTAAGGTACGGCTTCCTTCATCAGCCTTGCCATTCATGTTTCGCGAAGCCATCCTCAACCGGCGCATGCTGATCTGCATCTTCACCGGTTTCAGCTCCGGCCTGCCGCTCTACATTCTTATCAGTCTGCTGCCGGCCTGGCTGCGCTCGGAACAGGTTGATCTCAAGGCCATTGGCCTGTTCGCACTGATCCAGTTGCCCTTCACCTGGAAATTCATCTGGTCGCCACTGATGGACCGCTTTGCCTGGCCGCTGCTGGGGCGGCGGCGCGGCTGGATTTTGCTGACCCAGCTGGCGCTGCTGCTTTCCCTGCCCATCTTCGGCTGGTTCCAGCCCAAGCTGGACCTCTGGACTATCGCCTACCTCGCCGCCGCAGTGGCTTTCTTTTCCGCCTCCCAGGACATCGTGCTGGACGCCTTCCGGCGCGAAATCCTGTTCGATGTCGAACTGGGACTGGGCAACGCCATCCACGTCAACGCCTACCGCATCGCCGGGCTGGTGCCCGGCTCGCTGTCCCTGATCCTGGCCGACCACCTGCCCTGGAGCAGCGTGTTCCTGATCACCGCCCTGTTCATGCTGCCCGGCATCGCCATGACCCTGATGGTGGCCGAGCCGCAACGGGTCAAGACCGCGCCGCGCACCCTCAGGGAAGCGGTGGTCGAGCCCTTCCACGAGTTCATCACCCGTTCTGGCTGGCAGCAGGCTTTGCTGATCCTGTCCTTCATTTTCTTTTATAAACTCGGCGACAGCATGGCGACAGCGCTGGCAACGCCGTTCTACCTCGACATGGGTTTCAGCAAGACGGAAATCGGCTTGGTCGCCAAGCACGCGGGACTCTGGCCCGCCATCATCGGCGGTCTGCTGGGCGGGGTGTGGATGATCCGGCTGGGAATCAACAAGGCCTTATGGCTGTTCGGGGTGGTGCAGGCGGTATCGATCCTGGGTTTCGCGCTGCTGGCAAACAACGGCCATGATTTGGCGCTGCTGGCAGGCGTAATCGGCTTCGAGGCGCTGGGCGTGGGACTGGGTACCACAGCCTTCGTCGCCTTCATCGCCCGCGCCACCCACCCGCTCTATACCGCCACCCAGTTCGCGCTGTTCACCAGCCTGTCGGCGGTACCGCGCACCTTGTTCAACTCCGCCACCGGCTATCTGGTGGAGCAACTGGGCTGGGTCAACTTCTTCCTGCTCTGCACCATGCTGGCGCTGCCGGGAATGTTATTGCTGCTCAAGGTCGCGCCGTGGCGGGAAGAGGGTCACAGCGTCCAGTCGTAATCGATCGTCAATGGAGCGTGATCGCTAAAGCGCTGTTCCTTGTAGACAGCCGCCCGCATCGCTTTTCCAGCCATGCCCGGCGTAGCGATCTGATAGTCGATGCGCCACCCCACATTCTTGGCCCAGGCCTGACCGCGGTTGGACCACCAGGTATAGGCTTCGCTGGTGCCATCTGGATGCAGGCAACGGTACACATCCATCCAGCCCACCTGATCGAAAACGTGACTGAGCCAGGCGCGTTCTTCGGGCAGGAAACCAGAATTCTTCTGGTTGGATTTCCAATTCTTGAGGTCGATTTCCTTATGGGCGATATTCCAGTCGCCGCACAGGATGATTTCCCGCCCGCTGGCCTTGAGTACACGCAGGTGGGGCAGAAAACGTTCGAGGAAATAGAATTTCACCTGCTGGCGCTCCTCGGAACTCGAGCCTGAGGGCAGGTAGAGCGAGATCACCGACAGATTGCCGAAATCCGCCTGCAAGTAGCGCCCTTCTGCGTCGATATCAGCAATCCCCAGGCCTTCGATCACCGCATCAGGCTTGTGCCGCGAGTAGATGCCGACGCCGCTGTAGCCTTTTTTCTCAGCATAGTGAAAACAACCGTGGTAGCCCTCGGGTGCCAGCATTTCCGGGCGCATGTCGGCCGCCTGGGCCTTGAGTTCCTGCAGGCACACCACATCGGCGTCCTGCCTCGCCATCCAATCCAGGAAACCCTTGTTGGAGGCGGAGCGAATCCCATTCAAATTTGCAGATATAATACGCAAAGCATATCCTCGACTACTTAGGGCTCGTTAATGAATAAGTTGAACATACGTTGCCGCGTATTCGGGATGGATGCAAGGCGCGAGGCGCGGCGAAGGGT
>JASJPB010000017.1:0-102942 GCA_031426915.1 Sulfuricellaceae bacterium | reverse complement strand
CTTGCACGGCTGGGTTGGCCCAGCTCTGGGTCAGGCCACGGAACACGTAGTTGCTGACAAATCCCATGTTGCCGGTGAAAGTGCTGGCGGGCGCCTCGTCTGCGACAGCAATGGCGGGCAGGCCGACAATACCGGCGAGAAGCAGGGCTTGAGTCAATTTACGCATCTTTGAAATCTCCTTGAATGAATGCCGCATGTGAATAATGAACCACGATCAGCCATAAGCATGGTCCGTGCCAGAAAAACAATGCATATAAATCAATGCGATGCGGTTTGGTGCAAAGATCGAGATGTCGGATAGGCACGCTTGCAAAGCGTTGCACCAAATTGACGCACCAATATCGTGCACCAACCATGCGCCCGCGCCGCCGGCGTGCGGGAGAGGCTATTTCTGGTAGACTTTGCAACTCAGGAGGAAAACCATGCTTAACCATAAAGTGCTGGACGAAATCAACGCCAAGATCAGCCAGGTGCTGGCGGCATCACCGGCAGGTGACGTGGAAAAAAATCTGCGTGCAACGCTGCAAAGCCTGTTTGCCAAGCTCGATCTGGTCACTCGGGAAGAGTTTGAAGTGCAACAGGCCGTACTGGTGCGTACACGCGAAAAACTCGACAAGCTCGAAGCCCAGGTTGCGGCGCTGGAACAGAACGCACCGGCCCGGTAATTCCCCTGTCTTTTGCGACCCTCTATGGTCGCGCCTTGAGCAGCAAGGATGCCGTCACTGGTGACGGTTGCGGTTCGCCAGAGCGACGGACTTCCTTAACCTTTTTCTGAAATG
Organism: Sulfuricellaceae bacterium; assembly: GCA_031426915.1. Taxonomy (GTDB): domain Bacteria; phylum Pseudomonadota; class Gammaproteobacteria; order Burkholderiales; family Sulfuricellaceae; genus Sulfurimicrobium. Next base: position 102,163 of record JASJPB010000017.1, on the reverse strand, counting down.
TTCTTTGTGAAACACCAATGAGTTGATTGTTCGAGATACCGCCTGATTGGCGTTCGGAACTATGGAACCTCATGTCAATATACCTCCGAAAAAGTTTGGAGAGGCCATAAAAACAAGCAGTTATGCTCTGATCTGTGTTTTGTTGAGCTTTTTTCTTGCTGCCGTAGCCTATGGCAGTACTGAGAGCAAAGAGATACTGAGTTCCGATGAGCGCGTTTGGCTCTCAAACAATCTGTCACGCCTTGTCCTCGCGGTTGAAACCGGTTATGCCCCATTCGTGTTCCTGGACTCAAAAGGCCAGCCCACGGGTCTCGCCCATGACTACATGCTCCTGATCGAGACAAAGCTAGGCGTTCATTTCAATCAGAGACGTTTTTCATCGCTGGACGATATTTTTCAGGAGGTTCGCAACGGAGGAGTACATATCGTCAATGCGGTGACGAACACCCCCGGTCGATCCAAGTTCCTTTCTATGACGGACTCTTTCGTTTCAGTACCGAACGTCATTATCGTGAGAAAAGAGTATTCAGGTCAGATGCCTGAGTCCAAACTTTCGGGAGTAAAGCTCTCTCTGGTGAAGAGTTACGCCATTACCGAGCATATGACAAACCGTGGCCTTGGTATTGTTCCTGACCTCGTTCCTGATGATCTCTCGGCACTCTTGAACGTCTCTTTCGGCCGCTCTGACGCGGCAGTCATCGATCTTGCAACGGCGTCCTATCTGATTTCAGAAAAGGGCATTGCCAATCTGTGTGTGGCCGGCGAAGTATCGTTTGATGTTCGACTTTCGATAGGCACTCCGCTAAATGAACCCGTGTTGCACAGCATCGTCCAGAAGGGACTTAATGCAATCACGGATGCGGAACGGCAGGAAATAAAAAAACGCTGGATCAATACATCAAACCAGAACATTTTAAGCGATCGGCAGTTCTGGGTAGTCTTGGGAAGTGTATTTTCAGTCGTTCTTGCGATACTCGCCGTCATCCTCATCTGGAATCGTACGCTTCGGCAGCAGGTTGCCATTCGCACCGAAGCGCTCGTCAAAGAAAAGGAAGCGCTAAGGGAAAGCGAGGCGCAGAATCTGGCTCTCGTCACCCAATATAACCGGGAACTGGAGCGGCAGATTGCCGAACGCACCGCCGAACTTTCCGAAGTGAATCTCAAGTTGCATCAACTAAGCGAAATCGACGGACTGACCGGGATTGCCAACAGGCGCAAGTTCGACATCGAGTTGGATAAGGAGTGGCGGCGGGCTATTCGTGAGAAACGGCCCCTGGCACTGCTGATGCTCGACATCGATCATTTTAAGGAATACAACGATCAGTATGGACATCCAGAGGGGGACAGGTGCCTTCAACTGGTAGCGAAAATTCTGAATTCGTTGATTCAGCGGACCAGTGACCTGGTGGCAAGGTATGGTGGCGAGGAGTTCGTAGTGATACTGCCCGGCCTTGCTGCCCAGGCTGCAGGGGAAATCGCAGAGAAAATTCGGCATGCTATCGAAAGCAAGCAAATACCCCACCTCGGGAATACTTCGTCATCAGTTGTGACCATTAGCATCGGCGTGGCCTCGATTGTCCCGGATCAGGATGAACGGCCGTCTGCATTGCTGAATCATGCCGACGCCTGTTTATATCAGGCGAAACATGAGGGTCGAAACCGTGTAGTGACGGAACGACTATCGATGGGCTGAGCGTTTCTGCTCATATGGGCCTTCCGTGCGAATTTTGGCAACTTGCTCGCGTCGCTCCCAGGACCTGATACACACACCTTGGAAAGATTGCAGGAGCAAAGGCACGAATTTGGATAGAATCGTGGGATCGGTCGTTTAATCTGCCTTGCCATGGTTGGCGTATGTCGCTTGCCGTCCATACAAACACAGGTCCACGCTCAGTAAAATGATCAAATTCAGCAACCTTTCCATACGCCTCAAGCTTATCGTCCTGCTTGGGGCAAGTGCGGCGATTGCCTTGTCGATTTCGTCGGTGATGACCCTTTATTACACCTTCAACACTCAACGGGAGGAGTCGCTCCGGGATCTGCGGCAAATTTCTGAAATAAGCAGCGAAAACCTCACGGCGGCCCTGGCCTTCCACGACGACGCAAGCGCAGCCAAGACACTGGGCTCTCTCCGCATAAATCCACACGTCCTCGCGGCCATCATCCATGATGACGAAGCGCATCGGTTTAGCGGCTACGTCTCATCTTCTGCTGCACCGAGCATGGTGGCGGGCTATCTGTCAGGGCTATCGGTCATCGCCAAAGCGAACCGCCAGCAACTGTTCGAACATCGACGTGGCATCGAAGCGATCGTTTTCGACTACATGTACGCAATTACGCCAATCATCTTTGAAGGCAGGACGCTTGGTACGCTGACCGTCGTGTCCGACAATCGGGTACTAAAGAGCAAGATCGTTCACCATCTCTTCATGCAAACCTTGATCTCTTTAATAACCCTCGCGGTGATCATCCTGATTTCGATACGCTTGCAGAAAGTTTTTACCACACCCATTTTTCACATGATCGCCGCGATCCACAAAATATCCGAAACCAAGAATTATTCAGTGAGCGTGGATTCGCTCCAGAACGATGAATTCAAGGACCTCTACGCGCATTTTAACGCCATGATCGCCGAGATACGTGATCGGGATGACAGGCTGATTGGCTTGGCCACCACCGATCCCCTGACCGGTCTGGCAAATCGTCGCCACGCCATGGAGGTCATGGAAACCATGGTGATCCGGGCACACCGGCGGCGGGAGCCGTTCGGGATCGTCGCGCTTGATATTGATTACTTCAAGCGAATCAACGACGCCCTCGGTCATCCGATTGGCGATATTGTGCTAAAGGAGGTGGCTAATATTCTCAAGCGCACAGCGCGTGAATATGATCTGGTGGCGCGCACCGGCGGCGAGGAATTTCTGGTCTTGTGTGACAATAGCGAGCAGGAAACGACGCGGATTATCGCTGAAAGGATGCGTGCGGGCATCGAGAGCGCAGCTATCCGTTACGACGACGAAAACACCCTCCAGGTGACGGTCAGCGCGGGGGTCTACTCAACGGTGCCGGCGTCCGAAGACATAAACGAGCTGCTGAAAATCGTCGACCGGGCGCTTTATCATGCGAAGGAAGCGGGGAGAAACCGGGTGGAAATCGGAGTTGGCGCATGAAGGGATGGGTCACTTTGCTCATCGCGGTACTGGTGGGCCTGTTTTCCTTGCCCGTACTTGCCAGTGAAGAAGAGAACAAGCTGATGGCGGTGTTCTTTGGCCGCTTTTCCAGCTACATCGAGTTGCCGAACAAGTCGGCGCAGAAATTCGTCATCACCCTCATCGACGAAAACCCCTTTGGACATTTGCTTGATGATCTCTACAAGGACAAGACCATCAGCGGCAAGCCGGTCGAGATTCACTACGTCACCAGGGTCGAAGATATTGGCCAGTGCGACATCCTGTTTGTCACCCTGATCAATCCACGCACCCGGCAGGCCGCCATTGATTACGCACAAAAGCATTCAATCCTGACCATCAGTCACGCCAACGGTTTCGCAGAACGCGGCGGTATCATCCAGCTCGATTTCCTTCAGCAACGAACACGTATCAAGATCAATTACGATGCGGCCGTCAAGTCCAACATCCGGATTGGCGCACCCTTGCTCTCTTTGGCCACAGTCATCAGGGAAGGAGCGCAATGAAGAAACTCGTCGCCTTACTCGCCGCCCTGCTGGTGAGTCCGCCTCTGCTGGCGCAGGACAAATCGTTGCGCGAGGCCAATGACTACTATCTGAAACCGCTCGACGAACTGATGCGCATCGAGACGCAGGCAAAGGCGGAGGTCGGATCCAGAAGCGGGCAACGTGACGCGCTGGAGGCGGAAGTGCCGATTGACCTCATTACCTCGGCGCAACTCGAGAGCAGCGGTTATACAGAACTCGGCAAGGCGCTGACCAAACTCCTCCCCGGATTCAATTTTCCCCGCCCGACGCTTACCGATGGTACCGATCATGCGCGGCCGTTTACCCTCAGAGGCCTCAATCCTGACCAAGTGTTGGTGCTGATCAACGGCAAGCGACTGCACCAGAGCTCTCTGCTCAACATCAATGGCTCAGTCGGAAGGGGAACCTCGGGCGTCGACATCAACACCATCCCGCTGCGGGCGATCGACCGGATCGAGGTGTTGCGTGACGGTGCAGCAGCGCAGTACGGCTCCGACGCAATTGCCGGCATCGTCAACATCATTCTCAAGGGCTACGGTCACGACAGCCGTGTCACAACCACCTACGGCCGCACGTCGCAAGGCGACGGAATCATGCGTCAGGCCGATATATTCTATTCGTTGCCGCTGAAGAACGACGGGTTCGTTAATGTCACGGCAGAGGCACGGGATCGCGGCCCAAGCAACCGGGCCGGCGGCGACTCGCGCGACAATTACCGCATCAATCACCTGCTCGGAGACGCCGATACCCAGGATGGACTATTTGCCTTCAATGCGGAGATGCCGGGTAACGATCTGACTTTTTATGGTCACGGTACGCTCGATCGCCGCCAAAGCAGCGCCGGTGCTTTGTACCGATTGGCGAACGATGCCAGGAACAACCCGGCTATTTACCCCAGCGGCTTCCTGCCGCTGATTGAGCCGAAGATATCCGACTATTCGGCCAGCGTAGGTGCAAAGGGCGTTACTTCGACGAATGTGAGCTGGGACTTGAGTTACACGCGCGGCCGCAATGATTTCCATTTCTACGTCGCAAATTCCCACAACGACTCGCTTGGCAACAACTCCCCTACAGCCTTCGACAGCGGCGCAACCGCCTATTCCCAGGATGTATTTAATCTGAATCTGGTGAAAAAGATCGGCGACCTCAACCTCGCGGGCGGCGCGGAATATCGTCAGGAAGGCTATCAGATCAAACGCGGAGAAGAAGCGTCGTATGCGCTTGGAACCGCCAGCAATGTTGCCGGCGCACAAGGTTTCCCAGGGTTTCAACCGCAAAACGAGGTTGATGCCAAGCGCCGCAACCGCGCATTCTATGTCGATGCCAGGTATGATTTTTCCCGCACGCTGACCGTCGAGGGCGCCATCCGTTATGAAAACTATAGCGATTTCGACGACAACCTCGACAAGAAGCTTGCGCTGGCTTATCGGCCGCATGAGGATTTCCTGATACGGGCAAGTGCGAGCACGGGTTTCCGCGCGCCGTCCTTATCCCAGTCCTATTACACGGCGACCGTTTCAGCGCAGTACGAAACCGACAGGATCATTCAAGCCGGTACCTTCGGTGTCTATCACCCTGTTGCCATTGCCCTTGGTGCACAGCCGCTCAAACCTGAAAAGTCGACGCATCATTCCCTGGGCGTGGTCTTTCAGCCGACCGGCGATATTGCTCTGAGCGCGGACTATTTCGATACGGCAATCGACGACAGGATCATGATTACCGGAAACATTTCACAAGCTGTTTCCAGTGAGGTGAAAGCAATTCTTGACCGGTACGGTGTCCAGTACGCGCGTTATTTTACCAACGCAGTCGCCACCCGAACACATGGCCTGGATCTCCGCCTCAATTTCAAGCACAGCTTCGAGAATGACGGCAAGCTCAAGCTTGTGGCCGCCTATCATCGTGACAAGACAAATATCACTGAAATCTACCCGTTGGCCTCCATTCTCGGCAATCAGACCCAGGCAGCGGTCATCAACGATTCGACGCGTGCATGGATCGAAACCGTTCAACCGCGCGACGTATTCAAGCTCTGGACCCAATATGAGGCGGGCAAGTATCGCACAACGCTAAACCTGAACCGGTTTGGCAGCTATGCGTACACAAGCACCGATTTCGGCCCGAACTGGACGGCGGATGTGGACCTGGCTTTTCAGCTGACCAAGCGCGTCGAATTCGCTGTAGGCGGAGAGAATATCTTTGGTGCCATGCCAGACAAATGGGGCATAACCGGCCAAGCGTTCACCAGTGGCGACGGGGTCATGCAATACTCGCAGACCACCCCGTTCGGCTACAACGGTGCCTTTTACTATGTCCGGTTAAATATCAGGATATAAGACAAATTGTAGCTCTCCATGAAGATCATGCGTCACCATGAAATGCCAACCCCACCTCAATTGCATTCGGCGAAATAGTATGGTGCTGTGCGCCGATAACAAATTAGCCCCCGTCCATGTCCATGTGATCCGCCATCAACGCGGAAAATACGCGGCCTTTCAGGAAGCGCCAGGAAAGCCGGAGCAGCAGCGCGGCACCGATCCCGGATAGGACCAGCAGACTGATGTCGCTGTCACTGATGACCTCGTAGCCATGGTACTTTTCGCCGGGAAAATAGGAAGATTCGCGCACCGCCAGCATGTCCATGATTAGCAGGAAAATCTGCGTGCCCAACCCGCCAATCACCACGTATCCGAACAGAGGGACGAGCCATACCATGGCCAGCGCAAAACACAGGATCAGGATAGGCAGAAACAGACTGGTGTGGAATTCCTCGGACAGGGGAAAGAGGGGCGTGCAGGCTAGCAAGACCATCAGACTGTGCCCCAGGTATCTCGGCAGGGGGGATCTTCCATCTGCCCGGCTTGTGGTGCGACGCTGAGCCATATACTGCGCTACTGTTTCGGCCACCTCCGCGTAGTTTTCCGGAGTGCATTGCACCCACATCAGGGTGCGCCAGTTGTTGCGCAGCAGGATGACATGGCGTTTTGGCTGGTAGACGGCCCGAAAAGCCCCGGCCCAGCGTATCGCCTCCGACTCCCGTGACATGGCAATGAGCCCCGAGCCTGCCACGCCAGGCTTGCGGGCCAGTATCCCGGCGACGAGCGCCAGGCGATTGGCCGTTTTGGCAACCTTGTCGATGGTCTCGCACAGAATGCCCTTGCTGTTCAGCGTAAAGCGTACCCGGTAACGACCCCGGAACAGCAATGCCATAATCAGCAAGCCCAGCAGCCAAAGCCCGGCGCCCGCCGCTGCCGCCATCGCGGTAATGCCCAGCAGCGCGTCCCACTCGCCTTGGCTGATGAAAATTGGCGCCATGATCAGGATCATCACGACGACGGTGGCGAGCATGGCTCCGCCCCACTGTGCCTGCATAATGGGGCTGAAAAGGGGGAGGTCGGTTTCCCAAACAAGGCTTGCGGAGATTTCGGCCATGGTTTAACCCTCTGTTAGCTTTCCATCCGGTCGGCATTGGATCTATTTTTCCATGTTATCAGCGCATCTCTGCAAATGGCCATTTCCGCGCAATTCTTGATCCGGCGATGTGGGTGTAAGCGATGATTCTTGGAAAGATTGCATGGGAAGGCGCACGAATTTAGATAGAATCGTGAAGTCGGCCGTTTAATCGGCTTTGCCATTGGTGGCGTATGTCGCTTGCCGTCCTTTACAGTCGCGCCTTGAACGGCATGGATGCCCCGTTGGTGACGGTGGAAGTGCATCTCGCCAACGGGCTGCCTTCGTTTACCCTGGTCGGTTTGCCCGAAGCCGAAGTCAAGGAATCCCGCGATCGCGTGCGTGCCGCGCTGCAAAATGCGCACTTCGAGTTCCCCGCCAGACGTATCACCGTCAACCTGGCCCCCGCCGATTTGCCCAAGGAAAGCGGGCGTTTCGACCTCCCCATCGCGCTCGGGATTCTCGCCGCTTCGGGTCAGTTGCCCCACAGTCGCCTGAAAGAGTATGAATTCGCCGGAGAACTGGCGCTAACGGGCGAACTGCGCCCGATACGCGGCGCGCTGGCGATGACCTTCAAGGCCAGCAAGGACGGCCGCGCCTTTGTCCTGCCACTTGGTAATGCCGACGAGGCAGCCCTGGTGGAAGATGCACAAGTATTTCCCGCCAGCTCATTGCTGGAAGTATGTGCTCACCTCTCCGGCCAGGTTGGTTTGAAGCGCCATGTTCCGGCGCTGGTAAATGCCGCAGCATCCTTTGGTCCCGATTTCAGCGAAGTCAAAGGCCAATCCCATGTCAAACGTGCGCTCGAAGTGGCGGCGGCCGGTTCCCACAGTATCTTGATGTCCGGCCCTCCGGGCGCCGGGAAATCCATGCTGGCCAGCCGCCTGCCCGGTATTTTGCCGGCCATGACCGAGGAGCAGGCGTTGGAGGCCGCAGCGATCCAGTCCCTGAACGGCAGTTTTCGGCTGGAAAACTGGCGCCGCAGGATTCTAAGAGCACCTCATCACTCTGCTTCCAGCGTGGCCCTGGTTGGCGGGGGCGGTAACCCGCGCCCGGGTGAAATCAGCCTGGCCCATCATTCGGTGCTGTTTCTCGACGAACTGCCGGAGTTCGACCGCAAGGCGCTGGAAACCCTGCGCGAACCGCTGGAATCGGGGCGCATCACCATTTCCCGCGCGGCGCGCCAAGCCGATTTCCCGGCCCAGTTTCAGCTCGTGGCGGCGATGAACCCATGTCCCTGCGGCTATCTCGGGCATCCCAACGGCAAATGCCGCTGTACCCCGGACCAGGTGTCGCGCTATCGGAGCAAGATATCCGGCCCCTTGCTTGACCGTATCGATTTGCAGATCGAAGTGCCTGCGCTGCCGGAACACGAGTTGACTCAAACCGTTGCGGCCGAGAGCAGCGAAGCGATCCGGGCGCGGGTGGAAAGTGCGCACCGCCTGCAAATGGCGCGTCAGGGCAAGCCTAACGCGCGGCTTTCCACCAGGGAAATCGATGTCTTATGCCAGCCGGACGAAGCCGGTGCGGCCTTGCTGAAACAGGCCTTCAGCCGCCTCAATCTTTCCGCGCGCGCCTACCACCGTATCCTGAAAATGGCGCGCACGATTGCCGATCTTGCTGCGACTGAACAAATCTCAGCCAGCCACGTGGCGGAGGCAATCCAGTACCGGCGGTTTGATCGGCAATGAGCGACCTGGAGTCCTGGCGCGAGGAAAAGCGCTCCGCTTACCTCTACCGCATCGTTTCCGATGCCGAATCCGGTACGCCGCGCCAGATCCTGTTTCTGGAGTTGGCCCAGGCCGCCGAGAAGCAGGCGCAAATCTGGGCGGAGCATCTGAAACAGGCCGGCGAGGTGCTCCCCGGACGCTATACCCCCGAATTGCGGGTGCGCCTGGTGGCCGCCATGGTGCGCCGTTTCGGCCCCCGTTCATTGCGTAGCGTGCTGGCCGCCATGAAGGTGCGTGGCATGTCGATCTACAATCCGGACGGTCATCGCATTCCCTTGTCGCTGATGGAAGTCGGCCAGCGTCACAAGGGCATAGGTGGTGGCAACTTGCGCGCGGCGGTGTTTGGCGTCAATGATGGGCTGGTTTCCAACGCCAGCCTGATCATGGGTGTGGCCGGCGCCTCCGGACCCTCGGGTTCAAGCGGCATCATCCTGCTTTCCGGCGTGGCGGGCCTGCTGGCGGGCGCTTTTTCCATGGCGGCGGGAGAATATCTTTCGGTGCGCTCGCAGCGTGAAATGTACGAATACCAGATCGGCCTCGAACGCGAGGAACTTGAAACCTACCCGCAGGAAGAAGCGGCCGAACTGGCGCTGATTTTCCAGGCCAAGGGGCTGGAGCGGGAAGCCGCGCTCCAGCTGTCGGAGAAGGTCATCGCCGACCCCGATCAGGCCCTGGATACGCTGACGCGCGAGGAACTGGGACTGAATCCGGAGCTGTTGGGATCCCCGTGGGGGGCGGCGCTGTTTTCCTTTGTTTCTTTCGCCAGCGGAGCCATGGTGCCGTTGTTGCCCTTCATCTTCGCTGCCGGGATGACGCCGCTGTTGGTTGCAATCGGGCTGACCGCGGTGGCGCTATTCGGCGTGGGCGCCTCCCTCAGCCTGTTTACCGGACGTCACGCCTGGCGCGGTGGTTTGCGCATGCTGGCCATCGGCAGCGCAGCAGGCGGGGCGACTTACCTCATCGGCCGGGCGCTGGGGGTGACCCTGGCTTGACAATTGTCAGCCATGCGGCGAGCCCTGTTCAAGGCGGCACGGTTCTGTTAGTTTAGCGAGTAAACAACAAGAAAAATTCATGCCGAATTCCGCTCTAAAACGCTTTCAGAAGTTGATCCGCCAATGGCAATAAATCCCGGTCTCAGAACCGTTATCCTGCTGCCCCTCGCATTGGTGCTGATGGCCTTGGTCGCCATGCTCAATTACAGCCTTTACCAGCATGAGAAACAGGACTCCGACGAAAGTTTTGCCCATGACCTGCAATCGGCCCAAACCTATTATCAGCACGCTCTGGCAGCACGTAGCGAGAAGCTGGGCGTGGCGCTGGCAGTCATTCAGCACGACGCGCAGTTGCAGGCCGCGCTGCGCGCGAAGGACCGGAATGCCCTGCTCGAACGAACCGAGTCGCTGTTCGTGCAATTTCATGACCGGTATGGCATTACCCACTTCTATTTCGAGGACGTCAACCGGGTCAACGTGCTGCGCGTGCATCAGCCCGAGCGTTTTGGCGACACCATCAATCGTTTCACGACCCTGGCAGCGGAAAGAACCGGCGCCATTTCCAGCGGGGTGGAACTGGGTCCGATCGGCACTTTTACGCTGCGTGCGGTGGTGCCGATGCACGATGAGCATGGCCTGGTCGGTTACGTGGAGCTGGGCGAGGAAATCGAGGGCGTGCTGCGCGGCATTCAGGCTATCGTCGGTGTCGATTACCTGTTGTTGATCGACAAGCACTTCCTGACGCGTAAGGCCTGGGAGGAAGGCATGCGCATGTTGAAACGCAACGCGGACTGGGATCGTCTCTCCGCTGTTGCGATGGTCCATCAGACGCTGGACCTGCCGGGTGAAAGCGTGAGCCGGATTGTGTCCGGGGAGACAAAATCTGGACAGCCCCGTGAACTGACGACGGGCGGCAAGCGCTATTACACTGGGGCATTCCCGCTGCTGGACGCAGGCGGAATCCAGGTCGGCAAGCTGGTGGTTTTGCGCGACAGGACACAAAACGTCGAGGAGATGCAGGCCACGCTCCGTTCTCTCAGCCAGAATTACTTGATTCTGGGCGGGGCACTGCTGGCCCTGTTTTATCTGATCACGACCCGGGTGCAACGACGCCTGGAAAAGTCCCGCCAGGATCTCGTTGCCCATGGATTTGAACGCGAGACACTCCAGACACGGCACATTCTCGAGCTGGAACAAGAACGCGACAAGCTGCGGCAGGCGCAGAACGAGTCGCAAAAAAACGCGGCCAGCCTGTCCCGTGCCCAGCAGATCGCCAGTGTCGGAAGCTGGGACTGGGATGTCGTTGGCAAGGGGCTGCACTGGTCGGACGAGATCTACCGCATCTTCGGGCTTCAGCCCCAGGAGTTCGGCGCCACTTTCGAGGCGTTTCTGGAACGGGTGCATCCAGATGACCGTGACAAGGCTGCCCGGGCGGTCAACGCAGCGCTGGCCGGGGAGCAACCCTACAATATCGAACACCGCATCGTGCGTCCCGATGGGACGGAAAGAGTGGTGCTTGAACTGGCCGAGGTGATACGCGATAGCGCAGGCCAAGCACTCAGGATGAATGGCACGGTGCAGGACATTACCGAGCGCAGGCAGGCGGAAGAAGACCTGCGCCTGGCCTACCAGGTGTTCGAGAACAGTATCGAGGGCATCATCATCACCGATGCCCAGGCCAACATCCTGCGCGTGAACCGGGCTTTTGCCGTCATTACCGGATACAGCGAGGAAGATGCGATTGGCAAGAACCCAAGGTTGCTGCGCTCGGATCGACACGATGCCGCTTTTTATCAGGGGATGTGGGCGTCGCTGATCGAGTATGGCTACTGGCAGGGAGAAATCTGGAACCAGCGCAAGAACGGTGAAATTTACCCGCAATGGTTATCCATCGTGACCATTCGCAACGAACAGGGAATAACCATCCATTACCTGGGCGTGTTTGCCGACCTCTCGGAGAAAAAACAGGCCGAGGCAAACCTCCATCACGTGGCCAATTACGATGTCTTGACGGAACTACCCAACCGTCATTTGCTTGAAGATCGGCTGTATCAGGCACTGGCAACGGCGAGTCAGAATAATGCGCTGGTAGCGGTACTGCATCTGGATCTGGACCGTTTCAAAACCATCAACGATACTTTTGGCCACACCTTTGGCGACAAGCTGCTGCAAGCCGTGGCCCAGCGTCTGGCCGGCAATATCCGCGGCAGCGATACCATTGCCCGCTTCAGTGGTGACGAGTTCGCCGTGGTCCTGACTGACGTAGGCAGCCAGGAAAACGCCAGCCTGGTAGCGAGGAAGATTCTCGACACCCTGGACAGACCCTTCGACCTGGACGGGCAGGAGGTATTCATCACGCCCAGCATCGGTATCGCTTTCTATCCCATCGATGCCGCCAACAAGGACGACCTGATCCGCTATGCCGACACGGCCATGAGCCATGCCAAGGCACAAGGTGGCAACGTTTACCGCTTTTATAGCGCCGAAATGAACGTCAGGGTTTCGCAGCGGTTGTCCCTGGAAACCAGCCTGCGCTATGCGCTCGAACGCAACGAATTCCTGCTCTACTACCAGCCTCAGGTCAATCTGCGTAGTGGGAAAATCATCGGCATGGAGGCGTTGTTGCGCTGGCAGCACCCGGAACGCGGTTTGGTCTCGCCGGGAGAATTCATCCCCGTGCTCGAGGAAACGGGGCTGATCGTTCCGGTCGGCGAATGGGTGCTGCGCACCGCGTGCGCCCAGAACAGCGCCTGGCTTGCCGCCGGCTTGCCGCCGATGCGCGTGGCGGTTAACCTGTCGGCGCACCAGTTCCGCCAAAGCAACCTGACCGACGTGGTGTGCCTGGCACTGGAAGATTCCGGGCTGGAGCCGGAACTGCTTGAACTGGAAGTCACCGAGAGCATCATGATCCAGGACCTGCAGACCACGCTGACCACCTTGCATCAGCTGCACGTCATCGGCATCCAGATTTCGATTGACGACTTCGGTACCGGCTATTCATCCCTGAGCTACTTGAAGCGCCTGCCGATCTCCAAGATCAAGATCGACCAGTCCTTCGTGCGCGACATTTGCTCCGACACGGACGACGCCGCCATCACGGACGCCGTGATCAGCCTGGGCCACAGTCTCAAGATGCAGGTCATTGCCGAGGGCGTGGAAACGCTGGAGCAACTCGACTACCTGCGTGCACACGGTTGCGACGAGTTCCAGGGCTACTACTTCAGTCGCCCGTTGCCTGCCGGTGAATTCGCCCGGCTGGTCAGGGAGGAAGTTGCGCAGCAGAGCGGAGTTTTGGTTGAGAAAGCTTAGGCGCGGGCCTGCATCAGGCTCAGGCCATCATGGAATTTATCCATGAATGCCTGGATGGATTCCGCAAAATCGGGATCGGGCGCCGCATGGTTGATGGTGCAGTGGATGACGGTTTCGCCATTGCGCGTGGTGACGGTCCACTGCAAGGCATTGGGGCAGCTGGTCAGCGCATAACGCACACCGTTTTTCAGCGCTTCGGCTCGGGTGGTGAACAGTCCCCAGACACAGCTTATTTCCCCCGGACGGGTGATTTCATACACGTCGCCACACAGCAGGGGCAAATTTTCCAGCGTGCACAGGCGAAAAATTTCGCTTTCAGGGATTGCCGGCTGGATATGGTGAAACCACTCCATCAGGTCTGCGTCCAGGGCAGGCCTTCGAAGCGCCAACCGTTGATGGAATTGCGGTGGTAAGTATCGTCCAGATCGCCCTCGAAACCATGCAGCACGTTGTAGACTTCCGTCAGTCCGGCCTGTTCCAGCACCAGTCCCGCCTCCACCGAGCGGCGCCCGGAGCGGCAAATCAGCAACACGGGGCGGTTGATGCTGGCTGCGGTTTTTACGTGGGCCACGAAGTGCGGGTTCACTTCCCATTCCGGGGCGTCCACCCAGGGAATCAGGATAGAGCCATCGGGGTGGCCGACGAAGAGGAATTCCATTTCGCTGCGCACGTCGATGAACACCGCTTCGCGGCGGGTGTGGAGGAATTCGTGGGCTTGCTTGGGGGTGAGGTGTTCCATCATGGATCTCCTGCCGTTCGAGGCTGAAATGTTATCATTAGACCCTTCTTCACGAATCAGATTCTTTTTGCCATGACACGTTCCGAACGCATCGCTCTCCTCCAGAAGCAACTGCAACAGCGCATCCTGATCCTCGACGGCGCCATGGGTACCATGATCCAGCGCTACAAGCTGGGCGAGGACGAATACCGCGGCGTACATGCTCACGGCGGCTGCGCCTGCAGCCAGCACCAGTTCGGCGACCACGAGGGCGATCTCAAAGGCAACAACGACCTGCTGGTGCTGACCCAGCCGCACATCATCCGCGAGATTCATGCCGCCTATCTTGAAGCCGGCGCGGACATTCTCGAAACCAATACCTTCAACGCCACCTCGGTCGCCATGGCGGACTACCACATGGAACACCTGGTGTACGACATCAACGTGGCGGCGGCGAAGCTGGCACGCGAGGTGGCGGATGAGTTCGAGGCCAGGAATCCGGCCAAGCCGCGCTTCGTGGCCGGCGTGATCGGCCCGACCAGCCGCACCGCCACCATTTCGCCGGACGTCAACGACCCCGGCTTCCGCAATGTCACCTTCGACCAGTTGGTGACCGCTTACACCGAGTCCATCCAGGGCCTGCTCGACGGCGGGGTGGACATTCTGCTGGTGGAAACGATTTTCGACACGCTCAACGCCAAGGCGGCGCTGTTCGCCATCAAGAAGTATTTCGACGACCACCAGGTCGAAGTGCCGGTCATGATTTCGGGCACCATCACCGACGAATCCGGGCGCACCTTGACCGGTCAGACCGCAGAAGCCTTCCTCAATTCCATGCGCCACGCCGATCCGATTTCGATCGGCTTCAACTGCGCGCTCGGCGCGGACAAGCTGCGCCAGTACGTGGAAGAGCTTTCCAGCAAGGCCGACACTTATGTGAGCGCTCACCCCAACGCCGGGCTGCCGAATCCCTTGTCCGAATCCGGCTACGACGAAACGCCGGAGCAACTGGCGGCTGAAATCCGCCGCTGGGGCGAGGATGGCCTGCTCAACATCGTGGGCGGCTGCTGCGGTACCTCGCCGGCGCATATCAAGGCGGTGGCCGAGGCCATGGAAGGTCTGGCGCCGCGCAAGATTCCGGCACTCGAAAAAACCTGCCGCCTGTCCGGCCTGGAGCCGCTCAACATCGGCAAGGACTCGCTGTTCGTCAACGTCGGCGAGCGCGCCAACGTCACCGGCTCGGCCAAATTCAAGCGCCTGATCCTGGAAGGCCAGTACGACGCGGCGCTGGAAATCGCCAAGCAGCAGGTAGAAACCGGCGCCCAGATCATCGACATCAACATGGACGAGGCCATGCTGGACGGCCAGGCGGCGATGGTGCGCTTCCTCAACCTGATCGCCTCGGAACCTGACATCGCGCGGGTGCCGGTGATGATCGACTCCTCCAAGTGGAGCATCATCGAAGCCGGTCTGAAATGCGTACAGGGCAAGTCGGTGATCAACTCCATCTCGATGAAGGAAGGCGAGGCCGAGTTCATCGAGCGCGCCAAGCTTGCGCGCCGCTACGGCGCGGCGGTGGTGGTGATGGCTTTCGACGAGCAGGGCCAGGCCGACACCCAGGCGCGCAAGCAGGAAATCTGCGCCCGTTCCTACAAGCTGTTGACCGAGCAGGTCGGTTTCCCGCCCGAGGACATCATCTTCGACCCCAACATCTTCGCGGTGGCGACCGGCATCGAGGAGCACAACAACTACGCGGTGGACTTCATCGAGGCCACGCGCTGGATCAAGCATAACCTGCCCTACGCCAAGGTGAGCGGCGGCGTGTCCAACGTCTCCTTCTCCTTCCGCGGCAACGAGCCGGTGCGCGAGGCGATCCACACCGCCTTCCTCTACCATGCCATCCAGGCCGGCATGGATATGGGCATCGTCAACGCCGGCCAGCTCGGCGTGTACGCAGAAATTCCCAAGGATCTGCTGGAGCGGGTCGAGGACGTGCTGCTCAATCGCCGTCCCGACTCGACTGAACGCCTGGTTGAATTCGCCGAATCCTTCAAGGGCCAGAGCAGGGAGCAGATCGAGGACCTTTCCTGGCGCGAAGCCCCGGTGGGCGAGCGTCTCACCCATGCGCTGGTGAAAGGCATCACCACCTATATCGTCGAGGATACCGAGGCCGCCCGACTGGAAGCCGTGCGCCCGATCCACGTCATTGAAGGCCCGTTGATGGACGGCATGAACGTGGTGGGCGACCTGTTTGGCGCCGGCAAGATGTTCCTGCCGCAGGTGGTCAAATCGGCGCGCGTCATGAAGCAGGCGGTGGCGCATCTGATCCCCTACATCGAGGAAGAAAAGCGCCTGAGCGGCGAGGCCGCCCAGGCCAAGGGCAAGATCATCATGGCCACGGTCAAGGGCGACGTGCACGACATCGGCAAGAACATCGTGGGCGTGGTGCTGCAATGCAACAACTACGACGTGGTGGATCTGGGCGTGATGGTCCCGGCGGCAAAAATCCTGCAGGCCGCCATCGACGAGAAGGCCGACATCATCGGCCTGTCCGGCCTGATCACCCCGTCGCTGGAGGAAATGGCCTATGTCGCCAAGGAAATGCAGCGCATGGGAATGACCATCCCGCTGCTGATCGGCGGCGCGACCACCTCGCTGGCCCACACAGCGGTCAAGATCGAGCCCAACTATTCCGGTCCGGTGGTGTACGTCAAGGACGCCTCTCGCGGCGTGGGCGTGTGCACCAGCCTGCTCAGTCCCGACCTGCGCGATGCCTATATCGGCAACCTCAAGGCTGAATATGTCGCGGTGCGCGAACGCCACCAGGAGCGCCAGACCAGCGCCAAACGGGTGTCGCTGGAAGCCGCGCGCGCCAATGGCCTCAAGACCGACTGGTCGGCCTATGCGCCGCCCGTGCCGGCTATGCTAGGCCTGAAGTCGTTCAAGGATTACTCGCTCGCGGAAATCGCCACGCGCATCGACTGGACGCCGTTCTTCCAGGCGTGGGAACTGCACGGCCGCTATCCGCGCATTCTTGATGACGCGGTGGTAGGTGTCGAAGCCAGGAAGCTGTTCGCCGACGCGCAGGCCATGCTGAAACGCATCATCGACGAAAAATGGCTGAGCGCCAGCGCCGTGATCGGTCTGTTCCCCGCCAACCGGGTGGGCGATGACATCGAGATCTACAGCGACGAGCAGCGCAACCAGGTGGTAATGACCTACCACGCGCTACGCCAGCAGAGCGAAAAGCCCGCCGGTAAACCCAATCTGTGCCTGGCGGATTTCATTGCGCCCAAGGACAGCGGCGTCAAGGATTACGTCGGCGCCTTCGCCGTCACGGCGGGCATCGGTATTGATGCCCGCGTGGTCAAGTATGAAAAAAATCACGACGACTACAGCGCCATCATGCTCAAGGCGCTCGCCGACCGGCTGGCCGAAGCCTTTGCCGAATTGCTGCACGAGCGGGTGCGCAGGGAGTTCTGGGGCTATGCCAGCGATGAGGCATTGAGCAATGAGGACCTGGTCGAGGAAAAATATCGCGGCATTCGCCCGGCACCCGGCTATCCCGCCTGTCCGGAGCATTCCGAAAAAGGGCCGCTGTTCGAATTGCTGCATGCACCGGAAAATGCCGGCATCACCCTGACCGAGAGCTTCGCCATGCTGCCCACTGCTGCGGTAAGCGGTTTCTATTTCTCCCTCCCGGAGTCCAGCTATTTCGCCGTGGGCAAGATAGAGCGCGGCCAGGTGGATGACTATGCCAGACGCAAGGGCTGGGATGTGGCGACAGCCGAGCGGTGGCTGGCACCGAATTTGGGATACTAATTTTAATGGAGACCACGATGACCCTAACCGAACTCAACCAGAAATTCGCCATTCCCGGCCATGTCGCTTTCAAGGAAATCGCGGACGGAATGATCGCGGCCGAAGTTGCCAATACCCATGCCGAATCCCTGATCGCGTTGCAGGGCGCCCATGTCATGACCTTTCAGCCCCGTGGCCAGGAGCCGGTGATCTGGCTGTCGAAATTCGCCAAGTTCGCGCCCGGCAAGTCCATACGCGGCGGCGTGCCGGTGTGCTGGCCATGGTTCGGTTCCCATGCCGAGGACGCTAAGCTGCCGGGACACGGCTATGCCCGCACGGTGATGTGGGAAGTGCTGGAGACCAAGGTGTTGCCAGACGGTGCCACCTTCCTGCGTTTCGGCCTGGTCGAGAGCGACGCCACCCGTGCCCAGTGGCCGCACCCCTCCAGTGCGCAACTGGAAATCACGGTTGGCGCGGCGCTCAGGGTGGAACTGGTGACGCGCAACAGCGGTAACGCGCCTTTCGTGCTGGGCGAAGCGCTACACACCTATTTCCATATCAGCGATGTAGCGAAAATGAAAATCATCGGCCTGGACGGCTGTGACTACCTGGACAAGGTAGGGGCCGCCACGCGCCGCACCCAGCAGGGTGCGGTGGTGATCGCGAGTGAAGTGGACCGGGTGTATCTCAATACCCGCGGTGAGTTCCTGATCGAGGACGGTGGCCTCAAGCGCAGGATTCGCATCGCCAGCCAGAACGCCCGCTCCGCCGTGGTGTGGAATCCGTGGATCGAGAAGGCAGACAAGATGGGGGATTTCGGCCCCGAGGGCTATCGCGGCATGGTGTGCGTGGAAACTGCCAATGCCGCCGAAAACGTGGTGACGGTCGCGCCTGGCGCGGAGCACCGCATGGTGGCGATTTACAGCGTCGAGGCCCTGGCCTGACAGGTCTTTACCAGTCGCGGCGGCCATGATCCCGGTCATGCCGGTGGTGATGGTGGCGCCGGTAGTGACCGGGTGGAGGGCCATAATCACGGGGTTCGTAAACCTGGTAAACCGGCGCGGGACGGTAATAGACCGGGGCTGGCTGGTAATAGACGGGTGCCGGGCGATAGTAAACCGGGGCCGGGCGGCGATAGTGGTCGTCTTGCGTGGCAACCGCCACGCCGATTGCGCCGCCCAGCAAGCCGCCCACGATGGCGGCATCGCGCCCGCCCATCGCCGAGCCGATGGCCGCGCCGGTAAATCCGCCGATTGCGCCGCCCGCCATTGCGTCGCCGTTCCAGTCGTCGGCATATGCCTGGCCGGCCAAGGCCAGCGCCAGCATGACGGTCAATCCGATCTTTTTCATGATTTGTCTCCTTTGTACGTTAACCTGAGACAAATTGTATGGCGTCGAAGCTTAACGCAGGATGAACGGATTTTAACTGGCCGACTTTTGAGTTCGTTTTCGCGAGCGAGATGTTATTCCGGCGTCGAGAGGCGAACGATGTACTGGCCGGATTTTTCGTCCCGTTCCAGTTCCAGCATCTGACGGGCTTGAGCTTCTTCAAGTAGTTTGCTGAAGGTGCGGAAGCCGTAATAGGACTCGCTGAATCCGGGCTGGCGGCGCTTGATGGCCGGCTTCACCATGGAGGCCCAGATTTTTTCTCCCTCGCTACGTTCCGCGATCAGGGCTTCAATGGTTTCGGTGACCAAGTCAAGTGCTTCCTGTTTTTTGTCGTCCTCGGTCTTTGGTGCTTTCTTGGCACTAGCAGGCGATGGTTTGGCCACGGTCTTTTTTTTCGTCTGCTTCTTGTTTTCCTGTTCGCGCACCAGGTCGTCGTAGTAGATGAATTCGTCGCAGTTGGAAATCAGCAGGTCGGAGGTGGAGTTTTTCACGCCTACCCCGATCACGGTCTTGTTGTTTTCCCGCAGCTTGCTCACCAGGGGTGAAAAATCCGAGTCGCCGCTGATGATGACGAAGGTCTTGACGTGGGATTTGGTGTAGCACAGGTCGAGTGCGTCCACCACCATGCGGATATCGGCCGAGTTCTTGCCCGACTGGCGCACGTGGGGGATCTCGATCAACTCGAAGGCTGCCTCGTGCATCGGCGCCTTGAAATCCTTGTACCGTTCCCAATCGCAGTAGGCCTTCTTGACCACGATGCTGCCCTTGAGCAGCAAGCGTTCCAGCACTTTCTTGATGTCGAATTGCGCGTACTTGGCATCGCGCACGCCCAGGGCAATGTTCTCGAAATCGCAGAACAAGGCCATGTTTGCCACTTCATTGAGTTCCGCCATGCTGCCTCCCGCTGATGAATGATCGCAACGGGTTCATGATATCAGTTCAGCAGTCGGCCTTTCCTGGTAATGACGTTGATGTCGACATAGCTGGAACCCCGATTGCGCAAGGGGGAAAATTCCAGATAGAAGCCGCCGATATCCATGCTCTTCGTTTCTTTTAGCGCGGATGTCAGTTGTGCCGGCGTAAAATCCTTGCCGACGTTTTTGAGTGCGGTGACCAGCATTTTGGCGGCGATGAAGCCTTCCAGCGTGTGGTGGGAAGGGGCTTCGTCACGGTAAATCTCCATGATTTTGTGGTGCTCCGCGACGACAGCCACGGACCAGTTGCCCGGGTGGGGTACGACTTCGGACAGCATGACGCCGGCGGCCAGGTTCTTGCCGGCGATTTCGGAAACGGTTTGGTGGTTGATCATGGAGAGACCAAAAATATAGGCTCCCGCATCCACCTGCCGGTATGCCTTGATGAATTGGGCCGCGGGCAGCGTTTCCAGAATCACGATGATTGCCTGGGGCTTGCCGGCAAGGCTGGCCTTGATCGCGGCATCGAGCCCGGCGTTTTCTCGTCCGACCTGGTGCTTGCCCATCAATGACATGTTCTTGCTTTTCAGCACGTTCTCGACCGCGGCCAAAGCGGAGTTTCCGTAACTGTCCGCTGCGTACACCGCCGCGAAGCGGGTGATACCCAGGCTGAGGAAGTGGCCCAGGAGTTTCCTGGCCTCGCTGGCGTAGCTCGGACGGACGAAGAATATATGATCGTTGCCCTGTTTCACTTCGATGCCGGATAACGGGGCCACCAGCGGAATTTTCGAGGTTTCGAACTCGGCGTTGCGCAACAGTTCGTCCATGCTGCCTTCACCGGAATAGCCAAAAAGGATGTCGACTTTTTGTTTGGTGAGAAAATGCTTGCTGATCTGGGCCGATTTGTCAGCTGATCCCCCGTTGTCCATGACGACATGGGCAATCTTTCGACCATGGATGCCGCCGTTTGCATTGATGTGATCGAAATAGACTTTGGCCCCGGCGAGATAATCCTTGCCGATATCGCCGAGGGGGCCGGAAATGTCAACGGACTGGCCAATCAGGATGTCCCGCGCGATGGCTTGGCAGGGCATGAGAAAAGCGCACGGGAGCAGCAGGGCAAGAGCCCATGCGCGTAGAACAGGGGTAAGTGGATTGTTCATGAAACCGTCGTATGGCCTGAGCAGGAAAGAACGGCGGAGTGTAAATGGCCATTGTTACATCAATATTTACCGGCAGCCCGTGGAAAGGGGGCTGGATTCGCCAAGGTTTCCGCTTTGTGCGAAACTTGCTGCACGTCATAATTCCAATCCATGAATGAAGGGAAGACTGTGCCTGCGCCGCAAGCCTTGAAACCCGATGCGCTCTATCGGCGCTGCGATCCCGATCAATTCTCCTTCGCCACCACCGCCGAGCTGGACGACTTGTCCGAAATCATCGGCCAGGCGCGGGCGCTGGATGCCGTTCGCTTCGGTAGCGACATCCGGCGCGAAGGCTACAACCTGTTCGTGATGGGACCGAGCGGTAGCGGCAAGCACACCTTCGTTACCCAATTCCTGGAAGAGAAAGCCCGGCACGAGCCGGTCCCCTCCGATCTATGCTACGTCAACAACTTCGAGCAGCCCCATAAGCCTCGCGCCCTGCTGTTGCCCGCCGGAAGCGGGGTCAAGTTGCGCCAGACGATGGAATCCCTGGTGGAGGAGCTGCGCGCCACCATCCCGGCAGCGTTCGAAAGCGAGGAATACCGGACCAAAAGAGAGGAAATCCAGGGGGAGTTCAGCGCCCGCGAGGAAAATGCCATAAAGAGTTTGGGCGATGACGCCCAATTGCGCGAAATCGCCTTGTTGCGCTCGCAAAATGGCTTCGGCTTCGCACCCATGAAAAATGGCGAAATCATCAAGCCGGACGAGTACGAAAAGCTGCCGGAGGCGGACCGAGCCCGCATCGAGGCGGCGATTGGCGAATTGCAGGAGCGCCTGGAAAAGGTTCTGCGCCGCGATATTCCGCAATGGAAGCGGGAGGCGCGGGAAAAGCTGAAACAGCTCAATCGTGCGATCACCATGTTCGCGGTGGAACATCTGGTGGAAGAAGCCAGGCAGGTCTTTTCCGCAATGCCTCAAGTCATGGCGTATTTCGACGCGGTGCAACAGGATGTGATCGAGAATGTGGGCCATTTCCGCCATGCGGAGGAGGGTGGCGCAAGCGAGAATCTAAGCGCGGACCATGCCCAGTTCCGCCGTTACCGGGTCAACGTGCTGGTGGACCACACTGTCTCCTGCGGTGCGCCGGTGGTGTATGACGACAGTCCGATGTACCACAACCTGATCGGGCGGGTGGAGCACCTGGCCCAGTTCGGCAACCTGGTGACCGACTTCAACCTGGTCAAGCCAGGCTCCCTGCACCGGGCCAACGGCGGCTATCTGCTGCTGGATGCGCACAAGGTGCTGACCCAGCTTTATGCCTGGGAGGGACTGAAGCGCGTGCTACAGGCGCGGGAGATCCGCATCGAATCCCTGGGGCAGATACTGAGCCTGGTGAGTACAGTATCCCTGGAACCCGAGCCGGTGCCGCTGGACGTGAAAGTGGTGCTGTTCGGCGAACGCATCCTCTACTACCTGCTGCACGCCTACGATGCGGAATTTGCCGAGCTGTTCAAGGTGGAAGCCGATTTCGACGACCGCTTCGCGCGCAATGGCGATTCGGACCTGCTCTATGCACGCCTGATCGGCACCGTGGCGCGCAAGGAGCAGCTTATGCCCTTCGAGCGCGGCGCGGTGGCGCGGGTAATCGAGCATGGCGCGCGGCTCGCGGGCGAAGCGGACAAGCTTTCCGCACATGTCCAGTCGGTGGCCGATCTGTTGCGGGAAGCCGATCACTGGGCGCGCCAGGCCGGGCGGCACGCCGTCGCCGCGAGCGACATCCAGCATGCTCTCGATACCCAGCAACATCGCGCCGGCCGTATCAAGGAACGGGTACAGGAGGAAATCCTGCGCGGCACGGTGCTGATCGATACCGAGGGTGGCCAGGTTGGCCAGGTCAACGCGCTGTCGGTGATCGAACTGGGCGGCACCGCCTTCGCCCAGCCCTCGCGCATCAGCGCCACCACCCGGCTGGGGGACGGCGAGCTGGTCAACATCGAGCGCGAGGCCAAGCTGTCCGGCGCCATCCACTCCAAGGGCGTGATGATTCTGGCCGCCTTCCTGGCTACGCGTTATGCCAGGAACCGGCCTTTGCCGTTATCCGCCAGCCTGGTGTTCGAGCAGTCCTACGGCTCGGTGGAAGGGGACAGCGCATCGCTGGGGGAACTCTGTGCCTTGCTGTCCAGCCTGGCACAAGTGCCGATCAGGCAATCCCTGGCGGTGACCGGCTCGATCAACCAGTTCGGCCAGGTGCAGGCAATCGGGGCGGTGAACGAAAAGATCGAAGGCTTCTTCGACATCTGCAATGCCCGTGGGCTGAACGGCGAACAAGGCGTGGTGATCCCCGCCTCCAATGTGTGTCATCTGATGCTGCGTCAGGACGTGGTGCAGGCGGCGGCACAAGGCCGCTTCCACATTTTTCCGGTGGAACGGGTGGATGAAGCGCTGGAATTACTGACCGGCGTGCCGGCGCCGGAAGTGAGTGCCAAGGTGGAGGCGCGGGTGGCGGAATTGATTCGCCTGCGGCAGAAGCTGGCCAAGGCTGCGCAGGCTGCGAAGCCAGCCAATAAACACCGAAGCTGAGTTTACGTTGGCAGGGTGACCGTTATGCTGGCCCCTCCGAGCGAGCTGGAAGCGATGGCAATCGTGCCGCCATAAGCCTGCACGATGCTGGCAGCCACCGCCAGACCGATGCCCTGGCCGGGAATGGACTGGTCGGCGCGGACGCCGCGCTGCAATATGCGTTCGATTTCCTGGGGCGGGATGCCGGGGCCATCGTCCTCCACCCGCAGCGTTAAATTTCCGGCCGTGCTTGCGGCCGATAGCTTTATCCTGGCTGTGCACCATTTGCAGGCGTTGTCGAGGAGGTTGCCCAGCAGTTCCAGCAAGTCACCTTGGTCGCCACGGAACGCCAGGCCATCCTGAATCTCCAGCGCCATGCTGATGCCCTTGTCGTGATATACCTTGGCCAGTGAAGCGGTGATTTTTTCTGCGAGCGGTTGCATTTCCACCGGGCTTGCCAGGCGGGACGAAGGCCCGGCAGTCGCGGCGCGTTGCAACTGGTAATCCACGATGCATTGCATTCTGGCCGTTTCTTCTTCCACGGTATCGGCCAGGGTGCCGTACGATGGCTCTGAATGTGCTCCGCCGCGCGATTGTCCTGAAAGCGCTCCGCGCGGCTGTTCCGCAAGCGCTCCGCGCATAATGGTGAGCGGGGTTTTCAGGCTATGGGCGAGGTCCCCCAGCGCATCGCGGTAGCGCTTTTGCTGGGCACGCTCGCGTTGCAACAAGCCATTCAGGTTTTCCGTGAGGGCCCGCAGTTCGCTGGGATAATCGCCACCGAGTTGCTCTCGTTCGCCGCTTTCGATGGCGCGCACTTCCGCCGCCACGCGACGTAGCGGGTGCAGGCCCCAGCGCAGCAGCGCGGCCTGTGCCAGCAGCAGCAATAGCGCCATGGCGCCGAGCCAGCCCCACAGGCTGCGGCGATAATGGGCAAGCTGTTTGTTGAAGGCGGCGAGATCTTCCGCCACGCTGAAAGTAAAGGCATGACTGCGCCCGGACTCGGTCCAGCTTACGCCCATGCGATAGATGAAGAACTGGGCGTCGTCGGCACCGCTTTGCAGCGAAAAACTGCTTTTTCCGGCAGCAAGGGGCGGGGCGGAAGGAATGGGCATGTTCAGGCTGGATATAGAGCGCCAGACTTCCCGGTCCCGTTTCCCCGAGATGACTGCATACAGACCGGAGCCCGGTTGCCCGAAACGGGGCTCAGTTAACGGATCGGGAATGGACAGGCGTCCGCGTTCATCCACCTCCGCCGCCGCGATAAGCAGATAAAGCTGGCCTTGCAGGCGCTCCTGGCGGGCGGTGCGGGCACTGTCGCGGAAGGCCTGGTCGAGTGCGATGCCGGTGAGTGCCAGGAAAATGGCCAGCACCAGGGATGCGGCGAGAATGATGCGCGAATTGAGGGACATTTTTACAGTACGAAGCGGTAGCCGCGTCCGCGCAAGGTTTCTATCGGCTGAAGGGTGCCATCCGGGTCCAGCTTGCGCCGCAATCGGGTCAGCAGTACTTCCAGCACATTGCTGTCACGGTCTTGGTCGTGGGGGTAAAGGTAATCGGCAAGTTCGCTTTTGGAAACCACTTTCGGACGTTGTTGCACCAGGTATTCCAGCATGCGGTACTCGAAAGCGGTGAGCTCGACTTCGGTTTCGTTGGCAAAGGCCCTCTGGGCGGTGAGGTCCAGCGTGATCGGGCCGCAGTGCAGGATGTGGTCGGCGCTGCCTGCGGAGCGTCGCAGCAGCGCTTTCAGCCTGGCCAGCAGTTCTTCCATCTGGAACGGTTTGGCGAGGTAGTCGTCGCCGCCTGCCTCCAGCCCTTCCACCTTGTCTTGCCAGCGGCCGCGCGCGGTGAGGATGAGGATGGGCAGCGTCTTGCCGGCTTGGCGCAGGGTGCGGATGAGCGCTATGCCGGACAGGCCGGGAAGTCCCAGGTCCACGAGAGCGGCATCGAAGGGATATTCGGTGGCGAGATAAAGGCCGTCCTTGCCGTTGCCGCTGCTGTCCACGCGATAGCCCTGGTGCTCCAGCGCGCTGCGAAGCTGGGCTTGCAGGCTGGGTTCGTCTTCAATCACCAGGATGCGCATGGCTTATTGAATTGCTCCGGTTTCGGCATCCACATACACCACGCGGACTTCTCCGTGCCGGGTGAGCACCTTGATGCGGTAGCCTTCATGCCCGTTAACGTTGGCAGGTTGCGCCTGTAGCACGCGCCCCCCGGTGGCGCGCGCCACCATGTCCATGGCGTCCCCCATGCTGACGCGAACCTGCGCCTGCCGTCCTGTTTCGGACGGATATGCTTGCGGACGGTTCCAGCGTTCCCCGGCTGTGGCGCTACAGGGCAGGAGCAGTGCGCACAGCAGGAGCAGAAGTTTCATCGCATTTTCTCCGGTCGGAACACGGCTAATTTTAATACGCATATGGATCGACCGAAACCCGGACCAGCATGCGCCTGCCCGGATTATTTGATAATGTCGCGGCATAACGCGGTTGCCTGTGTGGATGTTCCAGGCGAGGCCTGATGGAACACATCCTACGCGGGGGCGGCTGAATGAAAGCTGAATGGGGTGGTCGCTGCTCTTATTCGGCGGCGATCTTGGTGCAGTTGCGGCCGCTGTGTTTTGCCTGGTACAGCGCGGCATCGGCACGCATCACCAGGCCGTGGCCGTTTTCGTCTTTAATCAGCCTGGCCAGTCCGGCGCTGAAGGTCATCAAAATTGGCCTGCCGTCATACACCAGGGGATTTTTCTGGAAAGCATGTTTAAGACGGTCCAAAACATATTGCGCGCCGTTGAGGTCGGTTTCGGGCAGGATGATGAGAAATTCCTCGCCGCCATAGCGCACCAGGGTGTCCGATTCCCTCAATACCGCCTTGGCGACCAGGGTGAGATGCTGTAATGCTTTGTCGCCGGCATCGTGGCCGAATTCGTCGTTGACGTTCTTGAAGTGGTCCAGGTCCACCATGGCTACCGCCAACCTGGAGGCATTGCGCTGGGCGCGGGCCACTTCCTTGGTCAGAACCATATCCATGGAACGCCGGTTCTGGGCGCCGGTAAGCCAGTCTTCCTGCATCATCTGGCGGCTTTCCTGCAGCTCGGTCCTGATGTGTTCCAGAGCCAGTTTTGTCGCCGTCAGGTCGAGATGGGCGTCTTCCACGGAAGAGTGGATCGAGGTGGCGGTGGTGAGGATGGTGCCGAGCAGCTGCAACATGCGTTTTTTTTCTTGCGGTTGCCCGAGACCTTCTATCGAGCTTTTTATGGTCTGGTTATGGTTTTGAAGGTCGTCGGCCAGGTCGGCGGTTCTCTCCGAGGCCTCGCTCAGCATGTCGCGGATCATTTCCAGCAGGGCCGCACAGTTGGGGTCCTGGGCCGGCAACTGGGGTGCCGGTTCGCCAGAGATTTCATGGTAATACTTGCTGAAATTTTCCGGTGTGGGCGGCAAGGCCAGTTGGGTAAGCTGATGCAACGCGGCACGCGCGATGTCGGTGGGAGACTGGGGCATGATGCCCGCAGTATAGCGCAATCAATTGGCGTTGAATAACAGCCGTGGTTTGTCCACGTCATGATAAAATGCTGCGCTGCTAAATGTACAAGCAGCTTCCCTTCATGCATATCCATATCCTCGGCATCTGCGGCACCTTCATGGGCGGCATTGCAGCCATCGCCAAACAGGCGGGCCATAAAGTCACCGGTTGCGATGCCAATGTCTATCCTCCCATGAGCACCCAGCTCGAAGCCCAGGGCATCGCACTGAGTGAAGGTTTCGGCCCCGAACAGATCCGGCTGGAGCCGGACATGTTCGTCATCGGTAACGTGGTGAGCCGCGGCAACCCGCTCATGGAAGAAATCCTCAACCGTGGCCTGCCCTATGTTTCCGGTCCACAGTGGCTGGCGGACAACGTGCTGCATGATAAATGGGTGCTGGCGGTGGCAGGGACCCACGGCAAGACCACGACCTCCTCGATGCTGGCCTGGATTCTGGAATATGCCCATCTCAATCCGGGCTTCCTGATCGGCGGCGTGCCGCAGAATTTCGGCATTTCCGCGCGACTGACCGATATGCCTTTTTTCGTCATCGAGGCGGATGAATACGACACGGCTTTTTTCGACAAGCGTTCCAAGTTCGTACACTACCGGCCGCGCACGGCCATCCTGAACAATCTGGAATTCGACCATGCCGACATTTTTCCCGACCTGGCGGCGATCGAGACCCAGTTTCACCATCTGGTGCGCACCGTGCCCGGCAACGGTCTGATCGTTGCCAATGGCCGCGAGGACAGCCTTGAACGCGTGTTGCAACGCGGTTGCTGGACGCAGGTGGAGAAATTTGGCGTGGCAGACGGCTGGATGATCGGCGGCGTTGAAACCATCGCCTTCAAGGAGGCGTTTCAGGGCAGGCTGCACTGGGATCTGCTGGGCGAACACAACCGCATGAACGCGCTGGCTGCCATCGCTGCAGCGCGTCATGTCGGCGTACCGGCCGAGGTTTCGATCGAAGCCCTGGGGCAGTTCCACAACGTCAAGCGGCGCATGGAAGTGCGCGGTGTCGTGAACGGCATCACGGTTTACGACGATTTCGCCCACCATCCCACCGCGATCGCAACCACCGTGGCCGGCCTGCGACAGAAAGTGGGCGGGGCGCGTATTCTGGCCGTGCTGGAGCCCCGTTCCAACACCATGAAGCTGGGGGTGATGAAAGACGCCCTGCCAGCTAGCCTTGAAGCCGCCGACCAGGTGTTTTGCTACGGCGTCAACCTGGGCTGGGATGCCGCCGCCGCGCTGGCGCCGTTGCAGGGCCGGGCCGCGACTTTCGATGACCTGCCGGCGCTGGTGGCAGCCGTCGCCGGTGCCGCACGCCGCGGCGATCACGTACTGGTCATGAGCAACGGCGGCTTCGGCGGCGTGCATGGCAAGCTGCTGGCGGCGCTGCTTCCGCGTTAATTCTTGAAAAAACATTTAAACCGCAAAGACGCAGAAAAAGCAGTCGAGAACTATCTTCGCGCTTTTGCGTCTTTGTGGTGAATCCCTAATTTGAAATGGCATAAATGAACGTATTGTACGAAGAAGACGGCGCCATCAAGGTGGCGAGCGTCATGGCCGATAACACTTCCTCGCTGCAGGTGGAGACGCCGCACGGCAAGCGCACCAAGATCAAGGCCGGCAATGTGCTGCTGCGTTTCGAGAATCCGCCCATAGCGGGCTTCATGGATGCGGCCGAGGCCATCGTGGCCGACCTGGACACGGATTTCCTGTGGCAATGCTGCGGAGCGGATGAGTTCATGTTCAATGAACTGGCTCAAGAATATTATGGCCACGCGCCCAGTCCGCTCGAAGCGGCGGCAGTCGCGCTCAGGTTGCATTCCGCGCCGATGTATTTCTACAAGAAAGGCAAGGGGCGCTACAAGGCTGCGCCGGAAGAAAATCTCAAGGCCGCGCTGGCGTCAGAAGAGAAGAAACGCCAGCAGGCCGCCATTGTCGCCGGCTATGTCAGCCAGATGTGCGTCTCCACCCTGCCGCAAGCGTTCACGCCCCAAGTGGTGGAAATGCTGCTTTATCACCCGGACAAGAACACCCTGGAGCACAAGGCGCTGGAAAAGGCCTGTGCCGACACCGGCACCACCGCGGTCAGGCTGCTGGAGCAATGCGGCGCAATTCCCTCCAGCCTCGATTATCACTACCGGCGCTTCGTGCTGGAACATTTCCCGCGCGGCACGGCTTTCGAGGCGGCGGGAGAGTTCGTGCGAGAGCATGATCTGCCTCGCGCCGATGTCGAAGCCTTCAGTATCGACGATGCCGCCACGACGGAAATCGACGATGCGTTCTCGGTGGTCAAGCTGTCCAACGGCAACTGGCGTGTCGGTATTCATATCGCCGCGCCGGCGCTGGGCTTCGAACCCGGCTCCACGCTCGATAATATTGCGTTGCAACGCCTTTCCACGGTGTATATGCCCGGCCGCAAGATCACCATGCTGCCGGATGAAGTGGTCGAACACTTCACCCTCAACGAAGGCACGGCCAATCCGGCCCTTTCCATGTACCTGGAAGTGTCGCCGGACTATGAAATCCTGTCGGTGGAAAGCCGCGTGGAACGGGTGCACATCGCCACCAACCTGCGCCACGACACGCTGGAACCGGTGTTCAACGCGGAAACCCTGGCCCGGGGAGACGGTCCCGACTACCCTTTCAAGGCCGAACTGGAAATGCTGTGGCAGTTCGCCAGCCGTCTGGAACAGTTGCGCGGCAAGGTGGGTAGCCAGAATCAGTTCAAGGACTACAATTTCGAGATCGACGGGGAACACGTTATCGTGACCGAGCGGCCGCGCGGCTCGCCGATCGACAAGGTGGTGTCGGAACTCATGATCCAGGTTAATTCGCACTGGGCAAAACAGCTTGGGGAAGCGGGTGTGGCGGCGATTTACCGCAGCCAGAACAATGGCAAGGTGCGTATGAGCAGCACGCCTGCGCCACATCAGGGACTCGGCGTGACGCAGTATGCGTGGTCCAGTTCGCCGTTGCGGCGTTATGTGGACCTGCTTAACCAGCGCCAGATTCTAGCCATGCTGCAGGGAGAGGCGCCGCCCTATGCGCCGAATAGCGAAGCCCTGTTTTCCGCCATCCGCGACTTCGAACTGGCCCATGAAGCCTATAACGACGTCCAGCGCAGTATGGAGCGTTACTGGTGCCTGCGTTACCTGTCGCAGGAAAATGTCACCATTGCACCCGCCACGGTGATCAAGGAGAATCTGGTGCGTTTCGAGCGCCTGCCGCTGGTAACGCGGGTTTTCGGGATGCCGGAATTGCTTCCTGGTGCCGCGGTTGAGGTGGAAATCAGCGCGGTGGACTTGCTGGAGCTGGAAGTCAGGTGCAAGTTCCATGCCGAGCGGGTGGTGGAAGCGGCTTCTTGACACCTGTGTTCAAGCGCATAAACTGCTGGCGCTAAATGAGAAATCACTTCGACAAGATGTCTTTTCCCGGATTGGTCGAGTTCTCGTCGAAAAGCGGCGAGTCTTCCCGGCTGGGGCTGATGCTGCTGTTTTCAGCGCTTGCCCATGCATTGATTCTGACTATCCACTTCGCTGCGCCGGTTCTGAAACAAATCCCTAATTCCGCCGCCTATCTCGAAGTGGTGCTGGTCAACAGCAAATCCGCCAGCAAGCCAGTCAGGGCAGATGCGCTGGCCCAGGCCAACCTCGATGGTGGCGGCAACACCGATGCCGAGCGTCGAGCCAAAAGCCCGCTGCCCAACCTGGATCGCCCCCATCCCGACCCCGTCATGGAGCAGCCCGAGCAGCGGGTCGCCGAGTTGGAGCAGCAGGCGCGCAGCCTGCTGACCCAGGTCAAGTCGAAGCAACAGGTGGAACCGTCGCCCAGCACATCGCAACCCCAGCAGGCCAATGAGGCTGTCGCCAAGCCCAATGCCACGGAGCTGGTGCAAAGAAGCCTGGATGCCGCGAGGCTCGAAGCGCAGATTTCCCGCGACTGGGATAATTACCAGAAGCGTCCCAAGCGCAAATTCATCGGTGCCCGTACCCAGGAATACCGCTTTGCCCGCTACGTGGAAGACTGGCGCATGAAGGTGGAAAGGGTGGGTAACCTGAATTATCCCGAAGCGGCCAGGCAACAAAAACTTTATGGCCAAATGCAGTTGACGGTTTCGATCCGCGCCGACGGTGGCGTGGAAAATATCGAAATCAATCGCTCTTCCGGCTCCAGGGTGCTGGATGCGGCCGCAAGGCGTATCGTGGAGTTGGGTGCGCCCTACGCGCCCCTTCCGGATGATATTCGCAAGGACACCGATATTCTCAGCATCACCCGCACCTGGATATTTACCCGGGCGGACCAACTGGCGAGTGAATAGCCGGTTTGGATTTTTGGTTGTTGTTTTATTGCAACACGCGCTTTGGCTTTGTTGCGGAAATGGTAAATATACCTTGCCACGATGCTTGGCTTTTTGGCAAAATTGGGACAACTTCTCGGTGGAGAGGTTGGGCAGGGAAATCTCTTGGCTGTGTTTCCTGCCTAAGCAACTCTAAAAAACTTAAATTCTTAGGAGAATTTTATGAACAAAAAACTTCTGGCTGTAGCTGTAGCTGCTGCCCTGGCCGCTCCTCTGGCTGCCAATGCTGACAGCGGTAACGTCACGATTTCCGGTAACCTGAACATGTCCCTGGACAGCCTGAACAACGGCGACCAGCGCAACACCAACGTGTCCAGCAACTCTTCCTACATCCGTTTCGCAGGTGACGAGTCCCTGGGCAACGGCCTGAAGGCCATTTGGCAGTTGACCAGCTATGTCGGCATGGGCGACACCAGCTCGCGCAATGCCAGCAACACTCTGACCAACGGCAACAGCTTCGTTGGCCTGACCGGCGGTTTCGGTACCGCGCTGCTGGGCAAGCATGACACCCCGGTGAAGATCCTGGGTCGCAAGGCTGACCTGTTCGGTGACCAAGTTGGCGATTCCCGCAATCTGATTTCCGTTGGTGGTGCTGGTTGGGATCTGCGTCCTGACAACGTGATTGCCTACATCTCCCCGACCATCAGCGGCATCCACGGTGCTATTGCTTACGTGACCAATGTTGGCGCAAACGCTGCTGCTGACGCAGGTTGCGGTTCCACCAGCTGCGTGGACGCATGGAGCGGCCTGGCAATTTACGAAGGCGGTCCGGCAATGGTTGGTATCGGCTATGAAAAGCACAACCTGTCCAAGGTTGCTAACACCGGTAACGACGAAAAAGCCTGGCGTTTGGTTGGTGGCTACAGCTTCGGCGACGTTAAAGTAACCGCCCTGTACCAAAAAGTGAACGACATCGGTGGTACTTCTGACAGCCGCAAGACCTGGAGTGTTGGTGGCGCATACAAAATGGGCGCAACCACTATCAAGGCTCAGTACATCAATGCGGGTGACGTAAGCAACACTTCCAACACCGGTGCTAACCTGTGGGCCCTGGGTGCTGACTATGCACTGTCCAAGCGCACCACTGCATACGCAGCCTACGCTCGCACCAACAACGACGACGCAGCTAACTTCATGGCCTACTCCGGTGGTCACGGTGATGCGCCTGCTGTTGCTGTTAACAAAGACCCGAGCGGCCTGTCCTTCGGTGTTAAGCACGCATTCTAATTTGGCCTAGGCTAAACTGGAAATCAAAACGGGCACTTCGGTGCCCGTTTTTTTTGCCTGCATTTTCTTGACATCAGTTGTTTCTGGTTATAGTCTTGGCTAACTAATTAGCTAGGTGCTTCATAATGGAAACCCGGATCGTCAACATTCACGATGCCAAGACCCACCTTTCCGAACTGCTGGCACAGGCCTTGGCGGGCGATGAGGTGATTATCGCCAAGGCCAACAAGCCGCTAATCAGGCTGGTGCCGCTGGAACCGCCAAAGAAAAAGCGTGTGTTTGGACTGCATAAAGGCGGGGTTCTATATATCAGCGATGATTTCGATGAGCCTTTTCCGGATGAATTCTGGCTTGGAGATGGGCCGGTATGAATTTGTTGCTGGATACCCATGCTTTTATATGGCTTTGGGAGGACGTTTCCAAGGTGCCGCCTCGCGTGCTGGCTGCATGTGAAGATTCGGACAATCAGCTGTATCTGAGCATCGCCAGCATCTGGGAAATGCAGATTAAGGTAAGCGCGGGTAAGTTATTATTCCAGCAGCCATTGTCGGAAATTATCGAGAACCAGAAGAGCGAAAACGGCTTGTCGATTCTGCCCGTTAACTTTCCTCACGTCTGGCAACTCGCCACGCTTCCCGCACACCACAATGACCCATTCGACCGTATGCTTATTGCACAGGCATTGACGGAAAAAATGGCGCTGGTAACCGCTGACCGGCATATCGCCCGATATTCCGCAGAACTGTTCTGGTAGCTAGGGGGCAATAAGCGTCGCGCGTTGCACGTTGCACCAATGCTCTGCGCCAGGCTACTTGTAGTAGTCCAGATGCCACTTCACAAATTTCGCCACCCCGTCTTTCAGTTGCGTTGAGGGGGAAAATCCAGCCGCATTCCTCAGGTCTTCAATATCCGCGTATGTGGCTTCCACGTCACCGGCCTGCATCGGCAGCATGTTCTTCAGCGCTTTCTTGCCCAGCGCATCTTCAATGGCGCCAATAAAGTCCATCAGTTCCACCGGTTCGTGATTGCCAATGTTGTACACCCGGAAAGGGGCGTAGCTGGTGGCGGCATCAGGCTGTGCCTTGTCGAACCCGGGATCGGGCGTGGCAACTTTGTCAATGACCCGCACTACGCCCTCCACGATATCGTCGATATAGGTAAAGTCGCGGCGCATCCGGCCCTGGTTGAACACGTCTATCGCTCGCCCGGCCCGGATTGCGGATGCGAACAGGGAGGGCGACATGTCGGGGCGGCCCCACGGGCCGTAAACCGTGAAGAAGCGCAGCCCGGTGGTTGGCAAGGCGAACAGGTGGCTGTAGGTGTGCGCCATGAGTTCGTTGGATTTCTTGGTGGCGGCATAGAGACTGACCGGATGGTCAACATTGTCATGCACCGAAAAGGGCATTTTTGTGTTCGCGCCGTACACGCTGGAACTGCTGGCGTAAACCAGGTGTTCGACCTGGCTGTGGCGGCATCCTTCCAACACGTTGAGGTAGCCGACCACATTGGATTCGACATAGGCATGGGGATTCTGCAGGGAATAGCGCACGCCGGGCTGGGCCGCCAGATGCACGACGCGCTGGAACTTTTCTGCCGAGAAAAGCTGTTGTGCTGTGTGGTGATCGGCCAGATTCATTTGAACGAATCTGAATCCGGGGCGAGGTGCGAGCTGCTGCAGGCGGTCGCGTTTTAGCTGGACATCGTAGTAGTCGTTCAGATTATCAACCCCCACCACCTCATTGCCGAGGGCGAGCAGGCGCTGCGCGGTATGCATGCCAATAAAACCGGCGACGCCGGTTACCAGAATTTTCAAATTATTTTCCCCTTTGCAATGCCATGAGCTTTGCGTATTTCATCAAGCTGCAGCAGCAGCCTATAATAATGTGTACCAAGCCCGGAACGCCATCTAGTATTCCCAGCTTCACGAAGTAGAAGCGAATGAAGCGCACGGCCGGGCTGAAAATCAGGTGCCCGAGGTGGGCGCGGCGTCCTGCATCAAACATGGTTTCCGCCTGAATTGTCGTGTAGCGGTTCTGCTTGTCCAGATACGTTGCGAGATTTTCCGCCGATTCATGCAGCAGGTCACCCTTAAGTGTGCCGACTGCTGCATCCGTCAAGACTTTTTCGTGGACATTATCGTCGCTCCAGCAGGCGCGGCGTCGGTCGAAAAGACGCAAGCTCCAGTCAGGGTAACCCTCGCCATAACGCAGAAAACGCCCCATGAAACGGTTGCTGCGCGCCATTTTGTAAGCAGAAGCGAACGGTTGCTGCAAAGTCTGGAGAATGTGGGTGCGCAATGCATCACTTACCCGTTCGTCAGCATCCAGGCAAAGCACCCAATCATGACGGGCCTGCTCCGCTGCAAACTGTTTTTGACGTCCAAACCCTAGCCATGGCTGAAAAATTACCCTGGCTCCGCATTTTAACGCGATTTCTGTTGTGCCATCGGTGCTGCCGCTGTCCACAACGACTATTTCATCGGCAAAAGCCACACTTTGCAAACATGATTCTATTTGCTGTGCGGCATTCAGGGTGATGATAACGACGGAAAAGGCTTGTGCTTGCATTGAACGTATTATGCCTGCTGCCCGGGTAGGCTAAAATAGCCGCATGCCGAAAATATTGCTGGTCAAGACTTCTTCCTTGGGCGATGTCATACATCAACTTCCCGCCGTGACCGATATTTGCGCCCATTTTCCGGATGCAAAGGTGGATTGGGTGGTGGAAGAGAATTTTGCTGAGTTGCCCGCCCTGCATCCGGGAGTCAGGCGAGTAACCACCGTGGCGATCCGGCGCTGGCGGCGCGCGTTGTTCAGGCCTGTCACCTGGCGTGAAATGGCGGAGTTCCGGCGCCAGTTGCGTTCAACGCCCTATGACCTGGTGCTGGATAGCCAGGGTTTGATTAAAAGCGCCGCCATTTCCCTCCTCGCCCGGGGACCCCGCTGTGGTTATGACCGTAGCAGTGCACGTGAGCAGATCGCAGTGCTTGCCTACGATAGAACTATCGTGGTGAGCAAAAATTTGCATGCGGTGGAGCGAAATCGCCAGCTTGCCGGGCGTGCGCTCGGATATGTTCCGCAAGTTTCAGTGGACTACGGCATTGCCGCGCCAGACGCCGATTTGCCCTGGCTTGGCGGACAAGCGTTTGCGGTGCTGCTCCATGCTACCAGCCGCAGTGACAAGGAATGGCCCGAAGATTACTGGTTGACACTGGCGGATCATTTCCACATCCAAGGCATTCGTTGTGTCCTGCCCTGGGGGAGCGAAAGGGAAAGGGAACGTAGCGAGCGACTTGCTCTGCAGATGCCGAGTGCAGTGGTTCCGCCCCGGCTCAATCTTGCTCAGGCCGCCGCTTTGCTGGGACAGGCGCGTGTGGTCGTGGGAGTGGATACGGGCCTGTCCCACCTCGCGGCTGCCCTGAATGTGCCGGTGGTTGCACTTTATTGTGCCTCCGATCCAGGTCTGACCGGGGTTTATTGCAGCGGCCCCGCCGTCAATCTGGGCCGGGCGGGCCGGGTACCACAACCGGATGAGGTAACTGCAGCACTGGCAGGGATGTTGCAGGCATGAGCTGGCGACGTGGGGTCTATACCAGTTTGCTGTTCCTGCTGCTACCTTATGTGATTTTTCATCTCCTGTCGCGCGCGCGCCGCCAGCCTGAATACCTGCTCCACTGGCAGGAGCGCTTCGGTCTTTACTCGATCCGTTCCTTGCGTCCTGTGATCTGGCTGCATACCGTTTCGGTGGGAGAAACCCGTGCCGCCGCGTCGCTGATAGGGGCGCTACAAGCGCATTACCCGGATCATCAGATTCTCCTGACCCATATGACGCCTACGGGCAGGGATGCGGGGGAGCAATTGTATGGCGCCGATGTGCTGCGCTGTTACCTGCCCTATGACTATCCCTTTGCCGTGGGCCGTTTCCTTCGCCATTTCAGACCACAGCTTGGTTTGCTGTTGGAAACAGAAATTTGGCCCAACCTGATCCAGGCGTGCAGTGACTCGGGGGTGCCGCTATGCTTGCTGAATGCGCGTTTGTCGGAAAAATCTGCTCGCGGCTACGCCCGTTTCGGCAAGCTTGCCCAAACCAGCCTGCGCCAATTGGCGCTGGTTGCTGCGCAAACAGAAGACGATGCGCAGCGCTTGGCTGCCTTGGGGGCCATTTGCGTAAACGTGATGGGAAACCTTAAATTCGACATCACGCCCGCGGCTGATGCGTTTGAAAGTGGAGCTGCGTTGCGGGAAACCTTTGGCGCCGGGCGGGTGGTATTTCTGGCCGCAAGCACGCGTGAAGGGGAGGAGGAAAAAATACTCGATGCGCTGCAAATGATCGATGTGCCCGGCTTGCTCAGCGTAATTGTCCCGCGCCACCCACAGCGTTTTGATGCAGTGGCAAATTTGCTGGAGCAGCGCGGTGTTCAGTACCAGCGCCGCAGTGCGGGGCAGGCGGTAGCACCCGGAACGGCAGTGGTATTGGGTGACAGCATGGGAGAAATGTTCGTCTATTATGCCGCGTGCGATGTGGCCCTGATCGGAGGGAGTTTGCTGCCCTATGGCGGACAGAACCTGATTGAGGCGTGCGCCATGGGAAAGCCGGTCCTCATTGGCACCCATACCTTCAATTTTTTCGAAGCGGCGGAGCGCGCGGTGACAGCGGGCGCGGCTCTGAGAGTGGCGGATGAAATGGGGTTGGCCCGGGAGTTGGGGCGTTTATTGCGGGACTCGGCCCGGCGCCATGCCATGGGTCAGGCGGGATTGAGTTTCAGTCATCAGCACCAGGGGGCGACCGGGCGGGCGATGGCTTTGCTGCAGCGGTTTATTCCAGGATCGCAGCTCACTTCAGCCACTGATTGACCTGAAGCAGGTCGTCTTCGGCCAGGGTGCCGGCGGCGGATTTCAGTTGCAGACGGCTCAACAGGTAGTTGTAACGTGCCTTGTACAGGTCGCGCTTGGCGCCGAAAAGCTGTTGCTGAGCATTGAGTACATCCACGTTGGTACGCACGCCAACTTCCAGGCCCAACCTCGTGGAATCCAGGGAGCTTTGACTCGATACCAGGGCCTGTTCCAGCGCCTTGATCTGAGCCATGCCGCTGGTGACGCCAAAATAGGCCTGGCGCGTGGAAAGTGCCGTCTGGCGTACGGTTTGTTCCAGGTCCTGGCGCGCTTTTTCCAGATTGGCTACAGCTTCCCGTATCCGGGAGTCGACCAGGCCGCCCTGGAATAGCGGCAGGTTGAATTGCAGGCCGATGGCTGTGGCTTTGCTGTCGTTTCCGACGCCAAGGTTGCTGCCCGTCGCGGATGTGTCGCTGTAACTCGCTACCAGATCAAGGGTGGGTTGATGGCCGCCACGGTTGCGCTCCACTTCCTGGCTGGCGATTTCACCCGCAATCTTCTGAATTTGCACCAGTAAATTGTTTTGCTCCGCAGCTTCGACCCACTTGCCCATATCGCTCGGTTGCGGCAATTGCAGCGGAAGTTCGATTGCCAGCGGGGCCAGGGAGCCCGGTTCCTTGCCAGTGATTTTTTCCAGGGCCCGTTGCTTGATCTCCAGATCATTGAGTGCGGCGATCTCGCTTGCATTGGCAAGATCATAACGGGATTGGGCTTCGTGAGTATCGGTAATGGTGACGGTGCCGACTTCGAAGTTCATTTTTGCCTGTGCCAACTGTTCGGAAATCGCCATTTTTTGCGCTTTCGCAAGCGTGGCGGCATCCTGGGCCAGCAACACGTCGAAATAAGCTTGCGCCACGCGCAGGATCAGATCCTGCTGGGCCGCGGAATATTGCATTTCGGCCTGATCGCTCTGGAGTTTACCCTGCTCGTACTGTGCCCAATTTTGCCGCCGGTAGATGGGCTGGGTCAGCGACAGCGTTGCGCCGCTGGCGTTATAGTTGCGCTGTCCGCCAGGGAATGTGGTGGTGCCGCGATACTGGATGTCCATCTCGTTCCAGGTGGTGCCGGCGCTCAGGTTGATGCTTGGTAGCAATTGTGCGCGACCCTGCGGCAGTTTTTCCTGGCCGGCCTGATAGGCGGCCTTGGCCGAGGCGATGGTGGCGTCCCTGTCCTGGGCTTGACGGTAAATCTCTATCAGATTGGCTGCCTGGGCCACAGGGGCGAAAAGGGTGCCGATCAGTAATGCCAGTGTGAACTGTTTCATCGCGAATAGTCCGGTTTAGTATTTGCGCATGGAGAGGTCGACATCCCGTGCCCAGGCTTCTACTCCGCCTTGCAAGTTGTATACATTGCTGAAGCCGGCTTGATCGAGAATCAGACCGGCCCGATAACTGCGCACACCAAGATGGCAAATCATGACGAACTCCCCATCTGGTTCCAGTTCGCTCAAGCGAGTGGGGATCTGACCCAGCGGAAGCAGGATAGATCCTTCAATGTGACAGTACCTGAATTCCCAGCTTTCACGAACGTCCACCAGCAGAGGGGGCCTGCGCGCAGAGTCGTCCAGCCATTCCTTCAGGCCGACGGGGTGTAACTGTTTCACGTTTGATCAGAAAATGAAGCGTTGAGGCTGAAGTGCGTTGCGTAGCGGAGGAACGCAGGTCTCGAACAAGTCTTTCACCTGACAAACGCCTTTGCCGAGACAGGTCAGCAGTTTCCCTTCCATTGCCGGGGCGTCGCCTACCACGGCGAACATGCGCCCACCGGGATTGAGCTCGGCGGCAAATGCGTCCGGCAGAACGGGGACCGAGCCGGTGAGCACGATGACATCGTACGGGCCGCGATGGTCCCAGCCATGGGACGCATCGCCCTCTTCAAGCGTGACATTGTGCACGCCGTGAGCCTGGAGCTTTTCCGCAGCTTGGGCCTTGAACTCGGGTACGATCTCGACGCTGTAGACATGGTGCGCTGCGCGTGCCAGCAACGCGGTCATGTAGCCGCTGCCGGTGCCCACTTCCAGCACCTTGTCGGTTTTCTTGATGGCCAGTTCCTGGATGATGCGCCCTTCGAGTTTCGGGGGCAGCATAAGCTCTCCGTGGCCGAGGGGGATTTCCATGTCGATAAAAGCCAGGTTGCGGTAGGCCGGGGGCACAAAGTCCTCGCGCCGCATTTC
This sequence comes from Sulfuricellaceae bacterium, assembly GCA_031426915.1. Lineage (GTDB taxonomy): Bacteria > Pseudomonadota > Gammaproteobacteria > Burkholderiales > Sulfuricellaceae > Sulfurimicrobium. Next base: position 62,263 of record JASJPB010000017.1, on the reverse strand, counting down.
CAGCAGCAGGTTGAGCACATGCTGATCCAGCACGTTCCATGTCCTGATTTGCTGCTCCACCATATTGAATCGCGCTTGTTCGATATCCATAGCAATCCCCGTGTATAAATCCATCGTTGCTTGCAATTATTTCACAATTCCAGTAGCTTAACACTATTAGAGCCTACTAAAACAGGCTTGACAGCTAGGGGTCCTGGCATACGTTGTGCCGGGTGAGAGAGACCCTTCGAACCTGACGCGGATAATGCCGCCGCAGGGAAGCGTTGTTAGTCACAATGCTCCTTGCGTTCCCTGAGGAGTTTTCCGTAATGAACGCCAATCCCGAATTCATCAACCGCTCCGCTCACGTGGATGAGGCGGCGGTGCAGCCCCTGCCCAATTCACGCAAGATATATGTCGAGGGCTCGCGCCCCGATATCCGCGTGCCGATGCGCGAAATCAGCCAGTCCGACACCCCCGCCAATTTTGGTGCGGAAAAGAATCCGCCAATTTTTGTCTATGACACCTCTGGCCCCTACACCGACCCGGCAGTGAATATCGATATTCGTGCCGGACTGCCTTCGGTGCGCGGAACCTGGATAGACGAGCGAGGGGATACTGAAACCCTGCCCGGTCTGACCTCGGAATTCGGCCGCCAGCGTCTGAATGATCCAAAACTGGCGGAATTGAGGTTCGATCTTCAGCGCCAGCCGCGCAAGGCCCGCGCCGGGTTGAATGTGACCCAGATGCATTACGCGCGCAAAGGCATCATCACGCCGGAGATGGAATATATTGCCATCCGCGAAAACCAGCGTCGCGATAATCTGCCCGAAATCTTTACCCGTCAGCATCCTGGGGACAGTTTTGGCGCGGCGATCCCTTCAATCATCACCCCTGAATTCGTGCGTGACGAAGTGGCGCGCGGCCGCGCCATCATCCCTGCCAACATCAACCATCCCGAACTGGAACCGGTGATCATCGGCCGCAATTTCCTGGTCAAGATCAACGGCAATATCGGAAATTCCGCGCTCGCTTCATCCATTCATGATGAAGTCGAGAAAATGACCTGGGGCATTCGCTGGGGTGCCGACACCATCATGGATCTCTCCACCGGCAAAAATATCCACGAGACCCGCGAATGGATCATTCGTAACAGCCCGGTGCCGATCGGCACGGTGCCAATTTACCAGGCGCTGGAAAAGGTCGACGGCAAGGCCGAGGATCTTACCTGGGAGATTTTCCGCGATACCCTGATCGAGCAGGCGGAACAGGGCGTGGACTATTTCACCATCCACTCCGGGGTGTTGCTGCGCTATGTGCCGTTAACCGCCAACCGCATGACCGGCATCGTTTCGCGCGGCGGCTCCATCATGGCCAAGTGGTGCCTGGCGCATCACCAGGAAAACTTCCTCTACACCCATTTCGAAGACATCTGCGAAATCATGAAGGCCTACGATGTATCCTTCAGCCTCGGCGACGGTCTGCGCCCGGGTTCGATTTACGATGCCAACGATGCGGCCCAGTTCGGCGAACTGGAAACGCTGGGCGAATTGACCCAGATCGCCTGGAAGCACGATGTGCAGACCATGATCGAAGGTCCCGGACATGTGCCGATGCACATGATCAAGGTCAACATGGACAAGCAGCTGGAATGTTGCGGCGAAGCGCCTTTCTACACCCTGGGGCCGCTTACCACGGACATTGCGCCAGGCTACGACCACATTACCTCCGGCATCGGTGCCGCCATGATCGGCTGGTACGGTTGCGCCATGCTGTGCTATGTCACGCCCAAGGAGCACTTGGGCCTGCCCGACAAGGACGACGTCAAGGAGGGTATCATCACCTACAAGATCGCCGCCCATGCCGCCGACCTGGCAAAAGGCCATCCCGGTGCACAGATCCGCGATAATGCGCTGTCAAAGGCGCGCTTCGAGTTCCGCTGGGACGACCAGTTCAATCTTGGTCTCGACCCCGATCGCGCGCGCCAATTCCACGACGAAACCCTGCCCAAGGATTCGTCCAAGGTGGCACATTTCTGTTCCATGTGCGGGCCCCATTTCTGCTCCATGAAAATCACCCAGGATGTGCGCGAATATGCGGAAAAAGGCATGCTCGAGAAGTCGGTGGAGTTCGTTGCCAAGGGCGGCCAGATTTATCAGAAAAGTTGATTAGCTTTTGGATATCATCCTGTTATGCAAGGCACTGATACTGGGCGTGGTCGAGGGCCTGACCGAGTTTCTACCCATTTCCAGTACCGGCCATTTGATTCTTGTAGGCGACCTGCTGGATTTTAATGACGACAAGGGCAAGCTGTTCGAAATTGTGATTCAGTCCGGCGCCATTCTGGCAGTATGCTGGGAATACCGGGTTAGGTTGTGGGGGGTGGCGCGGGGGGTGCGGAGCGATGCGCTGGCGCGGCGTTTCGTGACCAACCTCATGGTGGCTTTTCTGCCTGCTGCGGTACTGGGCCTGCTATTCGCCAAGGCGATCAAGGCCCATCTGTTTCATCCGGTTCCAGTGGCGCTGGCCTTCATCGTCGGCGGCGTGTTGATCCTCTGGGCGGAACGCAGGCAGCATACGATTCGTATTCAGGACGTGGATGAGATGGACTGGCGCGATGCCCTGAAAATCGGCTTCGCTCAGGCACTGGCGCTGATACCTGGTACATCGCGTTCCGGCGCGACGATCATCGGTGGACTGTTTTTTGGCTTGTCGCGCCGTGCCGCCACCGAGTTTTCCTTCTTTCTCGCCATTCCAACCCTGATTGCGGCGACGCTCTACGATCTCTACAAGCACCGCGACTTGTTGCAGGCGGATGATCTTGGCTTGTTCGCGGTGGGTTTCGTGGCGTCCTTCGTGAGCGCCTTTGTGGCGGTGAAAGGCTTGCTGCGCTTTATCTCCAGACACGACTTTTCGGTATTTGCCTGGTATCGCATCGTATTTGGCGTGGTGGTATTGGCGACGGCTTATACGGGTGTGGTGAACTGGACATCGGCCTGACGCCCAGGGAGTAGGGTGGGTAAGCTACGCTACGCTTTTCCACCTTACCCGCGCGTCAGTGCAGACTGCCTTTGACGAACCCAGCGATATACCCCAGCAGTTCCTCTTCCTGATATGGCTTGCCGAGATACACGTTGACACCCAGTTCCTGCGCATAATTGCGGTGTTTTTCAGCTGTGCGCGAGGTGATCATGATGATCGGAATGTTGGCAGTCTTGGCATTGCCGCGCACATTCTTGGTCAGTTCGAAGCCATCCATGCGCGGCATTTCGATGTCTACCAGCATGACCAGGGGTGTCACATCTTCCAGCGCCTGCAAGGCATCCACGCCGTCCTTGGCGGTAACCACCTGGTATCCTTCACGGGTTAACAGCTTGCTGGTGATCTTGCGCACAGTGAGGGAATCGTCGACGATCATGATGACCGGCATTGCTGCGGGAAGTTGTTCCACATTGGTGCGCTGCGCGAGCAGCGTGGGTATGCCATGACGCTGTGCAAGATGCACGGCGTTCAAAATCAGCACCACCTTGCCGTTACCCAATACGGTGGCTCCGGCCACACCCGGTACGCGGGCCAATTGAGGGCCGATGTTCTTGACCACGATTTCGCGGTTTCCGATGAGTTCGTCGACGTGGATTGCCACGCGCTGCGCGCCGCTGTGAAGCAGCATGATGGTGGAATAGCGCTGCACTACAGGGGCTGATTCCTGATCCCCCAATAATCGCGGAAAATAATGCAGCGGGTAGTGGTTGCCCTGCCATATTATTTCCTGTTTTTGATATACCCCAGCCAAGGCATCCGCTTTCAGTTCCTGTACCTGATCCACCATGGTTGAAGGCAGGGCATAGACGCCCGTGCCGGAACGAACCAGCACTGCCTGGGTTACCGCCAGGGTGAGCGGCAGATAGATGCTGAATGTCGTGCCCTTGCCTGTTTCCGAAGTCATTTCCACGCGGCCGCCGAGGCTGGCGATTTCGTTGCGTACCACGTCCATGCCGATGCCACGGCCGGAAACCTGGGTCACCTCAGCAGCCGTGGAAAATCCTGAGTTGAAAATCAACTCCATCAGGTGGGCCGCAGCGACCTCGCTGTCGGGTGCCAGCAGGCCCAGTTCCACAGCCTTGGCACGGATGCTGTCCAGATTGATGCCGCGTCCGTCATCGCGCAGGGTGAGCAGGATCTCATTGCCCTCCTGACGGGCTTGAAGCTCGATGGCGCCAGCCTCATCCTTACCTGTGGCGAGACGCTCTTGGACTGTTTCCAGACCATGGTCAATGGCGTTGCGCAGCAGGTGCTCGAACGGGGCCGTCATTTTTTCCAGCACGCTACGGTCCAGCTCCACCTGTTCGCCAACGATGTCCAGAGTGGCTCGTTTGCCGAGTTCTTTCGAAGTTTGGCGCACAATGCGGTAGAGCCGTTCCGAAATGCTGCCCAAAGGCACCATGCGGGTGCGCAGCAGTTCCTGTTGCAGCTCCTTGGTCATGCGCGATTGGGCCAGCAGCGCAGCTTCCGTTTCGTCCAGATTTTTGAGCAGGTTGTGCTGCACGCTGGCAACGTCGTTGACGCTTTCGGCCATCATCCGCGTCACTTCCTGAAGGCGGGTGAAGCGGTCGAATTCCAGCGGGTCGAATTCTTCGTGTGATTCCCTGGCGAGAGACTGGCGCGACTGCATCTGGCTTTCCGCCTGAATTTCGATCTCGCGCAGCTGGTTGCGCATACGGTTGATGCTTTCCGTCAGATCCAGCAGGGAGCGTTTGAAATTCTGCATTTCCCCTTCGATGCGGGAGCGCGCGATACTCACTTCGCCTGCTTCGTTTACCATCTTGTCTACCAGATCCGCACGCACGCGCAGCATAGCCTTGACCGGGGCCTCGGCTTCTGTGGCGAGCGTTGCAACCGTGGTAATGGACTTTTCTGTCGCAGCGGCCTCGCTGGAAGGGGGAGCGGCAACCGGCTCCGGCTGTGGGCCGTGGCGGAGTTGCTCCAGCACGTCGCCCATGCGGTCGAACTCGCCTTCCAGGGTGTCAAATAGATCCGGTGGGAGATGGCCGGACTCGATGGCCGCCAAGACTTGCGCTTCCATGTTGTGGGTGAGTTCACCCAGGCGCATGGCGCCGGCCATGCGGGCGCTACCCTTGATGGTGTGGAGCGCGCGTTGCAGGCTATCCGAGGCGTGACTGTCGGACGAGTTGGCGCGCCAGGCCCGCAATTGCCCCCCTACTAGGGGGAACAGATCCTGGGCTTCTTCGAGGAAGATCGGCAACAGTTCGGCATCAATATCGTCGCGGATGGCACGACGCTCCCGTCCGGGCTCAGTGGCTGGCACAGAGGGTTTAACCTGGGGTGATTCCTCGCTGGGCAATTGAGGCGTTACCGGGGGGGGAGTAGTCTCCACGCTCGACGGGATCGGCTCTCTTTCCGCCTGGGCCTTGTTCAGCATGGCCTGCAAGGAACGAACCAGCGGTTTGGCCGGTTTGGGCGACTTGTGGTCACCGATGGTTTCAATCATTTTGCTCAGGGCGGAGATGGCGTCGCCCATGAGTTTGAGTTGTTTGTCTGTGACCGGGGACGGATGCTGCAGCAACTCCTGGAGCCATAGCTCCAGAGGAAAGCCCAGTTCGGCTATGGCAGGGAAGCCCACGGTGCGGGAAATGCCGCACAGGGTATGTGCGGCACGCATGAAATCGTGCTGCACCGGCATGTCCGGATGTTGGCCAAGTGTGTCGCAATGCTGCCGCAGCGTAGCCAGATGCTGCCTGGCTTCGTTGATGAAAATGTGGAACAGGGCAGCGGGCAGGGTGACCTGACCCACCTTGATTTCAAGGTCTTCTTCGGGTGCTTCCGCTACAGGAGTGGATTCTGGTTGCGCTGCCTCCTCGTCAGGTCGCTGTGCCCGGGCATGTTCGGTGGTATCCGCTGCCGTTTCTTCCGCGATCTCTTCTTTTACGATTCCGGATTCTGGCGTTTCTGTAATGGGGGCGAGGCTGATTTCTTCTTCAATGCCTGGCGCTGCCAGCGTACTTTCGATGGTCGAGCCTTCAGTTGCCGCCTGTTCCGTGATCAACTCCGGCAGGGCCTCTGCTGCCCATGGGTTGCTGATCCCGGAAGGGATTTCCTGCTCCGGGCCAGTTGCGGATTCGGGCAATTCGAGTACGATTTCTTCCAGGCCAATTTCAGGCGGGAGGACCGGGGGCATTTCCACCGATGGCTCTTCATCGGTTGAGGGCGGCAACTCAAGAAGTGTTTCCTCTGCGGGCAATTCGATATCGATTGTCTGCACTGGTATTTCATCCTCGGCCAGTGGCTCAGCGCCACTTTCCAAGAGAATTTCCAGCCTGTCCTCGGGCACCTTGGCCTGGGCCTCGCCTGCGGCTATTTGAAGCGCCTCCTCTCGGCTGGCTATTTCCTCATGGGCCGTCACTTCCGGCTCGGGGACGACAGCCTCTTCTTCTGGTATGGCTTCCTGGACGACCTCAGCTGGCGTCAGGGGGAGTAATGCCGCAATGGCGCCGGTTCTTAGCCGTTCTGCCTCAGCCAGCAGGTTGGCTGCATTTACCTGAACCGATCCGCTGGCTTTGAGTCCTGCAACCCAGCCAACAAAGTGCTCATGCGCTTGGCCGAGGAGGGCGAGCAGTTCCGGCGTGGCATTTTTTTCTTCCTGCAACCACTTGTTCATTACCTGTTCGATGGCCCAGGCAACTTCGCCCAATTCCCACAGCCCTACCATGCGGCCACTGCCCTTGAGGGTGTGGAAACTGCGGCGCAGGGTGGTCAGGGCTTCCTTGTCGTTGGGCTGATCGTGGCAAAGCTCCAGGTTCTCGTTCACCGAGGAAAGAACCTCTTCAGCCTCTTCCAGGTAGATTTCGAGCATTTCGGCATCGATTGTTTCATCCGCCTCGTTGGCAAGACGCGCAGTCTCGGCCGAGGGTGCCGCCACAGCCATTCTGGGGGCGGCCAGGATGGCTGTGGCCTCCGCCAGTTCGGCTGTTGGAGCGGAGGACTGTTCCAGAAGACGTCTGGCCTCAGTCGCCAGCGCTTTCAGATCGGCGTCCGCAATCAGATCGGCGTCTTGTTGCAGGCTGGCAAGTTGTTGCTGGAGGCTGTCCCTGACTTGGTCGTTGGAAGGATCTTGCTGCCACTGCTGCAGCAAGACCTGGATCTGCTGCTTTTGATCTTCCAGACCAGCCTCGATGCTGATAGCGGGTTCTTCCGCGGTGGTCTCGTTTTCGGGCGCAATTGCAATCTCTTCTGCCGCTGGCTTGAGGTGAGTCAGCGCGGATTTCAGAATTTGAACCGCGTCCGTGCGGCCGCGCTGGATGGCTTCGACATAGAAGCCAAGGCTGCTCAGTCCTTCCGCCACCTGTTCCAGTTGCTCCTGTTGCGGTTCGTAACCGGACTGGCAGAAGCCGTCTATCAGGCGCTCGCACTCATTCAGCAGTTCGACGGCAGGTTCCAGTTCGAGGATTTTCAGGGCGCCGTAAATTTGCTTCAGGAATGGTTTCAGGCCCGGCAATTCATCGCGCTTGGCAGTGTCGCGGAAGAAAGTGTCCAGTACCTGCTCGATGTGCTGCAAGTTGGACTGGATTTCCTGGCCAACTTGCGCCAGTAGCAATTTTTCCTGGGCTCGGCGCGACATTTCATCCAGCAGCGGAATGTCGGTGATTTCGACTTCGTCCAGTTTTCCCTGCAGGCTGGCTTGCAGGCGTCTCGATTGAACTTCCGCCTGACGCCTGAACTCATCCGTGGCGCCACGGTAGTTTTCCAGGGTGTTTTCTGCCAGTAGGATGGTGGTGGCCATTTCCATTGCCACCATTTCGTTTAATTCGCCGGGGTTGCTGGAAAGTTCGGTGGCACCCGCTTCAATTTGTTGCAGCAATTGGTTGAGAGGGGGGTTTTCCAGCGCTGAGGCTTTTTCCACCAGACGTTTGAGTTGGGATCGGAAGTTCGAGAGGTTGTCGGTGCTGCCCGATGTGAATTTGAGCCAGGCATCCTTGGCCGGGGCAATGATGTCGCGCAACTCGCGCAGCAGCGGCAGCCGCCTTTCCTGTTCCGCCTGATGTTCGCTATCAAGCACCTGAGGGACGTAGGCATCCAGTTCGAACAAATCCTTGATTTGTCCCACCCTTTCGGCCACAGGTTTGCTGCGGGCGATAAAATACAGCACATCGCGCAGCAAGCGTTCCGCCACTTTGGGCGACCCCTCGGCAAGACGACGAATTTGCTGGTCGATTCCGCCGCACAATTGCTTTACAAGGAGGTTGGTTTCCTGGCCTTTGTGCAGCAGGCTTTCGACCATTCCAACCGCCGACCACCAGAAAGTGCGGTTGGCTGGTACGGTTTGGGTTTGCTCAATGGCGGCCAGTGCGTCACGCATGGCTTGCAGTGAAGCGGCATCATCCGTGTTGCGCAGAAAACCCAGCAGTCCGCGTTGGTAACGGGCGCGTTCCTTCTTGAGGAAGCCAGGCAATTCCTGCGCGCTGATTTGTAGGCTGGGCAGGCTTTTGGGCGCACGGATCGAAAGATCAGGGAAAAACAATTCGCTTTCGCTGGTTTTTTCTATGCCACGGGCCAGGAGCAGCGCCCGGTATTGTGGGAAAAGACGTATCGGTTGATCCGGTTGTCCATTGAGCAAGCCCTCAAGATACTGGGACAGTGCGGACATGGACTGGTTGACGAGATCCAGGTTGGTGCCGGAAATCGCAACCTCGCGTTTTTCCAGGGCTGCGACCAGCTTTTCGATCCCCTCGCCGAAGCGTGCCACACCTTCCAGGCCTACCATCTGGATGGCGCCGCTGACCTGGTGCAAATGGGTCTGGCACTGACGCAGAGGGGTGTTGTCGGAGGCGTCATTCGCAAACAGGGCCAGTTTCTCACTGGCTTGTCGCAACGCCTGGTCAATTTCTCCCTTGACCCAGGTCAGTGGGCCGGTATCGAATTCAATGCTCATGAGTTATGGATTGCTCAGGAAAGTTTGAAACCGGCTACGGAACCGCGCAGGTCGGTTGCCAGGGTTGCCAATTCGCCCACGGAGATGGCGGTCTTCTTGGTGCCTTCCGTGGTCTGGATGGTGATGCTCTGGATGTCCTGCATATTGTTTGCCACCATGCCGGCCGCCTGTGCCTGGTTCTGGGTGGCGCGGGAAATGGTATCGATCAGTTCCGCGAGGTTGCGCGATACCTGGCCAATTTCGTTCAGCGCCTGGCCGGCCGCATCGGACAGCTTGGCTCCCTCTACCACGCCCTGGGTGCTCTTTTCCATCGCGGACACAGCATCCTGAGTGTCGGTCTGAATGGTCTTCACAATCGCAGAAATCTGTTTGGTCGCCTCGCCGGAACGTTCCGCCAAGCGCTGCACTTCCTCCGCCACCACCGTGAAGCCGCGCCCCGCATCGCCTGCCGATGCCGCCTGGATAGCTGCGTTCAGCGCCAGAATATTGGTCTGTTCGGTAATGTCCGAAATGAGATCTACGATTTCACTAATTTCCTGTGAGCTCTCGCCCAGCCGCTTGATGCGTTTCGATGTGTCCTGGATTTGCTCGCGGATTTCGTTCATGCCGGTAATGGAGTTGCGCACGGCGGTGGTGCCTTTTTCCGCGGCATCCAGCGATTGCTGTGCCACACGGGCGGACTCGGCGGCGTTGGCAGACACCTCGTTAATGGATTGGGCCATCTGTAACACTTGGGCGGAAGTGTCCTCGATTTCCTGGGACTGCTTTTGTGCAGCATCCAGGAGTTCGTTGGAAATGTCCTGCGCCTGACGTGATGCATGAGTCACCTGCTCGCTGGTTTTGTTGATTTCCGTGACCAGGCCGCGTAGTTCGTCAATGGTGTAGTTGATGGAGTCCGCAATGGCGCCGGTGATGTCCTCGGTCACCTTGGCGCGTACGGTCAGATCACCTTCCGCGAGGTCGCCCATTTCGTTCAGCAGCCGGAGAATGGCTTCCTGGTTGGCCTTGTTCTCACGTTCGCTCAATAGCGCGCGTTTTTTTGCATCGTTCACGTTGATCATGCCCAGCATCACCAATGCGCCAATGGCGAGCAGGCCGTAGACAAATGCCAGCACCAGCAGGCCCGCTCCACCGGCAATTTTTTCGTAACTGGACGCGAGCGTGCGGCTGTTTGCCAGAAGTTCGTCGGAACCGACGAAAATGGCGCGCCCTGCCTGTTTCGAATTCACCAGATCCTGCATGTTTTGCAAAATCTTGTTGGAGTAATCGGAGAACTCATGGAATGCTTCATTGAGTTCGTCCAGTTTTTCCCTTGTGTCAGCGTCCTTGACCGCGATCAGGCGAAGATCCTCGCTGCCCTTGAGCAAGCCCTCCATGATTTCGCGGAAGGTGTTGGTATCCTTGCCCAGCAGGAACGCGACTTCCGGGTCAATTACGTCGGACGCGAGCAGCGTGTTGGCGTTTTTTGCCAGGCGTTGGGTCAGCATCACCAACTGGGACGCGATGGAGACTTCTCGCAGTGGAGCGCCGGATTGAGTAAGCAGGCCGGCAATCTGTTCGGACAGCTCCAACAGTTGAATGTTGTTGGTGTTAATTGCGGCCACGCTACGGTTCAACTCCACCAGTTTCTTTTGCTGTTTCAGAATTAGATCAATAGCCGCTTCAGTCGGGATCCATTTTTTTTCCAGTTCCTTCAGAATCGGCTGGATCGAGGACGGTGAAGCGGGCAGGCCATCACCGCCGACCATCAGTTTCTTGAAACTCTTGTCGAACTGCTTTTCGCTTTCGTCCAGTTGCTTGAATGCAGCCGTGTTACCCAGCGCGCCCTGTTGCGCGCTTTTTGCAATTCGCTGCGAAAGCATCTGCATTTCGGTGGAAATTGCCACGTATTCGGCGTTGCGGCCCACCCGTACCGTATTCCAGATCAGGCTGGCGACAGCAAGGACAAGGAATACCCCCATGGTGGAAACGGTGATCTTGTACTGCTTTTCAATCGGCAGATGGCCAATCAGGGGGACACTTCCCGGTTCCTTGCTGGAGAGGTTGCGTAGACCCTGCAGGATCATGGTGGTGTGCAGGGGGGTTTCACTGCCGCCCCCGCTTTTCCCCATGCGCTTCCAGAACATCATTTTTGCCAAATTGAAAGCCATTGCTTTTCTCTCCATCCCTATGTTTATTACTGCTTATCGCCCTGCTTGCAGGAAATTTGGGTCGTTCACGAGCGCTTGCATGTTCAGTTCCTGCCAATGATGTCCGTCGGCATCAGTATATTCCGCGCTTACCCAAGGTGCTGCGTCAGCGCTGATTTCCCTATGTTGCAACTGGTCTGGGTGGCGCAATCCGAGCAGGCGGTTCACCAGCAAGCCTGAGTTCACCATGAATTTGGCATTGGCCAGGATTAAGCGTCTGTCCGCGTTGTTCACTACCGGCTCACCCCCACTAAAAGCGGAGAAGTCGACCACACTGTAAAGCTTGCCGCGCACGTTGGCTGCGCCGGCAAACCAGGGCTGGGTGAGCGGTACCGGTGCGATTTCTGGTGGCGGAACCACCTCGCCCACATCGGCCAAATCTACCAGCCAGTATTGTGTGCCTACCTGCATTCCCAGCTTGGAGGCGGACTTGATTTCGCCTCCCTGGGACAATGCCTGCAGCTTGGCAACGACGCCCTCCTGGAATTCCCGCAGGCTGATTTTGCTTTTGCGTGCCATGTATTGGACCGAGTCCTTGTTTTAGTTGAGTGCCGCGATTTTGTTCAATAACTCGGTTTGATCCACCGGTTTTGTGACGTAATCTTTTGCACCCTGTCGCATCGCCCACACCTTGTCGGTTTCCTGCCCCTTGGTGGTGCACATGATGACGGGAATGTTCCTTGTTTCGTCATCCTTGGTAATGGCGCGCGTGGCCTGGAAGCCGTTGAGCCCGGGCATTACCACGTCCATGATGATGAGATCTGGTTTCTCCTGTTTGGCCTTGGCCATGGCCTCTTCGCCGCTTTCTGCCAGGACTACCTGGTAACCCTGCTTGGTGAGCAGGCTGTTGAGAAAATGGCGCTCGGTGGGGGAGTCGTCCACGACCAGAATTTTGCTGATTGTCATGAGCTTGCCTCTTTAATTTAGTACGTCTTTAGCTGGACTGGCGCCGGTGTGTTTCCGGACGGTTTCCAGCAGGCTGTCCTTGGTGAAAGGCTTGGTGAGATATTCGTCTGAACCGACCATCCTGCCTCGAGCACGATCAAATAGCCCGTCCTTGCTGGAAAGCATGATTACAGGGGTTTGTTTGAAACGGGGATTTTTCTTGATCAGCATCGTGGTTTGATAACCGTCAAGACGCGGCATCATGATGTCTACAAAGATGATGTCGGGCTGGTAATCGGCGATCTTGGCCATGGCGTCGAAACCATCTTCTGCAAGGATAACTTCGCAGCCGGCTTTTAGCAGGAAAATTTCAGCGCTGCGACGGATGGTGTTGCTGTCGTCAATGACCATCACCTTGGTGCTGGTCAGATTGTTTTCTTCGCCCACTCATCCCCCTCGTTCGTGTTTGAAACCCGCGCTACCACAGCAAAATGCCATTGTATAGAAAAACCCTGTCAGGTAAACCCCTTAAGAGGGCCGACTTGGTCAGGCTTGACTGGCGAATAATGCGACTTTAGGGTCCGCTATGACCTTAATTGCGGCCATGGGCAACTATGCTATGATGCTCGCGACGTGTTATTGAACAGAGGGTAACAAGGCTATGTTGCGCAAGTTGCTGATCCTGATTTTCTTATTCTGCTCTGCTGCTGTAGCTCCTTTGGCCCTGGCGGGTGTTACCATCGTCGGTTCCAATACCCTTGAGCCTTTCCTCAGGCAATGGGCTCAACTGTATCAGGCAAAATCCCCATCCGCTGAGGTGAATATTTCCAGCCCCGGCACCAGTTCCGCGCCCAAGGCGCTGGTTTCCGGCAAGGCAGACTTGGCGGCGATGAATCGTGAAATGACCAACGATGAAAGCGAAGCCTTTATCCGCACGCATGGCTACTATCCTACAGGCATCGCGGTAGCGATTGAAGCCTTGGCACTATATGTGCATCCGGAAAATCCTATCAATGGACTTGATTACTCTCAGCTCGACGCAATCTTCTCCAGTAGCCATGGTTGTGGCCGTAGCGAGAGCATTACGAAATGGGGCCAGCTTGGCCTGAGTGCGCCTTGGGACAGTCAGTCTCTCATTTTGTTGGGGCACGATAAGAAGTCGGCGGTACGCGACTTCTTCAATAAATCGGTATTGTGCCGCGATGACTTCAGACCCGAAATCGAAGAATTGAGCCATGAGCAACTGCTGGGCAGGGTGGCGCAGAACAAGAATGCGCTGGGTTATGGACGTTATCAGCCAGACAGCAAGTTGAAGATATTGCCCCTGAAAAAAGGAGCGGGCGATTTTGTCGCGCTTAGCGTAGCGAACCTTTATAACAAGAGTTATCGCTTGCAGCATTACATGTTTCTCTATGTGAACAAACCTAGTGGTAAAGCTGTTTCTCCGGCCGTGATGGAGTTTCTCAAAATAGGTCTGTCCAAAGAGGGGCAAGCATCGGTGGCCGAGGCCGGTTACGTGCCGCTATCGGATGAGCTGGCACAGCGCCAGATAAATAAATTGAAATAAAGCCGCATTCCCCCGCCGTAGCGACTTCCCGCTCCGGCGGGCGCAGCTGTCACGGGTCTTGCTTCATGTCTGATACGCTTCCCATCGTTCTTGTTTTTTCCGCCTCGGACCCCAGCGGGGGGGCCGGTTTACAAGCGGACCTGCTGACCCTGTCAAGCATGGGTTGTTATGCCCTGTCGGTTGTGACCGCCATTACGGTGCAGGACACGGTCGGGGTGGAGGATATCCATGCTCTCGACTCGGATCTGGTTGCTGCACAGGCACGCGCAGTGCTTGAGGATATGCCGGTAGCCGCGTTCAAGATCGGCATGCTGGGCAGCGTGGAAAACATTGCCGCGATTGCGGAGATTGTCGCGGATTATCCCGATGTGCCCCTCATCCTCGACCCGGTGCTGGCATCAGGGCGCGGCGACGAGCTGGCGTCCGAGGATATGGTGGCAGCCATGCTGGACATGCTCATCCCGCAAACTACCATTGTCACTCCGAATAGTCTGGAAGCGCGCCGCCTTGCCCAGTACGACATTGACGAAGAGCTTGATCTGACCGACTGCGCGCAACGCCTGATCGAAGTGGGTTGCGAGTATGTGCTGGTTACGGGCACCCACGAAAATACTCCTCAAGTGGTGAATGTTCTCCATGGCAAGGACGGAGTGTTACGGTCCGATGCCTGGCAGCGTCTTTCCGGCAGTTATCACGGGTCGGGTTGCACCTTGGCCTCGGCGCTTGCAGCTTCAATTGCTCATGGGCTGGATGTGGCCGAGGCGGTTCGGGAAGCACAGGAATACACTTGGCAAACCCTGAAGGCAGGCTTTCGCCCGGGCATGGGGCAATACATTCCAGACCGTTTGTTCTGGGCGCGGGAGGATGAGGCTGTTACGGATGATTAGCGGCCTCTACGCCATCACGCCCGGGCAGGCAGACACGGCCCGTCTGCTCGAACAGGTGCTTGCCGTCCTGAAGGGGGGGGCGGCAGTGGTGCAATACCGCAGCAAGAGCCAGGATGCGGGGCTGCTCCACGAGCAGGCCAGCGAATTGCTCACCCTGTGCCGTGAATTCCATGTGCCTTTGATTGTCAACGACAGTCTGCGCTTGGCTGATCTGGTTGGCACCGATGGTTTGCATCTTGGCCGCGAGGATGCCTCCTTGCTTCAGGCGCGCTTGGTGCTGGGCAAAGAAAAAATTGTTGGGGTGTCTTGCTACAATAGTCTGGAGCTGGCCTTGGAGGCGGAGGCGAAAGGGGCGGACTATGTCGCATTCGGCAGTTTTTTCCCTTCCATGACCAAGCCCGCCGCAGTGGCCGCGCCGCTTGCTCTGCTGATGGAGGCGAAAGGGCGCTTGACGATTCCCATCGTAGCCATTGGCGGCATCAGTGTGGATAACGCACCTGCCCTGATCGAGGCCGGCGCGGATGCGGTAGCAGTGATCTCGGGCCTGTTCGACACACCAGATATTCAATTGGCAGCGCAACAATATTCTCAACTTTTCAGCCGTCCGGCTTCGGCAGGGCGTTGGCTGCATTAGGATTCTTACTTTTATGACTTCACGTAATCAGACTTTATTTGAACAATCCCAACAGCTTATTCCCGGCGGTGTGAATTCCCCTGTACGCGCCTTCGGTTCCGTGGGAGGGACGCCGGTGTTTTTCAAACGCGGCAAAGGTGCCATCCTGTGGGACGAGGATGGAAAATCCTACATCGACTATGTTGGTTCCTGGGGGCCGGCAATCCTCGGCCATGCCTACCCGAAAGTGGTTAAGGCGGTGCAGGAAGCTGCGGCGCGTGGCTTGAGTTTTGGCGCACCTACCGCGCGTGAACTGGAAATGGCCGAATTGCTGTGCAAGCTGGTGCCTTCCATGGAACAGGTACGTCTGGTGAGTTCCGGCACCGAGGCCACCATGAGCGCGATTCGTCTGGCGCGGGGTTTTACCGGGCGCAGCAAAATTATCAAATTCGAAGGCTGCTATCACGGCCATGCCGATTTCTTGCTGGTGAAGGCCGGCTCGGGTGCGTTGACTTTCGGCAACCCAAGCTCGGCCGGGGTGCCGCCTGAAGTGGCGGCGCAAACCCTGGTCCTGGACTACAACGATGCCGCTGGCCTGACGCAGACTTTCAACAGCATCGGCAACGAGATTGCCGCAGTGATCGTCGAACCGGTGGCGGGCAACATGAACCTTGTGGCACCCAAACCCGAGTTTCTCAAGACCATGCGCGATCTGTGTACCCAGCATGGCGCGGTGCTGATTTTCGACGAGGTGATGACCGGCTTCCGCGTTGGACGGCAGAGCGCACAGGGGCTGTTCGGCATCACTCCCGACCTGACTACCCTGGGCAAGGTAATCGGCGGCGGTATGCCGGTGGGCGCCTTTGGTGGCCGCCGCGACATCATGGAGAAACTCGCTCCGCTCGGTCCGGTTTATCAGGCCGGCACGCTTTCCGGCAACCCGGTGGCGGTGGCAGCGGGACTTGCCACCTTGAAATTGCTGCAAGCGCCCGAATTTTATGAAAAGCTGGGCAGCATGACGCGCAAGCTTACGGATGGGCTGACAGCTGTGGCGAATGAAATGGGTATTACTTTCTGCGCCCAGTCGGTGGGCGGGATGTTTGGCCTCTATTTTAGAGCCACGCCGCCGACCAGTTACGCCGAAGTGATGCAGTGCGACAAGGAGAAATTCAACCATTTCTTCCATGCCATGCTGGATGAAGGGGTGTATCTCGCACCTTCCGCCTTTGAGGCCGGATTCGTGTCTGCAGCGCATGGAGACGCAGAGATTGCGGCTACCCTGGAAGCAGCCCGACGGGCTTTTTTAAAAGTTTGAGACTTTAGGGAAGACGAATGCGCCCCGCGCAACTAATGACGATTCTGGATCGGGAATTTACCAGCGCCAGCGAAGGCCACCACACGCCCGTGATGCTGTGGGGGCCGCCCGGCGTTGGCAAATCCCAGATCATCGCCCAGGTGGCGGCACGCCATGATGTGCCGGTGGTGGATATTCGCCTGTCGCAAATGGAACCCTCCGATTTACGTGGCATTCCGTTTCGTGTCGGCGATTATGTGGAATGGGCGGTGCCGACCATGCTGCCCGATAGCGAGCGCCACGGATCTGCCGGCGTCTTATTTCTCGACGAAATCACCTCCGCACCACCGAGCGTGTCAGCCGCCGCTTACCAACTCATTCTCGATCGCCGTCTCGGCAATTATCAGGTACCGGATGGCTGGGCCATCTTCGCTGCCGGCAACCGCCAAGGCGATCGCGGCGTGACTTACACCATGCCCGCACCGCTGGCCAACCGGTTTTCACATTTCGAGGTCGAAGCCAACCTTGACGACTGGGTGGCTTGGGCCTATACCAACCATGTCGATGAGCGCCTGATTGCCTTCCTGCGCTTCCGCCCCGAATTATTGTTCGATTTCGACCCTGCCTACAACCCGGTTGCCTTTCCTTCTCCGCGCTCGTGGGAATTCGCGCATCGCGCATTGCAGAAATTCGGCGATATGCCGCAACTGCTGCTTGGTACCTTACAGGCATGCGTCGGCCCGGCTGCCGGACTGGAACTGCACGCTTTTGTCGACAATCTGGGCAAGATGCCGGATATTGACGCCATCGTGCGCGGCGAAGTTGCCGCGGTGCCGCACGAGGTGGATTTGCAGTATGCCGTAGCTTCCGCGCTGGTAGGGCGGGCGATTCGTGTCAAGGATAGCCCGGATGCGGCGCTGGTGCATGGGCACATTCTCGATTACGCCACCCGCTTTCCACTACGCGAAATGGGCATCATGCTGGTGTCCGACATGCATCGCGCCATCGGCCAGCAATTGTTCAAGGTGCCGCAATTTTCGCAATGGGCGAATGCGGTGGCCGACATCATGCTGTATGAGATGTAGTCTTGCGTTAAAGCGCAATGTTTGACTCTTCGATTGAAACCAAGCTTGCCGCTGCCCGCACCCGGCTGATTCTGGATAAACCCTTCCTCGGCGCGCTCGCCTTGCGTCTGCCTATGGTGGCAGCGAGCGAGAAATGGTGCCCCACTTCTGCCACCGACGCGCGCAAGTTTTACTATAACCCCGCCTATATTGCGGCCCTGACGCTGGAAGAAACCCAGTTCGTGCTCGCGCACGAGGCACTGCACTGCGCGCTGTCACATTTTGCGCGCCGCCAGCATCGCGTCAAGCATCGCTGGGACGTGGCCTGCGATCACGCGATCAATCCCTTGCTGGTCTCGGATGGACTCAAGCCGCCTCCCGGCGTGCTGTTGCTTGATGCCTTCGAGGGCATGACCGCGGAGGAAATCTACCCCTGCATCAGCGACAACAACTCCGACCAGACCATGGATCAGCACCTTTACGACAGCGAGGAGTCAGAAGGCGGGCAGGATGGCGAGGGTGATCAGGAGCCGCAGGACGGTGGAGGGGGTAGCGGACAAGAGAGGAATGATGATTCCGATGGCGCAGGAGGACGACAACAGCGTGAAGAAGGATCGGAGCAGGGCGGTGCTTCCCAGCCGCCTCCGCTGAGCGCGAAAGAACGCGATGAGCTGGGACGCCAGTGGCAGCAGCGCATGGCGGCGGCAGCGCAGCAGGCCATGGCGGCGGGCAAGATGGGTGGCGCCATGGCGCGCCTGGTGGATCATCTGTTGCAGCCCCAGTTGCCATGGCGCATGTTGCTGGCACGTTACCTGTCTCAGGTGGCACGTGATGATTACAGTTACATGCGACCTTCGCGGCGCGAAGGCAGCGTAATTTTTCCATCCCTGCGTAGCGGCCAGGTCGATCTGGTGGTAGCGCTGGATACCAGCGGATCGATAGGCGAAAAGGAACTCTCGCAATTTCTTTCCGAGGTGAATGCGCTGAAGGGTCAGTTGCGCGCCAAGGTGACTTTGCTGGCCTGTGATACCGCTCTATCCGCAGGCGCTCCATGGGAATTCGAGCCGTGGGAAGAACTGGTATTGCCGAATAACATCAAGGGAGGGGGCGGCACCAGCTTTGTGCCGGTATTCGAATGGCTGTCCCGCCAAGGCCGTCAGCCGGATCTGGTGTTGTATTTCACTGACGCTGAAGGTGATTTTCCCAGGCTCGAGCCAAATTATCCCATGCTCTGGCTGGTCAAAGGCAAAGCGCCCGTTCCGTGGGGGCAGAGGATACAGTTGAATTAGTATGGAACTTTCCAGCGAAGACGCGCTGCGTCTTAATGTGCTTCTCAGCAACTCAGTCCAGGCTGTGCGCATCAATGAGAACGCCTTGACGCTATATGCCCTGACCGAGCGTGGCGAGGCGCGCGTGGCGCTCCATGCCACTGGTCGCAAGGAGCAGTATTTGCGGCTGGTACGGGAGATGCTGTCCGCTCACGCGCTGGGGTCGCCCGGCGGTTATCCCCTGTTTATTCAGCGCTGGACGCGTATGGGGCAGAACTCGGGCGACAATATCGACAAACTTTTGCTGCTGGGCGAGGAAGAGGCTGTGGTATCGGTTGCCTATTCCCCCAAGCTTACCGATGAGCTGGCACGGCGCGCCTGGTGGTGTTTGCAGAGCGGAGACAATGCGCGGCGCATGCTGGAACGGAGCTGTGTGGCAGAGGGCAAGATGGGTCCGGTGTTGGCCGAATACCTGGTGGAGCATCTCCCGTTCGAGACCAGCCCCCATGTCATTATCGATACCGTGCGTATCGTGCTCCAGCCAGGGCTGATCGGCGAACAGACTCTGCACCGTCTGTGGAACCGCGCCAAGAGCGACAATACTTACTATGTGGGATTTCTTGCGGCGCTGCCGGACGCACTGCCCGACGACATGAAAGCGCATGCCGACAGTGAACGACTGGAAGCCTCGCTGGCATTTTTGCTCGCGGGGGGAAACCGGTATGCGCAGCAGTTGACCCGCGTGTTGACGGCATCGGGGCAGACGTTTCTGCGCGCGTGCGACGAAGTTTTGCGGCGCCCGGCGGACCAGGATGTGGTGCGTGCCCTGTTTCGCGCTATCGGCGCCTACTTTTGCGTGTTGAAGCTGGATGCCGGACGGGAACTCGAGCTGCAAGAGGCGGTGGTGGTGGCGGAACAGCGTCTGGCCGGGGGCGATGCCGAACTCGGCGCCGTGCTGGCGGCGGTGCCGGAATGCTTATCCGTCCTGCGCGCACTGCTGGTTCTAGCCGAGGTGGGAGAATTCACCGTGGCGCCTATTCTGGTACGCACCACCGCTATTGGTTCCCTGATGCGGCGCAAGCTGGAACCGGTTACGGAGCCGGTTGTGGCACTTATTGCAGTGCTTGCAGGCGTGACAGGTAATCGGCAATAACCGCGATGTCGACATCGGCGTAATTCTGTACTGCCTTCACCATCTTGGGATTGGCGTTGCGGCGTTTGCCATCCCTGATCTCCTGCAACTGGCGCACCATGTACTTGTAGTGCTGGGCCGCCACCAGCGGGTAGTATTTCTTGCCATTACCCTCGCCGTTGTTGCCGTGACAAATCTGGCAGTCTTTCTGGTACAACTCCTTGCCGCGTTCCAGGCCAACACCGGGGCCTTTGCCGTTGCCGGCAGGTAGCGGCAGTGATTGAAGGTAGGCTGCGATGTCGGCGATTTCCTGCATGTCAAGAGCGTGCTTCCCGGCAAATGGGAACATCTTGGGATTCTCCCGGCGTCCTTCCCGCACGTCGGCCATCTGTTTGATTAAAACCGATGCGTGCTGCCCGGCTAATTGCGGATAGGTACCGTCAGCGCGTCCGGAACCGTCTGTTTTGTGGCAGCCCTGGCACACCCTGTAGGCAAGTTTTCCGCGTTCGATATCACCCTTGAGCTTGAGGATTTCCAGTTTTTCACCAGTTTGTTCGTTCCAGATGTAACTTCCGGACTCTATGCCGGGTGCTTTCGGCTGTTGTGGCACAGCGGCGTGCGCAGCAAGGGAAACGAGGGAAATGAAAAATGCGAGGGAAATTTTGACGAACATGTGGAACGCCTCCGGAACGCCTTACTTTAAGCTGGTGAGATATTCTGCGACGGCCAGCATTTCAGCCTCGCTCATTTTTGCCGCGACCGACTGCATGGATAAACCCTTGTCGTTGTCGCGTTCGCCGGTCTGGAATTTTTTCAGCTGCTGATAAATGTATTCGCTGTGCTGCCCAGCCAGGCGGGGAAACTGCTTGTAGCCACCTGCATTGGCTTCATGGCAACCGGCGCACGATGGCACGCCGGATTCCACGTTGCCGTCCAGGTGCATTTTCTGGCCAGCAGGTAGTCGGTCAGGTGCTTTGACGGTACCCGGCACGGCTTTCTGTGTGCTGTAATAATTCGAGATTGCCTGAATGTCCTCGGGTGTCAGGGCGGCTACCATGGCGTTCATGATTTCGTTCTTGCGCTTGCCAGACTTGAAGTCCTTGAGCTGTTTACTCAGATATTCAGGCTGCGATCCTGCAAGTTTTGGGAAGTCAGGATTAGGGGGGGTGGTGCCGTTGCCGTCCGGGCCATGGCAGGTCGCGCATAACTGGGTAACTGCTTTGGGGGCGGCCGCTCCCGGTGCGGCCATGGCGATGGCGGGAATCATTAGCCCGGCCGCAACCACAACAAATATCCGTTTCACTCCATACTCCAAGGAAAACTCTTAAACAAGCATGAATTATAACTGATTTTCGTCAATGTTATAGCGTGCCATAGGAGTGCAACCCGGAAAGGAACATGTTGACGCCGAGGAAGGCGAATGCCGTTACGAGTAGTCCGATTACTGCCCACCATGCCAGCATTGGGCCGCGCAGACCTTTTACCAGGCGCAGGTGCAGCCAAGCGGCGTAGTTCAGCCACACAATAAGGGCCCAGGTTTCCTTGGGGTCCCAGGACCAGTAGCCGCCCCAGGCTTCCGCTGCCCACATGGCGCCGAGTATGGTGGCGATGGTGAAGAAGGCAAAGCCGATGGCGATCGATTTGTACATCAGGTCATCGAGCATGTCCTGTGCTGGCAGGCGGTTGGTCAGAATGCCCTTGCTGGACAGAAGGTATGCCACCCCAACCATGGCTGCCAGTGCGAATGCTCCATAGCCGATGAAATTCGCGGGTACGTGGATTTTCATCCAGTAAGACTGCAGCGCCGGCACCAGTGGCTGGATTTCATGGGCCTGGCGGTCAAAGGTGTACCACAACAGGAAGCCTACCGCGGCACTGATGACCAGCAGCACGAAAGCGCCGAGTTGGCGATTCTGGTAATGCTGCTCGTAGTAGAGATAAAGCAGCGCGGTCAGAATTGAGAACAGGATGAACACTTCGTACAAGTTGCTGAGAGGGATGTGCCCGACATCGGGACTGATCAGATAGGACTCGTACCAGCGCGTCATCAAACCAACCAGCCCCATGACCACCGCGCTCCAGGTGATGGCACCTGAAACCTTGGCGGTAAATTCAGAGCGGCTCAGCAGCGCCAGCCAGTAGCTGCCGGTTGCGATCACGAACAGCGCGCTCATCCACATGATCGCCGTCTGGCTACCAAAGAAAAACTTGAGGAAGAATGTCTGTTCCGCGCGGCCCAGCTGCCCGTGGTACTGGCTGATACCAAACAGACTCAAGCCGGCCACTACCAGCAACAGGATGCGGAATGGTTTCCAGAACCAGCCCTGGGAAATCAGTCCGGCGGTGGCGAGGATCAGGATGCCCTTTTCGTAGGCGTCCATGTAATTGCCGTACAGATTGAAGGCGTAAATGCCGCTGGCGACTAAAATAACTGCGTACAGCCAGTCGAACCAGGACAGGGTTTTTATGAATGGTGGACGAGCACTATAGTCTTGAGTCAGTTCCATGAGTTTATTCCTTTAGCAGCAGCGTCAGTTGTTCTTTGTGGCGACTGAATTCTTTTTCAAAATCCATCGTCTTTCGATTGGTGGACATGGCGAACAATATGGTCCCAAGCTGGGGTTTGACCAGCAGCCAGACGCGGCGTTCCCTGACGTAAAACATGAAAAACACACCCAGCACCAGTAATGCCGAACCGCCATAGACAATATTTTGGCCCGGCGAGCGGGTGAGCTGCAGGCCGCTCGCCATCACTTCGTCGAATTCCGACAGCTGGAGATAAACAGGTGCGCCGTAGGTGAACAGGTCGCTAACCGTGTTCATGCTGTCGCGCACGAAGCGCATGCTGTTGTCGTCCATGGTGACAGGTAGATTGGCGCGGGTTTGGGCAATGCGGTAGGCTGATACGGCGGCGCTTTCGAGTATTTTGATGTAGGTCTGGGCGGCCTTTTCCTGTTCCGCTGCGGGCACTGATTTTTCGATAAACTTGGCCATGGCCTCGTAGCCACCGCTGGCAAAGACATCCAATACCTTTGCCGTACTTTCCACCAGCTTGCCTAGCATGGGGCCACTGATCTGCTCGCCTTGAACGGCAAATTCCGCAAAGCGGCGCGCGATTTCAGGGTGCGTCTGTTTGTCCAGCAGCACGGCGCGCAAGCGCATGAACCCGTCAATCGAATTTTGCCCGTCGAGAGGTATGCGGATATAGCGGAATGGCTCGTTGGGTGCGCTACGCATGCCGGATAGCAGGTACCAGTGGTCTTCGAGCTGGATCGGCAGCATGTAGTTGAAATATTCCAGCGCCTGGCCCTGGGCATCACGGATCTTGTACTGGAAGCTCGGCCCGACGTTGCGCAGGTCCTTCCTAGTAACTTTGTTGCTGCCGGTTTTCATGTACTTGAGCAGGTTCTGCCAGCCACCCGTGGCATCACCGTTTTCGCCGGCAAAATTCTCGATGTTGAATTTGCGGAATTCGGTGAATTCCACAGTGTAAGTTGCCTCGCCGTTACCAAGTTGCGTGCCCTGTTTAACCACACCCTGCATGGTGAAAGATTCGTGGGACGGGCTAAACAAATTCCATCCATTCATTGTCAGCTTGGTTCCTCCGTCACCAAAGCTGGCCTGGTAAATGGCAACGCCCTTGTAAATCAGTGGGTGGTTGACGCTGATGGTATGGGAAACCGTCTCTTGGGTGGCCTTGTCGATAAGGGTGATATCGCTCTCGAATGATTTTGGCTGGCCGGTGGGGTAATGCTCGACACGGAATTTTTTCAGCATGATGTCGAAAGGCAGGTCTTGCACCAGGTAGCCGTCGGCCACGTTGAGGAAGATCACATCGGCGCCGGCTCCTTCGGGAATTGTCACGCCGCCGCGGAAAGAAAGGTTGGCTGGCGTGAGGCGGCTGGTTGCGGGGACTTCGCTTTGCGGGATGTCACGGGTCTCGATTTTTTTCCAGCCAAGCATCTGCTGGGCCTTGAGCGGAATGTTGCCGTCAATCAGCCCGCCCAGGCAAATCACGACAATCGCGCTGTGGGTGAGCATGTAGCCGAGGCGGTGGTGGCTTCCAGCCTTGGCGGCGATAAGCACATCCCCGTTTTCTGTGGTGGCGCCTGTTTTTGCGCGGAAGCCCTGGCCGTGAAGATATCCGGCAATACGGCTTTTTAGCGTATCCAGCGGCAAGGTGCTGGCATATTCCTGCTGGTGCGAGAAGGCACGTAACGAGGTTTCCGTTGCGTGCTCCCGAAATGAGCGCATTTCGCGCAGCATCAGCGGTGTGTTGCGGTAAATGCACATACTGGTGGAGAGAATCAGAAACGCCAGAATGGTCAGGAACCAGCCTGAATGGTAAACATCATAGAGGCCGAGCAGTTCGAAAGCCTGGAACCAGAATTGGCCAAGCTGGATGACGTAGTTCGGGTAGGGTTCGCTTTGCTTGAGAACAGTGCCGATTATCGAAGCGATCGCCAGCACGGTGAGCAGGCTGATGGCAAGCCGCATCGAGCTCAGGAGTTCGTATATGTCCTGGGTCAGGCGGCGATGAAAAGGGCTTGGATTGGTCACGGTGTTATCACAGTAAGCTGGCACGGACAAAAAAGGGTGACGATTTCGTCACCCTTTTTATTGGCTGTTGCCAGCGGTATTTTAGTTAAGGCCGGAAATGTATTCTGCCACAGCCTTCATTTCCTGATCGGTCATTTTGGCGGCAATGGTGCGCATCATCTTGGCGGCATCGTTGGCGCGTTCGCCGCTACGGAAGAGAGTCAACTGTGCCAGGGTGTATTCAGCATGCTGGCCGCCCAGGCGTGGGAACTGAACAGGAATGCCAGCGCCGTTCGGGCCATGGCAAGAGGTGCAAGCCGGCACGCCGCTGGACTGGTTGCCGCCCTTGTAAATCTTCTGACCCAGAGCGACCAGATTCTTGTCATTGGCAGTGCCAGCGGCTGGCTTATTCCCGCCGAAGTAGGCGCCCAGATTTTTCATGTCTTCCGGCGACAGTGCCGCAACCATGCCGGCCATGATGGCGCTCTTGCGTTCGCCGGATTTGAAGTTGGTCAGCTGCTTGTTGAGGTATTCCGGGTGCTGGCCAGCCAGTTTTGGATTGGCGGGCGCGGTGCTGTTACCATCGGCATTGTGACAAGCGACGCATACCGTGGTCGCGATTTGTTGCGCCTTGGCAGGATCACCCTTGGCGGCAGTTTCCGCCAGCGCTGAAGATGCGGCCATCACTCCCGCTATCGCCACCATCGCCATGGTTTGTTTCATTGCTCAACTCCTTGACAGTACTTTTGACTTAAAAAACGGCAATTCTATACTAAGACTAAGCTATCATGCTACTTTGAATGAAATTTTTTCCATGTCCTTACTTCAACACGCCCAGTTTTATATTTCTGCCCATGATCTGAAAGATCTGCCGCCACCGTTCGGCATGGAGGTGGCTTTCGCGGGCCGCTCGAATTCTGGTAAATCAAGCGCAATCAACACCTTGGCAAATAGAACCCGCCTTGCTTTCGTCAGCAAAACGCCGGGGCGTACCCAGTTGATCAATTTCTTCGCTCTTGGTGAAGACCGTTATCTGGTGGATCTGCCCGGCTATGGTTATGCTGCCGTGCCGGAAAAGATCCGGGTTCACTGGAAGTCGGTATTAAGCACTTATTTGCAAACCCGCTCATCGTTGCGCGGTCTGGTGCTGATCATGGATGTGCGTCGCCCTCTCACCGATCTGGATCTGCAGATGCTGAGTTGGTTCCAGTCCACTGGCAATCCGGTTCACGTGCTGTTGACCAAGGCCGACAAATTGAACCGTCAGCAGGCTCTGGCGGCTCTGCGTACAGTAGAGCTGGAATTGGCGCGGATTTACCCCGGCGCCACCGCACAGTTGTTCTCCAGTCCCAAGCATCAGGGCATGGAAGAGGCAGAGCGGGTAATCGGCGGATGGTTGAAAGAAAAAGCCCCCGGTTAAAGGGGAATAAAACCGGGGGCAGAAGCCTTAACTAGCATTAAGGCGCCCGCTCAGGGAGGAGAAGCGGGAGACGATATGAGATCGTCTGCAATCTCAGAGCGGTGTGGTGGTAAATTAGTTCCTGCTAATAGTGAATTTTTACAGTTTAAAATAAGTTTTGGGCTTGCCCGTGACCTTGAATCGGAATCCTTGATCATGCATACCTTAGGCCAATACCCATTCAAACGCATGCGGCGCATGCGGCGCGATGAATTCTCGCGCCGTTTGGTGCGTGAAAATCAATTAACCGCCGCCGACTTGATCTACCCGGTATTCGTGCTGGACGGAGAGAGCCGTACCGAATCGGTAGCGTCCATGCCGGGTGTGGAACGTCGCACACTTGACCATATATTGCAACAGGCCGAGCAGTGTGTCGCATTGGGTGTGCCGGCAATGGCAATCTTTCCCGTAATCGATGTCTCCCTGAAGAGCCTGGACGCTGCCGAGGCCTATAATCCGGATGGCCTCGTGCCTTGTGTGGTGCGCGCGTTGAAACAGCGTTTCCCCGGGTTGGGTATTATTACCGATGTCGCACTTGATCCATATACCAGTCATGGTCAGGATGGATTGATCGATGCAAGCGGTTATGTCATGAACGACGAAACCGTCGCGGTGTTGGTCAAGCAGGCGCTTGTCCATGCCGCAGCGGGAGCCGACGTGGTGGCGCCATCGGATATGATGGACGGGCGTATCGGCGCCGTGCGTGCCGCGCTGGATGGGACCGGGCATATTCATACCCGGATTCTGGCTTATTCCGCCAAGTATGCTTCAAGCTTTTATGGCCCATTTCGTGATGCGGTGGGCTCTTCCGCCAATCTCGCTGGCGGCAATAAATATACCTATCAGATGGATCCGGCCAACAGCGACGAGGCGCTGTGGGAAGTCGGGCTTGATCTGGCCGAGGGGGCGGATATGGTGATGGTCAAGCCGGGCATGCCCTATCTGGATATCGTGCGGCGAGTGAAGGATGAATTCAAGGTGCCTACATTCGTCTACCAGGTCAGCGGGGAATATGCCATGCTCAAGGCTGCGGCCCAGAACGGCTGGCTCGACGAGCGCGCTTGCGTGCTGGAAGCGTTACTGGCTTTCAAGCGCGCGGGTGCGGACGGAATTCTGAGTTATTTTGCGCTGGATGCTGCGCGCTGGCTTGGAGAGGCTTAGAAATCCAGAGCGATGGATTCCCTGCTACTGCGCCAGCTTGCTGAGACGTTCGCGTTCAAGCCTGATGATGTAACGCTGAATCATGGTTTGTTGCATGGTTGGTAGGTCAATAAACATGCAGCCGGCGCGGCGGATTTTTGCCCCGCTCTTGAGGGTGATTTCATGTTCGCTGCGGATTTCCATCCCGGGGCTGATGGAGCCGATTCCCGGCAGCGCGATGCGACAATCGCTAAACCTGTCGCCGATATTAAGTCTGACCTGATTCTGGTAGTTGGTGATGGCGATGCCACCCAGGCCAATGTTGGAGATAACGGCCTCGAACCCGCCCCCTCCAGGCCTTGTCACGACACATTTTATGCTGTTGACCATCGGAGTGAAAATGCGGTAATACTCGCGCCGTTGCAACTTCATTAGTTTGTCTGGAATGTTGCCCTTGAAGGCGGGGCGTCCAAGATATTCGGTTCTTTCGATGCTTTCCATTGTGAATTGCACCTTGACGTGCTCCTGTGTTGTGACAAGGGTAATTCTGTCACTGCCCAGTATCTGTTTGTTGCGGCCTTCGTCGGAGCCATAATCGAGAACCAGCAAGCCGTCCTGATTCGTATCCACGCCAAGGATGGAAGTTAGAATAAAGTCTTTTTCTTGGTTGAAATAGACAGTAACGAGTTCGTTTTTTTGCTGGATGGCGCGCAGGATATGGAGAATCTCGATCCTGGAATGAATGGTGTAATTGCTGCTGTCGGGGGCGACTTCGGCTTTCATGGGGACTAATTGGCCATCCTGATGTTCATGCCTTTATAGCGATTGTCTGCGGTGTGGCTAGGAGCCTGTTTCCAGCAGAGCCTCAACTTGTTTGATCCTGGCCCTCTCCAGTGGCTTGCCTTCCATCAGATTCTTTACTACTTTACGCACATCGTCGGTGGCGAACACGGATATCTTGATTTCCGTTGCGTTGCCATAGAGAGTGAAGGTCGGGGCCTGAAAGGTTTCGTCACCCAGCCAGTATCGTTTTTCAGCAGTTTCATAGGGCATGTTGCGATTAATCAGAAAGAGCTCAACTTCTTTTGCGCTGTCAGTGAATAGTTGCAAGTTGATATCCGAGTGTCGGGTAGCGGTACCGGTTAGCACTGAACCTGCGAGGTGAGGGTTGAAACGCTCCAGCAAGAGCATAAAACCCAGCGCCTCCTGCCGCAATTGTTTCAGTCGTAATGGCTGCTCGTCTTTTTGGTATAGCTCCTGATAGGCGCGCAACGCCTGTTGTACTTCGCTGTTGGCGGGAAGGCTGTGGCTGTCTGGAGCCCCCATCTGTCGAGCCGCTTTGCGTTTGGCAACGGCATAATCCTGTATCCCGTCTTCGGCAATCAGGCGGGCCGCTGTTTGGGCGATCAATTCGCGCATCTGGCGCCGCTGGGGAGGGAGGTCTTTGATCATAGAGATTGTTTTCCTGTCACGCTAGAATAGTTGATCCCTGATCTCGTCCGTACTTTTCCCCCCCATAATGCCGGTTGAATCGTCTTCCCATAAATTTTGTGCCGGTGGAGGGTATTCCTGGTAGAAGTATTCGGGAATCCCATCGCCACTGGTTTTACGGCCGTTTTGCGGATTGATGTTGAAGGTGACAATTCCTTCCGGCGTCTGGTATTTGTTTTCCGCGGTATTTTTTAGCGCCTTGCCCATATAGCTGATCCACATCGGCAGCGCGGCCTGGCCACCGGTCTCGCTTCCGCCCAGGGAGCGGGGGCGGTCGAAGCCTATCCAGGCTACAGCGACCAAACTGGAGTTGAAGCCGCAAAACCATGCATCCACCTGATCATTGGTGGTGCCTGTTTTTCCGGCCAGATCCTGACGACCCAGTTGCATTGCCTTGATGGCGGTGCCATGCCGTACCACGTCCTGCATCAGGCTGGTCATGATGAAAGCGTTGCGGGAATCAATTGCCCGTTCCGCTGAATCTTCCGCGCGAACCGGTTTGGTTTGCGACAGTGTTGCGCCGCTGGAGTCCAGAATGCGGTCGATAAAATAAGGCTGGATGCGGTAACCGCCATTGGCGAATATTGAATAGCCCGCCACCATTTGCATGGGGGTAACGGAACCGGCTCCAAGAGCCATGGTCAGGTAAGGGGGATGTTGGGCTGCGTTGAAACCAAAATGAGTTATATAGTCTTGGGCATATTCCGTCCCGATGGATTGCAGGATGCGGATTGAAACGAGATTCTTGGATTTGGTGAGGGCGGTGCGCAGGCGGATCGGACCGGAATAGGTGCCGTCAAAATTCTTCGGCTCCCATGCTTCGCCCGCGTTGCCGCCAGGCAGGGAGAGCGGGGCGTCGTTGATGACCGTGGCTGGGGTAAAGCCTTTTTCAAGTGCAGCCGAATAAATGAAAGGCTTGAAACTGGATCCGGGCTGGCGCCACGCTTGGGTGACATGGTTGAACTTGCTCCGGTTGAAATCGAAGCCTCCCACCAGGGCTCGGATCGCGCCATCATGAGGGTCAAGGGAGACCAGGGCCGCTTCGGCCTGGGGTAACTGGACGATTTGCCAGCCTCCTTTCGCATCCAGCATTACCCGGACCAGGGAACCTCTGCGCAAGCGCTGCCTGGACTCCATGTTTTCGGCAAGGAATTTCTGCGCGAAACGCAACCCTTCCCCGCTGATTTCTATGGTGTCGCCATTCTTGTGATAGACCTTTACCTTTTTCTGATTGGCTTCTAAAACCACGGCCGGCAACAAGCCGGCAACCTCATCAACCTCTTCCAGTGCGTTTTCCAGCGTCTCTTCAGGCGATGCGCCATTTGGCAACAAATCCAGGAAGCCTTCCGGCCCGCGGTAACCGTGACGTTTGTCATAATCCAGTACACCCTGACGCAGGGCGAGGTTGGCGGCTTCCTGGTCCAGTCGCCGCAGGGTGGTGTAAACCTTGAAGCCGCTACTGTAAATTTGCTCCTGATAGCGCTCGAAAAGACTTTGACGTACCAGTTCCGCAACATAATCGGCTTTCACTTCAGCCACCTGCAGGTCGTGACGAACATGTAGCGGCAATTGCAAAGCTGTTTGGTATTCACTATCGTTGATGAAACGCAATTCCTTCATGCGGCGCAGCACATATTGCTGGCGGGTCTTGGCGCGCTTGGGGTTGACCACCGGGTTGTAGCGCGACGGTGCCTTGGGCAGGCCGGCGAGCATGGCGGCTTCAGCTAGATTTACCTGTGCCAGGGGTTTGCCAAAATAAAGCTGTGATGCGGCGGCAAAGCCATATGCCCGTTGCCCTAGGTAGATCTGGTTGACGTAGAGTTCGAGAATTTGGTCCTTGGACAGGTTGTGCTCGATTTTCATCGCCAGCATGACTTCGCTGAATTTCCTGGTCAGGGTTTTTTCGCTGGAGAGAAAGAAATTGCGTGCCACCTGCATGGTGATAGTACTCGCGCCCTCTCTTGCTCCTCCAGCAGTAAGGTTGGCAACAGCGGCACGAGCCACCCCAAGATAATCCACTCCACCATGCCGGTAAAAACGATCATCTTCGGCGGCCAGAATGGCTTGGCGCATGGCGTCCGGGACTTCCTTGATTTTTACCAGCGCACGTCGTTCTTCACCGAACTCGCCAATCAGTGCGCCATCCGCAGTGTAAATTCGCAGCGGAATTTTTGGCCGGTAATCAGTAAGAATTTCTAGGGAAGGTAACTGCGGGTAAATCAGGGTGACAGCCAGTGCGATCATCGCGGCGCCGAGGAGGCCGCCTGTAAGCACTACCAGGAGGGTGTAGTGCCACCAACGGAGAGCCATATGGTATTTTCTATAATAAAGGTGTGATGGTAAATTGCCCGTGATTATAAACAGGAATCCTTGGCAAAAGGAAATTTGCATAAAAATTGTTTACAGAGTGTATAGTTGCTGCTAGCATTTAATGTAAAATATGCGTATCGCGCCTAACCAGGCTATGCGGAAAGGAAATTTACTTGCGATTCGATTTTTTGGAAGCCAAGTCGCCGCCTCTAATAGGGGTGGACATCAGCTCCTCGGCGGTGAAAATGGTTGAACTCGCCGAGGCCGGCAGGGATCTGTTTCGCGTTGAGCGCTATTCAATCGAGTCGCTGCCGAAGGACGCGGTTGTGGATGGCAATATTGTCAACCTTGAGGCAGTTGGTGAGACGCTGAAGCGCGCATGGAAGCACATGGGCGGGCGTATCAAGAATGTTGCATTGGCCCTGCCTTCCGCGGCGGTCATTACCAAGAAAATCATCGTTCAGGCTGGGTTGAGGGAGCAGGACCTGGAGTTCCAGGTTGAGACCGAGGCTAATCAATATATCCCGTTCGCGCTGGATGAGGTGAATCTGGATTTTCAGATCATTGGCCCTGTTGCAGGCAACCCGGACGAGGTGGAGGTACTGATTGCCGCTTCGCGCAAGGAAAAGGTCGATGACCGCGTAGCGGCCGCGGAGGCTGCTGGTCTCAAACCGATGGTAATGGATATCGAGTCCTATGCCACGCAAACAGCTTATGAATTGATTGCTCGCCAACTGCCCGGCGGCGGCTTGGACCAGACGGTCGCTATCGTGGATATTGGTGCTGCCATGACCCATATCAACGTGCTGCATAACAATCAGTCAGTGTATTTACGGGAACAAAGTTTTGGCGGCAATCAACTGACTCAGGAAATCCAGCGCCGTTATAGCTTGTCGGCGGAAGAAGCGGAAATTGCCAAGCGTCAGGGCGGTTTGCCGGATAATTATGAACCCGAAACGCTTCAGCCTTTTATGGATACCTTGGCGCTGGAGGTTGCGCGAGCACTGCAGTTCTTCTTCTCTTCCACCCAGTTTAACCGGGTGGATCACATTCTTCTCGCCGGAGGCTGTGCCATGATCCAGGGCTTGGATGAAGTGGTTGCCAGTCGTACGCAAGTTAGCACGATGATCGCCAACCCCTTTGCCAATATGGCATTGTCTTCCCGTGTCAAACCCAAACAACTGACCGCTGATGCTCCTGCATTGCTGATTGCATGCGGCCTGGCTTTGCGGAGGTTCGACCAATGACAGTCCGCATAAATCTTTTACCGCATCGCGAGCAAAAACGAACCGCGCGCCAGCGACAGTTTTTCGTTCTTGCCGGTTTGGTGCTGGGTCTGGGCCTGGTCGTGGCGGGGGCTGGGCATACGATTATGGCTGGAAAAATCAGCCACCAGGAAGGACGCAATGCCTTTCTTAAGGCAGAGGCTGCGAAGCTGGATAAGGAAATAGAAGAGATAAAAGGACTCAAGGATAAGATCACGGCACTTCTGGAGCGTAAAAAAGTTGTCGAGGCTTTGCAGGCCAATCGCGCGCAAGTAGTCCATTTATTTGACCAGCTGGTTCGTCAATTGCCAGATGGGGTGTACTTAAAGGCGGTAGAGCAGAAGGGCGTTGATGTCAAGCTGACAGGGTATGCTCAGTCCAACGCACGAGTCGCTTCTTTGATGCGAAATTTGGAGGCTTCCCCTTGGCTCGAAAAGCCGGAACTGATTGAAACCAAGGCAACAATATTGAACAGCTTGCGCATTAGCGAATTTATCCTGAATGTAAAGCTATCCCCCCCAACAGATGCTTCTGGCGGCGCTGGCAATAAAGCCGGAAAGAAAGCGGTTGGCGATAAAGAAATGCCGCCTATCAATAGCAAGGACAAGAAGGCATGAACCTTGAAGATTTGAAAACCCTGAATCTTAAGGACATCGGCGGGTGGCCCGTTCTGCCCAAAATCCTGGTGCTTGCGGCTTTGCTGATCGCTGTCATATTCGCAGGCTATTGGTTCGACTGGAGCGGCCAATTGGAACAGCTTGAATCAGCAAAGGAGGAAGAGACAAAGTTGCGTGACGTTTACTTGGCAAAAAAGAAGCAGGCTATCAACCTCGAAACTTACCGCCAGCAGAATATAGAAATCGAGCAGTCATTCGGTGCGCTGCTCAAGCAACTACCGAACAAATCTGAAATGGATGCCCTGTTGGTGGACATAAATCAGGCAGGGTTAGGTCGAGGGCTGGAATTCGAATTGTTTAAGCCTGCCCCTAATGAATCCGTGTCCGAGTTTTATGCGGAATTGCCAGTTACGATCAAGGTGACAGGTGGTTATCATGATCTGGGCAACTTTGCTAGCGATGTTGCCCAGTTGCCGCGTATCGTGA
Source organism: Sulfuricellaceae bacterium (assembly GCA_031426915.1). Lineage (GTDB taxonomy): Bacteria > Pseudomonadota > Gammaproteobacteria > Burkholderiales > Sulfuricellaceae > Sulfurimicrobium. Next base: position 29,131 of record JASJPB010000017.1, on the reverse strand, counting down.
CGCTCAATGACGTCAAGATCGAAATGACCAAGGACGGTAGGTTGACCATGGATTGTGTAGCGAAGACCTACCGCTATCTAGATGAATCTGAAGCTTCCGCCCAGAAAAAACCAGCCAAGGGGGCGAAAAAATGAGATGGCCGATCATCACAGCCTTGACCGTAGGGCTAGCCGCCTGTGGCGGCGGGCAGCATGACGATCTGGTGAGTTTTGTTCAAGACGCAGGTCAGGGAATGAGGGGCAAGGTTGATGCCTTGCCAGAAGTAAAACCTTACGAACCCTTTCCGTATGAAGCGTTTGATTTGTCAGAACCATTTAAGCCTCGTAAGTTGAAATCATCGACACCAAATGCAGGTGGTGGCGGTCTCCAGCCGGATATGAACAGACGCAAGGAGCCACTGGAGGCTTATGAGTTAGAAAAACTCAAAATGGTCGGCTCCTTACAACAGGGCAATATTATGCATGCCCTGATAAAAGCACCGGACAACAGCCTTTACCGTGTGAAAATTGGAAATTATATGGGTGTGAATTACGGCATTGTTACAAATATTACCGAACTTCAGGTTTCACTCACGGAGATAATTGAAGACAGTGCAGGCGAATGGGCTGAAAGATCCAACAGTATGACCTTGGTTGAAGAATCAAGCCAAGGCCAATCTAAGAATTAGAGGGCGCCATGAATACAGCGAAATTGATGATGGACAAAATATTCCGTATGGCATGCGCTGTACTACTTTCGGCTGCGGTTATAGCGCATGCAGCAGAAGCCGATGGGCCGGTACAAGAGCCCAGTAACGGGATAGAAAACCTAGGGTATTCAACCTTCCAGGGGGAGCGGGTTGAAGTAAAAATCAGCCTGAAGCAGGCACTGCCTACGCCTCCTGCCGGGTTTACAACCAACAATCCGCCACGCATTGCTCTGGATTTTCCCGCAACAGCCAATTTGCTCGGTAAAAATACCATAGAGGTTGGACAGGGTGGTTTGCGTTCGGTGAATATAGTTCAAGCCGGTAACCGAACCCGTCTAGTTATGAACCTTGTCAAGCCTGTCAGCTATGAGACTCGCATGGAAGGAAAAGATTTATATGTAACGCTTCAAGGGCCAACCCCGACTGCATCAAACGCAAATGTAACAGCGCGCTTTGCTGAGGGTGGTGCGAGCAAGAAAAAACACAGTTTGCATGAAATAGATTTCCGCCGCGGGAGCAATGGGGAAGGCCGGATAGTGGTTGGACTTTCCGATGCAACTACGGGAATCGACATCCGCAAACAGGGCAAGAATCTCGTTGTCGATTTTGTTGATGCAACATTGCCGGGCAATCTTGAACGAAGACTGGATGTGATGGACTTTGGTACGCCAGTTCAAGCGGTGGCCTCATTCGTCCAGGGCAAGAATGTCCGCATGGTAATCGAGCCACAAGGCCTGTGGGAATATTCTGCGTACCAAGCCGATAAGCAATTTTATATCGACGTAAAACAGGTAATAGAAGACCCCAATAAAATGGTACAAAGCGGTAAGATCGGGTACGCAGGAGAGAAGCTATCCCTGAATTTCCAGAATGTGGAAGTTCGTACGGTATTGCAGGTAATTGCCGATTTCACCAACCTCAATATCATTACCAGTGATACCGTAAGCGGTACCTTGACACTGAGATTGAAGGATGTCCCATGGGATCAGGCATTAGACATTATCCTGAAGGCAAAAGACCTGGATAAACGAAAGAATGGCAATGTAGTGTGGATCGCTCCACGTGACGAACTTGCCATCAAGGAAAAAAATGAGCTGGAATCAAAGCAGCAACTTACCGAACTGGAAACTTTGCAGACTGAATATTACGCACTGAATTATTTGCGAGCTGACCAGGCCAGGAGAATGTTGACTGGCGAATTCGCTACTTCGAGTAGCACTGCGGATGATGCTACGTGTGCCCCTGCATCGGTGGGTGTAAAAAGCGTAGCGACTGGAACGCAATCAGCTGGTGCTGCCGCTGCGGGAGTGCAGAAGATATTGTCAAAACGGGGCACCGCCACGTTTGAAACGAAGACAAACATGCTGATTGTGAATGACATTCCAAGCAAGCATGAAGAGATACGGCGCTTATTGGCGCTGGTGGATGTTCCCGCCAGACAGGTGATGATAGAAGCGCGTGTGGTTCTTGCGGCAAGCGAATTTGGCAAGCAGCTTGGCGTTCGACTGGGAGGGCAAAACGCAGGCGTAGTTGGCAATAATCGAATCTCGGCATCTCAGAACCTTGAAAACTCCGTGCTGACGGCGATCGGTATGCCTCCGCGCTTAGTTGCCGGACCCATTATCAGTGAAACAGCGACCACACGCACCTATACCCAGAATCCGCTCTTGGGGGGTACGCCAAATGGAGATAAGGGGGGTGTGGGCAATTCCAATGTAAATCTGGGGATTCCAAATGCTGCCGGGTCCCTTGCGATGACGCTGCTGAATCTCGGCAGTGGAAATATGGTGAGCCTTGAGTTGTCTGCCATGGAAGCGGACAATCGAGGCAACGTCATATCCAATCCGCGGGTAATGGCCTCCAATCAGCGTCCCGCAGCAATTATTCAAGGTGTTCAACTGCCTTACCTGAGTGTGGGAATTAGTGGCACATATACCCTCTTCAGGGATGCGTTGTTGTGCTTATTGGTTAATCCACAGGTATTGAACAATGACTCCATCCTGATGGATGTGGAGATAACCAAGGATTCACGAGGTGCCGACACCCCATCGGGTCCGGCAATCAATATTAACCGTGTAAAAACCCAAATACTGGTGAATAACGGTGACACTGCAGTCTTGGGCGGAATTTTTGAACAGACGACGCATAACGATGTCGAAAAGGTACCGATGCTTGGCGATATTCCTTTGCTGGGAAGCCTGTTCAAGAAGACAAATAGATCGGATGACAAGCGTGAATTAATGATATTCATAACACCCAGGATTGTTAAGGAAAGTCTGAATATTCAATAATTCGGCACAAGTTAAGGTGTATGAGTGGTTTAGCTTGTATGATCTTGAGACTTTAGTGGCGGACATGGGGATTTGCATTGCAGGGGAGTAAGTTGTTGCTATCCCGCTGCAAATTCTCCCTGTCACTCAGCGCCAAGCAGGAAAATACAGATTTTTTCTCTTGACCATTTACATATTGGTCAAAAGTCCTTCAAGCCGCTATCATTACGGCCCATGCTTCATTCGAATAATATTATTCTCGTCGGCCTTATGGGTGCGGGAAAAACAACTGTCGGCAAATTGCTTGCCAGACACCTGAACAAAATCTTTATCGATTCCGATCACGAGATTGAACGCCGCACCGGGGTGAATATCCCCCTTATCTTCGAGCTCGAAGGTGAGGCTGGATTTCGTGAGCGTGAGTCGATTGTGATTGCGGAACTGTGCCAACAACGTGATCTTGTGCTGGCGACTGGTGGCGGCGCTGTGCTGCGGGAGGAGAACCGCCGCAACCTGCAGAACGGTGGTACCGTTGTATATTTGCGGGCGCAGGTAAGGGATTTGTGGCAGCGTACCCGTCACGACAGGAATCGTCCACTACTTCAAACAGCGGATCCGAGGGCAAAATTACAGGAGTTGTTTGCTCAGCGCGACCCCATTTATCGTGGAATGGCGGATATTATCATGGATACCGGCGATCAGAGCGTACATGGTCTGGTACGTCAACTGGAACAGAAATTGAAAAATGCAAACCCTGACCGTTGAACTAGGTGATCGCTCCTATCCAATTCATATTGGAGCAAACCTGCTTGGAAACGCCGACCTAATTTTGCCATTCCTGGCGCAAAAAAGAGCGGCTATTGTCACCAACACCACGGTCGCGCCTCTCTATCTGGATGCCCTAACCCGAACGTTACAGCATCAGGGCGTTGATGTGCTTCCTATCATCCTGCCCGATGGTGAGAAATACAAGAATGCAGAAACCCTGAGTCGGATCTACGATGCTTTGCTGCAACACCGTTGCGAGCGCAAGACCACGTTGATTGCACTAGGCGGTGGAGTGATAGGCGACTTGACCGGGTATGCAGCGGCAACCTACTTGCGTGGTGTGCCGTTTATTCAGATTCCGACCACTCTGCTGGCCCAGGTAGACTCTTCTGTCGGGGGTAAAACCGGGATTAATCACCCTCTGGGTAAGAACATGATCGGGGCATTCTACCAGCCCAGAGTCGTGCTGGCGGACACGGCAACGCTTGATACCTTGCCTGATCGCGAATTGTCTGCAGGACTCGCAGAGGTAATCAAGTACGGGCTCATCCGGGACCTGTCATTTTTCGAGTGGCTGGAACAGAACGTCGACAAGCTAGTGGCGCGCGATCATGAAGCACTGTCTTACGCCATTTTCCGCTCATGCCAGAACAAGGCGGAAGTCGTCGCGGCCGATGAAAGGGAAGGCGGCGTTCGCGCGCTTCTGAATTTGGGGCATACGTTTGGCCATGCCATCGAAGCGGGCATGGGTTACGGAAATTGGTTACACGGGGAGGCGGTAGCAGGCGGCACCGTACTGGCTGTGGATTTGTCGCGACGACTTGGCTGGATCAGCGAAATAGAGCTGGCACGTGTCCGGGATTTGTTCAGGCGGGCGAGATTGCCTGATACCGCGCCGGCGCTTGGTGTGGATGCCTACCTTGACATGATGGGCCTGGACAAGAAAGTTGAAGAAGGCAAGATCCGTTTTGTATTGCTGAAAGGTATTGGAAAAGGTGTGGTTACAGGGGAAGTTCCAGCCGACGACCTGCGCGCGACCTTGACCGGGCTCGTTCAACATTGAGCGAAATTGCACCCTATGCCGCCGATGCGGCGTACACGCGTGGTCGTCGATATCACGAACCCACCCCATCCGGACGTAGCGATTTCGAGCGCGACCGCGACCGCATCATTCATTCCACTGCGTTTCGTCGCCTTGAATACAAGACCCAGGTGTTCGTCAATCACGAGGGGGACCTGTTTCGTACCCGCCTAACACACAGTCTGGAAGTGGCACAGATCGGGCGCACCATAGCGCGCAACCTGCAACTGAATGAAGTACTGGTGGAAGCCATTGCGCTTGCCCACGATCTGGGCCACACACCCTTTGGTCATGCCGGGCAGGATGAACTCAATGCCTGCATGAAGGACCACGGTGGTTTCGAGCATAATATGCAGTCTCTTCGTGTGGTTGACCTGCTTGAGGAGCGTTACGCCGAGTTCGATGGTCTCAACCTGTGTTTTGAAACGCGCGAGGGTATTCTCAAACACTGCTCGCAGGCAAACGCTGGAATTCTAGGCGCAGTAGGTGAGCGCTTCCTGGCGAATCAACGGCCAAGCCTGGAAGCCCAGGTGGCCAACCTCGCGGACGAAATTGCCTACAACAACCACGATGTCGATGATGGCTTGCGCTCGGGCTTGATAACCCTGGAACAACTCGCCAATGTAAGCCTGTTCGAGCGCCATCTTGCGATGGTCCGCGAACGCCATCCCGATGTGGCCGGACGGCGCCTGATTCACGAAATCGTAAGACGCATGATCAACACGCTGGTGCTCGACCTGATTGCGCAAAGCACGGAAAACATACGCGCTGCAGCCCCGGCAAGCCTCGACGACGTGCGACGTGCGCCTGCCCTGATGGCCTTCAGCCCGGCGATAGCCAAGGAACAACAGGAGCTGAAACAGTTCCTGCGCCAGCACCTCTACCGCCACTACCAGGTAGAGCGCATGAGCGAAAAGGCACGCCGCATCGTGCGCGAACTGTTCGGGGCTTTTTTTAATAACCCGACCCTCTTGCCGCCGCAGTATCAAGCCAAGGCTAAAGACGACAAAGCCCGGACCATTGCTGACTACATCGCGGGCATGACCGATCGATATGCTTACCGTGAATATCGGCGGCTGTTCTCGATCGAAGAAATGTAAATGGCAAAACCTGCTTCGTCCAAAAAAGGTCGACGCTCGCTCCCAGCTTCTTCTGCTTCACACGCCCTTTCCCCGCAGAGACGCATTTTCATTGTAGATGCCGCGCGCGGGTTTGCCGTGGTACTCATGGTGGGGTTCCATTTTTGTTTCGACCTAAATTATTTCAAACTGGCAAGCTTCGATTTTTATTACAGCCAATTTTGGCTTGTTGCGCGGGCATTGATAGTTGCCCTGTTCCTGCTGCTGGTTGGCGTCAGTTTGCAACTAGCCAGCTCCGGCGGACTGAAAATCGGAGCATACAGTCGTCGCCTTGTGCTACTGGCGGTCTGCGCCGGAATCGTCAGTGCGGCGAGTTACGCAATGTTTCCCGAAAGCGGTATATTTTTTGGCGTACTGCATTTCATCCTTGCCGCGAGCATCCTTGGTGTTTTTTTTGCCCGTTTTAATTACCTCAACCTCTTGCTTGGGACGGGATGGATACTGGCTGGACTGGCTTACCAAAACTCCTGGTTCGATCAGGCCTGGTTAAACTGGATCGGCTTCATGACACACAAGCCGGTTACCCAGGATTACGCGCCCTTGTTCCCGTGGTTTGGCGTCGTGTTGCTGGGCATGTTTATGGGACGTTGGCTGTCCAGCCATGAAACAGCAGGCAAATGTCGGGCCTGGAAGGGAGCGGGTAAGCCATCACTCGCGTTGTTATGGCTGGGACGCCACAGTCTGGCTGTGTACATGCTGCATCAACCCTTGCTGCTGGGCGCGCTTTACCTTGTGAGCATCGCTGTCACATAAAGTCAGCTTATTCTCCAAGGTAGGCCTGTCTGACCTGAGGGGAGGAAAGTAAGGATGCGGAAGTGTCGGCAAGCACGATGGTGCCACCCTCCATGACATAGCCTCGGTGGCTGATTTCCAGTGCCAGCCGGGCGTTCTGTTCAACCAGCAGGATCGTAACGCCATCCGCGGAAATGGAGCGAATGGTATCGAATATTTTCTGCACCATCAGCGGCGCCAGGCCCATGCTGGGTTCATCGAGGAAAAGCAGCTGGGGACGGCTCATCAGGGCTCGGGCGATAGCGAGCATTTGCTGTTCTCCGCCTGAAAGCGTACCTGCCTGCTGGATTTTGCGCTCGAAAAGGCGAGGAAATAGATGATAGGCGCGGTCCAGGTCGCGCCTGATGGCCGGCATGTCATTACGAATGTATGCGCCCATGAGCAGGTTTTCCTCCACGCTCAGCCGGCCGAAAATACCACGTCCCTCCGGTACCAGCGCGATTCCCTGTCGCACCATCTCGTATACAGGTAACTGGGAAATGGACTTCCCCTGATAGAGAATTTTTCCCCTTGCCGGCAGCATGCGCGACAAGGCCTTGAGAGTTGTGGTCTTGCCTGCCCCGTTGGTGCCGATCAGACATACCAGTTCACCGGCAGCGATTTCCAGATCAATGCCTTTTACCGCGTTGATCCCGCCATAGGAAACGCTCAGGCCGCAAACTTCCAGCATGTTCAAGGCGCGGCGGCTCCCAGGTAGGCTTCTATAACCTGCGGATCGCTACGCACCTCGGCGGGGCTGCCCTCGGCGATTTTCCTGCCGTAGTCCAGTACCGCCACCCGATCGCACAGCTCCATCACCAGTTTCATGTCGTGCTCGATCAGGAGCAGTGTCACCCCATCTACACGTATAGTCTGCAGCATCTGTTTCAGTTTCGCAGTCTCGCTGGCATTCATGCCGGCTGCCGGTTCGTCGAGCGCCAGCAACTTGGGTTCCGTGGCCAGCGCGCGGGCGATTTCGAGGCGGCGCTGGTCACCGTAGGAAAGATGTTTCGCCAGCGATCCGGCATGCTTCGCTATGCCGACATAAATAAGCAGTTCAAGGGCGCGCAGACGAATGGCGCTTTCCTCAGCACGCGTTTTTCCACATCGCAGAATGGCGCCCAGCACGCCGGCATTGGTGCGAACATGACAGCCGACCATCACGTTTTCCAGCGCGCTCATGTTGGCGAACAGGCGAATGTTCTGGAACGTGCGCGCCAGACCCAAACGTGTCACCTGGCTGGGCTTATGGCCGTGCAAGGCATGGCCGTCAAGAGCGACATGGCCGGCATCCAGCGAATACAGGCCAGTCAGCACGTTGAACAGGGTGGTTTTACCCGCACCGTTGGGCCCTATCAAGCCGTAGATTTCGCCACTGCGGATACTGAATGACACATCGCTCAGCGCTGCAAGACCGCCGAAGTGCTTACTCACTTTTTCCGCTTTGAGGAGTACGGTCACACGCTATCTCCTGGCATCGTACAAGGCTTCCTGCTCATGTTCCAGCACCGCGGGTTCACTGGAAAATTCGCGACGGCGGGTGGCAGAAGGCCACAATCCGGCGGGACGGAAAATCATGACCACGATCAGCGCCAGGCCGAACAACAGCATGCGCAGGTCGGCCGGGTCCACCACAATGCGGCCAAACAGGGCTTGTTCAAGCGGACCGATGTAGCGCAGGGCCTCGGGCAGGGCAGTGAGCAACAGCGCTCCCAGAATCACGCCGGGAATGTGTCCCATGCCGCCCAGCACAACCATGCACAGAATCATCACTGATTCCATCAAATTGAAGCTTTCCGGACTGACAAAACCCTGGAAGCCGGCGAAAAGACCGCCTGAAATACCGCCGAAAGTCGCTCCCATGGCAAATGCAAGCAGCTTGATGTTGCGCGTGTTGATTCCCATCGCCTCCGCAGCCACCTCGTCTTCACGGATCGCCACCCAGGCACGGCCGATGCGCGAATCCTGCAAACGCAGCGACACGAATACGATCAACAAGGCCAGCGTCAGGAACAGGTAATAGTAGGCATAAATCCCGGGGAACTGCATTCCAAACAATTCGATGGGCCGGTGCAGCGAAATGCTGCCGATGGCGATGGGATCTATCAGGTTAATGCCTTGCGGCCCGTTGGTGATATTGAGCGGCGCGTTAAGATTGTTGAGAAAGATACGGATAATTTCGCCAAAACCTAGCGTGACGATGGCCAGGTAATCGCCTCTCAGCCTTAATGTCGGCGCGCCCAGCAGCATGCCGAACAGCCCCGCCACCAGTGCTCCCAGCGGAAGAATCAGCCACACCGGCAGGTGCAGGCCGAACTGGGGCGAGGCAAGGAGGGCATAGAGATATGCGCCGACGGCATAAAATGCCACATAACCCAGGTCGAGCAAGCCGGCATAGCCGACCACGATGTTGAGTCCCAGTGCCAGCATGATGTAAAGCAGGGTGAAATCGAGGATGCGCACCCAGCCGTTGCCCAGCCCGGCCCCCACCAGAAACGGCGCAACCGCGAGCAGCAGTCCGAGCAGGACGAATGCAGCCAGGGCAGCGTGGCGATTCGACTTCAGGTGGCGCCAGTTCATGCCGGTCTCATGGGCGCTCGGCCACACGCTCGCCGAGCAAGCCGGAGGGGCGGAACACCAGTACCCCGATCAGTACGAAAAAAGCGAACACATCCTGGTAATGGCTGCCCAGGAAACCGCCGGTCAGGTCGCCGATGTAACCTGCGGCCATGCTTTCGATCACACCCAGCAGCAGGCCACCCAGCATGGCGCCGGCGATGTTGCCGATGCCGCCGAGGACGGCCGCGGTGAAAGCCTTGAGGCCGAGCAGGAAGCCCATGTAGTAGTGCGCGATGCCGTAGTAGGCACTTACCATGACGCCCGCCACGGCAGCCAGTGCCGAACCCAGGATGAAGGTGAAGGAGATCACGGAATTGACGTTCACACCCATCAGGCCCGCGATCTCGGGGGCTTGGGCGGTGGCGCGCATGGCGCGGCCGATGCGGGTTTTCTGCACCAGCAGAATCAGGCCCGCCATCAATACCAGGGCCAGCAGGAAAATGAAAATTTGCAGGTCAGTTATCCCTGCACCACCAATCTCATGTCGTGTTGAGGGCAGGATGGCAGGAAATGCAATGTATTGGCGCCCCCAGATGATCATGGCCACGTTTTGCAGCACGATCGACACACCAATGGCGGTAATCAGCGGCGCCAGGCGCGGTGCGCGGCGCAAGGGGCGGTAGGCGATGCGCTCGATGGCAAAGCCCAGTGCCATGCACGCGGGCACCGCCACCAGCAGGCCGGTTACCACGATGACGATGCCCGGCAGGTCCACGCCGCTCGCCATCAGCGCATTCACCACCGCCAGCGTCACCATGGCGCCAATCATTACCACCTCGCCATGGGCGAAGTTGATCAGTTCGAGAATGCCATACACCATGGTATAGCCCAGCGCGATCAGCGCATAAACGCTGCCCAGCACCAAGCCGTTGATGAGTTGCTGCAGGAATATATCCAATTGTGGTTACTTGCCGGGCGCGGCTACGGGTGCCGGGGAGGGGCCGCCCACCGTTTCCAGTACTTCCCACTTGCCGTTCCTGACCTGGTACAGCGTGACAGCGCCGTCCTTGATGTCGCCCTTCTGGTCGAAGCTGATTTTTGCCGTAACGCCGTCATGGGTGATTCCGGACAGGGCAGGCAGATATTGGGCGGGGTTGGTGGAATCGGCTTTCTGCATGGCGGCGATCATGACGCCGACCGCATCGTAGCAGTAGGGGGCATAGAGCTGTATCTGTCCGTATTTGGCACGAAACTTCTCACCGAATGCCTTGCCGCCGGGCATTTTTTCCAGAGGCAGCCCGGGCAGCGAGCTGAAAGCGCCCTCGGCGGCCCCGCCCGACAGTTTGATGAATTCAGGTGTACTGCCGCCATCGGCAGTAAGGAATTTGCTTTCCAGTCCCAGCGATTTCAATTGCTTGATCATCGGTCCGCCCTGGGCGTCCATGCCGCCGAAGAACAGCAAGTCAGGCTTTTTGGCTTTTACCGCGGTCAAAATCGCCATGAAGTCGGTGGATTTGTCGGTGGTGAACTCGCGCGCCACGATTTCCGCGCCGGCGGCCTTGGCGGCTTTCTCGAATTGGTCCGCGACCCCTTGGCCATAGGCGGTGCGGTCGTCAATGATGGCGATTTTCCTTGCACCCAACCGGGCGACCGCGTAATCGCCCAGAACCTTGCCTTGCTGCACATCGTTGGGCATCACGCGGAATGCGGTCTTGAAGCCCTGCTCGGTGTATTTGGGGTTGGTCGCGGAAGGTGAGATCTGGACGATGCCTGCATCGTAATAAATTTTCGAAGCCGGGATGGTGGTGCCGGAATTCAGGTGGCCGATGATTCCGCTGACTTTGGCGTCTGCAAGCTTCTGCGCCACGATGGTGGCGGTTTTCGGGTCGGCCTGGTCGTCCTCGCTGATGAGTTCGAATTTGACTTTTTTCCCTGCGATGGTAATTCCCTTGGCGTTGGCGTCGTCAATCGCCATACGGGTGCCATTTTCATTGTCCTTGCCGAGATGCGACTGGGGGCCGGTCAGGGGCTGGATCGCGCCGATCTTGATGATTTCCTCGCCACCGGTTACGGGCGAGGCTTCCTTTTTGCCGCAAGAAGCAAGGTTTAACAGCAAGGCGGAAAGCAGCAAAGCTAGCAGGCGCGGTTTCAATTTGGTCTCCCATCGTATCAGGCTGGATAAGCCCGCTATTTTAGCCCGGATATTGCATAAATTGACGCGCGCCCTCGCTGGTCTTTTGATTGATATGAAAGATTTTGTTCAGTCGTCCGTATGAATAACTACGGCGCTCCTTCACGAAACTTCCCTATCAATCAAAATCCTGCGCGATCATAACGCGAATTTATGCAATATCCGGGCTAGCGAATATTTGGCGCCCAAAAAATAAAAGCCAACCCGAAGGCTGGCTTTTCTGAAGCGAGGACTTGCTTACTTGACGGTAAGGATCCACTGCACCAGGGTCTTGATGTCTGCGTCCTTGACCGCAGCGTTCGGCGGCATCGGCACTTCGCCCCATACGCCCTTGCCGCCAGCCTTGACCTTGGCAATCAGCTTGGCTTCAGCGCCCTTGTCGCCCTTGTACTTGGCGGCAACGTCCTTGTAAGCCGGGCCGACAATCTTCTTGTCCACGCCGTGGCAGCTCATGCAGGCACTTTTTGTTGCCAGAGCCTGAGCAGCAGCAGCGTCAACTGCCGCGCCAGCTTGACCGGAGACCAGCAATGCGGCCGCAGCGGCCATTCCCAACCATGTTGCTTTCATATTAACCCCTTAATATCAATGAATAATAAATCGTGCTAAAACGCTAAAAACCGAGTTCGCTATCTTAAACTAACCCGCCGCCTTTGCAAGTTTTTTGCAACTTCGCCAGCTTCCAACTTGGTGATGGTGGTGGGTGGTATGCATTTAACGCCCGCGCACGCCCTAGCGTTGACCGACTGGTTTTCTATTGGCCGGGGGGCGGCGTGACGCGCATGACCTCTTCCATGGTGGTCAGGCCTGCCGCCACTTTCTGTGCACCGCTGATGCGTAGCGGTTTCAGGCCTTCCTTGTAGGCCTGTTCCCTGAGCAGGGCAAGATCGGAGGAGCTGGCGATGAGCTTTTTGAGGGTCTGCGACAGCAGCATGATTTCGTATATGCCGTTGCGGCCCATGTAGCCCGTCATGCGGCATTCCAGACAGCCCTTGGGCCCGTTGATGCTGGCTGGAGGCGTGGCTTTCCACGGCGCAACCATGGCATTCCAGGCGTCCTGGTCAATGCTGGTTTTTTCCTTGCAGTGCGGACACAGGGTGCGCACCAGGCGCTGGCCCAGCACGCCCAGCACGGTGGAATTGAGGAGATAGGCGGGAACGCCGAGATCGAGCAGGCGCGTGATGGCGGATGGGGCGTCGTTGGTGTGCAGGGTGGAGAGCACCAGGTGGCCGGTCAGCGCGGCCTGAATCGCCATTTCAGCGGTTTCCAGGTCGCGGATTTCACCCACCATGATGATGTCCGGGTCCTGACGCATCAGGGTGCGGATGCCGCTGGCGAAATCCAGTCCGATGTTGTTCTGCACCTGCATCTGGTTGAACTGGGGCATCACCATTTCGATTGGGTCTTCCACCGTGCATACGTTCACTTCGGGTTGAGCCAGCGTTCTCAGGGTGGAATAGAGTGTGGTGGTTTTGCCTGAGCCGGTCGGCCCGGTGACCAGGATGATCCCGTTGGGTTGGGAAACCATCTGGTTCCAGCGTTGTTCATCCTGCTCGCCGAAGCCGAGATTCTTGAAGTCCTGCACGATCACGTCGGGATTGAAAATCCGCATCACCAGTTTTTCGCCAAAGGCAGTAGGCATGGTGGAAAGACGCAGTTCGATTTCCTCGCCATCGGGGGTGCGGGTCTTGATGCGGCCGTCCTGGGGGCGCCGCTTCTCGACGATGTCCATGCGCCCGAGGCCCTTGATGCGGCTGGTGATGGCCGTCACCACCGGCGGGGGGATCTGGTACACATGGTGCATCACGCCGTCGATGCGAAAACGTACATTGCCGGCTTCGCGCCGGGGTTCGAGGTGGATGTCGGAAGCGCGCTGCTCGAAAGCATACTGGAACAGCCAGTCCACGATTTGCACCACATGCTGGTCGTTGGCATCGAGTTGCCCGGTGCGGGAAAGTTCGACCAGCTGTTCGAAATTGGCGACGCCGGACGGCCCCGCGCCCTCATGCTTCAATAGCGCATTTTTCATCGAGCGCGCCAGATTGAAGAACTCGGGCAGGAAGCGCTGAATCTGCTCTGGACTGGCGATCACACGCCGGATATTGCGCTGCAGCGCATGCTCCAGTTCCTTCTCCCACTCGCGCACGAAAGGCTCGGCCGTGGCGATCACCACTTCCCGCGCATTGCTGGCTATCGGCAATATCATGAAGCGGCTGGCATAGGCATGGGACATCACCGAGCCTACCGCGGATACATCCACCTTGAGCGGATCGATATGCTGGTAGGGCAGGCCGGTCTTGTTGGCCAGCCACACAGTGAGCTCTTCCAGGTTAAGAGTCTTGTGCGGCGGCTTGAGGTTTTTCCATTTCTGGTCGGCGGCGATGACCAGCGGATGCAGTTTGCTCTGGCTGATGCTGCGTGCAGGGAAATTGATTTTCTCCGTGTTCTCGTGCGCCACCATGCCGTCCGCCTCAAGTTCGGCGAGAACTTCGGCCAGGATAAGCTTGTGTTCGTGGGCAGAAAAGGGCATCAGAGCTTCCTCTTGGTTTAGCGTTTCAGTTGCGATACATCGCGTACCGCGCCACGGGCCGCACTGGTAGTCATTGCCGCATATGCCTGCAAGGCCGCGGAGACAATGCGCGCCCGTGCCGCCGGTTGCCATGCCTTGTCGCCTTTTTCTTCCATCAGGGCGCGACGATGCGAGAGTTCTTCCCATGACACCATCAGGTTGATGCTGCGATTGGGAATGTCGATTGCTATCGTATCGCCTTCTTCCACCAGACCGATAGCGCCGCCTTCCGCCGCTTCGGGCGAGGCGTGGCCGATGCTCAAGCCGGAAGTGCCGCCGGAAAAACGCCCGTCGGTGAGCAGGGCGCAAACCTTGCCCATGCCCTTGGACTTGAGGTAGGAAGTCGGGTACAGCATTTCCTGCATGCCTGGCCCGCCGCGCGGCCCTTCATAACGGATGATCACCACGTCGCCGGCAACGATCTTGTCGGCGAGAATGGCTGCAACCGCGTCATCCTGGCTTTCAAAAATGCGCGCCCGGCCAGTGAATTTGAGGATACTTTCGTCCACCCCGGCGGTTTTGACAATGCAGCCGTCCTCGGCGATGTTGCCGTACAACACCGCCAGGCCGCCGTCCTGCGAGTAGGCGTGAGCCTTGTCGCGGATGCAGCCGTGGGCGCGGTCGAGATCGAGTTCGGCGAAGCGTTTGTCCTGGCTGAATGCCACCGTGGTCGGCACGCCGCCCGGCGCGGCACGGTAAAAGGTTTTGACCTTTTCGTCCGAGGTGCGCATCACGTCCCAGTGCTCCAGCGCCTGGCCCATGGTCGGGCTGTGGATGGTGGGCAGATCGCGATGCAGCAGGCCGGCGCGGTCGAGTTCGCCCAGGATGGCCATGATGCCGCCGGCGCGGTGCACGTCTTCCATGTGATAGGTCTGGATGCTGGGTGCAACCTTGGACAGGTGGGGCACCTTGCGCGACATGCGGTCGATGTCCTGCATGGTGAAATCCAGGCCCGCCTCATGAGCGGCCGCCAGCAGGTGCAGCACGGTGTTGGTCGAGCCGCCCATGGCGATATCCAGCGCCACGGCGTTCTCGAACGCCTCGAAGGTGGCGATTGAGCGCGGCAGCACGGACATGTCGTCGCGCTCGTAATGGCTGCGGGCGATGGCCACGATCAGGCGTCCCGCTTCAAGGAACAGGCGCTTGCGGTCGGCGTGGGTGGCCACCAGCGAGCCGTTGCCCGGTAGTCCCAATCCCAGGGCTTCTACCAGGCAGTTCATCGAATTGGCGGTAAACATGCCGGAGCAGGAACCGCAGGTCGGGCAGGCGGAACGTTCCAGGGTCGCGACCTCATCGTCGGAAACATTGGCATCCGCTGCGGACACCATCGCATCCACCAGGTCGAGCGCTATGGTCTTGCCGTGGATCACGGCCTTGCCCGCTTCCATCGGCCCGCCGGAAACGAACACAGTCGGGATGTTGAGGCGCAGGCTGGCCATCAGCATGCCAGGGGTGATCTTGTCGCAGTTGGAAATACACACCAGCGCATCGGCGCAGTGGGCGTTGACCATGTATTCGACGCTGTCCGCGATCAGTTCGCGCGACGGCAGGCTGTACAGCATGCCGCCGTGGCCCATGGCGATGCCGTCGTCCACCGCGATGGTGTTGAATTCCTTGGCCACCCCGCCGGCGGCTTCGATCTCGCGCGCCACCAGTTGCCCCATGTCCTTGAGATGGACATGCCCCGGCACGAACTGGGTAAAGGAATTGGCGATGGCGATGATGGGTTTGTCGAAATCACCATCGGTCATTCCGGTGGCGCGCCACAGGGCGCGGGCGCCGGCCATGTTGCGGCCATGGGTGGTGGTGCGGGAACGGTATTGCGGCATCGCGAGGCTCCAGAGAAAAACACGTATAATTCCCGCATTCTAACCGAATTAGCCCCGCCCTCAATGCTCATCCATCCCCAGTTCGACCCCGTCGCCCTGCATCTCGGCCCCCTCGCTATTCGCTGGTATGGCCTGATGTATCTGACGGCTTTTGCCCTGTTTCTCGGACTGGGCCGTTACCGCATTCATACCCGCCCGGAGCTCGGCTGGCACAGGCGCGATCTGGACGACTTGCTGTTTTACGGTGTGCTGGGTGTGGTGCTGGGCGGGCGGCTGGGCTATGTCCTGTTCTACAAAGCCGATTACTACCTGCAACATGCGGCGGAAATTCTCGCCGTGTGGCAGGGCGGCATGTCTTTCCACGGTGGTTTTCTCGGTGTGCTGGTGGCGATGTGGTTTTTTGCCCGCCGGACGGGAAAGTCCTGGCTGGCAGTGACCGATTTCATTGCGCCGCTGGTCCCGCTGGGCGTGGGCGCGGGGCGCGTGGGAAATTTTATCAATGGCGAACTTTGGGGGCGGGCAACCGATGTTTCCTGGGGCATGGTATTCCCCCAGGCGGGCGATGGACTGGTGCGGCATCCCTCCCAGCTATATGAATTCGCGCTCGAAGGCTTGGCGCTGTTCGCGCTGCTGTGGTGGTTCTCCTCCAAACCGCGTCCGACCGGGGCGGTGTCCGGGTTGTTCCTGATCGGCTATGGCAGCTTCAGGTTTGTGGCGGAATTCACCCGCGAACCGGACAACTTTCTCGGGCTGCTCAGCCTGGGATTTTCCATGGGCCAGTGGCTGTCGCTTCCCATGATCGTCGCCGGCATTGCCATGCTGCGCTGGGCGTACCGTTCCGCGCTTGTGTCCAAAGCATGAATTAAGGTTAAAATGTAAGTTTTCCCGCTCCTTGTAAGGAATGACCATGCCTCAATACCGTATCGCGCCGAGCATTCTTTCGGCCAACTTCGCCAAACTGGGCGAGGATGTGGACAGAGTTCTCGCCTCCGGCGCGGATATCGTTCATTTCGATGTGATGGACAACCATTACGTTCCCAATCTGACCATCGGCCCACTGGTGTGCGAAGCGCTGCGCAAGCACGGCGTGACTGCGCCGATCGACGTGCATCTGATGGTCAAGCCGGTGGACCGCATCATTCCCGATTTTGCCAAGGCGGGCGCCACCTACATCACTTTTCATCCCGAATCCTCCGAGCACATCGACCGTACCATCGGCCTGATCAAGGAATGCGGTTGCAAGGCGGGCCTGGTGTTCAACCCGGCGACTCCGCTGGACGTGCTGGAATACACGCTGGACAAGCTCGACATGGTGCTGCTGATGTCCGTGAACCCCGGCTTCGGCGGCCAGAAATTCATTCCCTACGTGCTGGACAAGGCACGCAAGGTACGCCAGATGATCGATGCCTCCGGCCGCGATATCAGTCTGGAAATCGACGGCGGTGTCGGCCCTGGCAACATTCTTGAAGTCGCACGCGCCGGTGTGGACACGTTCGTGGCCGGCTCCGCTGTGTTCGGCGCGGCCAAGGATACTGATCCCAACCGCTACGATTCCATCATTGCAGCCATGCGCGCCGAGCTGGCCAAGGTCTGATGTCTCTCCGCTCCATCTCGCTATTGCTGCTGGCAGCGGCTTTGCCGCTGTCCGGTTGCGAGATGCTGAGCGGCGGCGACAAGGGCAAGGACGGCGAATCCGTGGGTTATGCCTGCCGCGTGTCGAACAAATTGCCCGAAGACTGCATGAAGGAAAACAACACCTACACCCCGACTTCCATTCTGACCGGCTGGAAATCCGCGGACAAGGATGTCAAGGACAAGAAAGTGGACACCAACTCCGGCAAGGGCCAGCCTGCAACGGAAGAGGGCGCCAAGACCGAGGGCGAAACTGCCCCGGAAGGTGAAAAATCCGCAGCAAAACCGGCAGAGGAGAAACCTGCCGCTCCGGAACAGGCAAAACACTGATTATGAGTACTACAACTTTCCCGCTCCCCGTCAAGGCGGTGGTCATCGATCTCGACGGCACCCTGCTCAACACCGCGCCCGACCTGGCCGAAGCGGCCAGCCGCATGGCGGCGGAACTGAATCTCCCGCCGGTCGCGCTGGATGTGGTGAAAACCTATATCGGCAACGGCGTCTCCCGGCTGGTGAAGCGGGTGCTGACACGCCACATGGACGATGAGCCGGATGCCGCGCTGTTCGCCAGGGCGCTACCGGTGTACGAAAAACATTATGCCGAGGTGGTGAGCCGCGAAAGCCGCCCCTTCCCGGGCGTGGTGGAGGGACTGCAAGCCATGCGGGCAACGGGCTATCGCCTCGCCTGCATCACCAACAAGGCCGAGAAATTCACTGTGCCCTTGCTGAAGGACACGGGTTTGTTCGACTATTTCGAGCTGATTCTGTCCGGCGATACCCTGCCCAGGCGCAAGCCCGACCCCTTGCCACTGCAGCATGCCTGCAAGGTTTTCGGCGTCGCGCCGGCAGAACTGCTGCTCATCGGAGACTCCCTCAACGACACCCAGGCAGCGCGCGCTGCCGGTTGTCACGTCTTCTGCGTGCCTTACGGCTACAACCGCGGACGCAGCGTGGAGGAGCTTGATCTTGACGCCGTGGTGCCTAGTCTTCTCGAAGCAACCAAACTGATGCAAAAAATCTGACATGATGAACGATCGACAAAGTGCACTGAAAACGCTCCTCTTTTCCTGGCGATGGCGCGCCTGGCAATGAGCGGTGACGCGCCCTTCCGGCGCAGTAATGCATTTTCAGTCTATACTTTGTGGAGCACATCATGACCGAACAGGAATTCAATCGTCTTGCCCAGGAGGGCTATAACCGCATCCCGCTGGTGCGGGAAACCCTCTCCGACCTGGACACCCCCCTCACCGTCTATCTCAAGCTCGCCAACCGGCCCTATTCCTACCTGCTGGAATCGGTGGAGGGCGGCGAACGTTTCGGGCGCTACTCGTTTATCGGCCTGCCCGCCAAGACCCGGCTCGTGGTGCGCGGCAAGCGCGTGAGCGTGGAAAGGGATTGGGACGTGCTGGAGGAAACCGAGACCGACGACCCGCTACGTTTCATCCAGGAATTCATGGCGCGCCTCAAGGTCGCGGTGCGTCCCGGTCAGCCCCGTTTCTGCGGCGGACTGGTGGGGTATTTCGGCTATGACACCATCCGTTACATCGAGAAAAAGCTGGCTGCCACGGTCAAACCCGACGTTATCGGTGCGCCGGATATCCTGCTGTTGCTCTCGGACGAGTTGGCGGTGGTGGACAATCTCTCGGGCAAGATTTACCTCATCGTTTATGCCGACCCGACCGAGCCCCATGCCTATCTGAAAGCCCAGACGCGCCTGGACGAGCTGCACCGCCTGCTGTGTCGCCCGGCGGAAATTCCCTCCGTGGCCACCGCCGCGCCGCAACAGGCAGCATCGGAGTTCGGCGAGGACGCCTTCAAGGGGGCGGTGGAAACAGCCAAGCAATACATTTTCAACGGTGACATCATGCAGGTGGTGCTGTCCCAACGCATGAGCCAGCCCTACGCGGCTTCGCCGTTGTCGCTGTATCGTGCCTTGCGCACCCTCAACCCGTCGCCCTACATGTTCTACTACGACATGGGCGACCACCACGTGGTCGGTGCCTCGCCGGAAATCCTGGTGCAACTGGAAGCCGACACCGTCACCGTGCGTCCCATCGCCGGCACCCGGCCGCGCGGCAAGTCGCGGGAAGAGGACGAAGCACTGGCCAGGGATTTGCTCGCCGATCCCAAGGAACTGGCCGAACACCTGATGCTGATGGATCTCGGACGCAACGACGTGGGTCGCGTGGCCGCCACGGGCACGGTGCAGGTGTCGGAAAAAATGGTCATCGAGCGCTACTCCCACGTCATGCACATCGTTTCCAATGTGGAGGGCAAGCGCAGGCAGGATGTGTCGGCGCTGGATGTGCTGCGCGCCACCTTCCCGGCCGGGACGCTGTCCGGCGCGCCCAAGGTGCGGGCCATGGAAATCATCGACGAACTGGAACCCAGCAAGCGCGGCATTTACGGCGGGGCGGTGGGCTATCTGGGCTTCAACGGCGACATGGACCTGGCCATCGCCATCCGCACCGCCGTGGTCAAGGACGGGATGCTATATGTGCAAGCGGGCGCCGGCATCGTGGCCGATTCCAAGCCGCAGAGCGAATGGGAAGAGACGCGCAACAAGGCGCGCGCGGTGATCCGCGCGGCGGAACTGGCGCTCGGTGGTTTAACTGTCGGAGGGGAATGACGAAATATGCATGGTCAATCTTTAGCGGTCTATTGATTTACCCCCCCCCGTTACAAATTGTATGAGGAGTATTTGATGATGAAACGCGTTTTTCCTGGATTTGGCTTATTGTTGCCCTTTGTGCATGCCGCGCTCTGGTCAGGGCAGGTTTGGGCGGCCCCCCTGAATGATACCGGGCAAGCCCTTTGTTATGATTCCAAGGGCGCTGTTGCGGATTGCGCGGCTTGGGCGGGAGATGGCCGGTATGGGCGTGACGCGGCGGCTTCCCGGAAAAAAACAAGTAAAAAAGGAAACGGTAAATCCGGTTTCGATTTCACCAAGATTGGCAACGATGGGTCTGAATTGCCCATTGACGCACAATTGGGTAGCAAACCAGCCGACTGGGCTTGCACCCGGGATAACGTAACGAATCTCATATGGGAAGTAAAAACCACGTCCCCGACAGACTTGCGCTACGAGGGGAATCGGTATTCATGGTTTTCGAAAAGCGTTGCCGGTAAGGATGGGGAACCCTACTGGGGGGTTAAGGCAGATAATGACACTTGCAATAAGGCTCTGACAGATGGTTTCTGCAATACTCGAGCGTATGTGGCTGCGGTAAATTCGGTAAAATTGTGCGGGTCTTCCAATTGGCGCCTTCCGAAGTTACCCGAGTTGCAGTCTCTGGTTGACTATGGTGTGAAGAAATCGCCAACGATCGATTTTGATTTTTTCCCCAACACATATTCAGGATGGCACTGGGTTCAAGACTTGTATGAGCTGGATCCAGAGGGGGCTGCCTGGGACGTTCATTTTGGCAATGGGGTGATTGGCGTCGGCAACATGAGTGCTTCATATGCCGTGCGCGTGGTGCGCTCTGCGGACTAATTTATATACATTCTTTCTTTGTCGAGATTACTCATGAGATCTACATATTTCGTTGCTTTGTGCATGTTCGGTTTGATCGCCGCTTCCTCCGCTACTTCGGCAACATGCAAAACGGACAATTCCCCAACCACGCCGTTGACTGATTTTGCGGGTAACGGGAATGGGACCGTGACTCACACGGTTACCGGATTGACCTGGAAAGTCTGTGCGGAAGGACTGAGCGGGAATAATTGTGGTGAGGGGAAATTGGTCAGCTCGGACTGGAAAGACGCCATGGCCGCCCCCGCAGCGGCAAATGCCGCTCGGTTTGGCGGCCATTCGGATTGGCGTTTGCCAAACATCAAGGAGCTCTTTTCCATTGTGGAAACCAGCTGTTTTAACCCCAGTGCCAATGAAAAAGTTTTCCCCGGCAGCCCCGCCAACTGGATGTGGAGTGCTACGTCCTTGACCTTGGCGCCGGGTGAGGCCTGGGGAGTGAATTTTGGGAGTGGTTATGTTTTCCCAAAGAACAAGCAGGCGGCTTATGGAAATATACGTCTGGTACGAGGCGGGTTGGGGGAGAGTGGTTTTGATGCCGTTTCCTCAAACGACTCAGGTCCGGCATCAACGCTGGAAAAATAATCCCTGGATTAAGAAGCCTGGGTCAACGATTGGTGATTGGCCGGAGCTAAAGCGTAAAGTTGATGAGAATTATTGATAAATTGCGGCATGCATCAGGCTGGGCTATTATTTCATTGTGATATCAATGGATTGGGGTTAATTGTGCTGTTGATGATCGATAACTATGACTCCTTCACCTACAACCTGGTGCAATATTTTGGTGAACTGGGTGAAGAAGTGCGGGTTTTCCGCAACGACGAAATCAGCGTGGAGCAGGTGGCTGCACTCAGGCCCGACCACATCGTGGTTTCTCCCGGTCCCTGTACCCCTGCTGAAGCGGGGGTGTCAGTGGCGGTGATCCAGGAATTTTCCGGCAAGGTTCCCATTCTCGGCGTGTGCCTGGGCCACCAGAGTATCGGGCAGGCTTTCGGCGGAAAAATCATCCATGCCAAACAGTTGATGCACGGCAAGACTTCCCCGATTCACCACAAGAACCTGGGGGTGTTTGCCGGCTTGCCCAATCCCTTCACCGCCACGCGCTACCATTCCCTGGTGATCGAACGCGAGACCATTCCGGATTGCCTGGAAATCACAGCCTGGACCGATGACGGCGAAATCATGGGGGTGCGTCACAAGACCCTGGCGGTGGAAGGGGTGCAGTTTCATCCCGAATCCATCCTGACCGAGTACGGCCATGAAATGCTGGCCAACTTCCTCAGGGAGAAGCGGCCATGATCACGCCCAAGGATGCGCTGACGCGACTGATCGAACAGCGCGAAATCTTTCACGATGAAATGCTTTCGCTGATGCGTCAGATCATGAGCGGGGAAGTGACTTCGGCGCAGATCGCCGCCATCCTGATGGGGCTGCGGGTGAAGAAGGAAACGGTGGGGGAGATTTCCGCCGCTGCCCAGGTGATGCGCGAATTCGCCACCAAGGTGCCGGTCGCCAAGCGCGGCCATCTGGTCGACACCTGCGGTACGGGGGGCGATGCCGCCCATACCTTCAATATCTCCACCACCGCTGCCTTCGTCGCTGCCGCCGCCGGAGCACGGGTAGCCAAGCATGGTGGACGCTCGGTGTCCTCCACCTGCGGCTCGGCCGACGTGCTGGAAGCGCTCGGGGTCAACCTCAACCTGACGCCGGAGCAGGTCGGCCAGTCCATCGACGAAATCGGCATCGGCTTCATGTTCGCGCCCAATTTCCACGGCGCCATGAAGCATGCGGCGCCGGTGCGGCGCGAACTCGGTGTGCGCACCATTTTCAACGTGCTGGGGCCGCTCACCAACCCCGCCGGCGCGGACAACCAGGTCATGGGCGTGTTCCATCCCGACCTGGTTGGCATCCAGGCGCGCGTGCTGCAACGCCTGGGTAGCCGTCACGTGATGGTGGTGCACGGCAGCGACGGCCTGGATGAAATCACCCTCTCCGGTGAAACCCTGGTCGGCGAATTGAAGCATGGCGAAATCAGCGAATTCGCGATCCATCCGCGCGAATTCGGTTTCGAGCCCTGCGATCTGGAACAGTTGAAAGTATGGGACGCGACACAGGCCAGAGACATGCTGCTTGGCGTGCTCGATAACCTGCCCGGCCCGGCGCGCGACATCGTGTTGCTCAATGCCGGAGCCGCGATTTACGTGGCGGAACGGGCGCAAACCCTGGCTGAAGGCATTGAAAAAGCGCACACGGCAATCGCAAGCGGAGAAGCGCGTGACAAGCTGCGCCAGTTGGTGGAATTCTCGAATCGCGTCAAAGGGGCATAGCTCAATGTCGGACATCCTGAATAAAATCATCGCCGTCAAGGAAATGGAAGTGGCGCGCGCGGTGGGGAAGAAGCCCTTCTCGACTGTTCGTGCCGAAGCGGAAGCCATGCCGCCGCCGCGCGATTTCGTCGGTGCCATCCAGTTCAAGATCGCGGCGGGCAAGCCGGCGATCATCGCCGAGATCAAGAAAGCCAGCCCTTCCCGGGGCGTGATCCGGGAAAATTTCGATCCCGCCGCCATTGCCGGAAGCTACGAGCAGCATGGCGCGGCCTGTTTGTCCGTGCTTACCGACACGCAGTTTTTCCAGGGCAGCAAGAATCATCTCATGGAAGCCCGTGCGGCCTGCGCCTTGCCGGTGCTGCGCAAGGATTTCATGATCGACCCCTACCAGGTGTGCCGGGCGCGCACCATCGGAGCCGACTGCATACTGCTCATCGTGGCGGCGCTGGACTTGCCCCGCATGCAGGAACTCGAAACGCAGGCGATGGAACTGGGCATGGCGGTGCTGGTGGAGTCGCACGATGCGGCAGAGCTGGAACTGGCTTTGCAACTCAAGACACCGCTGATTGGCATCAACAACCGCAATCTGCGCACCTTCGAGACCCGGCTTGAAACCACGCTCGAGCTGATGGGGAGGGTTCCGCAAGAGCGCATCGTGATTACCGAAAGCGGCATTCACACGCGGGAGGACGTGCAGCGCATGCGCCACAATGGCATCAACGCATTCCTGGTGGGCGAGGCGTTTATGCGCGCCGAAGATCCCGGACAGGAGCTGGCTCGGCTGTTTTTCTAATCAGGGAATGTCGGCGGCGGGCATCCTGGCCAGGATGATCCCGGTTTTCTTCATCAAGCCCCTGGCGTTGCGATGAGTGTCGTAATAACGCGGGTTGGGCACCATGGCGGCAAGCCTGGCGGCCTGTTCCGGCGCGAGATTGGCGGCGCTGGTTTTGAAGTAATAACGCGAAGCCACTTCGGCGCCGAACACCCCGTTGCCCCATTCGATGACGTTGAGGTAGATTTCGAAAATCCTCTGCTTCGACATCATCCGTTCCAGCATCACCGTGATCAACGCCTCTTCAGCCTTGCGCCAGAAAGCCCTTTTCGAGGAAAGGAACAGGTTTTTCGCCAGTTGCTGGCTGATGGTGGAGCCGCCCGCGACGACCTTGCCTTTTTTCAGGTTTTTCTCGTAAGCCTTCTGGATTCCGTCCCAGTCGAAACCTTCGTGATCCACGAACTTGGCGTCCTCGGAAGCGATCAGCGCGCGTTTGAGGTTGTTCGAGATGCGGTTGTAGGGCACCCATTTGTAGCGTAACTCTGCATCCGGGTTTTTCTCCAGCATCTCTGCCAGGCGCGTTTCCATGAATGCACTGGTGGAAGGATTGTGGTCCACCCACCACCAGATATGGGCAAAAATCCAGGCCTGGTAAAGCACAACCACGCCGAGCAACAGCAACAGACCGCGCCACAGCCAGCGCCACAGGAATTTCATGCTTGCAGCTGCGCGATGACAGACCTGGTGTCGGGCCGCACGCCGCGCCACAGGAAAAACGATTCCGCCGCCTGTTCCACCAGCATCCCCAAGCCATCCGCCACGCGGGCTGCGTCATTGGCCTGCGCGAACTGCAGGAATGGCGTCATTCCCTTGCCGTACATCATGTCGTAGGCCAGGCTGCCCGGCGCGAACACGCCCGGCGGCAGGGGCGGCAGTTCGCCGGCGAGGCTGCTGGATGTGGCGTTGATGATCAGATCGAAATGGCAACTGGCAAGGCTGGCAAAATCACCGGTGGAAATGTCGCCATATTCAAGAAATTGCTGACCGAGTTCATGTGCCTTGGCGGGCGTGCGATTGGCGATGCCCAGTAGCGCCGGACACTGTTCCAGCAGCGGCAGTACCACGCCTCGCGCCGCGCCACCCGCGCCCATGAGCAGGATACGCTTGCCGCGTAGCGCAAATCCCAGGTTGAGCGTGATGTCGCGCACCAGTCCCGCCCCGTCGGTGTTGTCACCCAGTATCTTTCCTTCCTCGAATTTCAGCGTATTCACCGCTTGTGCCAGGCGGGCGCGCTGGGTCAATTCGGTAGCCAGATGCCACGCCTCCTGCTTGAACGGCACGGTAACATTGAGCCCCTTGCCACCATCCGCACGGAATGCCTGTGCCGTGGCCGCAAAGCCGTCAAGCGGGGCGAGCAGGGCGGTGTAGCTTAAATCCTGTCCGGTCTGGCGGGCGAACTCTGCGTGAATCAGCGGGGATTTGCTGTGGGCAATGGGGTTTCCCACTACCGCGTAACGGTCGGTCATGATGTTCCCTAATATGCGTATTTCAGGGTGCGAATTCTACCTCAGGCTTAAATTTCGCATTAAGGCTTTCTCAAGGTAAGCTATATACATTGTCAAGTGTCTTGAAGAGGGGGTTTGCAATGTTACGGGTAATATCGTATTTATTGTTTTTGGCGGTGATGATGGGCGCGGGTCCGGCTGGGTCGGCGGAAGGGCTGAAACTGGCCGCGGTTCCCTCTGATAGCGAGCGTTTCTCGGATGTCGAGGTGTTGGACAAATATCAGGCACTGGCCAAATATCTGGGTGCGCAGCTCAATGCCCCGGTCAATTTCACCCCGGTGGCAAATCCTTTTGTGGCAGCCAAGCGTGCCAGTCGTGGCGAGTACGACATGATAATCGCGCCTGCCCATACTATCGCCAGCGTGTTGAAGGCTGGTTACAACCCGGTAGGCAAGGAAGGCGGCGGGGTGCAGGTGGTTTTCGTGACCACGCCGAACGCAAAGTGGGGCAGTCTCCAGGAAGCAGCTGGCGCGAAATTGGGCTTGCCGCCCTTCGAGTCGCTGCATACAGGCCTGGCGCGTGGGGAGCTGAATTCCAGGTCGGTGGAGACCAAAAAGCATTTCAAGGAGGCGCGCTATTTTCGCAGCCAGGAAGCCGAATTCTTTGCGCTTGAAATCAATAGCATGGAGATTATCGCCGTGGATTCCGCACAGGCAGATAAATGGCTGAAATCGCATCCGGGCAAGATCATCCAGCGTACCACCGAGGCGCCCAAAATGGCGTTTGCCGTCAATACCAAGCGCATGAGCCCGGAGCAGGAAAAGAAGATCGAGAACGCGCTGCTGAAATACGCTGACGCGGAAACCAATCCCAGAAAGAAAATGGTTTTCTCGCCCACCAAGCGTGAGGAATTCGCTGCGATTTCCTCCATGCTCAATACCACGCCCAAGGAATTGGCCGGCGCCCAGGTGATCGAGGCCAAGCAGGCCAGCGACATGGTGGCGAAAGGTGTGACCGTGATCGATGCGCGCGCTGAGCCGGAATATCTGGAGGGCCATATCAAGGGCTCGTTGCTGGTTCCCTATCATGAAGTCAGCGCCAAGGAAGTCGGGTTCGATGCCGCGGAAGACAAATTCGATCTGGCCAAGCTGCCCCAGGACAAGAATGCCGCCATGCTGCTCTATTGCGACGGCACGCCCTGCTGGAAGAGCTACAAGGCTGCCGTGCTGGCGATTCGCGGCGGCTACAAGAATATCTACTGGTTCCGTGGCGGCTACCCGGAATGGAAAGCCGCCGGCTACCCGCTTGAAACGGGAAAAACCAAATAGGATCGGGTGGTTCAGACGGAGTCGTTGTGGAAGAACATAGCGTGAAAACCGGCTCGCCCGAGAGGGCGGGGCGCCACTACCACGAAGCGAAAAAGGTTACGCTGGTCAGCGTCGGCGTGAATATAGCGCTGACGCTATTACAGATCGTGGTTGGCATCATCGGCAAGTCCCAGGCGCTGGTGGCCGACGGCATGCATTCCCTGTCCGATCTGCTGTGCGATTTCCTGGTGCTGTTCGCCAACCGTCACGGCTCCAAGGACGCGGATGCAGACCATCCCTACGGCCACGCCCGCATCGAAACCGCAACCACCCTGGTGCTGGGCGTGATCCTGATGGGCACGGGCGCGGTGTTACTGTGGGGCGCGGCGCAGCGTTTGCAGGATCCGCTGGCGCTCCAGAAGGTGCATCAAATGACCTTGTGGATCGCCATTCTTACCCTGGCCGGCAAGGAGGGTCTGTTCCGCTATATGTTGCATGTGGCCCGACGCCTGCGTTCGCGCATGCTCGAGGCCAACGCCTGGCATGCCCGCTCGGATGCGGCATCTTCGGTTATCGTGGTGGCGGGAATTGCGGGCAATCTCGCCGGCGTGACTTCTCTCGACCTGCTGGCGGCAGCCCTGGTGGCGGCGATGATTTTCCGCATGGGCTGGAAACAGGCCTACCAGGCTCTCATGGAGCTGATCGACACCAGCCTGGACGAGCAGGAAGTGGCGGCCATACGCGGCACGCTGCTCGCCACCCCGGGGGTGCAAGGCCTGCACGAGTTGCGCACGCGGCGCATGGGCGACCGCGCGTTGGTCGACGCCCATGTACTGGTGGACCAGAGAATCAGTGTGTCCGAGGGGCACTATATAGCGGAAACAGCCCGTGCTCGGGTGTTGAAGACGCATGGCGCACTGGACGTGATGGTGCATATCGATCCCGAGGACGATTCTGCGGTCAAGCGCAGCGTGCATCTGCCGCCACGCGACGAACTGCTGCGCCTTCTGCGCCAGCGCCTGGGATCGGATCTGCCCGAGTCGGAACAGATCGTGCTGCATTACCTGGGCGGGAAGGTGGACATCGAGATACTCCTGGCCGACTCTTTCCCGCGCCAACCGGAAGCCGCTGCAACCCTGAAAAAAAGGCTTGAGGCGGTTTTGAGCAATGATGATGTTTTTCGCTCCGTCTGTTTGCTCAGGAGCGCACCATAAGTGTGCAAAACATAAGCTTGTGCACGCTTAAGGTGCAAGTATTTTTTTACCCTGATTTTAAGCGCTTATGGCAAAATAGTTTTTTTGCCGTTTCTGAGTGGCATGCTTTGTGCTTTTGATTTGGGCTCGGAATTTTTTATTTTTAAGCTTGTAGGAGATGAATATGGCGGTCGCCGATGTTTTGAAAATGATCAAGGACAACGAAGTCAAGTTCGTTGACCTGCGCTTCACCGATACCCGCGGCAAGGAACAGCACGTTTCCATTCCCGCTCACGTAGTAGATGCGGACTGGTTTGAAACCGGCCACGCCTTCGACGGTTCGTCCATCGCCGGCTGGAAGGGCATTCAGGCGTCCGACATGCTGTTGATGCCGGATCCCGACACCGCCAACATGGACCCGTTCTTCGACGAATCCACCCTGATCATCTCCTGCGACGTGGTTGAGCCTGCCGACGGCAAGGGTTATGACCGCTGCCCGCGTTCCATCGCCAAGCGTGCCGAGGCCTACCTCAAGTCCACCGGCATCGGCGACACCGCCTACTTCGGCCCGGAACCCGAATTCTTCATTTTTGACTCCGTTACCTGGCACGCCGACATGTCCGGCGCTTCGGTGAAAATCGAGTCCGAAGAAGCCGCATGGTCCTCCAGCGAGAGCTTCGAAGGCGGCAACATCGGTCACCGTCCCGGCATCAAGGGCGGCTACTTCCCTGTTCCCCCGGTCGACTCCTTCCAGGACATCCGTTCCGCCATGTGCCTGGCACTGGAAGAAATGGGCGTGCCGGTCGAAGTGCACCACCACGAAGTGGCAACTGCCGGACAGTGCGAAATCGGCACCAAGTTCAGCACCCTGGTGAAGCGTGCCGACTGGACCCAGATCCTGAAATACGTGGTGTTCAACGTGGCGCACGCCTATGGCAAGACCGCGACCTTCATGCCCAAGCCCATCGTTGGCGACAACGGTTCCGGCATGCACGTGCACC
>JASJPB010000016.1:0-21808 GCA_031426915.1 Sulfuricellaceae bacterium | reverse complement strand
CCGCCTTGCCGGCGCCGACCATGGTGTGCAGTTCGTCGATGAACAGGATGATGCGTCCCTCGTCCTGTCCCACTTCCTTCAGCACCGCTTTCAGGCGCTCCTCGAACTCGCCGCGGTACTTGGCTCCGGCCAGCAGCCCGGCCATATCCAGCACCAGCACGCGCTTGCCCTTGAGGGTTTCCGGCACCTCGCCGTTGACGATGCGCTGTGCCAGGCCTTCCACGATGGCGGTCTTGCCCACGCCCGGCTCGCCGATCAGCACCGGGTTGTTCTTGGTGCGGCGCTGCAAGACCTGAATCGCGCGGCGGATCTCGTCGTCGCGCCCGATCACCGGATCGAGCTTGCCCAACCTGGCGCGCTCGGTGAGATCGAGGGTGTATTTCTTCAGCGCCTCGCGCTGGCCTTCGGCTTCCTGATTGTCCACGTTTTCCCCTCCGCGTACCGCATTGATGGCCTGCTCCAGGTGGGCCTTGTCGACCCCATTTTCGCGCAGCAGGCGCCCGGTTTCACCCTTGTCCTGGGCTGCCACGAGCAGGAACAGCTCGCTCGCGATGAACTGGTCGCCGCGTTTTTGCGCATCCTTGTCGGTCAGATTGAGCAGGTTGTTGAGGTCGCGCGAAATACTCACCTCACCGCCGTGGCCTTCCACCTTCGGCAGGCGCTCCGCTGCTTTCTGCAAGGCGGGCTTGAGCGCACCGACATTGGCACCTGCCCGTTGCAGCAGCGACACTGCGCCGCCCTCCTCCTGCTCGAGCAGCGCCAGCAGCAGGTGCTGCGGCTCGATGAACTGGTTGTCCAGGCCAACGGCAAGACTTTGCGCGTCGTTGATCGCCTGCTGGAATTTGGTGGTCAATTTGTCGAAACGCATGTCAACTCCCTCTTGATGAATACTCACAGTCTAAATAGGGGATTAGGCCGGAATTTCAATAGTTACCCCCCTTGTACTCCATATTGCGTTGCGTGTATAAGGGAAGCAGGCATTCTGAAAACCGGAGCCGTGTCAGTGGATATGCCCGTCCCTCCCGCGTTAACCGAGCATGACGTCATCGGCGTGATCGAAGAGGTTCACGGCCCGGTGGTGGACATCGTGTGCGAGCGCCTTCCGCCCCTGCACCAGGCGCTGTTTGCCTGCCTCGACCACGAGCGCTTCATGTTCGAGGTCTACCGCCATCTCGACGAGCGCCGCGTGCGCGCCATCGCGCTGCACCGCACCAGCGGCCTGCGGCGCGGGCTGGCGGTGCATGACAGCGGCGGTCCCTTGCGCGTACCGGTGGCGGAAGGTTGCCTGGGGCGCCTGCTCGACGTGTTCGGTGCGCCGCTCGACGACGGCCCCCCGCTTGCCTCCGCGCTATTGCACAACATCCTCGCCCCACCCGCGCCGCTGTCCGAGTCCAAGCCCATCAGCGGCATACTGGAAACCGGGATCAAGGTGATCGACCTGCTCTGCCCCTTCGTCAAGGGCGGCAAGACCGGGCTGTTCGGCGGGGCGGGCGTGGGCAAGACAGTGCTGATCATGGAATTCATGCACGCCATCGTGCACCTGCATCAGGGCGTGTCGGTGTTCGCCGGGGTGGGCGAGCGCATCCGTGAAGGGCACGAGCTGTGGCACGAGATGCAGCGCGCCGGGGTGATGCCGCGCTCCCTGATGGTGTTCGGCCAGATGGACGAATCGCCCGGGGTGCGCTTTCGCGTCGGGCTCACCGCGCTGACCTACGCCGAATACCTGCGCGACACCCTGAACCTGGAAGTGCTGTTCCTGATGGACAACGTATTCCGTTTCGTCCAGGCGGGCAGCGAGATTTCCGGCCTGCTGGGGCGCATGCCCGCCACCATGGGCTATCAGCCCACCCTGATGAGCGAAGTGGCGGAATTGCAGGAGCGCATCATTTCCTCCAAGTGCGGCGACATCACGGCGGTGGAGGCGGTGTACGTGCCGGCGGACGACATGACCGACCCGGCGGTGAGCGCCATCCTGGCCCACCTCGACACCACCGTGATCCTCTCGCGCAGCCAGGCCGCCAAGGGCATCTATCCGGCGGTCGACCCGCTGCTCTCCGCCAGCAAGATGATGGACCGCGGCCTGCTGGGCGAGCGCCATTACGAGGTGGCCGAGGCGGTGCGCGAGCACCTCGCCCGCTACCACGAGCTGGAGGACATCATCGCCATGCTCGGGCTGGAGGCGCTGTCGGAAAAGGACCGCCGCATCGTGCAGCGAGCGCGCCGCCTGCAGCGCTACCTGACCCAGCCCTTCCACGTGGTGGCCGAACATACCGGCATCAAGGGCGTTTCGGTGCCGCTCGCCACCACCCTCTCCGACTGCGAGGCCTTTCTGCGCGGCGAGTACGATGAGCTGGGAGAGGAGCAATGCTACATGCGCGGCTCGATGGGCGAGGTGGCAGCATGAGCGGCTTCGCCATGCACCTGCAGAGCGCCACCCAGTACGAGCGGGTGGAGGGTGTGGCCAGTTTCGTCGGCGAGGATGCTTCCGGGAGTTTCGGCATTCTGGCGGGACATTGCCGCACCATGACCGCGCTCAGTTACGGCCTGGCGCGTTACCGCCTCGGCAGAGGCGACTGGATCTACCTTGCCTTCCCCGGCGCGATCCTCTATTTTGTGGACAACAGCCTCACCCTCAATTGCCGGCGCTACCTGCGCGACCAGGATTACCAGCGCATCAGCAAGAATCTGCTGGAACAGCTGCTGGCGGAAGAGGAAGAACTGCGCGAGATCAAGCAGAACCTCGACCGGCTGGAGCAGGAAATGCTGCGCCGGCTGTGGCATATGGGACGGGGCGACTAGGGCATGGACGACGAACAGCTGCGCAAGAGCGTCGAACAGCAGGTGCGCCGCATGCAGAAGGCGGAGCGGGAGCGCCCCACCCTGCTCGCGCAGTCGGTGTTCATGGGCACCCTGGCCTTGCTGTTCGTGCTGCCGGTGGTGCTCGGCGCCTATCTCGGCAACTGGCTGGACGAGATGTCCGAGGGCTACTCGATCCGCTGGAGCATCGGGCTGATCCTGCTGGGGCTGGTGGTAGGATTTGCCAACGTTTACCTGTACTTCAGGGAGCACGAGTAATGGAGCACGCAGCCATCGTATTTCAGCTCGGCCCGTTCGGGATCAGCTCCATCGTGGTGACCACCTGGGGCATCATGCTGCTGCTCGGCACCTTCTGCTGGTTCGCCACGCGCCGCCTGGCCACCGATCCCGGCCCCTTGCAGGCCATGCTGGAGGGCATCGTTTCGGCGATCGAGGACGCCATCGCCGCGGTGCTGCCGCAGCGCGCGCTCCTGGTGCTGCCATTCATCGCCACGCTGTGGATCTATATCGTGCTGGCCAATCTGACCGGGCTCATTCCCGGCCTGGACTCCCCCACCGGCAACCTTTCCGTCACCGCCGGTCTGGCGCTGCTGGTGTTTTTCTCGGTGCACTGGTACGGCATCCGCTGCCTGGGACTGGCGGCTTATTTGCGCCATTACCTCAGCCCGAGCCCGATGCTGCTGCCGTTCCATGTCATCAGCGAGCTGTCCCGTACCGTGGCGCTGGCGGTGCGCCTGTTCGGCAACGTCATGAGCCTGGAAATGGCGGCCTTGCTGGTGCTGCTGGTGGCGGGCCCGCTCGTTCCGGTGCCGCTCTTGATGCTGCACATCGTCGAGGCGCTGGTTCAGGCGTATATTTTCGGGATGCTGGCGCTGATCTACCTGGCCGGCGCGATGCAGTCCCAGGGCGAAATATCACAAGAAGGAAAATCGACATGAGCGACATGACCTGGTTCGTCATCCTATCCACCCTGGGCGCCGCGCTGGCCATCGCCATCGGCGTCATGTTCCCGGCGCTGGCGATGGGGCGCGCCATCAGTCAGGCCATCGACGCGCTGGCGCGCCAGCCCGAGGCGGAAAAATCCATCATCCGCACCCTGTTCATCGGGCTGGCAATGATCGAATCCCTGGCGATTTACGTGCTGGTGATCGTGCTCATCATCCTGTTCCGCAATCCGCTGCTGGAATACCTGGTCAAATAGGACGGCTGACGTGGAATTCGACTGGACCACCTTCATCCTCGAAATCGTCAACTTCCTGGTCCTGGTCTGGATCCTGAAGCGCTTTCTTTACCGCCCGGTGCTCGACGTGATCGCCCGGCGCCGGGCGCAGATCGAGCAATCCCTCAACGAGGCCGGCGAAACGCAAAAGCAGTCCACCGCGCTCAAGGTCCATTATGAAAACCGCCTCGCGGACTGGGAGCGGGAAAAAGCGGCGGCACAAACCCGCCTCAGCGAGGAAATCGCGGCCGAGCGACAGCGCCTGATGCTCGGTGTGAATGCGGCGGTGGAGGATGAAACGCAAAAGCAGCAGGCCATCGTCAGCCGCCGCCAGCAGGAGTGGCTGCGCGCCGCCGCCGAGCAGGGCGTGGCGCAGGGCCAGACTTTCGTGGCCCGGCTGCTGTCCCGCGTCGCTTCGCCCGAGCTTGAAGCGCGGCTGTTCGAGATACTGCTGGAAGACCTGGCGCAACTGCCCGCTGTGGAAAAGCAAGCCCTGGCTGCCGCCAGCCGCAACGATCAGGCGCGCGTCGCGGTGACCAGCGCCTTCCCGCTCGATGCGGGGCGACGCGCCCGCTTGGGCGACGCGCTGAACGCAGCCGCGGGGCGCGAACTGCCGGCCGATTTCAGCGAGCAGCCCGAGCTGGTTGCGGGCCTGCGCGTCACCATCGGCCCCTGGGTGATGCACGCCAACCTGGGCGACGAGCTGGCCTTCTTCGGCGAGCTGGCGCGCCATGCCGACTGAGGTCGTCTTTCCGCCCGACTCGGCCCTGGCGCTGCAGGCAGAGCGGCTGGCGCATTACCGCTTCGGCCTGCGCGTCTCCGAACAGGGCAAGGTGGCGTCGGTGGGTGACGGCATCGCCTGGATCGAGGGCCTGCCCTCGGCCAGCATGGACGAGATCGTGCTGCTCGAGGACGGCAGCACCGCGCTGGTGTTCCACCTGGCGCGCGAGCGCTTCGGCGCCATCCTGCTGGCGCAGACCGAGCGCCTGACGGCGGGAACCGCGGCCCGGCTGTCCGGCCAGCGCCTCAGCCTCGCCGTCGGGGATGCCCTGCTCGGCCGCGTGGTCGACCCCGTGGGCAAACCCTTGGACGACCAGCCGGCGCCCTGGCTCACCACGCGCCGGCCGCTGGATGTGCTCTCGCCGCCCATCACCGCGCGCGATTTCGTCAACCGCCCGTTCTACACCGGCAACAAGATCGTCGACACCCTGATACCCATCGGCAAGGGCCAGCGCCAGCTGGTGATCGGCGACAACGGCAGCGGCAAGAGCGCGCTGGCGCTGGACACCGTGATCAACCAGAAAGGCAAGAACGTCCGCTGCATCTACGTCCTGATCGGCCAGAAACGCTCCACCGTGGTCAGCGTGATCGAGACGCTGCGCAACGCCGGCGCGCTGGAATACACCTGCCTGGTGGTGGCCGAGGCCACCGCGATGCCGGGGCTGAAATACCTCGCCCCATTCGCCGGCTGCACCCTGGCCGAGTACTGGATGTGGCAGGGATGCGACACGCTGGTGGTCTACGACGACCTCACCACCCACGCCCGCACCTACCGCGAGCTGTCGCTGCTGCTGCGCCGCCCGCCGGGGCGCGAGGCCTACCCCGGCGACATCTTCTACCTCCACGCCCGCCTGCTGGAACGCTCCACCTGCCTCGCCGCCAAGCACGGCGGGGGCAGCATGACGGCGCTGCCCATCATCGCCACGGAACAGGGCGAGATCGCCTCCTACATCCCCACCAACCTCATTTCCATCACCGATGGCCAGTTCTACCTCGACCAGGACCTGTTCGCGCGCGGCTTCCTGCCGGCCATCGATGTCACCCGCTCGGTGTCCCGCATCGGCGGCGCGGCCCAGGACCCGTGCATCAAGAAGGAAGCCGGGCGCATGAAGCTGGATTTCCTGCAATTTCTCGAACTGGAGGTTTTCACGCGCTTCGGCTCGCGCCTGGAAGCCAGCATGGAAGCGCGCATCCGGCGCGGGCAGCTACTGCGCGAAATACTCAAGCAGGAACGCCTGGCGCCGCTGCCGATCGAGTTCCAGATGGCCTGGATGATCGCCTTCAACGAGGGCCTGCTGGATGCCGTGGCACCGGAGCGGGTGAAACAGAAACTCGGGCTGCTGCTGGAAAAGGTGCGCGGCGCCGAGCTGTCCCTTGCCGACGGCCGCGAGCGCTGGCGTAACGCAGTACGGCTGTGGCTGGGAGAGAAGGGCCATGAGCCGCCGGCGTGAGGTGCAGAAGCGCATCGCGACCCTGGGCGACATCGACGGCATCATGGTGGCGATGAAGAACCTGGCGCTGCTGCAAATCCGCACCCTGAGCGGATTTCTCCAGGCGCAGCAACGGGTGGTGGCCGGGATCGAGGAGGCGGCGGCTGATTTCCTCGCCTTCCACGAGCCGGAGATGGACGATGCCGGACCGACCCGGGAACTCTATGTGGTGGTGGGCTCGGAACGGGGGTTTTGCGGCGACTTCAACGAAAAACTGCTGGATACGCTGACCGAACGGGAGGGGCAGACCACCCTGCCCTTCGCCATCATCGCCATCGGCCGTCTGCTGGAAGCCAAGATGGGGATCGACAGCCGCGCCATCGCCTTCGTCGAGGGCGCGACCGTGGCGGAAGAAGTCCAGCCCGCCCTGGCGCGCCTGAGCCAGCATCTGGGCGCCCTGCGTGCGGGACATGACGAGCACGCCGCCCTTGGTCTGAGCGCCATCTACCACAGCAACATCTCCGGCCAGGTGCGCATCCGCCGCCTGCTCCCACTCTCCGGCCTGCCGCCGGTGCCCCCCTTTCCCTACCCGCCCCGGCTCAACCTGGCGCCCCCGGCATTCCATGCCGAGCTGACCGACCAATACCTCCACGCCGTGCTGCACGAAATCCTCTACAGTTCCCTGATGGTGGAAAACCGGCGCCGCCTGGAACACATGGACAGCGCCATCCGTCGCCTGGAAAAAGACCAGTCCGCATTGCGCCTCAAGTTCAACGCCCTGCGCCAGGAGGAAATCATCGAGGAAATCGAGGTGCTGCTGCTCAGTGCGGAGGCACTGGCGCCGGGCGAGGCCGGTTAACAGGGAACGTTGTCTGGCGGCGTGCGTTCCAGCGCTCGCTGTTCCAACCGCTCACCATCCGCCGCCGCCTCCACCCCCGCTGCTACTGCCGCCACCACCCCCTGAAGAACCGCCGCCGCTGGAGCTGCCGGGCGCCGCGACGCCGGCGCCGACTGCAGCCGCGGCGGCCGCCCAGGCCCCGCTGGCACCGGCGCCGCCAAACGCCCCACCGCCACCAGTCCAGCCTCCACTGCCGCCGGAAAACGAGGTACCTGACGAGGAAGAAAGCGCATGCGAGCCCCCGCCGCCGCTCTTTCCATAGGTACGGAACCATGAATCAACGTGGGCGCCAAGGCCGAACGCCAGCAGGTAGGGGAACCAGTCGTCGTGCAGGCAAGGTGTGCGCGAGCGAAGCTGCTTGATGAAATAGGCGCGGGCCGAGGCCAGCTTCTTGCGCGTCGCAATCTTTTCCGGCATCTCATCGATGCGCAGCGCGTCCAGGATCAGCTTGAAGACCGCGAAATTCCAGGCCACCGCCGCCAGCAGCGCCGGAGCGTGGAACAGGAAGCCCGGCGCCTCCAGCAGGTAATAGATGGTTCCGCCGACAAGCGGCGCCAAGCAAGCGATGACGACCGCAAAACGCGGCACCAGGCCGCTGACCGCGCGCGAATGCAGGCGCGCCGCGACCGCGCCGACGGCAAGCGCGCACAGCCCGACGAAGCCTTCCGAGGCCGCCAGATCGCCATCGTTGCCGCCGCCCCACACCCCGGCCACCACCAGCAGCACGAAGGCGGCCACCACGGCGAGCGCATCGAACTGCCAGTTCACCGGCTGGGTTTTAACGGTCCATTTGGGCAGATCCTCGAGCTGCTGCTCGATCGGCTTGCGGATGGTACTTGCGAGATCGAGCCCGCTTTTCTTGTAGTGCTCCCGCACCGCATCGGTGTCGATGTTCATGCGGCCGCCGAAAAACAGCTTGTTGATCACGCTGCCGCGATAACCGGCGATGCTGCCCCGCTCCGCAAGCAGCTTCATCGCCAGCTTCGGCTTGCGCAGAAAGCGCGGCTCCACGCTGGTCTCGAGCTTCTTTTCATGCACCAGCGCGGCCAGGATTGCGGCCACCTCCGGGGCGCCGACTTCGCCATCCCATGCAGCACCGACGACCTCGGGCGGCAGGGAAAAGACCGTTTGTGCCAGCCACGCCTCGTCGATCGCATCGGGCGGGGTGAAATGGCCGATCCGGCCCACGCTGCGCTCCTGGTCGATGAAGCGCAGGAATAACCCACCCAGCCCGGCCAGGAGCAGCATCAGCAACGTGTAGCCCACCCACGGCGAGGGCGGAACGATGACGCCGCTGGGCACGGTCGCGCCGCTATAGCTTAGTTCGCCGCGCACGATGACGCCCCTGCCCGGTTCGAGGTCGCGCTGCTCGATATTCTGCGGTGACCCGATCCCGCTCCACAGCGGATCGAGCGTGAAACGCAGCGCGAAACGCTCGATCACGCCCGGCCGCTCGGGAAAGGCGAAATCGTGCGCCAGCCGGTAATGCTTGTCGCGGCCGCGCAGCACGCCGCCCAGCGTATAGCGGATGCGGTAAGTCAGTTCCGTGTTGGCGAACGGCGGGTCCTCCGGCAGGCGGCTGCGCCAGCGCAGCGTCGAACCGTCGAGCAGATCGTAGTGATCGACCGCCGCGAGGTCCCCGCGCACGAGCGGAATGATGCGCGCACCGTCCACGCGGTCGACCCCCTCGAGTTGCAGCGACTGCCCGGCGTAGATGGAAAATTGCCGCTCGCCCCCGTTCCAGTCGCCATCGAAGACATAGGTCTGCGTCTCGACCACATGCAGCAACCCGCTGGCATCAAGTTGTGCATCGACCTCGATGGCGCGCCAGTGCAGCGATTTCGAGTGCGCGGCCGATACCGCGAGGAGCAGGGCGAGAAGGAGGAGCGTGCGACGAAGCATATGCGATCCCTCGCTGAGGGGTGGACTGTGAGCCAAGCGGACCGCATCCAGAACGAACAACGCGGGCCGTACATCATCGCATCCTACGCCAGCCGGCTAAGCTTCGCCATCGTGCAGACGCCCGACAGGCTGCCCGAAGAATGGCCGAGAATGTCCACGAAGAATGGCGGGGGTCGCGAGAATGGCAGGGGTCGGGTCTTGACATCACGTTAAAACCCGCGAAAACCATGACGTCAAGACCTGGCCCCTAGGCGAGCCTGCCAAATGCAGGCCGCAAGGCAGTAAAAGGGATGCTTTTAGGCATCCCTTTTTTATGTCTGAATAATCCGTGCGTGGCCTACTTATGGCCTGGAGGAATTCAACTCGGCCGGTTTTGCGACACCAGACACCAAGAGCGGGCCGATGGCTGTATCTGCACTTAGAGAGGCGAATAGGTTTTGCAGCATTGCGAGATGACGGCTTTATGTAGCATTGCTGTCGCTCAAGCTTCAGGGGTTGAATGTCTGCAATGGGTTGAGACATTCGCTGGCCGGGCCACAGGTTCTTGTCCTGGTTGCCGAATACTGCCTTGAGCTTGATGGTGCCGGGGTGGTGTCGACCGCGTTGTCAATGAAGCTGAGTACGCTTTTTTCCGCTCCGCTAGCGCCGCGTGAGGGAAGTGCTTGCACCGCCGGCGGATTGCCGGAGGCCATGAGCTGGCGCAGGCGGGGCAGCGACTGCTCGGGCACCGAGAAAGTGACGTAGATCGGGCTTACCTGGTTAATCACAACCAGCGGCGGATTGCCGGTGTCGCTGGCCTTGACCAGGTTACCGCCCTGCACCTGCAGGTAGCCGGTGACGCCGGGGATGGGGAGGAGATCGAACTGTAGGACAACTGCAGCTGCGCCGTCCTGAGCGCGGTATCGTCGGCCTGCATCACTACTGCGGGGGATGCGGCGTTGGTCTTGATCTGTGCGTACATTTCTTTCGAGATGAAATGCTTGTCCAGCAGTTCCTGATAGCGCTTTTCCTGGGCGCGGGCATTTTCCAGCAGCGCAGTGTCGCGCGCCAGGTTGGCGCGCGCCTGCTCCACCTGTGCCTGGAACGGCCGCGGATCGATGGTGAACAGCGCTTGCCCGGTTTGTACCGCATCGCCTTTCCTGAAGCGGACGCGGGCGATCTCGCCGTCGACCCTGGAACGCACCGAAACCGTGGCATAAGCCTCGATATTGCCGATGGCGCGCAACAAATCGGGTACGCTCTTTTGCTCCACGCACCCCTCCACCACCGGCACGGACGGGGCGGCCTTGGCGGCTTTGCCCGTATCGCAGCTCCTGCCGGAACAGCCGGAGAACCCGAACAGAGCGCCCGACACCATGTGTCCGGCAGCCAGGATGGCCGGAATAGCCGCGTTTTTCGAGATTATGGTCATACCCATCCTCCCCCGCTTGCCCTGCACTTTGCCAACTATTCGATTTAAATCGAATTCGGCCTGAAGCGACAGGTTCAACGTGAAATTATAGCCGGTTGGTGCAAAGGTTTAGCGAAAGGCCGGGGCAAGCCCCAGAAGTTTCCATCACAAGGCCTCGACTAGTCCATTCGTATCATTACAGCCCATCCGGTTTGCGATAAACTTCTTGAATAGAATTATAAATGGATCATGAGCGTGGCGTTTTCCAGGATTTTCGTCTGCTGGCTGGTGATGGTGCTGTGCGTTTCCGCTGCGGTGGCCGCGCCGCCGTCGGTGCTCACGCTTTCCAAGGAAACCGAGGTTCCGGTCCGCTCCTATCCGGCCCAGGGCGACACGCTGCTGCTGTGGTTCGTGTGCGACGAGGGACACGGCGCGCACGAGGCGCGTACCGCCAAGGCGCTTGCCGCCCACGGCTACGAAACCTGGTTCCCGGACATGCTGGAAGCCCATTTCCTGCCCATCCTGCCGAGCAGCCTGGAGCAGCTCCCGCCGGAGGAAATCAAGGAGCTCATCGCCCACGCCGTGCGCCTCACCGGCAAGAAGGTCGTGCTGGTCACCGCCGGCCATGGCGCCATTCCCATCCTGCGCGGCGCGAAAGCCTGGCAGGACCAGGCGCTGCCACAGGATCAACCGCTATTGGCCAGTGCGATCCTGTTCTATCCCGACCT
The DNA here is from genome assembly GCA_031426915.1 of Sulfuricellaceae bacterium. Lineage (GTDB taxonomy): Bacteria > Pseudomonadota > Gammaproteobacteria > Burkholderiales > Sulfuricellaceae > Sulfurimicrobium. Next base: position 10,644 of record JASJPB010000016.1, on the reverse strand, counting down.
CTATTCCGTGGTGCCAGCCCCCGGCGTGGAAGCTCAGTACCATGCCATCGTGGCGCAAACCCGCTTGCCCTTGTTCATCTACCAGGGGCAGCTGTCGCCGGGGCGCTGGTGGCTGGAACATCTCAAGGTGGAATTCGCGCGCGGCGGCACCAAGGTGAAGAGCAAGGTCTTGCCGCAGGTACGCAGCCATTTCTTCGTGCGCCAGGACGCCACACCGGAAGAAAACGCCATGGCGGAACGGCTGCCGGAATTGTTGCAAGAGGCACTGAAGCAACTGGAATCATCCAACCAACCAGAAAAGAAACCATGAAAAAATTCCTGCTCGGCCTATGCTGCCTGTTCTTCCTCGCCACTCTCGCCACTACTGGGCAAGCCAACGAACTCAAGCCCTGGAAAGGCAGCGCGACGCCATCCCTGGCGCAACCGGACCTCAACGGCAAAATCCACAAGCTGGAAGACTATCGCGGCAAGGTGGTGATGGTGCAGTTCTGGGCCACCTGGTGCCCGCCCTGCCTCAAGGAAATGCCCGCCATGCAGCGCCTGGAGCAGAAGATGGCCGGCAAGCCGTTCGCCATCCTGGCGGTGAACATGGGCGAGACGGACAAGGCAGTGCGCGAATTCATGGCCAAGACCAAGGTGAATTTCACGGTGCTGATGGATGAGGAAGGAAAAGCCGTCGGCGCGTGGAAAGTCTTCGTCGCGCCCTCCACCTTCCTGGTGGACCCTCAGGGCAATATCCGCCACACGCTGCAAGGCGGCGCGGAATGGGACCAGGCGGAATATGTGAAGGCGATCGGCGAGTTGCTGCCGAAATAAAGAGCAGCCCGGGCTCGATCCGGTTTCGCCCGGCAGCCTTCTCTTTCACGCAGTTTAGGAACAGAATGGCTGCGTAGCGCCACGCCCCCATCCCGCGCGAACAAGGAGAACCGCCATGAGCCTGCTCGATAGAATCCTCGGCCCGGAATCCAAGTACGACAAGAGCCTGCCCTACACCTACGAGGCCAGGATCCCCATCATCGAAGGCGAGGAGGAATACAACTCCTACTTCTCCGACACCATCTGCGGGCTGCTGGAATACCTGCATGCAATGAAAATCGGGCCTGAAGGGGTGACGATCCATGAGATTTACCGGGAGCGGGAGGCCTTGATCGACCCGGCGATCTACACCACCGCGAACAAGGAATGGCTGTTCAAGCCGGAAATCTGCGAATCGTTCAAGGAACACTACCTGGGCCACATCCTGGGCGGCACCTGTTCCTTCAAGGACCGGGGCAGGGACGGCTGCGGGCCGTGACGGTCCGCCATCACTGGCGATCTAAGGCGGTCTGACCTATTGCTGCCCTGTGCCCGACGGTCTCCCCCCGTCGGTCGGCCCCACCCCGATCTCCACCTCCACCCGCTGCCCCAGCTTGAGGGGCGTTTTTCCGTCCGGGGCGATCTTCACCAGCAGCACCCGCGTATCCTCCGGGCGGCCGGGGTCGAGCGGCTTGAGCTTGCGGCCCACCACGGCGTCGGGGATTTCCTCCACCTTGCCTTGCCAACCGTCGCCCTCATAGCCTTCGGCCCTGATCCGGACGCTGGCGCCGAGGCGGATGCGTCCGGCGTCGTATTCGTCCACCTCGGCCTCGATGCGCAGGCGGTCGAGATCGGCGATGGTCGCCAGGCGCGCGCCCGGAGCCAGGGTCTCGCCGGGATGGGCGTAACGCGCGGTCACCACGCCGGAGATCGGGGCGAGGATGCGCGCCTTGTCGAGCACCGCGTCCACGCGCTTGACCGTGGCCAGCGCGGTTTGCAGGCGGGCACGGGCGGCGTCGAGGTCGCGCTGGCCGCGCTCCAGCGACTGCTGGCTGGTCATGCCGCTGGCGCGCAGCCTTTCCAGGCGGGCCACTTCCTGTTCGCCGAGGCGGATGTCGGCGCGGGTTTCAGCCACCCGCGCCCTGGCCTCGGCCAGGGCGGCGCGCAGGTCCTCGGCGCGCATCTCGGCGATCAGCGCGCCCTTTTTTACCACGGACTTTTCCGTCACCGGCAGGCTGACGATGGTGCCGCCGCTGTCGGTACCGACCGTCACTTCCGCCCCGGGATAGGCCATCACCCGCCCTTCGGCGAGGACGCGCGGCGCCGTCGACGGCTTTGCTTGCGGCATGGGTGGAGCTTCGGGCCTGGCCACCGGCTTCGGCGCCAGCAGCAACACCGCCGCGACGATGGCGGCAAGCACCGGGATACCAATCAAGAGAGTCTTTTTCATTCCATTTGCTCCAGCAGTCTTCCGTCACTGATGCGGATCACCCGGTCCGCCACCGCGCGCACCTTGGGGTCGTGGGTGACGATCAGGAGGCCGCGATTTTCGCGCTTCGCCAGGTCGCGGAACAGTTCCAGCACCTGCGCGCCGGTGGCGGAATCAAGGTTGGCGGTTGGCTCGTCGGCAAGGATCAGCGGCGATGAGCCCGCCATGGCGCGGGCGATGGCCACCCGCTGCTTCTGCCCGCCGGACAGGTCGCGCGGCAGGAAGTCCATGCGGTCGGCCAGTCCCACTTCCTCCAGCACCCGCCGCGCCTCCATGTGCGCCGCCTCGCCCTTGTGACGCTTGACGTTGAGGGCATACTCGACATTTTCCAGCGCGGAGAGGGCGGGAAACAGGTTGAACTGCTGGAACACGAAGCCGATGGATTTGCGCCGGATCGCCGGCAACTGGCGCGCCTGAACTTCTTCGTCGTCGATGCGCAACTGCCCCGAGGTCGGGGTGAGGATGCAGCCCAGGATCGACAGCAGCGTGGTCTTGCCCGAACCCGACGGCCCTTCCAGCGAGACGATCTCGCCGCGCTCCAGTTGCAGCGACACGCCATGCAGCACCGGCACCGCCAGCCTGCCTTCCTGGAAAGTCTTGTGGATGTCCGTGGCCCGCAGCAGGCTCATCTCACCCCCTGAACACCAGCGCCGGGTCGATGGTGGCGACCTTGCGAAACGAGACCATCGCAGCCAGCAGGCACATCACCACCGTGCCCGCGAACACCGCCGCCAGCAGTTCGGGCGAAAGCATGAGGTGGATGCCGGCCTTTTCGATCACCGGAATCAGCGCGAAGGCCGGGATCACGCCCAGCACATAGCCCACCAGCGCCGAGATCAGCGCCTGTTCCGCGAGAATCTTGTAGATGTCGCCGTTGCTGCCGCCGATGGCCTTGACCGTGCCGAATTCCTTGAGATGCTCCATGGTGGAGGCGTACAGCGTCTGCGCCACGATCACCACGCCCACCAGGCAACCGAGCAATACCGTCATGTACATATTGAAGCCGATGCCGGTGTTGTCGATCCAGTAATCGCGCGAAATGCGCGCCCATTCGGCCTTGGTGTGCACGTCGTTGTAGGGCAGGCGGCGCTGGATTTCCGCCTTGGTCGCGGCGAGATCCGCGCCCGGTGCCAGTTTCACCACGATGTAGGTGGTGCGCCCCTGCCATTCCCGGCCCAGCAGGGTCTGGGCGATGCGGTAGTCCATGAAGGCGATGGGGATGGTGGTAAACGAGGCCGCCTCGCGCGTGGTGCCGATGATCTTGAGGCGGTGGCCGAGGATTTCGCGGTAGTCGCCCACCGCGAACGGGCCGAAGCGCTTGGCCGCCGATTCGTCGAGGAAGAAATAGCGACCGCGCCGCAGGTCCTCCACGTTCCCCGCCGTCACCGCCCAGGGAAAGCGCCAGTAGCTGAAATCCTCCAGCGCATACACCAGGATGCTCTCGCGCACGCCGTTGGGCAGCGCGATGTACAGGTAGCCGACGATGATGTTGTCGGCTCGCTCCACGCCCGGCACCGACTGCACCCGCTGCACCGCCGTCTCGCTGAACACATTGCCGAAATCGATGTTGGGCGTCTTCTTCGGCACCACCCAGATGTCGGCAGGCAGGTGTTCGATGGTCACCGTGGCGTTGTCCAGCAGGCCGGCGAACAGCCCCACCTGGACCAGCACCAGCGTGACCGCGAACGCCACCCCGGACACGGTGATGAAGAAGCGCAGCTTGTCGTGCAGCAGGTTCTTGCGCGCCAGATCGACCAGATGCCCTCCCCAAAGCGCTAAATGTATAATGAAGGCGATAGCTTACCGCACCACGCGGAAATGCCGCCATGCTGATTTCACGGACACTCCATGCACGCCGATCTAGCCGCCGCCCTCCGCCACAACGTCGAAACCGCCCTGGCCGAGGATATCGGCGGCGGCGATCTCACCGCCCGCCTCATCCCCGCCGACGTAGCGGGCCGGGCCACCGTAATCAGCCGCGAAGCGGCGGTGCTGTGCGGTACCGGCTGGTTCGAGGCCTGTTTCCGCAAGCTCGACCGCAACGTCGGAATCCACTGGCTGGCGCGCGACGGCGATGCCGTGAACTCCAACCAGACGCTGTGCGAAATCAGCGGCAACGCCCGCGCCATGCTGAGCGCCGAGCGCCCGGCGCTGAATTTCCTGCAAACCCTGTCCGCCACCGCCACCGCCACGCGCCGCTACGTGGAAGCCATTTCCGGCACCGGCGCGGTCATCATGGATACGCGCAAGACCCTGCCGGGATTGCGTTTGGCGCAAAAATACGCGGTCAAGGTGGGCGGCGGGGAGAACCAGCGCATCGGACTGTTCGACGGCATCCTGATCAAGGAAAACCACATCCTCGCCGCGGGCGGCATCGCCCAGGCGCTGGAGCAGGCCGCGAAGATCGCGCCGGAAGGTGTTTCAATCCAGATCGAAGTGGAAAGCCTGGACGAGCTGGAACAGGCATTGCAGGCGGGCGCGAGGCTGATCCTGCTGGACAATTTCACGCTGGAGCAGATGCGCGATGCGGTCAGAATCGCGGATAGCCGCGCGGTGCTGGAAGCCTCGGGCAACGTCAACCTCGACACAGTGCGCCCCATCGCCGAAACCGGGGTACAGCGCATCTCGGTGGGCAGCCTGACCAAGGACATCAAGGCGGTGGATCTGTCGATGCGCTTCGCGTTTTAGCAGGACACTTCCCCCTGAAGCGGGTCAAGCAGGCAATCCGCGCAGCGGATGCTCGCACAAGGGTGGACCGAGGGGGGTTACGGTGGGAACATCACGCGACGGCCTTAACCCCCCCCAGCCCCCCTTGTCAGGGGGGTGTTTCCGGGATACCTGTCTGCATACCGGCTAAACGAGCTCCTGCCGCGCCTTCCGCGCCGCCTCCACCATGTTCACCAGCGCGGCTTCCGTCTCCCGCCAGCCGCGCGTCTTGAGCCCGCAGTCCGGGTTGACCCAGAGGTTGTGCGCGGGAATCACGGCGGCCGCCTTGTGCAGCAGGCGTGTCATCTCTCCCACCGAGGGCACGCGCGGGCTGTGGATGTCGTACACGCCTGGTCCGATCTCGTTGGGATAAGCGAACTCGCCGAAGCCGCGCAGCAGTTCCATGTCGGAACGGCTGGTCTCGATGGTGATGACGTCGGCGTCCATGGCGGCAATTTCGGGCAGGATGTCGTTGAACTCCGCGTAGCACATGTGGGTGTGGATCTGCGTCTCGTCCGCCACGCACGAGGCCGAAACGCGGAAGGCGCGCGTCGCCCAGGCGAGGTAGTTTTTCCACTGGGCGCGCCGTAACGGCAGGCCTTCGCGGATGGCGGGCTCGTCGATCTGGATGATGCCGATGCCGGCCTGCTCCAGGTCCATCACCTCGTCGCGTATCGCCAGCGCGATTTGCAGCGCGGTTTCCGCGCGCGGCTGGTCGTCGCGCACGAAAGACCATTGCAGGATGGTGATGGGGCCGGTGAGCATGCCCTTCACCGGCTTGTCGGTGAGCATCTGCGCATAAGCGGCCCAATCGACCGTCATCGGCGCGGGGCGCGAAACGTCGCCGTAGATGATGGGCGGCTTGACGCAGCGCGAGCCGTAGGACTGCACCCAGCCGTTGCGGGTGAAGGCGAAGCCGGCCAATTGCTCGCCGAAATATTCCACCATGTCGTTGCGCTCCGCTTCACCGTGCACCAGCACGTCGAGTCCGATTTCCTCCTGCTTCCTGACCGCGAAGGTGATCTCGGCGCGCATGTAGTGGCCATACTCGGCCGCGCCGATTTCCCCGCGCTTGAAGGCTGCGCGCGCGGCGCGGATTTCCGGGGTCTGCGGGAAGGAGCCGATGGAGGTGGTGGGAAAAGGCGGCAAACGGGATTTCTCGCGCTGCTTTGCCTGGCGCAGCGGGAAAGGTGAAATGCGGCGGTCGGCATTTTCCGTCAGGCTGGCGAGACGCCCGGCGACACGGGGATTGCACACGCGCGCACTGGTTCGCCGGTCGGTCTGGACCGCGCGCGCGGTTTTCAGCTCGGCGGCCACGGCGGACTCGCCCTCGCCGAGGGCACGTTTGAGCGTATCCAGTTCCGCGAGCTTTTCTACCGCGAAGGCGAACCAGGATTTCAGTTCCGCATCCAGCCCGTCTTCCCCCGCCACACTTACTGGAACGTGCAGCAGCGAGCACGAGGGGGCGAGCCACAGTGCACCGCCCCGTTTCTCCCGCAGCAGGCGGATTTGCGCCAGCGCGGCATCGAGGTCGCTGCGCCAGACATTGCGGCCGTCCACAATGCCGAGCGAAAGCACCTTGTGGGCGGGTAGCCAGTCCGCGACGCCAACCAGTTCCTGCGGCGCGCGCACCGCGTCGACATGCAGTCCCGCAACGGGCAACTGGCAGGCCAGGCGCAGGTTATCCTCCAGCGCCGAAAAATAGGTGGCGAGCAGCAGTTTCGCTCCGGCCGCCGAGAGACGCCAGTAAGCCAGTTCGAACGCTTTTTTCCAGGCGTCCGGCAGGTCGAGCCCGAGGATGGGCTCATCCACCTGCACCCATTCCACGTCTAACTCTTTCAGCCTGACCAGGATTTTGCCGTAAACCGGCAGCAGCTTTTCCAGCAAGCTGAGGCGGTCGAAAGCGCCCTCCCCCTCCAGGTTCCCAGCCTTCTCCTTGCCCAGCCACAGGAAGGTGAGCGGCCCCAGCAGCGCAACCTTGACCGGATGCCCCAGCGCACGCGCTTCCCCAACCTCCGCGAACAGTCGCTCCGAGGCCAGACTAAACACGGTTTGCGGCGAGAACTCCGGCACCAGGTAATGGTAGTTGGTATCGAACCATTTGGTCATTTCCAGCGCCGGACTTCCATCGGACTGGTGAGCATGGCCACAAGCGCAGGCAGACGTTTCGCACCCGATCCCGCGCGCCATGGCGAAATAGCGCTCAAGTTCAGGTTCCACGCCGCCGAACCCGAAGCGCGCCGGCTCGCAACCAAGTAGCTGGATGTGGTTCGCCACGTGGTCGTAGAAGGCGAAATCGCCCACCGTGACGAAATCCAGTCCCGCCGCCCGTTGCAGCGCCCAGTGCCGCGCCCGCAGCTCGCGCCCCACCGCCTCCAGTCCGGCGGCATCGAGTTCCCCGCGCCAGTGCTTCTCCAGTGCGAATTTCAGTTCCCGCTCGGCGCCGATGCGCGGAAAGCCCAGGGTGTGGATAGTGGTCATGGTGATCTCCTCAATAAAAGTTCAGCCATGATCCGGTATTGTCATGTATGATTCAAACGCATGTTTTTCACTTATTTATGAATTATATTCATGATTGAACTGCGCCACCTCAAAGCCGTAAGCGCGCTGGCGGACAGCGGCAGCGTGACCCGCGCGGCGGCAAGCCTGCACCTGACCCAGTCGGCGCTATCGCACCAGCTCGCGGCGCTGGAAGATTATCTCGGAACCGGACTGTTCGAGCGCCAGCAGCGCCCGCTGCAACTGACGCCGGCAGGAGAGTTGCTGCTGCAACTTGCGCGGCATGTGCTGCCCGCTGTCGAGGAAACGCGGAAAACCATCCTGCGCATGAAGGATACGCAACCGGTGCGCAAGCTGCGCATCGCTGTGGAATGCCACACCTGCTATGACTGGCTGATGCCCGCCATGGACGCTTTCCGGGAATGCCATCCCGAGATCGAGCTGGACCTGGTGCCGGGTTTCCACGCCGAACCGGTGGACCTTCTCACCCGTAACCTGGCGGACGTGGTCATCACTTCGGAAGCCAGGCGTCAGGCCGGGATCGCCTACCACCCCCTGTTTTCCTACGAGATCGTGGCGCTTACCGCACGCGATCATGTTCTGACGGCGAGACCCCACCTGACGGCGCGGAATTTCGAGCCGGAAACGCTGATCACCTACCCGGTGCCGGACCGCATGCTGGACCTGGTGCGCCGGGTGCTGAAACCCGCCGGCGTGAACCCGCCCCGGCGCACCGCTGAACTGACCGCCGCCATCCTGCAACTGGTCGCCTCGCGCCGCGGCATCGCCGCGCTGCCGCGCTGGGCGGTTCAGAATTATCTCGAGCGCGGCTATGTCGCGGCACTACCCATCGGTCCCAACGGACTGTGGGCGCGACTGTACGTTGCGATGCGCGCTGCCGAACAGGAAATGCATGCGGAGTTTTCGAGCCTGCTGATGGATACCGCTTTTTCCACCCTGGCCGGACTGGAACGCATCACCACGTCCGAAAACAAGGACAAACCTGCACCGCGGCCTGGTTGACGCCCACCCGGATTCGATGAGCATTTGACGTGCGTAAAGAGGTCGGGGATACTTCGGGACGTGCGCTTGAAAGCCTATAATTCCGCGCTTCAAATGGGCGCCTGACGACTGACTCGTCATACCTTATTATTTATCCATGCCGGCTGTCCGGCACACTTCCAGTATCAGGATCAACATGAAATGCGTGGATGATTTCCGCTTCCGCTTAGGCCAGAACGAACTGGTACCCATCATGATCGGCGGCATGGGAGTAGACATCTCGACCGTCGAACTGGCGCTGGAGGCCGCGCGCCTGGGCGGTGTCGGCCATATTTCCGATGCGATGGTGCCAACCGTCATCGACCGCCACTTCAAGACCCGCTTCGTCAAGGACAAGCTCAAGCTGTACAAGTCCAACGTGCAGAACCTGGAAGACAAATCCCTGGTGAAGTTCCACCTGGGTGAACTGGAAGAAGCCACCCGCATGCATGTTCGCCGGGCGATGGACGCCAAGCAAGGGTCGGGCATGGTATTCATCAACTGCATGGAAAAATTGACCATGAACGCGCCCAGGGAAACCCTGAAGGTGCGTCTGAATGCCGCGCTCGATGCCGGCATCGACGGCATTACCCTGGCCGCCGGCCTGCATCTGGGCTCCTTCACATTGATGGAGGAACACGCGCGCTTCCGCGACGCCAAGCTCGGCATCATTGTCTCCAGCCTGCGCGCCCTGCAACTGTTCCTGCGCAAGAACGTCCGCATCGAACGCCTGCCCGATTACGTGGTGGTGGAAGGCCCGCTGGCCGGCGGCCACCTCGGCTTTGGCATGGACTGGGCCCAATACGACCTGGCCAGCATCGTCGCCGAAATTCAGGCCTGGCTAAAAACCGAACACCTGGATATTCCCCTCATCCCCGCCGGCGGCATCTTCACCGGCTCGGATGCCACCGCCTTTCTGGAACAGGGCGCCGCCGCGGTGCAACTCGCCACCCGCTTCACCGTGACCAGGGAATGCGGTCTGCCCGACCCGGTCAAACAGGAATACTACAAGGCCGACGAGGACGACATCGAGGTCAACGGCATTTCCCCCACCGGCTACCCGATGCGCATGATCAAGAGTAGCCCGGGCATCGGTGCCGGCACGCATCCGAATTGCGAATCCTTCGGTTACCTGCTCGATGCCAACGGCCGCTGCGCCTACATTGACGCCTACAACCGCGAGGTTGCCGCGCACCCCGAAGCCAAGAAAGTGCAGGTGTACGACAAGACCTGTCTATGCACCCACATGCGCAACTTCGACATCTGGACCTGCGGCCAGTACACCTACCGTTTGAAAGACACCTCGCGCAAACAGCAGGACGGCAACTACGCCCTGCTCAGCGCCGAGCATGTCTTCCACGACTACCAATTCAGCAAGGACGGCAAGATCGCGCTGCCTGCGGAAGCGGTGGAAATTCAGACTTGATCTCGCAAGACCAAGTCTGACCTGAAGGATCGCCATCCACCATAGCCTGAACGCCGCCATGCGCCCGAAACCGCCACCGAATTATCTTGCCGGCTACCCTGTAGCATTGACAGATCAAGTGCAACGGCTGATCGAACAAGACCTGCTGGCCGAGATACTGTTGCAGAAATATCCGCTTGCGCATGCGGTGCGCACTGACAAGGCGCTCTATGACTATGTGCTGGAGCTCAAAGGCACGTATCTGCGCAACGCCGGGCTAGTGAGCAAGGTAGCATTCGACAGCAGGCTGCATGTCATCCAGCACGCACTGGGCACGCACACCAGCATCTCGCGGGTGCAAGGCACAAAACTCAAAACCAAGCGCGAGATCCGCGTGGCGACCGTATTCAGGGAGATGCCAGCAGAATTCTTGCGCATGATCGTTGTGCATGAACTTGCACACATCAAGGAACGCGAGCACGACAAGGCCTTCTATCAACTGTGCCGGCATATGGCACCCGATTATCACCAGCTGGAATTCGACCTGCGCGCTTACCTCAGCTATCTCGATACGACTGGCCAGCCGCTGTGGTCAGCCGTCACGGTCGATACTGTCAAGATGGAGTGAATCTGGAGGCGAATCAATCCTCCAGCACGCGCACTTTCACCGTCTTGCCCTTCACCTTGCCTGCCGACAATTTGCGCACGG
>JASJPB010000015.1:0-48353 GCA_031426915.1 Sulfuricellaceae bacterium | reverse complement strand
CCGCCTTCGTACATCAGGTCCACGATCAGCTTGAGTTCGTGCAGGCACTCGAAGTAGGCCATTTCCGGAGCATAACCGGCTTCCACCAGGGTCTCGAAACCGGCTTTCACCAATTCCACGGTACCGCCGCACAGCACGGCCTGTTCGCCGAACAGGTCGGTTTCGGTTTCTTCGCGGAAATTGGTTTCGATTACGCCACCCTTGGTGCCGCCATTAGCTGCCGCGTAAGACAGGGCAATCTCCTTGGCCTTACCGGACTTGTCCTGATACACCGCGATCAGGGAAGGCACGCCGCCGCCCTGAGTGTAGGTTGAGCGCACCAGATGTCCAGGGCCCTTGGGAGCGACCATGATCACGTCCACGTCATTGCGCGGATTGATCTGGTTGTAGTGAACATTGAAGCCGTGAGCAAAGGCCAGCGCGGCGCCCTTTTTCAGGTTGGGTTCGATATCGTTACGATAGACTTCTGCTTGCAACTCGTCCGGAACCAGAATCATCACCACATCTGCACCCTTGACAGCCTTGGCGATTTCTTCCACCTTGAGGCCGGCTTTCTCTGCCTTGTCCCAGGAAGACCCATCCTTGCGCAGGCCGACGGTGACCTTGACGCCGGAATCCTTCAGGTTGTTGGCGTGGGCATGACCCTGTGAGCCATAACCCACAATGGTTACCTTCTTGCCCTTGATGATGGAGAGATCGGCGTCTTTGTCGTAATAAACTTTCATGGTTTTCCTTTCATTACTATAGTGAGGGGTGAGGAATCAGGCATGAGGAGCAAGGCATTTCCGCCTCACCCCTCACGCCCTGCTCCTCACGATTTAAGTATTCTGTCGCCGCGCCCGATGCCGGATGCGCCGGTGCGTACCGCTTCCAGAACCGCGCTTTTGTCGAGCGCTTCCAGAAAGGCATCCAGTTTCGACCCGGCGCCGGTCAGTTCGATGGTGTAGGTTTTGTCGGTAACGTCGATGATGCGGCCACGGAAAATGTCCGACATGCGCTTCATCTCCTCACGCCATTCGCCTTCGGCGCGCACCTTGACCAGCATCAGTTCGCGTTCGATGTGGCCGGCCTCGGACAGGTCCACCACCTTGACCACGTCAATCAGCTTGTTGAGCTGCTTGGTGATCTGTTCGATGACTTCATCCGAGCCGCGCGTGACGATGGTCATGCGCGACAGGGTGGCGTCCTCGGTGGGAGCCACGGTGAGCGACTCGATATTGTAACCGCGCGCAGAGAACAGCCCGGCAACGCGGGACAGCGCCCCGGCTTCGTTTTCCATCAGGAGAGAAATGATATGTCTCATGTTTACACCAGAATCATTTCGGACAAGCCCTTGCCGCCGGGAATCATGGGGTACACGTTCTCGGTCTGGTCAGTGCGGAAGTCCAGGAATACCAGCTTTTCCTTCATTTCTTCGGAGAAAGCCCATTTGAGGGCATCTTCCACCTCGGCAGGATTATCGATGCGCCGTCCCGCATGGCCGTAGCTTTCCGCCAGTTTGACGAAATCAGGCAGTGCGTCCATGTAGGACTCGGCGTAGCGGTTGCCGTAGAAGAACTCCTGCCACTGCCGCACCATGCCCAGGTAGCGGTTGTTGAGCAGAATGATCTTGAGCGGCAGGTTGAACTGTTTGCAGGTGGACAGCTCCTGGATGTTCATCTGGATACTGCCTTCGCCGGTGACGCAGGCTACCATTGCCTCGGGATGAGCGAACTGCACACCCATGGCGGCTGGCATGCCGAAGCCCATGGTGCCCAGACCGCCGGAATTGATCCAGCGCCGCGGCTGATCGAACTTGTAGAACTGCGCCGCCCACATCTGGTGCTGGCCGACGTCGGAAGTCACGAAGGCATTGCCTTTGGTCACCTCGTAAAGTTTTTCCAGCACGAACTGGGGCTTGATGATGTCGCTTTGGCGGTCGTACTTGAGGCAGTCGCGCGAACGCCACAGCTCGATCTGCGTCAACCAGGTCTTGAGCGCGGTCTGATCGGGCTTTTCCTTGCTGGCCTTGATCAGCTTGATCATTTCCGTCAGCACTTCCGGCACGTTGCCGACGATGGGAACATCCACCCTGACCCGCTTGGAAATGGAGGAAGGATCGATATCGATATGGATGATCTTGCGCTCTTCCGAGTAGAAATGTTCCGGACTACCGATCACCCGGTCATCGAAACGCGCGCCAATGGCCACCAGCACATCGCTGTGCTGCACCGCCATGTTGGCCTCGTAGGTACCGTGCATGCCAAGCATGCCTACCGACAGCGGATCGGTGGCGGGAAAGCCACCCAAACCCATCAGGGTGTTGGTGCAGGGAAAACCCAGCAGATGCGCCAGTTCGGTCAACTGCTTGGCCGCGTTGGACTGGATCACGCCGCCGCCAGCGTAGATCATCGGACGCTTGGCTTCCAGCAGCATCTGCACCGCGCGCTTGATCTGGCCGCTGTGTCCCTTGGTCACCGGGTTGTAGGAGCGCAAGCTGACGCTCTTGGGATAATCGAACTCGGTCTTGAACTGGGTGACATCCTTGGGGATATCGACCAGTACCGGACCAGGCCGCCCAGTGGAAGCAATGTAGAAGGCTTTCTTGATCGTGATGGCGAGATCCCTGATGTCCTTGACCAGAAAATTATGCTTGACGCAGGGGCGCGTGATGCCGACCGTATCCACTTCCTGGAACGCATCCATACCGATGGCAGGGGTTGGGACCTGGCCGCTCAGGATCACCATCGGGATCGAGTCCATGTAGGCGGTGGCGATGCCTGTCACGGCATTGGTTGCACCCGGTCCGGAAGTGACCAGTGCCACGCCGGTCCTGCCCGAAGCGCGCGCGTAGCCATCAGCGGCGTGCACCGCCGCCTGCTCATGGCGCACGAGAACATGCTTGAACTTGTCCTGCTGGTAAATTGCGTCGTAGATGTTGAGCACCGCGCCGCCGGGATAGCCGAATACATATTCGACGCCCTCCTCGGCCAGGCAACGTACGGTGATTTCTGCGCCCGTTAATTCCATGAAAATACCTTGTCTGACAAACGATAAGGGCGCCTTTATCAGCCCGAAACCCGGGCGGCACCCTACCAAAAAGACCTTGAACAGTAACGGTTGCCGCCGATTTGGTCAAGAGGGAGGACCATCTCGCCTCGATTGCACGGCGTGTTTTTTTGCTATGATGGCGCCTGGACAAAATGTGGGGCACTCAAACTGGCTACCGAGCGGGAACTTTCCGATTTCCTGATCCAAGTCGAACGTCGCGCGTTCAAACAGGCCGTGTACGCCGTGCGGGACGAACACGGGGCACTAGATATCGTGCAGGATGCCATGCTGAAGCTGGCGGAAAAATATGGAGCCAGACCGGCGGAAGAACTCCCGCCCCTGTTCCAGCGCATATTGCAAAACGCGATTCACGATTATTTTCGGCGCCACAAGGTGCGCGCCATGTGGACCACGCTGCTGTCGTCATTTTCCACCAACCAGGACGGCGAAGATCAGGATCCATTGGAAACGCTCGAGGTCGAAAGCGATTCCACGCATTTTGAAAACCCTTCGAAACAACTTGAACGGGAGCAAACCCTCGCCATTATTGAGGATGCACTTAAAGAATTACCGGCACGTCAACGCGAAGCATTCCTGCTGCGTTACTGGGAGGATATGGATGTCGCCGAAACGGCGGCGGCGATGGGCTGCTCGGACGGCAGCGTAAAGACCCATTGCTCCCGGGCAGTGCATGCACTGGCCGCCAAACTGAAGACAAAAGGAGTTCGGCTATGAACGAGCGTGACATAGCGAAAAAGATTTCGCAGCATTTGAATTACGGCGCAAACCAGCTGGATCGCTCCATACTGGCTCGCCTGCAAGCCGCACGCCTGCAGGCCCTGGAATTTCATGCCAAGCCGCACCATGTGCTCGGCCTGGCCATGACCCAAGGGACAGGGGATCATCACGGCGAAGAAAGGCACCATCACCTGCGCTTCTGGCTATCCCTGGCGGCATTACTGGCCGCGCTGCTCATCGCCGTCAACTGGCAGACCATGAACGGCGATCAGACAGAAGAGGATGACGCTACCCTTTTGGCTGCGGACCTGCCTGTGCACGCGTACCTGGATTCCGATTTCGACACATGGCTAGAACAATCCTCGCCGCGCTAGCGTTCTGCCTGTTGCTGGCGCCCCCTTTGGCACTGGCCATTGACCCCCTGCCCACCCCCCCGGCCTGGGTTGATTTGGCTGCGGAGCAAAAGCAGATTCTGGCCCCGGTGGCACTGGGCTGGGATGGCATGACGCCCAAGCAGCGTTTCAAATTGCTGGGCGTTGCCAAGCATTACCCGAAAATGACGCCCAACGAACAGCAAAGGGTGCAGGCACGCCTCAAGGATTGGGCTGCGCTGACGCCCGAGCAGCGTGAACAGGCGCGAAAGAAATACCTGCAGCTCAAGCAGTTGCCGCCTGACAAACGCCAGGAAATCAAGCAGAAATGGCAGCAAAAAGCCCAGCAGCCGCCAGCAGGGGCAGTCCAACCTGCCGCACCCGTTTCACCCGACACGCCACCCGCAAGCCAGTAAATCTTTGCCAGCTGCTCTCGAAAAAGCCGCATATCCGGGCATTTGGCGCCGCATGGCCAGCATGCTGTATGAAAGCCTGTTGCTCGTGGCGGTGTGGTTCCTGGCCGGATTTCTTTTTACCGGACTAACCCACGGGGCCGACTCCCCCGCCGCGATCATGTCGCTCCGGATATATACACTGGGAGTAACGGCGGCATATTTCATCTGGTTCTGGACCCACGGCGGTCAAACTCTGGCCATGAAAACCTGGCATTTGCGACTGGTCGGCATGGATGGCCGGACAGTAAACTGGCGGCAAGCGGCATTGCGTTTCATTCTTGCGCTGCCCAGCCTGCTTCTGGGAATCGGAATAATCTGGGCCATGTTCGACCATGAACGGCAGTTCCTGCACGATCGCCTGGCAGGCACCAGACTGGTACTCAAAAGCTGAAGCCTATCTCCGCTCCACCCACAAAATCATCCCCATCGCCGCCGCCAGGAAGGCGATGGCCGGGAAGAAGGCGCTGAATAACGGCGGCCAGTCGTTAAGCAAACCGAGATGGGCAAATATCCGGTTCAGCAGATGAAACGCCAGCCCTACCATGATCCCCACGAATACCTTGCCACTGACACCACCACTACGTGACTGGTGATAAGCGAACGGCAAGGCGAAAATCATCATCACCAGGGTGGCGAAGGGGTAAGCCAGCTTCGACCACAGGGCGATTTCATAGCGCGCCGTTTTCTGTTTGTTTTCGCGCAGATGCTGCACATACTGGTACAGGCTCCAGGCTGACATCTGCTCCGGCACCACCAGCAACACGGAAAGAATGTCCGGATTCAGCACCGATTTCCAGGCGAGTTGCGGCACATTATCCACTTTGAGTCGCTCCCCCCCGAAATGGGTTTGCGTCACATTTTCCAATAGCCAGCGCCCCTCTTCCTCATGGTTGCCACGGTCCGCATAACTAACTGTTTTTAAATGATAGTTATGATCGAATTCGAAAATTTTCACACCCAGCAGGGTGGTATCCGGCAGAATTTCGCGCACATTGACGAAACTGTAGGCATCCTTCACCCACAAGCCGGAACGAAATTCCTGCGCCACCACCGAGCTGGTGGCCTTTAATCTGAGTTGTTGCGCCATCCGTTCCGTCGCCGGCGTGATCAATTCGCCGAAGATCAAGGTCAGCAACACAAACACCATGCCGGTTTGCAGCAACGACAGCGCAAATCGGTGGGTGGAAAGACCGGACACGCGCATCACGGTAAACTCGGAATTCGCGGAAATCCGCGCCAGCGCAAACAGGGTACCTATCAGGGCGGCGATGGGGAAAAGCTCGTAGACGTGACTGGGCAGGCTGAGCGCGACAAATTCGAGTATTTGCGGCAAGCGGTAATTGTTCTTGCCCAGATCGCTCAGTTCATGAATCAGGTCAAAAAAGGCAAACAGCGCCAATAACGCAACAAAAACAAAAATCGTGCTGGCGAAAACCTCACGTGCCATGTAGCGGTGCAGGATATTCATGATGTGCGCCGTAGCAAGCTGAACCACGACGGTCTCAGCGACAAGCGACGGTAAAACAGCACGCCCAGCAACATCGCCAACGCGCCATGCACCAACCACACGCCCAGGGCTGGATGAAGTTTGCCCTGCGCCACCCAGGCCTGGGCTATGCTGAGACAGTTGCTGTAGGTCAGATATGCGATCAGGGCCAGGATCAGATTCATGGAACGCCCGGCACGCGGGTTGACGAAACTCAGCGGAATGGCCAGCAAAGCCAGCAGCACGGCGCTCAATGGCAGGGATAGGCGCCACTGCAATTCGGCAATATTGGCGGGCGTTCTGTCGCGCATCAGCGCTGCAAAAGAAAGGGACTTGGAGGTCGGTGCCGCCAACTGGGCCTCGTAAGGTTCAATCCGCACCGCATAGCGCTCAAATTCGACAATCTTGTATTCGGGAGAGCCGGGGAGTCCTTCGTAGCGGCGTCCATTGAGAAGAACCAGGTAGCGATCACCATTCGCAGCGATGCTTTGATAGCCGTGCTGGGCGAACATGACGCCCTGCTTCTGATTCTCGGTGGATTGCATGAAAATGTTGCTCACCGTGTTCTGCTCGCCGGCAAAGCTTTCCACGAAAAAAACCCGGTCGGCGTGCCTGGATTCCTTGAATACCCCGGGAGCAATGGCCGCCACATCATCCCGGCTATCAATCTGGCTGCGGAACTCATTCTGTTTTTGCAGTGCCCAGGGCGACAGCAGCAGGCTCAATGCTGCAACGACCAGCGCCACCGGCACGGCAAAGGCCATTACCGGGCGGATAAAGGAGCTCAGACTCTGGCCTGAGCAAAACCACACCACCATTTCGCTGTCGCGATAACTGCGGGTCAACGTTAACAGGACCGCGATAAAAAGTGACAGCGACAACAACACCGGCAAATAATTGAGCGCACTGAACCCAAGGAAGGCGGCCACCGCCTCGCTCGCCAGAGAGCCGCTGGCGGCCTGGCCGAGAAGCCGGATCACCAGGGTGGAAATGCTGATGGTCAGCAGAACGATAAATACGGCGGTTGCATTGCCGAATAGCTCATGCAGCAAAGCGCGGCGAAAAATCATATTTTGGGTTTTCTTTGACTTTTTTGGTCAAGACTGAGGATAATTAAAATCCAGATCAAGTTTTGTCAACCAGGGGCAAAAGGAGCAGCACGTGGAATTTAGCATAAAAAGCGGCAGTCCGGAAAAGCAGCGCACCGCCTGTGTGGTAGTGGGTGTATTCGAGCACCGCAAACTATCCCTCGCGGCCGATCTCATGGATCGAATTTCCGGCTTTTATATCAGCGACATCCTGCGCCGTGGCGACATGGACGGAAAACTGGGCAGTACCCTGTTATTGCATAACATTCCCAACACCCTGTGCGACCGCGTGCTGCTGGTGGGCCTGGGCAAGGAACGCGATTTCCGCGACAAGGAATACCGCGAGGCGGTAGCCGCCGCGATCAAGACCCTGAATGCAACCGGTTCCACCGAAGCCGCTCTGTACCTGACCGAACTCCCGGTAAAAAAACGCGAACTGGCGTGGAAAGTGGAGCAGGCGGTATTGATGGCGATGGAAAGCGTGTACCGCTTTGACCGCCTCAAAAGCAAGCAGGAAGAACAGCGCCGCCCCTTGAAGCGCATGATGATGAGCGTCCCCCGTCGCAACGAGCTGGGCATAGGCGAAGCCGCCATGAGCCAGGGACTGGCCATCGCGCGCGGCATGATTCTGGCCAAGGACCTCGCCAATCTGCCGGGCAACATCTGCACCCCCACTCATATTGCCGAGCAGGCCCAGGAACTGGCCAAGATCCAGGGACTCAAGATTGAGGTGCTGGAGCAGAAGGATCTGGAAGAACTCAAGATGGGGTCTTTCCTTTCCGTTGCTAAGGGCAGCCGGCAACCCCCCAAGCTGATCGTGCTGCAGTATTCCGGTGCGGGCAAAAACCACAAGCCGGTGGTGCTGGTGGGCAAAGGCATCACGTTCGATGCCGGCGGCATTTCGCTCAAACCCGCGGCCGAAATGGACGAAATGAAGTACGACATGTGCGGTGCGGCAAGCGTGCTGGGCGCATTCCAGGCTATTGCCGAGTTGAAGCTGCCGCTCAACGTGGTGGGTATCATCCCCACCTGCGAGAACCTTCCCGACGGCAATGCCAACAAGCCGGGCGACGTGGTCACCAGCATGTCCGGCCAGACCATCGAGGTACTCAATACCGATGCGGAAGGCCGCTTGATCCTGTGCGATGCGCTCACTTATGCCGCCAAATTTGAACCGGCTGCGGTGGTGGACATCGCCACCCTCACCGGTGCCTGCGTCATCGCTCTCGGTCACCAGGCCAGCGGCCTGCTCGCCAATCACGACAGCTTGGCGCGCGAACTGATGCATGCTGGCGAATACACTTACGACCGCGCCTGGCAACTGCCGCTGTGGGACGAATACCAGGAACAGCTGAAAAGTAATTTCGCCGATATCGCCAATATCGGCGGACGCGCCGGAGGCACCATAACCGCTGCCTGCTTCCTGTCGCGCTTCACCAAGGACTATGAATGGGCGCACCTGGACATCGCCGGAACCGCCTGGAAGTCGGGCAAGGAAAAAGGCGCCACCGGTCGTCCGGTGCCGCTACTGGTGCATTTCCTGCTCAACCGGGCGGGCGAGGCCAAATAAATATCCAGGGTGGGTTTACCCGGACAAAGCACCCGAGCACAAGAACGTAGCGTAGCCCACCAAACCCGCCCTGCGGATAGACATGACCCAGATCGACTTCTACACCCACGTCCAGAACAAGCAGGAGTTGGCCTGCAAGCTCAGCGCAAAAGCACTGGAACAGGGTTTGCGCGTGCTGCTGCTGGCCGAGAACGAGCAAATGGCGACGACGCTGGACCGCATGCTGTGGACCACCCCAGCCACTGGTTTTCTGCCCCACTGCCGTGCTCGCGACCCGCTGGCGGAAATGACGCCGCTGATCGTCGACCATGACCCGGGCGAACTGGCGCATGCCCAGGTACTGCTCAATCTCGGCAGCGAGCGGCCGGCGTTCTTCAGCCGCTTCCAGCGCCTGATCGAGATTGTCGCCACCGATGAAGCCGACCGCCAGGCGGCACGCGAGCGTTTCCGTTTCTACCGCGACCGTGGCTATGAAATCCGTTCCCACGACATGAGCCAGATCGGCAAACGGTCTTCATGAGCTCGGCGCACGACGATGTCCTCGCCAAGATGGACGCGCTGTTGATGAAACATCATGACGGTTTTGCGCATGCGCCCAGCGTGGTGGATTTCCCCGTCCTGACGGAAATAGTGGAAGAGCATGAGGCAGCCATCCCGGTGCTGACCGAGGTGGTGGAGATCGAAATGGATGCCGCCGCCATCACGGATGACAGCACCTCTGTTCTTGACGACTCGGTACTGGATCACCTCGACCCGCAACTCCGTTCGCTGCTGGAACAGCAGCTTTCGGCCCATGTCATCGCAGCACTGGATCAGGCCCTGGCCGCCATGCTGAACCAATTCTCCGGGCATCTCGAATCCATGGTGCGCGATGCGGTGGCGCAGGAGTTGCAACTTCAATTACCCGAACTTCTCCGTCAAGGCAAGCTCCGGAATAAGTTATAATTCCGCCCTTTTCAGTCCCGGTTGAACAGCATGGAACTCGCCAAAAGTTTTGAACCCGCCGCCATCGAGGCGCACTGGTACCCGATCTGGGAATCCCAAGGCTACTTCAAGGCCGCCACCGAACCCGGCAAGGATGCCTACTGCATCATGCTGCCGCCGCCCAACGTCACCGGCACGCTGCACATGGGGCACGCCTTCCAGGACACGCTGATGGACACCCTGGTGCGCTACCACCGTATGAAGGGCGAAAACACGCTATGGCAACCGGGCACCGACCATGCGGGCATCGCCACCCAGATCGTGGTGGAGCGTCAACTGGACGCCAAGGGCGTGTCGCGCCACGACCTCGGGCGCGAGAAATTCCTGGAAAAGGTCTGGGCCTGGAAGGAAGAATCCGGCTCCACCATCACGCGCCAGATGCGCCGCCTGGGCGCCTCCTGCGACTGGTCGCGCGAGCGCTTCACCATGGACGAGGGGCTGTCCAAGGCGGTAAGCGAGGTGTTCGTCACGCTCTACAAGCAAGGCCTGATCTACCGCGGCAAGCGCCTGGTCAACTGGGATCCGGTGCTGATGACCGCAGTGTCCGACCTCGAAGTGGTCTCCGAGGAAGAAGACGGCTTCATGTGGCATATCCGCTACCCGGTCGAGGGCAGCGAGGAAGTGCTGACTGTCGCCACGACCCGGCCCGAAACCATGCTGGGCGACATGGCCGTGGCCGTGCATCCCGACGACGAGCGCTATAAACACCTGGTGGGCAGGCACGTGCGCCTGCCGCTGTGTGAAAGAACCATCCCCATCATCGCCGACGATTACGTCGATCCGGCCTTCGGCACCGGTTGCGTCAAGATCACCCCGGCGCACGATTTCAACGACTATCAGGTGGGCCAGCGCCATCGCCTGGAACCGCTCAGCATTCTCACCCTCGACGCCAAAATTAACGACCTGGCGCCGACCGAATATCAAGGCATGGAACGCTACGCGGCGCGCAAGCAGATCGTCGCCGACCTGGAAGCGCAAGGCCTGCTGGTGGAAACCAAGGCGCACAAGCTGATGGTGCCGCGCGGCGACCGCACCCACACCGTGATCGAACCCATGCTCACCGACCAGTGGTACGTCGCCATGGACGGCCTGGCCAAACGCGGCCTGGACGTGGTGGCCCGAGGTGAAGTGAAATTCGTGCCGGACAACTGGACCCACGTCTACAACCAGTGGCTGGAAAACATCCAGGACTGGTGCATCTCGCGCCAACTGTGGTGGGGACACCGCATCCCTGCCTGGTACGACGAGGACGGCAACGTTTACGTCGCCCACAGCGAGCAGGAAGCGCAGCAACAGGCCGGGCCGGACAAGCGCCTCTCCCGCGACGAAGACGTGCTCGACACTTGGTTCTCCTCTGCGCTGTGGCCCTTCTCCACGCTGGGCTGGCCTGACAAGACGCCGGAACTGGCGACCTTCCTGCCATCTTCCGTGCTGGTCACCGGCTTCGACATCATCTTCTTCTGGGTGGCGCGCATGATCATGATGTCGCTGCATTTCACCGACCAGGTTCCGTTCAGGGAAGTCTACGTGCACGGCCTGGTGCGCGACATCCACGGCAACAAGATGAGCAAGTCCAAGGGCAACGTGATCGACCCCATCGACCTGATCGACGGCATTGACCTGGAAACGCTGGTGGCAAAACGCCAGACCGGGCTGATGAACCCCAAGCAGGCCGAAACCATCGCCAAGCAGACGCGCAAGGATTTCCCCGACGGTTTTTCCGCCTTCGGCACCGATGCGATCCGCTTCACCTTCGCCAGCCTGGCCTCGCACGGCCGCGACATCAAGTTCGACCTGCAGCGCTGCGACGGCTACCGCAATTTCTGCAACAAGCTGTGGAACGCCACGCGCTTCGTGCTGATGAATACCGAAGGCAAGGATTGCGGGCAGGACGAAAGCCTGGCACTGGAATATTCCGCCGCCGACCGCTGGATCATCGGACGCCTGCAGCAGGCGGAACAGGAAGTCACCTCCGGCTTTGACAGCTATCGCTTCGACATGGCGGCACGGGCGGTATACGAATTCATCTGGGACGAGTACTGCGACTGGTACCTGGAACTGGCCAAGGTGCAAATCGCCGCCGGCAACGAAGCCCAGCAACGCGCCACGCGCCGCACCCTGGTGCGGGTACTGGAAACCACGCTGCGCCTCGCCCACCCCATCATCCCCTTCATCTCCGAAGAGCTGTGGCACAAGATCGCCCCGCTGGCCGGCAAGAGCGGCGCGAGCATCATGCTGCAAGCCTACCCCGCTGCGGACAGCGGCCGCATCGACGCGGCCGCCAACAATCAGGTGGCCCAGCTCAAGGAAATGGTCAACGCCTGCCGTACCCTGCGCGGCGAGATGAACATCTCCCCGGCGCAGAAAATGCCGCTCGTCGTGCTGGGCGACATTTCCAGCCTGGTGCCCTACATCCAGGCCCTGGCAAAGGTTTCGGAGATCACCTTCGTGCAAGGCGAATTGCCCGCAGCTGACGCCCCGGTGGCGGTGGTGGGCGACATCCGCCTGATGCTCAAGATCGAGGTGGATAAGGAAGCGGAGCAGGCGCGCCTGGCCAAGGAAATCGCTCGCCTCGAAGGGGAAATAGCAAAAGCCCAGGCCAAGCTCGGCAACGAGAGCTTTGTCGCCCGTGCCCCGGAAGCGGTGGTAGCGCAGGAAAAAGAAAGGCTGGCCAATTTTGGCGCTACGCTGGAGAAACTCAAGGTGCAACTAGCCAAGTTGTCAGCTTAGGTCGGGCACGAGGGGCCCAAGCTAAAATGGCCCACCGAACTGACCCGAACTCCGGATTGCTTCCATGGAAAGCGCCCTTAAACAAGCTGTTGGCTACTTGTCGCCCTACTCTTTTGAGGTTTTATATACAACCGCAAATCAAATAAACTAACATGATCGTCCGTTGATCAATGAATCAAGCGAGTTACCCATAACAACCATAAGGTAGGAGGGGCAAGCTTTATGTTATTGAATCTGTCTTTTTATAAGAAAAAGAAACGGAGTGATTCCGCGGTAATCACAGCGGAATCACCAGCGCTCCAGCCCCAGGCATCCGACCTGTTATTGGCCTATCTCGACCAGATCGGCGTGGAATTCGTGTTCGGCATTCCAGGCGGTGCGATCGAGCCGCTCTACAATGCGCTGGCGCGTAGCGAACGGCGTGGCGGCATCCGCTCCGTTGTTGCGCGTCACGAGGCGGGCGCCGCCTTCATGGCCGACGGCTACGCCCGAGAAAGCGGCAAGATCGGCGTCTGCTGCGCAACTTCCGGGCCAGGCGCCACCAATATGATTACCGGCGTCGCCTGTGCTTACGACAACAGTATCCCGATGCTGGTAATTACCGGCCAGCCGCCACTTCCCTCGCATGGCAAGCGGGCCTTGCAGGATTCTTCCTGCTCGGGTGTCAACCTGGTGGGCATGTTTGAGCACTGCACCCGCTTTAACTCGATGGTCTCCCATGTCGACCAGCTGGAGTCCAAACTGGTCAATGCCATCATGCGAGCCTATCAGGAACCTTTCGGCCCGGCGCATTTATCCATCCCCGTCGACATCCTGCGCACGCCGGTCAACAGCGCCATCCCTTCCTACGACCTGCAGGCACGCCTGAAGCAGACATCGGATGCAAACGCCATGGACGAGGCCGCCATCGAACTGCTGTGGGGAGACCTCAAACAATCCCGTCGCGTGGCAATCCTGATCGGAAGCGGATGCGACGAAGCGATCGGCGCTATCGTCACCCTGGCGGAAGCAATTGGCGCCATTCTCATCACGACACCCGATGGCAAGGGCCTGATCAATCCCGAACATCGACTTTACCGTGGAGTATTCGGCTTTGCCGGGCATTACGCCGCTCGTCATGCCCTGGACAAGGATGACATCGACCTCATTCTGGCTGTCGGCACCACACTGGGCGAATGGACCAGCAGCGGCTGGTGTGATTCGGTGCTCAATGAGCGCCTGGTTCATATCGACTCTTCGCAGGAACATTTGCTGCGTTCGCCCATGGCAAGGCGTCATGTGCATGGACGTATTCTGACCGTTTTCGAACGCTTGCTGACGCGCATGCGTCTGGCGCCCGAGACGCTACCCAAAGCCGGGCTCATTTCGGAAGCCGGAACGGTTCCTTACCTGGAGGCACTGGAGACAGATTCGGTGGACAAACCGATCAAACCCCAGCGCCTGATGTTCGAGCTGGGTCGTCGCTGCCCTCCTACGACGCGTTTTCTGGCCGATGCGGGTAACAGCGCGGCATGGGCCATACATTGCCTCGAACTACAAGATCGCCGCATGCTGAAGGAGCGCCGCATGCGCGGACATGCAATGCGGCTGGATCACGCCCCGCGCAAGGAAAGACGCACCCACCATGGCGGCTGGCTGCGCGTCACCATGGATTTTGCGCCCATGGGCTGGGCCATCGGCGCCGCCGTGGGTACGGCCATGGCCTACCCACGCTGCCCGGTCGTTTGTTTCACCGGAGACGGCAGCTTTCTGATGAATGGCCAGGAAATTACCGTTGCGCAGGCACAGGGGGTCACGGTGCTGTTTGTCATCCTCAATGACAGCGCGCTGGGCATGGTCAAGCACGGCCAGCGCCTGGCTGGGGCCGAGCCCATCGGTTATGAGCTGCCCGAGGTGGACTACCGGCGCATGGCGGAAGCGATGGGCATCCCGGCTTACGTCATCCACAGCGCCGAAGACCTGGATTGCCTGGACATGAAAGCCATCCTGCGACGCAAGGGGCCGACGCTGCTCGACGTGCGCATCGATGGCGAGGAAATTCCCCCCATGAACCTGCGCATGCAGGCGCTGGGGACGGCGAAATAATATCGAGACTGGAGATCACGCATGAAATTGGCAGGAAAAACCGCCCTGATTACCGGGGGCAACAGCGGCATCGGGCTAGCGACGGCGAAGCTTTTCAAGAACGAAGGGGCGCGCATTGCCATCACCGGACGCGATCCATCCAGCCTGGAACAGGCGCGACTGGCACTTGGAGAAGACACACTGATCCTGCGAAGCGATGCAGGCAAACTTGCCGATATCGAAGAAGCCATGGCTAAAATCAAGAGCCGTTTCGGGCACTTGGATATCTTGATAGCCAATGCAGCCATCGCCCAGCCAGCGCCGTTCAGCCACGTCTCCGAGGCGCTGTTCGACGAAACCATCGGCATCAATTTCAAAGGTGTGTTTTTTACCATTCAGAAAGCCCTGCCACTCATGCAGGAAGGTGGCTCGATCATTGTCACCACCTCGATATCCAATCAGATGGGCGCCCCCAATTTCAGCGTCTATGCCGCATGTAAAGCAGCGCTACGCTCTCTGGTGCAAACCTTGAGCCAGGAACTGATTGTGCAGGGAATCCGTGTGAATGCAGTAAGCCCCGGCCCAACCGATACGCCCGGATTTGGCCGCTGGGGTGTGCCGCAGGAAGTTGTGGAAGCGGCACGAGAACAGTTCACGCAAAAATCCCCCTTGAAACGCTTCGGCACGCCTGAAGAAATTGCGCAAGCCGTGCTATTTCTAGTCTCTGCAGATGCTTCGTATATTGTTGGACATGAACTGGTCGTTGACGGCGGCGTCAGCCTGGTCATGTAAACAAGTTCCCGACATGACTAAAGAAAGCCCGCAGGAACACATCCGCACCATTATCTGGCAAGAAGACGCCGAGCCCGATAATCCCTTCGCCGCCGCTCGTTGCCGCTGCCACGGCTATGATGTGTACGGCGACATGCTGGGGCAGGCCAGCTGGATTGAATATCTTTACCTGTTATTCAGGGGTGAAGCCCCTCTCCCCCGGCAGGCGCGCCTGCTGGAAGATCTGACGTTCATCCTGGCCAACCCCGGGCCGCGCGACGCTTCCGTGCATGCAGCCATGGCAGCCGGCGTGGGCGGTTCACCCGCGGCGGCCTGCCTGATGGCCGCGTTGGCTGTCGGCGCGGGCGGACTGGGCGGCGCGCGCGAAGTCGAGCGCGTGATGCAACAGTTCACGGAGTGGGGAACCGAATTGGCCATATGGCAACAAAAGCTGCCGGATTACGCCCAATCGGAGATTAGCGGAATCTGGCCCGGCGCCGAGCATCCGCCGGGATTCGACCCGCATGGCGCCGCTTGCCCTACCCCCATCAGGCAGAGTCTCGCGCACCTGAGCGGGCTCGGCGATGGCGCCTGCCTGCCGTGGCTGCAGCGCCACCGCCCTGACCTCGAGGCGCTTGCCGGCATGCCGCTGGCCATCACGGCTGTCGCCGCAGCGGCGCTGGTCGATCTGGGTTTCGACGCCGCCCAGGGCGAAATGCTGTTCCTGCTGCTGCGCCTGCCGGGCGCAGCAGTCCACGCGCTGGAACAGCGCGACTCGGGGTACAAGAAATTCCCCTTCTTCCGCATCGAGCTGGCCAACGACCCCGGCCTGGCCACAGCTCAGGAGCCTCGACCTTGAATAACCCGCAACGCCTGCAGGATCATGCCGACATGCTGAAAACGGACATCGGTGCGGCCTTTCCCGGCAGCCGCGCCGTGTTGCGCGGCAAGGATCTGCACACCGAGCTGAATGGCCTCGACTGGCTCGAACTGTATGTATTCGGCATCACCGGAAAACGCTTCCATCCAGAACAAGTACAACTTTTGCACGGCATCTGGCGCCTCACCAGCTATCCCGACGCCCGCTTATGGAACAACCGCATTGCGGCGCTGGCCGGCAGCGCACGCAGCACGCCCGGTCTGGGGCTGGGCGCCGCACTGGCGGCTTCCGAGGCGCGCATTTATGGTGCAGGCCCCTGTCTGTCCGCCTATGATTTTTTTACCCGCGCCCATCAGGGCTGCGCGGCGGGACAGGCGCTGGAGAACATCGTTGCCGATACGCTGGCAAGACAACGCGGCATCGGGGGCTATGGACGCCCGCTGGTTTCCGGCGACGAGCGGATTGCTCCCGCCATGGAACTCGCGCGTCGTAGCGGGCTGGATCAGGGACCTTTCGTACAACTCGCGTTCCAGACCGAAAACATTCTGCTGGCCGGTCGCTGGCGCTGGCGCATGAATTACGCTGCCCTGGTAGCAGCGCTGCTGCTTGAGCTGGGTTTCGATCGGACGGCTTACCACCTTTTCATTTCCCCAATCTTTTTTGCGGGCATGCCGCCATGCTATCTGGATGCAATTAAGCGCACGGAAGGCTTGACCTTCCCGCTACCTTGCGGGACGATCAACTATTCGGGTTTACCGGAGCGGCGCTGGAAACCCGCGTCACAACAAGTGAGCCACACCCACGCCGAGAAAAACAACAAGGGGAACCGTCATGGACAGAAAAATTCTATTGGTTGAAGACAACCCTGATGACGAACTGCTGGCGTTACGGGCATTGAAAAAAAACAACATCGCCAACGAAGTGGTCGTCGCACACGATGGCCAGGAAGCGCTGGATTACCTGTTCAGCGAAGGCAGTTATGCTGGCCAGGAAATACCCTTGCCCGAAGTCATTCTGCTGGATCTCAAACTCCCCAAAATCGATGGGCTGGAAGTCCTGCGCCGTATCCGTGCGGACGAGCGTACCCGGCGTGTCCCGACTGTGATCCTGACCACTTCCAATGAAACGGTGGATATCGAAACCAGCTATGACCGCGGATGCAACAGTTATATCCGCAAACCGGTTGATTACGAGCAGTTTCTCGAAGCGGTGCGCCAGCTCGGCTTATATTGGCTGGTGCTGAACAAGAGCGCCAACCCGGACACACTACGCACCTGAGCATGATGGCAAATATTCCGGTAAACCTGCTGTTTGTCGAGGACGTCGAGGACGACGCGTTGCTGATCGTGCGCGAACTCCGCCGCGGCGGATTCGAACCGAATTACCAGCGCGTCGATTCGGCAGAGGAGCTCAAGACTGCGCTAGTCGCACACCCCTGGGATGTTGTCATCACCGACCACAACCTGCCCGGTTTCAGTTCTACTGCCGCCATCGAATTGGTGCGCCAGCACGATTCTGACCTGCCGGTCATCATCGTATCCGGCAGCATCGGCGAAGAGGTGGCCGTCGAGGCGATGCGTATGGGGGCAAAAGACTACATCATGAAAGGCAACATGCGCCGCCTGGTGCCGGCCATCCAGCGTGAACTGGCCGGTGCGGATAGTCGTCAGGCTCGCCGCCAGGCGGAAGCGGCCATATTGCACCAGGCCCTGCATGACACGCTGACCGGCCTGGACAACCGTGCCAGCTTTCAGCACCAGCTGGAATCCTTGCTGCAATCAGCGCGCCAGAACGGCGGCCAGCACAGCCTGCTGTTTCTCGACCTCGACCAGTTCAAAGTGGTCAACGATACCTGCGGTCACCTGGCCGGTGACGAGATGCTCAAACAACTGGCGGGGGTACTGTTCCACGGCATCCGCGCCAACGATCACCTGTCACGGCTGGGCGGCGACGAATTCTGTATTCTGCTGGAAAACTGTGCACTGGAGCGCGCCCAGAGCATTGCCGAGACGCTGCAGGCCGCGGTACGGAATTTTCGTTTTTTCTGGGATAACAAGGTTTTTTCCGTCGGTGTCAGCATCGGCATTGTCGCCATCGACCAGCATAGCGGCAGCATGGGCGACATTCTGAGCGCTGCCGATATTGCCTGTTATGCCGCCAAGGACCGGGGGCGCGGCGTCATTCAGGTTTATGAACAGGGTAATCTGGAATTGTCCCGCCGACGCGGCGAAATGGACTGGGTACGGCACATCGATGAAGCGCTGGACGGAGGCCGCTTCCAGCTCTGGCGCCAGCCGATCCGTTCGCTCGGGCCGGATGGCCAACAGGCTATCCACCATTATGAATTGCTGCTGCGCATGCTCGATCACGACAACAATGTGGTGTTGCCCGGCGCGTTTCTCCCGGCAGCGGAACGCTACGACCGCATGCGCGCCATCGACCGCTGGGTAGTCAGCACAGCCTTGAAATATGTGGCCCAGTGCACGGAATCCGCTGAGCAAATCCATACCATCAACCTCTCCGGCGCTTCGCTGGGTGACGACGGCCTGAGCGACTTTGTGCGCGCGCAGATTGCCGCCAACGGGGTTGAACCCAGCAGCATCTGTTTCGAAGTCACGGAAACCGTTGCCATCAGCAATTACCAGTCCGCGGTTCGTTTCATGCAGGAAATGCGCAGCATCGGCTGCGCCTTTGCACTCGACGATTTCGGTAGCGGCCTGAGTTCATTTGCTTACCTGAAATCCCTGCCGGTGGATTTTCTCAAGATCGACGGCGCTTTTGTGCGCAATATCGCCGACGATCCCATGGATCGCGCCATCGTCGAGGCCATTAACCGCGTGGCGCATGTTGCCGGACTGCGCACCATCGCCGAGTTCGTCGAAAACGACGCCATCGTCCAGGTGCTGCGCGAAATCGGCGTGGATTTTGCACAAGGGTACGGCATCGGCAAACCGGAACCGGCACCGATTTACCGCAAGGCAATGCAGCTTGAGTCGCAGCAATAACAATCAAGGAGGAGCGCACCATGAAAACAGTTTTTCGTTTCCTGCTGTTCACTTTGGCGGGCGTGGCCAGCTTTCCGGTTCTAGCCGCCGTGGACGATTCCTTGTTGCTGATGCTGTCGGGCGACGAACAGATGATCAGCATTGCCACCGGCACCTCGCGCCCGGTCTCCAAGGCGCCATCCGTGGCCAGCGTCATCACTGCGGACGAAATCAAGGCCATGGGCGCGCGCAATGTGTATGAAGCGCTGGAACGGGTACCGGGCCTGCACGTCGGCATCTCCGCTACCGAGGCGCAGAAGCCGGTGTTTCCCCTGCGCGGCATTCATACCCTGCAAGACCCGCAAATCCTGATTCTGGTCAACGGCCACGGCATCAAGGGGCTGACTACCAGCAGCAACGAAGCCGGTTTGTATCTGCCGACAGAAGCGGTTCAACGCATCGAGGTCATCCGCGGTCCCGGCTCCGCTATTTATGGCGCCGACGCTTTTGCCGGGGTCATCAACATCATCACCAAACGGGCTGAAGATCAGCCCGGCGTCGAGCTGGGCCTGCGTGGCGGCTCGTTCGGCACCTGGGACAGTTGGGCGCAATTCGGCAAGCAGTTCGACAACGGCTGGGGGCTGTTCGCCCATGTCGGCTACAGCCAGAGCGATGGGGACAAGGGGCGCATCATCGCGTCCGACCTGCAAACCACCCTGGATGGCGCACTCGGCACCCACGCCTCGCTGGCCCCTGGCCCCATGGATACGCGCTATGAAGCGCGTACCGCAATGTTCACCCTTAACAATGACAAATGGACGGCGCACCTGAATCTTTGGCAAACCCCCAAAACCGGTTTAGGTGCCGGCATCGCCAACGCGCTGGACAATCAGGGCAGTGGCGACGTCAACAAATACCTGTTCGATCTCGGCTATGAAGACAAGAACTGGCGTCCGGACTGGGCGTTTGCCACCCAGTTCAGCTACCTGTACACCCACATCGATTACCGTCTCGGTATTTTTCCGCGCGGCGCAGTCCTTCCGATCGGTGCGGACGGCAATGTCAACTTCGCTGCACCGGTCGGGGTGGTAGCGTTTCCCGATGGCTTGATCGGCATTCCCGGACGTGAAGAAAAAACCGCCCAGTTCAACGTGACCCTGAATTACACCGGCTTGGACCGCCATGCCTGGCGTTTCAATGCCGGGGTGCGCAATGAGGATTTCTCCGCACGGGAAAGCAAGAATTTCGGCCCCGGCATCATCGACGGCACGGTATCCCCGATTGGCGGCAGCGTCACCAATATCAGCGGCACGCCTTTTGTCTACATACCGGACATCACGCGCACCGTGAGCCACCTCTCGCTACAGGACGAATGGGCGTTTGCGCCGGACTGGGCCTTGACGGCAGGGGTGCGGCACGACCAGTACAGCGATTTCGGCGGCACCACCAACCCGCGCCTGGCGCTGGTCTGGGCGGCGCGCCAGGACCTCACCGCCAAGCTGCTGTATGGCGAAGCGTTCCGCGCGCCTTCTTTCGCCGAACTCAAAACGGTCAACAACCCGGCCAATCTTGGCAACCCCGGCGTTCGGCCGGAAACCATCAAGACCGCCGAACTGGCATTCGACTACCGCCCCAGCGACAAACTCTGGGGTGCATTGAATATTTTCAGTTACGACATCAAGGGTCTGATCGACTCTCTGCCCAGCCCGGTAGGCAACGTGGCGCAGAATGCCAAAGACCAGACCGGCCAGGGGGTCGAGGTGGAAGCGCACTGGCAAGCCTTGCCCGCCCTGCAAATTCTGGGCAGCCTTTCCAGGCAGGACGCAAAGGACAAGAACACCGGCGTGCCGGTCGCCGACGCCCCGCGCAAACAGGCCATGCTTTCCGCCGAATGGAAAATCGCTTCGGCCTGGTCTGTGCGCGTCGACAATTTCTGGATTGCCGACCGGCCACGTGCCTCGGGCGATCCGCGTCCGAAGGCGGACGATTATGTGTGGACCAACCTCACGCTGCGCTTCCGCCAACCTGTGCAGAAATGGGAAGCCGCACTCATCGCACGCAACCTGCTCGATGTCGATGCCCGCGAACCGGCGCCCGCCACCATTCCCAACGACTATCCCTTGCCCGGCAGAAGCCTGATGCTGGAGCTTCGTGCACATTTTTAAGGTGAAACATTTTTGTAGGCGCGCGCTTTTTTCGTCCTCGGGGGTGAGGCGAGCAATCATCCATTTCGCCGCGTCGAGCCTTCTGCTCCTGTTCTCCAGCGCGCAGGCCGAAACCCGCATTGGCGTCCTGTATCCGGAATCGGCCCCGGCCTTCCAGAAGCTTTACCAAACCATCATCGGCGGCATGGGGCAGGCGAGCGACGTGCGCGTGCAGAGCCGTGCTGTGTCCGAAAAGGATTCCGTCGATCAGATCAAATCCTGGCTGGCATCCGGCCAGAGTCAGGTGGTGATCAGTTTGGGCAACCTGCCTGCCGCTGTGACCGGCCCGCTGGCCGCCGACATGCCGCTCATCTACGGCGCGGGTGCGCTCAACGACAACAATACCCCCGGTGTCAGCCTGGCCTCCAGCCCCAACAAGCTGTTTGACCGGCTCAAACAACTCAAACCCGACGTTGAACGGGTTTTCATGGTTTACAAACCGCAGGCCACCGGCTGGCTTTTATCCGCTGGCAAGGCGGCTGCACGCGAGCACGGGCTGGAACTGATCGCCTCGCCCAGTGAAGATATCCAGCAGGCGGGGGCTGCATTTGCGCGCATCCTGCAACAGACCCGCCCCGGCAAGGACGCCATCTGGCTGACGCTTGATCCGGTGGTGCCGGTCAACCAGTTGTTGCCCGTCCTGCTGCGCGAAGCGTGGGAAAAACAACTGGCACTGTTCTCCAATAACCCGCTCGACGTCAGCAAAGGCGCGCTGTTCGCGCTTTACCCGGACTACCCGGCGATGGGGCGGCAATTGGCCGAACGCGCCAGGAAGCAGCTGGGCAAAACCCCGCCACCCGGTCCGGAAGCCAGCGAACAACTCAATGGCGCGCTGAATATCCGAACCGCCTCGCATCTGGGCATCGTACCATCCAGTCAGCAGCAGCAATCCTTCCAGCAGATTTACCCGGAAAGATGAAAGTCATGCGCTTTTCTGCCCTGATTTCGCGCCTGAATCTGCGCCAACTGCTGGCAGCCACCACCGCCCCGCTGATGCTACTCACTGCGCTGGTGATGGGTCTGGTTACCGCCTGGTCATCGTCGCAAGAAGTCGCTTCGCATCATATTCGCCTGGGCGAGCAAATGACGGCCACTCTGGCGCAACGCAGCGACCTGGCGCTGCTCTATGAGAGCGGAGAAAGCGTGGCGGATACTGCCGCTTCCCTGCTGGCCAACCCTTTGGTAAGGGAAATTCGCGTGGTCAGCAAGCGAGGCAAGCTGGTCTACCACAAAAATCAGAACAACCAATCCGTCTGGCAGTATCCGGCCGAGATAGCAGTTGGCACAGCCATGTCGGAGACACCCGCTGCCTGGCTATTTACCCAGCAGGTCATGACGGCAGGCATCCCGTCCACCGACCCCCAGAGCCCTGAAATGGCTATGCTCGGCAGCGCGAGCAGCGAGGCCAGTGAAAGCCTGGGCAAAGTCCAGCTAGCCTTGAGCAAAGAGGGGCTGCACATGGCACGCCGCAATATTTTTTTCGGCAATCTGTTTACTGCGCTGGGTTTCTCGCTGCTGCTGGTGTTCGTTATATTTTTGATTTTGCGCAGAGTCAGCCGTCCGCTCGAAATGCTCGCAGCGACCATGCACGATGCCCGTCTTGGCAACTGGGGCGAACCCGCGCAACTCGAAGGCCCACGCGAAATTCAGGAAATCGGTGAAACCTACAACGCGATGGTGCAGAACATCCGCCTGCGCGAGCTGGAGTTGCGTGAACTCAACCAGCATCTGGAAGAGCGCATTCAGGAGCGCACACAGGCCTTGCAGACCGCCAACAAGGAGCTGGAAACCTTCAGTTACTCGGTCTCGCACGACCTGCGCGCTCCTCTGCGCGCCATAGATGGCTTCAGCCAGGCGCTGTTGGAAGATTACGGCGCTTCTCTGGACAATCAGGGCCAGGATTACCTGAGCCGCATCCGCAAGGGTGCCGGCCGCATGGGCCAACTGATCGACGATATGCTGATGCTATCGCGCGTCACGCGTTACGAAATGCAGATTCAAAGCGTCGATATGAGCGAGCTCGCCGGCATCGTGGACGAACAGCTGCGCGAACAGTTTCCCCAGCGTGAGGTGGAATTTGCCGTGACGCCGAACATGCGCGTTCAGGCTGACCCACAGCTGCTGCGCATCATGCTGGAAAATCTGCTCGGCAATGCATGGAAATATACCGGGCAAACACCACAGGCAAGGGTGGAGCTCGATCAGACACGGATTAATGACGAGACCGTTTATGTCGTGCGCGACAATGGCGTTGGTTTCGACATGCGCTACGCGGATAAACTGTTCGGCGCCTTCCAGCGCCTGCACGGCAAGGAATTCGAAGGCACCGGGGTCGGCCTGGCTACCGTGCAGCGCATTCTGCTACGCCACGGCGGTCGCATCTGGGCAGAAGCCGAGATCAACAAGGGCGCTCGTTTCTTCTTTACCTTGCCAAAAGCGAATGAATGAAGACCGTATTCAATAAAATTCGCATTGCAATCTGGACTTATTCTAAATACAATCGGGCTTCATCACCGATCAACAACTCGAAAAGGAAATCACCATGGCAGTTCTCGTCGGCAAGGCCGCTCCGGATTTCACCGCCGCAGCGGTAATGGGCAACAACAGCATCGAAGAAAACTTCAACCTCAAGCAGCACATCAAGGGCAAGTACGCGGTCATTTTCTTCTATCCGCTCGACTTCACCTTTGTGTGCCCGTCCGAACTGATTGCATTCGACCACCGCCTGAATGAATTCAAGAGCCTCAACGTGGAAGTGATCGGCGTTTCCATCGACTCGCACTTCTCCCACCTGGCATGGAAAAACACCGCAGTCAACAATGGCGGAATCGGCCAGGTTCAGTACCCGCTGGTTGCCGACATCAAGCATGAAATCTGCAAGGCCTACGATGTCGAAGCCGACGCCGGTGTTGCCTACCGCGGCTCCTTCCTGATCGACAAGAGCGGCATTGTGCGCCACCAGGTGGTGAACGATCTGCCGCTGGGCCGCAACATCGACGAAATGCTGCGCATGATTGACGCCCTGCAATTCACCGAGCAACACGGCGAAGTCTGCCCGGCCGGCTGGAACAAGGGCAAGGCCGGCATGAAGGCCGACACCAAGGGTGTAGCCGAATACCTGGCGAAACACGCCGGCGAACTGTAATCGCCCCAAGGGCTGAAGCGAAAGCCGCCAAGGGGGAAACCCTGGCGGCTTTTTTATTTACAAATTCCCTGACTACCCGCGTTTCACGCTTAAGTTTGTCGCAACCGACAACATAAGGGTTTGGTGATATACTTTTCATTTTTCTTGTTCCGGATCAAGGACGACCGATATGATTTCTGATAAAGCCCGTTTCGACCTGGCGATTGCCAAATTTGACGCCGCCAACGCACAAGACCCTAACCAGGAAATGTTCGAGGGCAAGGAATACCCCAAGGAGCTTCTCTACGCCCAGCGCATGACAGACATGTTGCAGCGCTTCGCCCCCGATGCATCGGAACAGATCCAGCTCGCCGTGCGCGCCCAGCACATCTGTCGCTGGAAAATCCCGCGCGATAGCTATCCGATGGACAAGACCGGCTATTTTCAATGGCGCACCTTCCTGTACAAGTATCACGGCGAAACAGCGGGCGAACTGATGCGCGAAGCCGGCTACGACGATGAGATGATTGACAAGGTTAAGTCGCTGCTGCGCAAGGAAAAGCTCAAGCTCAATCCGGAAACACAGATGCTGGAAGACGTAATCGACCTGACTTTCCTGCAACACTATCTGGAAGCGTTCGTAAACAAATACAGCCATTATGAAGAAGAAAAGCTGCTCGACATCCTGCGCAAGACCTGGAAAAAAATGTCGGAACGGGGACATGAAGCCGCGCTCAAACTCGATTTCACGCCGGGCATGCTGGCAGTGGTGAAGAAAGCGCTGGGAGTCGATTAACAGGACTTTTCAGTCCTGAGAACGCAATTTTTATTGCAACGTCTAACTGGTCAAGTACATCCGAAACGGACAGGGTATTGAGTGTTGTTATCAATACCCTGCCAAACGCGAAGGAGGGATAGCCATGTTGGACATCAATCAAACCATCGCCGCCAGCGAACGGTCATCGAGCGGCGCCCCCTGCAATCTGGACGAACTGGAGCCCTGGACCGAGGCGATCGCAGCTGAACTTGCCGCAAAAGAGGGCATTACACTCTCACCTGAACATTGGGAAGTTATCTGCTACATGCGCGATCATTATCAGGAGTGTGGCCCTGCATCCAGCGGACGCTCGCTGCTGCATTGCATGGAGGAGGAATTCTCCCCGCAAGGGGGCAGAAAATATCTCTATCGCATGTTCCCGGGCGGCCCCGTGAGCCAAGGAAGCCGCATCGCCGGCCTGCCTTTGCCGGCCTACAGCAGCGACAGATCATTCGGGACTGTGGAATAGCCCTATTTACGGCGGGTCGGCGGGCGATGCCGTTAGAGGAACGGTTTCGCCCGCAAAAGAATCAGTGCAGTCTGGCTTTCTCCGCGAGCAGTTCCTGGGCCAGTTGCTCGACCGTTTCAGGGTCGAGGTCGATCCCTATTTCCCAGCCCGGATTGATGGTCACGCCCGCGCCCGCATCGATGCGCTCCAGCACCCAGCGAAAATCAGCCAGCAGACCGCCGCCGAATTTTGGAAACTCCTCTACCACCGGCTTGGCCCGTTCCGGGCTGCTGAACAGCACCAGGACATGAACCCCCTCCTCGGCCTGCACTACCAGCGGACGAGCGTAGGTGGAGCGCTGAAAGCCGATTATCCCGCTATCCTCGTCTTCCACCGGCATGAACACCTGCGCATCCAGCAGCCCTCCGATCAGCTCCTCGCTGGAAATCTCTCCATTTGCCGCCGCCAACAAGCGATGTTCCAGTTCGTTTTTTGGTTCAAATGTTTCATCGCTCATGATTATTCTCCACAATTAGGTCTGGCCTCATTTTACTCGATTTATTGAATCTTATCCCGGAGCCTCCATGCAAATTGGCGTCGATCTTGGCGGCACTAAAATAGAAATCGTCGCGCTGGACAAAAGCGGTACCGAGCTTTTGCGGCGGCGCGTTCCCACGCCCCGGGGCGACTACCTTGCAACACTGGAGGCAATAGTCAGACTGGTGCTTGCGGTTGAAACCGATGCGGGCATGCGAGGCACCATCGGCATCGGCACCCCCGGAGCCATTTCCCGCGCCACCGGCTTGCTCAGGAATTCGAATTCCGTGGTCCTCAACGGCCAGCCGATTCAGCGCGATCTGGAGCAACTGCTCCAGCGCCCCATCCTCATCGCCAACGATGCCAACTGCTTCGCCCTCTCCGAAGCCACTGACGGTGCGGCTTGCGGCGCGGAAGTCGTGTTCGGGGTGATTATCGGCACCGGTACCGGGGCCGGCATCGTGGTCCACGGAAAAGTCCTCACCGGGGCCAACGCCATCGCCGGCGAATGGGGCCACAACCCTCTGCCCTGGCCTGCCGGGAAAGATGAGCATCCGGGACCGGAGTGCTATTGCGGCAAACGGGGCTGCATTGAAACCTTTCTTTCCGGCCCGGCCATGACCCGGCTTCATTGCAATGCCGGCGGGGAAAGTCTGGATGCCGTCGGGATCGTGGCGCGTGCGGCGCGTGGTGATGCCGCGTGCATTGACACCCTGAGCCAGTACGAAGACCGCATGGCGCGTTCGCTGGCCCACGTCATCAACATTCTCGACCCGGATGTGATCATCCTTGGCGGCGGCATGTCCAATATCCAAAGCCTGTACCTGAA
Organism: Sulfuricellaceae bacterium; assembly: GCA_031426915.1. Lineage (GTDB taxonomy): Bacteria > Pseudomonadota > Gammaproteobacteria > Burkholderiales > Sulfuricellaceae > Sulfurimicrobium. Next base: position 21,243 of record JASJPB010000015.1, on the reverse strand, counting down.
CATACCCAGGCTATGGCAGCGCTATGTCTTCTCGGACCGCGTGGATACCCGCCTGGTGCGCAACCTGCACGGCGATTCCAGCGGCGTGCGTGGTGCGGCATGGCTGTGGGATTCACCGGCAGCATCTCCAATCGGGTAAAATGAGCGACTTAATGCAAGGAGTAACAGAATGCGCACCGAAGTTCATGTACATGGCAGCCTTTATCTGCGCAAAGGCACCACGCTGGCCCAACTCGAAGCCGGTTTGCGCCAGTGGCTTGAATATCTGGACGTGGAGAACATCAGCGAAATGGCCAGCCTGGAGCCCAGCGAACCCGGCGTAAGCTATGACCAGTCCGCCCGTGTTCTCGACGTGTGCTGGACCGGCGAAGTGGGTCGCAGTTTCCATCGCGCGCTGCAGGAAACGCTGGTGCACATGGGGCCAATGCTGGAACACGCCTCGGAAATAGAACTCACCTTCTATCACGAGGATGGCCGCGACGAATACCAGCTGATTTTTGCCGGTCCAAGCGCCGAATCGATTCATCAGGCGCAACGGCGGCGCATGGTGGAAGACGTTGCCGGCCTGCTGTCGCGCCATTTCGGCCCGGCTGAAGTGGGCCGGGTTGAGACGCTGGTCAACGAACTGTTCGACCACGACTGGGCCACCAAGGCCAGCGAGCCGGAAGCGGATTTCCAGCCCTCCGGCAGCCTGATTCACTTTCGCGGCAAGAAACACCTGCACTGATTGACTTCCATTCTTCCTCATGAACCGTCTATTTAGATATCGGCTTTGAACCCGCCGGTCACGGGCTGTTGAAGAGCGACAAACTCAGATTTGAGCTTGTCATGGGCGGAATTGGGCTCAGAAACTGGCTCAACGCGAACGCTTCCATTATGGGAAGTATCACTGTTGACGTTTTTTCACCCACAGCTATTAGACTAAGAGTGAATAAGGGCTAACTCAAACATTGGCTTTCTTCAAGCACTGACTCCCAATACATGCTCCACCAGCCGCGCCCAGTAGCTCGCGCCGATGGGCAGTACGTCGTCGTTGAAGTCGTAGTGAGGATTGTGCAGCATGCAGCCGCCTTCGCCTAAACCATTCCCCAGCCACACATAGCATCCCGGTCGTTGCTGCAGCATGTAGGAGAAGTCTTCCGCTCCCATGGAGGGGCGCAGATCGCAGCGCACGTTCTCGCCGCCGACCAGCGTGGACGCCACGTTCCGGCACAGCTCAGCCTCGGCGGCCGAATTGATGGTGGCCGGATAACCGCGCCGGTAGTCCAGGTTCACCTGCACCCCGTAGCCCGATGCGATACCGTTGCATGTGCGTTCCATGGCCGCTTCCACCTGGTCCTGCACTTCGGAACGGAAGGCGCGCACGGTACCGCCCAGCAGTGCGTGGTCTGGAATCACGTTGTATACATCGCCGGCGTGAAAGCGGGTCAGGCTCAGCACCGCCGCATCGAGCGGGTCCAGCGTGCGGCTCACGATACTTTGCAGCGCCTGCACCAGCGCCGCGCCGGCAACGACCGGGTCAGCCCCCTGGTGCGGCATGGCGGCATGGGCGCCATGGCCTTTTACGATGATGTCGAACTGGTCCGCCGAGGCCATGACCGGGCCGGGCATAATGGCGAACTGGCCCGCCGCCAATCCCGGCCAGTTGTGCATGCCGAACACCGCCTGCATCGGCCAACGCTCGAACAAGCCCTGCTCGATCATGACCCGCGCCCCGCCCTCGCCCTCTTCCGCAGGCTGGAAAATGAAATACACCGTGCCGTCGAAAGCGCGCGTGGCAGCAAGGTATTCCGCCGCCGCCAGCAGCATGGCGGTGTGCCCGTCGTGGCCGCAGGCATGCATTTTCCCCTCATGCCTGGAGCGATGCGGAAAGACGTTCTGCTCCGCGATGGGCAGGGCGTCCATGTCCGCGCGCAGCCCGATGGTCTTGTCGCTGCTGCCCGAGCGCAGTACGCCCACCACGCCGGTAGCGGCCAGGCCGCGATGCACCTCGATTCCAAGCGATTCGAGGAAGGCTGCCACCACATCGCTGGTGCGCTGCTCCTCGAATGCGGTTTCCGGGTGAGCATGAAGATCACGCCGCAAGGCGGCGAGACGCAACTGGTTTTGCGCAATGGCTGGAATGATTTTCATATCGGGAAATCGAGCGGCAGATAAAAAAACACGAAACGCCCATCCTCGATATCCACCACCAGTCTTGCTCCATGGTTCAGGCCGTAATCCACGTAACCCGGCACGGCACTACCCAGATGGCATTCACTGGCATGCTGGGGAGACTCGAAATCCCGGTCGCGGTCGTACCAGGAAAGCAGCATGGCGTCGCCCAGACGGACAGCCGCCTCGGCATCGGCTAGCGCCATGGCCGCACGATAATCCTTCGGCGAGGTTGAAGTGAGGCGCACCACTTCAACCCCGGACCAATCGGGCGTATGCCCCAGGCTGCAGGATTGACTCATTGCGCCCCCTAGCCCCGCGAAGGCTCCAGGCTTGCATCAAGATTGAGATCATCACAATAGACGAAAAACTGGTCGCGCAGTGCAGCAACCTGCATCCCGGCGGGCACGCCCACGGTCATGTGCACGGCGAACATCGCAGTGCCGGTGTGGGGCGCGGCATAGGTGTCGGTTTCCAGCGCCTCGATATTGATACCCTGGCGCGCGAAAAAGCTGGCCAGACTATGCACGATACCGGGATGGTCGAGTGCCACCACCTCCACTGCGTATGGCATGGCAGGCCGCGCCTGCTCACGATTCCGCGTCCACTTGTGAATAATGGCCAGCTCCAGTTCCTGCCCCAGCGGAACAAGCTGGCTTTCGAGGCGGGATAGCCCGGCCTGACTGCCGCTAACGCGCATGATCAGGGCAAACTGCCCGCCCAGAACCCCCATGCGGCTTTGTTCGATATTGCAGCCGGTTTCCGTGATCCTGTTGGTCAGTTTTTCCACCAGGCCGACCCGATCCTCGCCGCAAGCCGTGATCGCCAGGCAATCGTTACTGTTCGAATTCATAAGCTACACCGCACAAGGTTAATTGAGTTGGGAAGTATATTACCAGTTGATTCCGCTGCAATCCTGGCCGGATGAAAACGCCGCCCTCGCCCTCTTCATTGCTGATTCCACCATGCCGAAGAGGAGTCGCGTTCGTTCCAGCCCCTGCGTGCACGCGAAATCAGCCAGCCGGTATAAAACAAAGCTTCGAACATCAGAAAGGCCATGCCCCAGAGCAGGACGCTGCCCGGCGAATAATCGCCGATTCCCGCTCCGCCCCAGGCCTGGACCGGATTGATCCAGCTCACCACCAGCGGCCCCACCAGGGGTCCGAGCGAACACGCAAGGACAACCTGAATCAGGATATCGCGCACCAGTTCTTTCTTCGCCGGCAGAAAACTCAAGACACTTTTTTCAGCCTCACTCGACTCCAGGTCCATCCCTTGTCTCCATGAACAACACGATTCACCAGTTTATCTCAAACGCAGACCTGTATCCGATCACGCAGGCATCGAGACTTTCGGGAATTTCCGCTATTTGCGGCGCAAGCGCAACCCGGCCAGCCATGATCTCCGCCGTACGTTGGGGATAACGCGGGCCGTCCCCAGGCTCGCCAAACCCCTCCGGATAGACTGGCATCCCGTGGACATCGTACTTGTCGGTGGCGCCCAGCGCGTGCAGCAGTTCGTGCGTGATTACCACATTGTTCTGCCGGTCCTGCTTCTCCTGGGCAAAGACATGAACCACGCCAATCAAGCCTTTCTGCAATCCCAGGGAATGTTGTAGCGGCCTGCCCTCCTCGCCTTCGTGGTACACCACGAACAGCCTGACCCTGCCGAGGCTGTCGAGGAAAGGAGTGTGGCGAAATGCAAAATATCTCAGCCTGAGGCTCCACAACAGGGATTCCACGGCGCCCCGCCCGCCGGGCGTGGGGGGTATTTCCCCGATTTCCCTTCCCATGCGGATGGCGGCAAGCGGCATTTCCTTCCCCGCATAGCGCGTGCTTTGTTTTTCGAGGAAAGCCCTGATTTCCTGGAAGCGGCGTTCATCCAGCACCCGGAGATAATCCCTCACCTTGCTGGAGCCATCCCCGTCGATGGGATAAATCACCACTTCAAGGGGCCGGGACCACTGCGTCACCACCAGGCGCTCCCAGTACGACATTCCCGCCACCAGCGCCAGCAGGCAGAGCAAGAACAGGGTACGAAGCTTACGAAATGACAAAAACCCAGTCCTCGTAGTGAATATGGCTGGAGAAAGCAGCGCGCCCCAACTTCTTCATGGCTTCTCCCCCTTCTCCGCTTGGGCTCTTTCCTTGCCTTGGGCGGCGTATTGTTTCAGCGGCGATTCGGGGTATTTCCCGATAAGATAATCATAAAGTGAAATCGCTTCCGAGAATTTTCCGGACTCCTCCGCAACGCCGGCGACGTGCAGCAGTTTTTTCTGGGCCTTGACCACATCGCCGGCGCTGACCGCGCTTTCATGCAGACACCACCCGGCGCTTAAGAGCTCGCCCTGATTCAACAGCAGGTTGCCGACCACTTCCAGTGTCAGGGCATCCAGTCCAAGGGCTGCCCGTTCCTTGGCGAACACGCGGAACAAGGACATGCCGAGCTCGGAAAAACCATCGCGCACCGCCTGGGATATCGCATTGGCCGCGGCCTTGAGCGATTTTTCCTTCTCACCCGCTCTTTTGTAAAGCAGGGACAACTCGGCCGCGCTATGCGGATCGCGCGGCTGCGCGGCGAGGCGCGCCTCGGCCTTTGCGATTTCCGCGCCGAGCGCGTCCGGGGGCAAGACCCTCACCCGGTCGACTATTTCTCCGAAAACAGGTTTTTTCCCAAGTTTCAGCGCCTGCTCCGGCTCAACAATATTCTGTGGGGCTTGAAAAGGCCGGGATGCCGTCGGGGGGATACCCAGAGTTTCCATCAGGTCTGCCGCTTCTTTTTCCATTCCGCCTTCTCCGGCCACGAAAGCGCCACATAAACGCCCCAGGAGAATGGGAGACACAGCAAGCATCAAAAGATAAAGAAAACCGGACACCGCCACGCCGGCTTGCAACGATGTTTTAAAAGCCAGCGCGGCAACCAGCGCGAAAGGGATCAGATACAAGCCCACAAGCACGATCATGCCGCCGATCAGTCCCACATAAAATGCCGCCAGGTCGGCACGGCGTTCCGACAGTAGCCATCCCCAGGTATCCGGGCTCAGGACATCGGCAATCGAATCAGTACGTGTGGTCACGATAAAACACAAGGTCGGCATGAACATGGCCACCAGGCCCATCGCCAGCAGCAACACCCCCTTCATGCCCAGCTGCGCCGCATCCATTGGACTGAACGCCCCCATGGCACCGTAAAACAGGGTTTCCCGATCCAGCAAGGCCCAGCCTAGAAACGCAAACGGCAAACCCCACGCCAGGGTGAGCACCAGATAGCGTCCGGCAAACCCGGGCAAATCGGCGAAATCGCAGGAACTGACGAAGAAACCGCCATCGAGCTCCCCGTGACGCGCGGGTAGCGCAAAGCGCCCCACGATCATGGCGTAGGCACCGATCAAAACCGGCGCAACGGCAATTTCCGCCATACCGCTGCTGACCTTGCCCACGAGGAACCCCAAAACGAGGAATACGAAAACAACGGGAATCGCGGAGAAGAAAGTAAATGGCGACAGGATGCCCCCCGCCACCTCACCCGCCAAACCGCGAAAACGCGATATTTCTTTCATGTTTCCCCTGTGCGGCATTGGCATCTTTGCGGTTATTGAACCGCGGTTTTAATTCGTGCGATGGCCGAATCTACAACAGCGCTGCGAGCAAAGTCCTTTCCGCCGACTGGATCAGCCGTCGGCATTGATCCTGGCAATCAATTCCTGCAATACCTGCCCGGCCTTGTCGTTGTCTACCTGGCACGTGCCGGCCGCCTGGTGTCCGCCTCCGCCGTATTGCAGCATCAGGTCGCCGACATTGGTTTTCGCGCTGCGGTCGAGGATGGATTTCCCGGTGGCGAACACCGTGTTCTGGTTCTTCAATCCCCACAGCACATGGATTGAAATATTGGCCTCCGGGAACAGCGCGTAGATCATGAAGCGGTTGCCGGCGTGGATGGTTTCTTCATTACGCAAGTCCAGCACCACAAGATTCTTGTGCACCGTGGCGCAGCGTTTGATCTGCTCCTTGAACTTCTCCTCCTGCTCGAAGTACAGGTCCACCCTTTCCTTCACATCGGGCAAGGTCATGATCTGGGCTATGCTGTGGTTCTTGCAATAGTCGATCAAATCCATCATCAGGTTGTAGTTGGAAATACGGAAATCGCGGAAACGCCCCAGGCCGGTGCGCGCGTCCATCAGGTAATTGAGCAGTTCCCAGTTTTTCGGGTGAAGGATTTCCTCGCGGCTGAACTGGGCGGCATCCGCCTTGTCCACCGCCAGCATCATTTCGTCCCATTCGGCGGGAAATGCTTTCCGGCCGCCGAAATGGTCGTACACCACCCGCGCCGCCGAGGGCGCCTCGGGATGAATGATGTGGTTGGGACGCTCCCCGGTATTGCGCACGGTCTCTGACAAATGGTGGTCGAGGACCAGGTGCGCACCCGCCACGTAAGGCAGGTTGGTGGTGATGTCGTTGGCTGTGATTTCGATCTTGCCATCCTGCATGTCCTTGGGATGGACGAACTTGATGTCGTCGATCATATCCAGATGCTTCAGCAATACGGCACAAACCAGGCCATCAAAGTCGCTACGCGTCACCAAACGGTATTTTTTCGTTTCTGTCGACATCGGGATTACTCCTCTCAATAATTAGTAAACTTCACACCAACCCTATACCCGATGCGGGGAGCGCACAGTAAGGAAAGCGGGGCTCTCCCGGGAAAATCAGGCATTTTCCAATAGTTTCTGGTAAACCATATTCTGTATCAGCAGGGACACGTCCGATGGAACATCCGTGAACTGCACGCCATAACGCAGTTTTTCGGCAGTGCTTCCGGTACTGCCTTCCTTGGCCACTGAGCGGACGATACAGTTCACCGTGGGATAAGTATCGGTTTCATTGATCCTGACGCGAAACGTCAGCGCGAGTGTATCGCCTTTCTCGCCCACCGGCCCCGGCGAGGAAAAGGAAGCGCCCGCAACACTGAAATCGCTTATCCTCACTGGTCGACTGGTACTCATTTCCGGATTGCTGGTATTGAGCACGGTACCGATAAGATCGAACTCCGCTCGTGCCGTCTTGCGCACTGCAACGCTCTGGACCTCTTTTGGATAAGCCAGATGAAGATAAGGCAGCGGAACGTTGCACACCCGCAAAATACCGGATGAAAAACCGTAGGCATCCTTGCCCGAGAACGATCGCACCACGACCGGTTGCCCCTCGCGCAGCAGAATCATGCTTCCATCGACAGTGGGCGTGGTCACCATGACGGTACTGCCCTTTACAAACCCCATCAGTCTCACCGGGTAACGTTCGCCCTTTACCTCGATCTGGATGGCATCCCCGACACGGGGTTTCATCTCCTCGAAGCTGTAATGGGCTGCTTCGGCCTCCTCCGGCTTTTTATCTTCCACGTGGGCAGCACTTCTCGCCCGCACCCCGAAAGGCCGCCAGGAAGTATTGCGATATACCCCGTCCTTGACCAGCATGTCGAGCTGTTTCTGGGTCTCGATAACATACCCTTCCCGCAGCAGCAATTTCTTGTTGGGACCGTAGACCGGCCAGGGCAGGGGTTTGCCCACCGCAACATCGGCTATCCTGAGCGGAACGAGGCTATCTGTATCGTGCATGGTCAATTACTTCTGGAGTTCCGGGTCAGCCGAAGGCGGGGTTGGGTGCATTTCAGCACTGTTCGAAGCTTGGTGCAAGTGCAAACAGGCGAGGCCACGCATGCGCGTGGCAGGCAGCGGGAGTGCACAGCCGGATAGCGCTATAATATTCAAAACCAAATACCAAGGGTGGAAACCATGAACAAGCTCAAGACTGTCAAGACAACGCCGTTTGAAGGCCAGAAGCCGGGCACTTCCGGCTTGCGCAAAAAAGTTGCGACATTTCAGCAAGCCCATTACCTGGAAAACTTCGTTCAATCCATTTTCGACAACCTCGGAAACTATCAGGGCGCCACGCTTGTCGTCGGAGGGGATGGCCGCTACCACAACAAGACCGCCATCCAGACCATCCTGAAAATGGCGGCAGCCAACGGCTTCGGGCAAGTGCTGGTAGGGCGGAACGGTCTGCTGTCCACCCCCGCGGTTTCCGCGGTAATCCGCAAATACCAGGCCTTCGGCGGCATCATCCTGTCGGCCAGCCACAATCCGGCCGGGCCGGATGGCGATTTCGGCATCAAGTACAACACAGGCAACGGTGGTCCCGCGCCGGAAAAAATCACCGATGCGATTTACGCCAGCAGCCGCGAAATCGCTGAATACCAGACGCTTGAAGCACCTGACGTGGATCTGGCCAGCCTGGGCGAGACCCAGTTGGGCAACCTGAAGGTCAGTGTGATCGACCCGGTGGCCGATTATGCCGACCTGATGGGACATCTCTTCGACTTCAACCTGATTCGCGCCCTGTTCAACTCCGGCTTATTCTCGATGCGCTTCGATGCCATGAACGCGATCACCGGCCCCTACGCCAGGGAAATCCTCGAACACCGCCTCGGGGCGCCGTCAGGTACCGTGATGCGCGGCGAGCCGCTGGAAGATTTCGGCGGCGGCCACCCGGACCCCAACCTGGTGTACGCGCACGAACTGGTCGAGATCATGACCCGGCCCAGCGGGCCGGATTTCGGCGCCGCGTCGGATGGCGACGGCGACCGCAACATGATTCTGGGCAACAACTTCTTTGTCACGCCCAGCGACAGCCTCGCTGTTCTTGCCGCCAATGCAACCCTGGTACCGGGTTACCGCATGGGGATCTCCGGTGTCGCCCGTTCCATGCCCACCAGCGCCGCCGTTGATAAAGTGGCAGAGCGCCTCGGCATCGAATGCTATGAAACCCCCACTGGATGGAAATTCTTCGGCAACCTGCTGGACGCCAACAGGATCACCTTGTGCGGCGAGGAAAGTTTCGGCACCGGCTCCGACCACGTGCGAGAGAAAGACGGCTTGTGGGCCGTGCTGTTCTGGATCAACCTGCTGGCGGTGCGCAAGCAGCCGGTGGCGCACATCGTGCGCGAGCACTGGGCGAAATACGGACGCAACTACTACTCGCGCCACGACTACGAAGAAGTGGACGCCAAGGCTGCGGAAGCATTGATGCAGCATCTGCGCGACAGTTTCGGCGAATTATGGGGCAAACAGTTCGGCGCGCTTACCGTCGAATCCTGCGACGATTTCAGCTACACCGATCCAGTAGACAACAGCGTGACCACCGGCCAGGGCGTGCGCATCCTGTTCGAGCATGGCACACGCATCGTGTTCCGCCTTTCCGGCACCGGCACCGTGGGCGCGACGCTACGGGTCTATATGGAATCCTACGAGCCGGACCCGGCCAAACACGGCCTCGACACCCAGCAAGCCCTCGCCCCGCTGATCCAGTTGGCCGAGGAACTGGGGCAGATCCGGGACCGAACCGGGCGCGAGCAGCCGACAGTGATTACCTGAAACCTCGCCAGCCATGCAGGAGAACATTTTCCTTTCGCTATCGCCCGCTCCGGGTCGGTGCCAGAAGTGCCTGGCCCCAACGGTGCAAACCCAGCCCCAACAGGATGAGCGCGGTGCCGAACCAGACCTGGGGCAGCACCGCTTCGTTGTTCAGGACATGGCCCAACAGTAGCGCCATGACCGGGGTGATGAGCGTGATCAGCGCCACGCGCCCGGCTTCCATGTGCTTGATCATGTAAAAATACAGCATGAAGCCCAGTACCGAGCCGAACACCCCGAGGTAGACCGTGGCGAGCAGCGCCCGCTGCGGCATCACCGTGGGCAAATGTCCATCCGCCCACCACCAGGCTGCAAAGAACAGCGGCAGCCCTACCGCCAGCGTACCCAGCGTCATCGCCAGCGGGTGGCTATCGTCCCCGATACGCTTGATCCAAACCAGTCCGAGCGACTGCGTCGCCACCGCCGCCAGCAGCGCCAGGATACCCAACAGCGCGCCCGGCCCAAGTTCCATGCCGCCCTGGAACACCAGTCCCAGTCCGCCCAGCCCAAGCACCATGCCGAGAACCTTGTTGCTGGTCAGCGCCTCTTCTTCCAGCCATAACGCCGCTCCCAGGCTGGTGATCAGCGGCGACAAGCCGAACAGCACCGAGATCAGGCCGGAAGAGACATATTGCGCCGACCAGTAGGTGAGCGTCATGGCGCCGAACAGGCTCAGCCCGCTGGCCAGATAAGCCTGCCGCGCCTTGCGATGCATCGGGACGCGAATGCGCAGGACCGCCAGCAGCGCCACGCACAGCAACGTGCCGATCGCCATGCGCGAAAACACCGCGAAGCTGAAGCCCACCCCCAGCGCGCTCCACTTGATGGCAAGCGGTGTGGTGGACCAGATCAGGATCACTGAAACGAATGCGAGCGGCAGCGACATGCCCAATACTCCTCAACAGGCGACAAAAAACAAAAGGCCACAGAGTTTGTCTGTGGCCTTGCGGAAAATACTGATGTTAGCGGTACTTGAGCGCTAACCCTCCGGGCCACAGGACGCAAAGCGCCACGCCATGCGCAGGCGGGTGCAGAAACGGACTTGAATATGGTGGGTGGATGGCAGCAGAATCATGGCTCGATTATCGGGGCGCTCCTGGCGCCATGTCAACCGTGATAAGCGGAAATCCATGCCGGCAGATCATCTGCCGGCATGGGTCTGGCAATGCCATAGCCTTGGCCGATGTCGCAACCGTTACCGCGCAACCAGGCGAGGTCGGCAGGCGTCTCGGCACCCTCCGCAACCACGCTCAAGCCCAGTGCATGGCTCAGCAGAATAGTGGACTGGACGATGGCGGCGTCTCTGGCCGATTCGGTGACATGGCGGATGAAGATCTGATCGATTTTCAACTCGTGCACTGGCAACGTCTTGAGATAAGCGAGTGAGGCCTGTCCCGCTCCGTAATCGTCGATCGAAAGTTTGAGTCCCAGCCCTGCCAGCTCGGACAGGTTTGCCAATGCCTGCTCCGGGTCTTCCATCAACGCGCTCTCGGTGATTTCCAGGCATAACTCATTGGGCGGAAGATCGTGCAGATCGATCAAGTGGCGCATCTGGTCGACCAGCCCCGGATTCAACAGATCGAGAGCGGAGAGATTGATCGATGGCGTGATGAAAAGTCCATCCCGGCGCCACTGCGCGCTCTGTGAAGCAACTTGTTCCAGCAGCCAGGGCGTGATTTCACGAATGAACCCGGTCTGTTCCGCGAACGGGATGAAGCTCATCGGCTGCACCAGGCCCCGTTCCGGATGTTGCCAGCGCAGCAAGGCTTCGGCGCCGGTGATCCGATTGCTGGTCAGGTTCAGCTTGGGCTGATAGTAGATGACGAACTGCTGGCGGGCCAGTGCATCGCGCATTTCGCCGAGCAGCGACAACTGCTCGTGCGGCGGGTCGCCGTTGACCTCGGCGGCAAACGCAAAACCGCTATGTTTTCGTTTGGCCGCATACATGGCCAGCTCCGCTCGCCGCAACAGCGTGGTGGCATCCCCGCCGTCCTGGGGATAAAGCGCGACACCGAGACTGCCGCCGACATCGAGCTGCTGGCCCTGCAAGGAGATGGGATCGCGCAAAATGCCCAGCAGCAATCCGGCAAACTTTTCCGCCCCTGCCTTATCCGCATTTTCCAGCAGGAAGGCGAATTCGTCGCCCCACAACCGGACAGCCAGGACGGGGCCAAGGCGCGCCAGGCGAGCGCCCACCTCGACCAAAAGCCGATCACCAACGGGATGGCCAAGGGCACTATTGATCAGCGCGAAACGGTCGAGGTCAAGCACTGCAACGGCCGCCTGGGCATCTTCGGGCAGTCGCTCGAACGCCTCGAGGAAGTAGGTGCGGTTGGGCAGCCCGGTGAGCATATCCTCGTAAGCCAGTTTGAGAATTTTGTTTTCACGGCTGGCAATCCCTTCGCGCATACGCTCGAAGCTGACGGCCAGCTGGCCGATTTCATCCGGCGGAAAGCTGGGTACAGGCTGGGTATAGTCGCCCGCCTCGATACGATGCGCCACGCTGGCCAACTGGTTGACCGGCCCCGCAATCCGCCGCGCGAACAGCAGGCTACCGAACACGAACACGGCGATGCCGCCCAGCGTGATGATGTACAGGGCCGTTTGCATGGAGCGGAAAGGCGCTTCCGCCTGCTCCAGCGAACGCTGCAAAATGATGGACGCCTCCTTACCCAGCGGCAGCAGCAGGGTCTGATAGCGTTCGCCGACGAGAACCAGAATATTCTGGGTTGGCTGGCCCGTGCCTTCTCGCAACAGCGGCGCCAATGTCGCCGGCAGCGCAGCCCGCCGCGCGCTGTCGTGCGATGAAGCAAGCAGCATGGCATCCGGCCTGTCAAGGTGCACCACGCTGACCGCCAGGCCGGTCGCTGCCGACAGGTCGCGCGCCCAGCCGTCATCCACGGGGAACCCCATTGCCACCCAGGCAATCAGTTTGGGCGCCAGAATAGGGACCAGGACAATCTGGTAGAGGTGGCCATCTTTCATCGCCTTGAAGTCGGCATTTTTCCCTGACAACTCGGCGGCGGCCAGCATGTCCGGAAATGGAAACGGGCGGGATGAGGCGTTATTTTGTTGCGTTTCGGCAATCACCTGGCCATCGCGGCTAATAACCATCATTACCTTGGCACCGATACGCTGACCGTGATTGCGCAAGACGGAGCGGATGGTCGGCTGATCCTGGGTGGCGATAGCTTCGCGGAAGCCGAAATCGGAAGCCAACAAGGTGGCGGCGACCTCCAGTTGGCGCTGGTTCTGCCCCACCAAGCGGGTGAAGATGTGGCTACCGGCGGTGAGTTCCCGTCCCATTTCTTCGGCAACGATGCGTTCATTGCTGCGGGCGACGAGCACCAAAATCAGCAGCATCACCAGTACCAATAATCCCACGAACACGGCGGCAATACGATGCCTGAGAGAGCGGAAAATCATATATCAGTACCCGTCCGCCTCGACCGGCGGCCTGGGTTTGAACATGTGCGGCGCGACGTTCATCACCAGTTCCAGTTTGACCGGGACGGTACCAATTTCGATTTCACGGGGCGGGGATGCGGTTTTCTGGCGGGGATGCCAGAGCTGTAGCCGGTAACGTCCGGCAGGGACACTAGATATGAGCGCCTGGCCATTGACGCCCGTTTTGGCGAAAAAGCGCGTATCCACAACCAGCACATAGGCCTCCATCCAGTCGTGAATATTGCAACCGAGCGCCACTTCGCCTTGCTTGCCGAAAACCACCGGTTGCGCAGGCTTGCCGGCGTAAAGTTTGATTTCGAAAACCTTGGCGGGCGAAAACGAATAGACGTGGTGCTTGAATGGATCCCGATTGGGAAAATCCACCGCCGTGCCTGTCTGCACGATAGTGAGATAGGGCACAAACTCGCGGTTGCGCTGTTCAATCGCCGCCGGCGGCGGGCGCTCGGAAAGCGCGGAGCCCGAAAGCGGCTCCAGCACCACGGCGGCATCTTCCAGCGGCTTACCCGCCGCTGTTGCCATATGGACTTCCAGACTGCCTGCATGCGCCGGCAACCAGGCAGCCGTCAGTGCCGCCAACAAGATGGCAGCGAAAGCTCGGGTCATGGTTTTACCTGGATTGCCGGCGCAATTTGCCACAGTTCGGTAGCCAGAATACCATCGCGGTACACCAGCACATGCCACGCCTTGAGCGGTTTGACACCGCCATATTCCGCGCTTGCTTCCACCGAGGCGCCTTTCGGATTTGCGTACGATTCGAGTTTACTGAATATTGCCGGCCTCGGTTTCCCCTCGTTGGCCGCGATAAACTTTTGCCAAACCTCGCGGACAGCCGCCTTGCCGCGATAGCGTCCATCAAGTGGGCCGCCGACCCAATCCATGTAGACATCGTCCGGATAGTCCGCCATCAGCGCTTCCAGATTTCCGGCGGCAATCGCATTCAGATGCGCCTGGGCCTTGGCCTCGTCAAGGGGGCCGGCAAACGATGGTTGGCCAACAATCAGCAACGTGGCAAAGACTGCAATAAACAAGCGAATCATGGCGTTCTCCTTTTTGAGTCATAGCCCCGATAGGCACAGCAATATTGGGACATGGGAACTTTCCGCAACCCAGGGTTTCACGCCAGAAACACCAGTGCCACGAAAGTCATGAACAGGGCAAAATGCACCATGCCCTCCAGCACGTTAGTTTCGCCATCGTGCAAGTTGATCAAGGCCACCAGCAGGGTCAGTACCATCATCGCCGTTTGCACCGGCGTCATGGCCATTTCGATGCGCTGGCCGGTGAGCAGCGCGATGCCCTCGATAACCGGAATAGTCAGCAGCACCGTGGCCAGGGACGCCCCCAACGCAATGTTGATCACGGTCTGCATGCGATCCGCCAAGGCCGCGCGAAGCGCGGTGAGAATCTCCGGACTGGCCGAGACCACCGCCACCATCACCGCCGGAATCGCCAGCGGCAGATTGCTGCCGCGCATCCCCTCTTCCATGAAAGCCGCCAGAAACTCGGCCAAAATGCCGATCATGACCACGCTGAACACCAGCGCCAGCGTGTGGTACAGCGTGGAATTCCCGCCATGCGCCTGGTCCGCTTCCTCGTCGCTGTAGTGGTACTCGAAAAAACCCCGGTGCTCCACGGTCTGGATGCGCAGGAAAGCCACATAGAGCACGAAGACAATCAGCACGGTGAACACCGAGTAGGCCTGCCACGATTGTGCCGGAATGAATTCCGGCACGAACATGGCGATCCCGACCGCTGCAAACAGCATCGCTATATAGGCGTTGGAACTGTCCAGATTGTATTTCTGCTCGCCGTGGCGCATGCCGCCGATCAGTGCCGCCAACCCGAGGATGCCGTTGATGTCGATCATCACCGCGGAATACACGGTGTCGCGCGCCAGCGTGGGGGCATCGGAATTCATCATGATGATCACCAGCATCACCACTTCCACCACCACCGCCGAGAACGTCAGGATCATGGTGCCATAAGGCTCCCCCAGACGGTGGGCGAGTACCTCTGCATGCCCGGCGACGCGGATCGAGGTCGCCACGATGGCGGCGAACAGCACCACGAACGCCGCCCAGGAAGCCGCCTGCCCGGCGTGGAGAATGGGATGCTCGACGAAGAAAAACAGCGCCGCCAGCAACACGACGAAAAACAAGGTTTTTTCCCGGGCGATCATGGTTCTTTTCCGTATGGTGGAAGCCGCTATTTTCCAATATCCAGGAACGGTTTGGTGGAAAAATAGATGATGGCTGCGATTGCCGCCAGATAGATGAAGAAGCGTAGCGGGTTGTCCCTGATAACGTCGACAAGGGTTCGATCCCGGCCTTCTTTTTTCAGATTCGCATACGCTGCTCTCGCCCGGACCAGCCGTTCCTCCTGGTATTCCGCGATCAGCGCGCGGGCTTTCTCAAGCTGACTCTCATCGCTCAGCCAAATCACAGGTGCCGAAATACCCCAGTTTCCCGCCGGAGTTTCGTAAAAATCGATTTCGCCGGCCGTCAACAAAGCCCGCACGTCTTCCGCTTCGTCATCGGGCACACCGTTCAGGGAAAATAATTTTGCTGGCATTTAAGCTGATGGCCCTTGATATTGATTACACAAAGTCGCATAACTAACTATTTATTAATGAAAAACACGCCTGCGCTCCGTCTCGCCAGACAACCATTATAGATGCATGGTTATACATGTAAGCATTTGCTACAATATGACATATACAAACGGAGTAATTATCATGGCATTTGTCAACTGGTCGGATATCTACAGTGTTGGAGACCAAACCCTGGACGGCCATCATCAACGACTCTTCGACATCCTCAATCAGTTACATGATGACCTGCTGGGTCACAATCGTGAAGAAGCGGTCGCCCACACGATTAAAGCTCTTCTCGACTACACTCACTACCACTTTTCGGAAGAAGAACGGGTTATGAAAGCCATCGGCTTCCCCGAATATGAAGAGCACAAGGCCGTTCATGACAAAATCATCCACAAGCTGCAGGAATACGAACACAACAAAACCACGGGAGACAGGAAATCGGCTGGGGAACTATACAGTTTCCTGGTAGGCGACTGGCTATGGAAACACATTCTTGAAATGGACAAGAAAATGACCCCGTACATCCGCAGCCACAAACTCAAACCAGCGAATTAGCTCCAACAGATTTGCTTCCAGAAGAAACGCTCTGCCTATTCGCCCTTGGGCATTTCTGCTGGCCCCAGCACGCTGATCTGTACATCTCCCAACGTGACCACCTGGCCTGCACGAATTTTGCAGGTTTTGCGCAACTCCACCTTGCCGTCCACCGACACTTCACCTGCAGCAACCAGCGTTTTTCCCATGCCACCGCTATCACAAACACCCGTCAATTTAAGAAGGTTGTCCAGTTCGACGAATTCGCGCGTCAGGTTAAATTCAAGTTCTTGCATTGGGTCCCTTGTTGAGAAAATTTTGGTCTTGATGTGGGCCTGTTCGGGCTTGATGACATGTTATCACCCCGGCACCGTATCCAAAGGGCCGGGGATGTTAAAATGCACGGCTAAGCGCACCCGCCAGGATCTTGCAGTGAACCTCATCATTCCCGAAATCAAGCCCGACCAATCCATTGAGTTGTTGAAAGAGCTGCATATTTTAACCCGCGACGGCAAACTCAATCAGGACAGCCGGCGCAAGCTGAAACAGGTTTATCACCTGTTCC
Organism: Sulfuricellaceae bacterium; assembly: GCA_031426915.1. GTDB lineage: Bacteria > Pseudomonadota > Gammaproteobacteria > Burkholderiales > Sulfuricellaceae > Sulfurimicrobium. The sequence continues at coordinate 4,458 of JASJPB010000015.1, read as the reverse complement.
ACTTCATCGAGCCGTTGCTGAACGAAGTCCTGGCGCAGCATGAGAACCTCACCCTGGCCGATCATGGCGCAGGCAAATCCTACCTAGGCTTCATCATTTACGACCTGTTCCTCAAGGCAAAACAGGCCGGACACATCTACGGCATCGAAACCCGTGAGGAACTGGTCACCAAGTCCCGTGAACTGGCACAACGCCTGGATTTCGGCCGCATGTCCTTCCTCAACCTGTCGGTCGAGGAGTCGATTCACTCCACTGAACTGCCGGAAAGAATCGATGTCGTCACCGCGCTGCACGCCTGCAATACCGCAACCGACGACGCGATCAAATTCGCCCTCGGCAAGCAGGCCAGATTCATCGTACTGGTGCCCTGCTGCCAGGCTGAAGTGGCCGCATTGCTGCGCAAGAACAAGAACCAGTCGTTTTCGAAAACACCACTCTCCGAGATCTGGCGCCACCCCATTCACACCCGCGAGTTCGGCAGCGTGATCACCAATGTGCTGCGCTGCCTGCTGCTTGAATCGCACGGCTACCAGGTGAGCGTGACCGAACTGGTGGGCTGGGAGCATTCGATGAAAAACGAACTGATTGTCGCCAGTTTTACCGGCGCGCCAAGAAAAAATGCCAGGGAACGGCTGGAGCAGATCCTGCATGAGCTGAACCTGGAGGAATTGAAGGGCCGCTTCGTTTATTGAGGCAAAGCGGCCCCTCCCAAATTCAAGCCGACATATCCATCAACACACATAAGGTTTTCAAAATGAACGACTTCAAACATGGAACCCGCTTCTGGATCGGCAACGCCATTCTGGCCGTGGCCCTCCTTGCCCTGTTCTACATGGGTCCGCTATCGGAAGTCCTGGGTGTATGGGCCTTGGTCCTGTGGATGGCACTGGTCGGGGCAGGAATGTATTTCCTGATGACGGGCAAGGGAAACGATCCGGGAATGCCAGGGTAATAAACGCAGTTACGGAAAAACATCCAGGTACGCCTGCCTGCTGGCATAGGCCAGCACCGGAAACACCACCGGAAACAATGGCAGCAAAAGCAGCATCGCCGCGAACATCGCCAGCGACAGAATCAAACCCCAGGCCAGCATCGCCGGAAAATTGGAAAATACGGCCCGCACGCTCGCGCTCACCGCCCCCGCCAGATTTGCGCGCCGGTAAAACAGCAGCGGCACGGCAAAGGCGGACGTGGTGTAGATGATGATTGCCAGCAGCGTCCCCATCAAGCCGCTGAAGAACAGGTATGGCCAGGTATCGCCCTCCCCGGCCAGGCCGGCGGAAAATTCCGGCAGACCCATATTGCTGGCCATGCCAAAATACAGGCCATAGACCACGCCCGCATCCGTCAGCCAGATCAGGAACAGGAACATCTCGATCAGCGCCACCACCCACAGCGCCGGCGGGGCCAGCCGGAATCCCGCGAAAAAGTGCTGCAAGCTCACCCGCCCGCCCCGCTCCAGGTGATCGGACACATTGAAGAAACCGCACAACAAGGCCGGCCCAAGCAGCATGAAACCGCCCGCCAGCGCCACCACTAGCGGCGACAACCCGGCCCTCACCACCACAAAAAACTGCACCAGACCGAGCAACGCGAAAATGCCCGCATAGGCCGCGCTCAATCCCCTTGCCTGTAAAAAAATCCGCCACCCCGCCCGCATCCAGCCGGGCAGGCTGGAAAGGCTTACATTGTTTGGCACAAGAGCATTCATGAGGCACGTCCTCAGTAGATTCAGAAAAACGGTAGACGCCGACCAAAGTCGCGCCGAGAACTGGTCAGGTTAAAGACAGGTCATCCCCAACACTCTGGCGGCCTTGTTCAGGCGGGTATCGAAACAGGCAAAGGCAATTGGAGTTTGGGCAATGCGCTCCGCCTCGGCGGCGGCGGCAAGCTGGACGCTATCATAAGCGCGCAACGCAAAGGCATCGGCATACTCTCCCGCACACTCTACCAGCGACTGCGTGACCTCCAATACCACGAAATGCGGCCAGTCCGCCGCCAGCGCGCCTTTGGCGATCTCGATCGCCGGCGCGTCCTCCGGCACTTCCCGCGCCCGGCGCGACAACGCCGCATGCATTTCGGCCCAGGCGATGCGGCACACCGCCACCGCCTCGGCATCCGCCATCAACGCCTTCAGCGCAGCACTTTCCGCCTCGACGATGTAAAGCTTGACCAGCGCGGACGTATCGCAAAAAAGGATCACCCGCGATCTTCCATCACTAGCGCGGACACGGACTTTCCCTTCTCAAGGAGTGAAACCCCGGCCCCCGCCGGTTTGCCGCCCTGCCAGCTTGCCGCACCCGCAGCCAGCAGGCGAGACACGCCCACATCGGCGGACGCCGGAACGCCGACGATTCGCGCCACAACCTTGCGATGCGAAGTCAGCTCGATCGACTGGCCTGCCTGCGCCTGAACTACATAACGGGACAAATGCGACTTGAATTCGCGCATGGACACCTGCATTTGAGACCTCAATTAGTCCGATATTGGCAAATATTGTGGACTCAATAGTTCATGACGTCAATCAAACTCCGAGACACCACCTTCGTTGAATAACGAGCAATTCCGGACGGCACCACGGCATTCATTGATCTGCATCAACTGTCATAATATTCGGATAGCATCCGTTCCACCTTAACCCGAGAACGGACACGAAATGGACAGGTTTGTCGTTTGGACAGATGCTTACAGCGTATCCAACCCATTGGTGGATGAGCAACACAAGCAGCTGTTCGAACTGGCCAACGAAATGTGGAAATATCGCAAGGAATCCGACAAGAGGAAAAGAAAGCTCTTCAAGCAGATTTATGAAGAGCTTCGCTCGCATTGTGCGGACGAGGAAAGAATCCTCGCCGGCAACGGCTGCGAACACATCAAGACGCACCGCGACGAGCACCGGAAATTGTTACGCCAATTCGAGGAAATCCTCGGCTCATGCCAGGAGAACAGCCGGAAAATCTGGTACAGCATGATGACATTCCTGCTGCAGGAACTACTGGTCCACCACCTCATCGGCGTAGACATGAAATGCCGCGACTGCCTGCGCCAAGGAAAATGATGCTAGCGGCAATCGAGGCGTCACCGGTCCATACGGCGCATTACGCTTCGCTAACCAGATCGACTCAGAGGAAGCTTGGCAACTGCGCCTGATGTCGCGCATATTCCAAGAACAAAGAAAAACAGGACAAACACCCTGCGCGTAAGATTCCTATCCGACCGCCGTAAGCGCGCCATCGGCATCGCCAGAAGAGCTGCCTCAAACGGGCGCCACCTCAAAAACAAAAAAGCGCGGTCTCCCGCGCCTTTTACCTATCCCTCACAGCACTGTTCCAGCTCCTGCCGCTTCAACCAATGCACCGCTTCCGCCGGGGACACGCCTAACCCGAAGCAATGCTCGATCAACTCAGCGGATGGACCTCCCGGCGCGAACACGCCGATTTTAAAAACGTGCCGGTACCAGCGATCGAAAATCTTTTCCCATTGCTCCCGAGACATCGTCATTACGTCCATCCCCAGCTCCTTGATTGGTTGAAGAAAACGCCTGAAAAACCACCGCTTGCCAGATGCATATTTACTAAGAATCAACAGCTTATCAGGTCAGGCCGCCCTGATTGAACCGCCGTAATACTACCCAAAATCCGCCTTGCGGTGAAATATTTTTGCAACATTCAGTCCCAGCTCAATGTCCCGCCAGTTTGATACTCCGTCACTCGCGTTTCAAAGAAATTCTTTTCCTTTTTCAGGTCGATCATTTCGCTCATCCACGGGAACGGATTGGTCGAGTTCGGGAACAGTTCGTCCAGGCCGATCTGCTGGCAACGGCGGTTGGCGATGAAGCGCAGATATTCCTTGAACATCGGTGCATTGAGGCCCAGCACGCCGCGCGGCATGGTGTCCTCGGCGTAGCGGTATTCCAGCTCCACGCCCTTCTTGATCAGGCCGCTGATTTCATCGCGGAACTGGGCGGTCCACAGGCCGGGGTTTTCCAGCTTGATGGTGTTGATCAGGTCGACGCCGAAATTGAGGTGCATGGATTCGTCGCGCAGGATGTACTGATATTGCTCGGCGGCGCCGGTCATCTTGTTCTGGCGGCCCAGCGCGAGAATCTGCACGAAACCGACGTAGAAGAAGATGCCTTCCATGATGCAGGCGAACACGATCAGGGACTTGAGCAGCTTCTGGTCGTTCTCCGGCGTGCCGGTCCTGAATTCCGGGTTGGTCAGGGTTTCGATGAAGGGGATCAGGAACTCGTCCTTGTCGCGGATGGAGGGGATCTCGTGGTACATGTTGAATATCTCGCCCTCGTCCAGCCCCAGGCTTTCCACGATGTACTGGTAGGCGTGGGTGTGGATGGCTTCCTCGAAAGCCTGGCGCAGCAGGTACTGGCGGCATTCCGGCGCGGTGATGTGGCGGTAGGTGCCGAGCACGATGTTGTTGGCGGCCAGCGAATCGGCGGTG
>JASJPB010000014.1:0-44426 GCA_031426915.1 Sulfuricellaceae bacterium | reverse complement strand
CTTGCACGGCTGGGTTGGCCCAGCTCTGGGTCAGGCCACGGAACACGTAGTTGCTCACAAAGCCGACATTGCCGGTGAACGTGTGGACGGGCGCCTCGTCCGCAACCGCCATGGCGGGCATGCCGATAACACCGGCGAGAAGCAGGGCTTGAGTTAGTTTGCGCATTTCTACCTCCTGAAATTAATTGAATGTTTTAAATATGTATTGTTACAAGCATTGCTAAGCATGGACTGTGCCATAAGCAATAAACTATATATATCAAAACATTAAATAATCCAAAAAGGGGAAGATTTGTTTTTTTGCACAAAAACAAGCGCTGCGCCATGCTGGCGCACCAATATCGTGCGTTGCTCCAGGCTGGCGCGCCAGCGGGATGCGAGAGGGGTTGTTTCTGGTGGACTCTGCTGAAAAGCCTGAGATTGTGGTCAGCGCGCTTCTTCGGCCAGATTCATGTCTGGCCGCAATGTCTGCTGCTTGAGCGCTTCAAGCCACTTAGAGCCTATTTCAGTAGGTTTCATACTCCGCGTTGAGGCCAGAAAGCGATGGATGCTAGGCGCAAGGCGCGGCCAAGGGTCATTCCCTTGGCGAGCCTTGCAACGACGCAGACGCGATTTCTGGCCTCAACCCGTAGGGCCAGCGCCATTTGGGGTGCATTGCGTTGTTGCTCGCCGCTTGTTGGGAAAAACCAAACGGCGCGTCAAGCGCCTAGCACTGCACCCCAAATGGCGCTGGCGCGGAGTATGAAACCTACTGAAATAGGCTCTTAGCACCGGTTTGGCCGGGTTTCCGAGCGCAGGGAGGCGTTGCTCCCATGTCTCGAAATCATCAGCCAGGCAGGAAGGAATAGTCCGTATATCCCTTCTCTTCCCCGACGTAAAGCGTTGCGTAATCCGGCATGTTGAGCGGCGCGCCGCGCCGAAAACGTTCGACCAGGTCAGGGTTGGCCAGCAGCAGTCGGCCAAAGGCGATGGCGTCCGTTGCGCCGCTCGAGATGGCCTCCTGAGCGCTTGCGAAATCGTAGCCGTTGTTGCGGATGAGATTGCCGGCATACAAGGCGCGCAGTCGATCGTAGTCGAATGGAGTCCACTGCTCTTTCGGGGCGCCGCCGGTACCCTGAAGGAGGTCGAGAAATGCCAGATTGAAACGGTTGAGTTGAGTCACGACGTATTCGAAGGTGTGCTGTGGATTCTCATCGTGCAAGTCGTTGAATGTGGTCACCGGGGACAGGCGTACGCCCACCCGCCCGCTGCCGATGGCGGAACATGCGCCCTCAAGAATCTCCAGCAGGAGGCGGGCCCGCTTTTCCTTGCTGCCGCCATAGGCGTCAGTGCGTTGATTGGTCGAGGAACGCAGAAACTGATCGATCAGATAGCCGTTTCCGGCGTGTATTTCGATGCCGTCGAAACCCGCTTCCATGGCGTTCCTGCAAGCCTCCACGTAGCGCATGATCAAACCGGGAATTTCGGCGCTGTCGAGGGCGCGTGGCGTCACGAAATCCTTCATTTCGCTGCCTGTGAAAACCTGCCCCGAGGGACGCAGTGCAGAGGGCGCGACGGGCAGTGCCCCGTTGGGTTGCAGATCGGGATGCGAGATGCGGCCCACGTGCCACAGTTGAATGGCGATCTTGCCGCCTGCGGCATGGACCGCCTGGGTGACTTTCTTCCATCCCGAGACCTGTTCCGGCGTATAAATCCCCGGGGTACGCAGGTATCCATGCCCCTCGGGACAAACCGGGGAGGCTTCGGTGAGGATCAGGCCCGCCGAAGCGCGCTGCCGGTAATACTCGACCATGAGATCGGTCGGCACGTTTCCTGCCCCTGCCCGACAGCGTGTCAGCGAAGACATCACGACGCGGTTGGCAAGCTCGATCGCGCCAAGGCGAATGGGGGAAAATAGATTATTCATGCGATACCTCCACGGGTGAATTTATTTTGTCAGCAAACAACAAGTCCGCCGCTTCCGGTGCTCAGCGCGCCGCGAGGCGCCACAGCGATGTCAGTTCGGCCGCGCGCGCGGCGTGGAGCGGGTCTGTCTCGTCGGCGGCGCGGGGGTGATGAGGCCGGACATCCATCCTGTCCACCACTATCAGGCCCGCTGCGTCGATGGCGGCAAGCAGTTCCGCCCGTGGGCGCAGCCCCAGGTGTTCGGCGAGATCCGAGAGCACCAGCCAGCCCTCGCCCCCCGGCTCGAGGTGGGCGGCAAGTCCTGCCAGGAATCCGCGCAACATGCGGCTCTCGGGATCGTATACCGCGTGTTCGAGCGGAGAACTCGGCCGCGCCGGAAGCCACGGCGGATTGCACACCACCAGCGGTGCCCGTCCTGCGGGGAAGAGATCCGCCTGCACGACTTCAACTTGTGCGCCCAGCCCCAGCCCTTGCATGTTCTCGCGGGCGCATTCCAGCGCGCGCGGGTCCTGATCGGTGGCCACCACGCGCGCGACTCCCCGGCGCGCCAGTACTGCGGCCAGCACGCCGGTCCCGGTGCCGATGTCGAAAGCCAGCGCCCGCGAAGGCAATGGCGCTTCGGCCACCAGCCCGACGTATTCGCCGCGAACCGGCGAGAAGACGCCGTAGTGAGGGTGAATGCGGGCGCCGAGCGCTGGGATTTCAACACCTTTCTTGCGCCACTCGTGGGCGCCGATCAGCCCCAGCAGTTCGCGTAGCGAGGCCAGGTAGGGGCCGTCGTCCGGACCGTAGGCCTCGGTGCAGGCCAGGCGCACATCGGGCGCCCGTCGCAGCGGGATGACGTGGTCGGCCTCGAACGGCAGCAGCAGCATGCCCAGTGTGCGCGCGCGCTGGGACTGTGCCAGGCGGTACAGATGGAAAGCCTCGGCTGGCGACGTAGCCGGCTTGGGGGGCTTGCGTCCGGCGCGGCGCGGCTTGCGCTCCAGGCGCCGCGCCAGTGCCTGCAACAGCTGGCGCGCGTTCTGGAAATCGCCGCGCCACAATATCGCGGTGCCCTCGCAGGCCAGGCGATATGCGGCATCGGCGGTCATGCGGTCGTCGGCGACGACCACGGACTTGGGCGGCGCGACGCCGCTCTCCGAGCGCCAGCGGGCGCTACGAATCTCGCCGCCTTCGTTCCAGCTGACGCGCGGATAGCCGTTCACGGCGTCATTTGCATGCTTCATACCGGGGCATCCCACAACATGTTCTGGTTGTCTTCAGCCAGTGCCACGCGATTGCGTCCCCCGGCCTTGGCAAAATAAAGCGCCCGGTCGGCTTCATGCAGCAGTTGCTCCTGGCTGGTGGTGTTTTTTTCTATTTGGGCCACGCCTATGCTGGTGGTGAGGGTGTATTTTTCGTTTGCCAGCTCGAAGGGCGAGGCCTCGAGCGAGGCGCGTATCCGTTCCGCCAGATTGGCGGCGGATTGCAGTTCGGTATCGGGGCAGATGACCAGGAACTCCTCGCCTCCCATGCGACACAGGATATCCTCGGTGCGCACCGTCTGTTGCAGGATGGCGGCGGCGTGGCGCAACGCGGCATCGCCGGTGGCATGCCCGAAGCGGTCGTTGATGCTCTTGAAGCGATCCAGGTCCACCATCAGGCAAGCCGCGGGGCGGTCATTGCGGCGGGCTGTCGACCACACCTGCTCCAGCCGTTCCATGGCGTGACGCCGGTTGCGCAGGCCGGTGAGGGGATCGGTCAGCGCGGCTTCCTGCAGGCGACGGTTGGTGACGATGAGTTCCTCGGAAAAACGCCGCGTTTTTTCCCATTCCAGCGCAACCTCGCGTTGCAGGCACAGGATGCGCTGGCCGGCCCGCAGCCGTGCGCCCAGCACCCTGGAGTTCAGGGGCTTGACAATATAGTCGTCGACGCCGGCCTCGAAGGCTTCCACCAAGTGTTCCTCGTCCTCGAGTGCGGTAAGAATGATGAAATAGACGTTCTGGCCGAAGCGGGTGGTGCGCAGGGCGCGGCACAGGGCCACGCCGTCCAGTTCCGGCATCATCCAGTCGGTAATGACCACCTCGGGTTCGAAATCCAGGATCTTCCCCAGCGCATCGGAGCCATTGATTGCCGTCTGCACGCTATGGCCGAGCTTGCCGAGCAGGGTTGCCAGCAGCTTCAGCGTGATGGGGTCGTCGTCCACGGCCAGGATGCGCAAAGGCATCCCGGTCTCGATTCTCTTATCCGCGGAGTGTTGGGATGCACTGCTGGCGAGCGTGGAGAAATTGGGGGCATTCTGTGCCGGCACGTGCAGCAATTGGCACCACTCCTGCCACTGTGCGCGTGTGATGTCGTAGATTTCGCCCAGCCGTCCGCTATCCAGGCCAAGACGGGCGGCAGGCAGGTAAAGCGCGTCCAGGGCCTGGCTCTGCTTTTCGGGCGGGGCGGTGCACAAGTGGGCAATATGGATCGCCAGATGGAGCACCAGCGCGAGCTGGTAATCCCGCGAGCCCGCATCCACGCCGCATGACTCCGGCGTCTCGTGGCAGATCGCCGCCTGGGCAAAAAGCTGCGGCATGCCCCATTCCAGTATCAGCGCGGCGGCCAGCTCCTGGTGGTCGGTGGAGAAATGGGCGCGTTCCTGCTCGATGGTGTTGCCCGCGCCTCCCTGCTTGAGCATTTCGCCATATTCGCCGGGGAATACCGTGGCCAGGGCGAGCTTGCCGATCTGGGCCAGCAGCCCGAGGATGAATGTTTCATCCGGCGAAGTGCGGGCGCATGTCCCGAGGTGCTGGGCGGCGATGGCGGCCGCGAGGGATGATGACCAGAAACCCTGGTAGTCGAAGGGCTGACACATGCCGCGCTGGTTCTCGCTCAGCAGGGACAAGCCGAGCACGCTGCGACGCACGGCGGGCAAGCCCAGCACCATCACGGCCTCGTTGATCGAGGCAATGGGCCGGTGGGGCGCGCCGAATACCGCGTTGGCAAACTTGATGATGGTGCTGGCCAGTGCCGGGTCGGTCTGGATCAGGCGCGCGATCTCTGCGATGCCCGCGTCTTCCTGCTGGCACAGGGTAAGCACCCGCAACGCCACGCCCTTGGGTGAAGGCAGTTTTCCTCCTGCTTTGAGGGAGTCGAGGACGCTGGTGTTGATGTTCTTCATGGCTGACTCGATTCTATCCCCGATCTGCCGCTTGATTCTGGTCCATATAGCGCGAAAGCATGGCTACGTGGAGGTTTTCCGCCTGGAGCGGGATGCGTACTTTCCATCCGCTGCCCGACGCTTCCTGGATGGGCTCGCCATCCAGCGTTTCCATGCGCTCGATGATGATGTCGCGGTTACCCTCGGGGCGGATCAGCTGCAGCCGGTCGCCCACGGCAAAGCGGTTCTTGACGTGGACTTCCGCCATTTGCCGCGTTTCATCGAAGGCGACGATATCGCCCACGTACAGGCTCATCGCGCTTTCCGAATAACCGCGCAGGTAATTCTGGTGCTCGGCGGTGTGGTGGCGCTGATAAAAACCGTCGGTATAGCCGCGGTTGGCGAGGTTTTCCAGCGAAGCCATCAGGTTCGGGTCGAACGGGCGTCCCGCCACCGCGTCATCAATGGCGCGGCGGTAAACCTGCGCGGTGCGCGCGACGTAGTAGATCGACTTGGTGCGCCCCTCGATCTTGAGCGAGTCGATGCCCATCCTGGTCAGGCGCTCGACATGCTCCACCGCGCGCAAATCCTTGGAGTTCATGATGTAGGTGCCGTGCTCGTCCTCCATTATTGGCATCAGTTCGCCCGGCCGGTTGTGTTCCTCCAGCAGGTACACCTTGTCCGCCAGCGGGTGGCGCGGCAGGCTGCCGCATGCGGAGAGCGCGCTTTCCTCCATCGCCGCCCGGGGATCGAAATCGGACTGGCGGATCACCCCGGCGGCGTCTTCCTGTCCTTCCTGCACCTTGTAATCCCAGCGGCAGGAGTTGGTGCAGGTGCCCTGGTTGGGGTCGCGATGGTTGAAGTAGCCGGACAGCAGGCAACGGCCGGAATAGGCGATGCACAGCGCGCCGTGGACGAATACCTCGAGTTCCATGTCCGGGCATAGCTGGCGGATTTCCTCGATCTCGTCCAGCGACAGTTCGCGCGACAGGATCACCCGTGTCAGGCCCATCGACTGCCAGAATCTGACCGCGGCGTAATTGACCGTGTTGGCCTGAACCGACAGATGCACCGGCACCTCGGGCCATTTCTCCCGCACCATCATGATCAGGCCGGGGTCGGCCATGATCAGCGCGTCCGGCCGCATCGCGATGACCTGTTCCATGTCGGCCAGGTAAGTCTTGACCTTGGCGTTGTGCGGCATCAGGTTGCTGGCGACAAAGAATTTCTTGCCCAGCGCGCGCGCTTCCTCGATGCCCTGGCGCAATTCTTCCAGCTTGAATTCGTTGTTGCGGGCGCGCAAGGAGTAGCGCGGCTGGCCGGCATACACGGCATCGGCGCCGAAAGCGAAGGCGGTGCGCATTTTTTCCAGCGAGCCGGCAGGAAGGAGAAGTTCGGGGGAGCGGGGCATGATAATCGGCAAAAATTCTGGTTGGCTTTGCATTATAGCCGTTCCGAGAAAATCTGTTTCGCAGACAAACGCTTGTGCTAGGATTCTCGACACAGGCCTTGTATTGCGCCACTTCTTCCGACGCTTGAGACAAGACTTTAATAAGACCCCACCCCCGTCGTTTTCAACGGGTTGCTGAACATCCTGAAGACCGGTTTCGAGAGGCTGGAGTTGAGGAAGATAGCGGCGTTACTACCAATAGTTGCGGCCCTGACGGCAGTGTTGCTGGGCGTCATTGCTGGCGTGGGATGGTGGCTGGATATCGCCGCAATGAAGTCGGCTTTTCTGGGCCCACCCAACATGATGCCCAGCGCGGCGTCGATGCTGGCCGCGCTGGGGGTGGCGCTGCTTTTTTCCCGGAGCGATAGCCGGCCATTCCACAAATCAGTCGCCCTGTTCGGTTCGATGTATGCGTTGCTGCTGGGTGCGACTTATCTCTATACCCCGGCCGGGATGGAAACGCTGTTGCCCTGGGTGATTGCGCCCGCCAAGGCGGCCAGCGTCAGCTTGATGCTGCTGGGGGTGGCGGTGCTGTTGTTGCAGGCGCGGCGCCCGCCGGTTGCTTTGGTCGCGTGGTCGGCTATTTTTGGCGGTGTGCTGGCGCTGCATCGCCTGCTGACCCTGGTTATGGGCATGAATGCCCTGGAGCCCAGCGGGCTATTCGGTAACATGGCCCCGTCCCTTGCCATCGGCGTTTTCCTGCTCGCCACCTGCGGCATCCTGATGCACTCCCGCCTGCACCTGGCCGCCCATTTCTTTGCGGATGACCTGCGCGGCAGGCTGTTGCGTCTGATGCTGCCGTGGAGCGCGTTCGCGCCCATACTGGCGCTCGCGCTTGCTGCCTGGTATATCGGCGACGAGATTCATACCGAGTCCAGCATTGTCGCCATGGTGGCAGGTTTCAGCATCGTCATCACCACCGCGGTCTGGCTCGTCGCGGACAAACTGCAATTGGCCGAAGACGAGCGCACTCTTGCCGAGGCGTCCATGAACGTTGCGCTGACCAAGTACAAATCGCTGTTCGATGCGATACCGCTGGGCATTACCGTGACGGACGAGGTGGGCAATATCGTGGAAACCAATTTGGCCGCTGAAAAGCTGCTTGGCGTGCCGCCAGAGGTGCACCGCCAACGCAGGCTTGGCAGCCCCGAGTGGCACCTTGTGCGCAAGGATGGAACGCGCATGCCGCCCGATGAATATCCCAGCATGCGGGCGCTGAGAGAAAAACGCAGGATAGAAAACGTGGAATTGGGGGTCGTCAAACCCGATAATACGACTACCTGGCTACGCGTCAGCTCCTCCCCGATCCCGCTGCAAGGATCTGGCGTGGTGGTGATTTATGGCGACATCGGGGAGCGTATGCAGGCCGAAAGATCCCTGCGCATCGAGCAGCAACGTGCCCAGGAGGAGCGCGATCGGACCCAGCTTTATCTCGATGTGGCGGAAGTCTTCATCGTCGTCCTCGATGAAAATGCCCGCATCCAGCGCATCAACCGCAAGGGTTGCGAAATCCTGGGCTGGAGCGAGGCGGAGCTGCTTGATCAACCCTGGCTCAATTACTGCGCCGAATACGTGCGCGATGTATGGAATATCTATCATAAGGAGTTGATGGCTGACCGCGTCACCACCGAGAAGATGTCCGAGTATCCGGTCATCAGCCGCAGCGGCGGCGAGTTGCTTATCGACTGGCGGCGCCACGTTCTGCGGGATGCCGCAGGCAAGGCCTACGGTACAGTCAGTTCCGGACTGGACGTGACCGCCGAGCGCCTAGTCCAGCGCACCCTGGCACAGTATCAGGACGAACTGGAATTATTGGTGAAGGCGCGTACCTTGGAGTTGGAGTCCTCCGAGGAAAAGCTGCGCCTGATTCTGGACTCCAGCATGGAGGGCATTTTCGGGCTGGATGCCGAAGGCTGCTTTACCTTCGTCAATCCGGCGGCGTGTCAAATGCTGGGCTATTCCAGCGCACAGCTTATCGGCCAAGCCGCGCACCCCCTCATTCACCATACGCAGGCCGACGGCAGAAACTGCCCCCCGGAACAGTGTCCGATACTCAGCGTGCTGCGCGAGAACCTATTGGTGCGTGGCGACGCGGAAGTGCTGTGGCGCAGCGATGGCCAGCCAGTCCCGGTGGAGTTCACGGCGGCCTCGGTGCATAAACTCGGCGTCATTATTGGCGCGGTGGCGAGTTTCCACGACATCTCCCTGCGCAAGGCGACTGAAGCCGCCACGCAAACGGCACTGCAGGAAGCCCGGCGCCTGGCCCGGGTGCGCAGCGATTTTCTGGCCAACATGAGCCATGAGATTCGCACCCCGCTCAACGGGGTGATCGGCCTGGCGCAGGTGGGCCTGCGTACCAGCAGGGGGCGCAAGTCATACAACAGCTTCAGCCGGATTCTGGATTCCAGCCAGCTCCTGCTCTCGGTGGTGAATGACATTCTCGATTTTTCCAAGATCGAGGCCGGGAAACTGCTCATCGAGCGCACCCCGTTTGCGCTTGGAGAGGCGCTCGATCACGCTGTGGACATCATCGCGGCCCGCGCCTTTTCCAAGGGCCTCGCGCTGGAACTGGCAGAGGATGTCGACCTGCCGGAAATCGTCGTGGGAGATCAGATTCGCCTCACCCAGGTGCTGACCAACCTGATCAGCAATGCGGTGAAGTTTACCCAGCACGGCAGGATATGTCTTTCGGCCAAAGTCAGGGCGGCGCAAACGGGCGTGCCGGGCATCCTGTTCCAGCTCGAGGACAGCGGAATCGGCATGACGGACGAGCAGATGGCGCGGCTGTTCCAGCCTTTCGAGCAGGCCGACGGTTCGACCACGCGCCGCTTCGGCGGTACCGGCCTGGGACTGACCATCAGCAAGCGGCTGGTGGATGCCATGGGCGGCGAGATACAGGTCGAGAGCCATCTCGGCACGGGCACGCGCTTCAAGGTCTGGCTGCCGCTGGTCGCGGCGCAGTCAAGCGCACAGCCTCCCGTCCCGGCCGGCCTCGGCATGGTGCTGGCCGGATTCGCAGCGCCGGAAACCGAGAGCCTGTGCGCAGCTCTGCAGGCGCGCGGCATGCGGGCCGTGGCCGTGCCGCTGGCGGCTGCTTTCGATTGGCCGGCTACAGACCTGATCGTGCTGGCTGGCGAAGCCCTGCGCGGCAAGGCGGACATTTCCGCCCTTACCTTGGCCTTGCAGAAGAAACAACGGGTCGCGGTGGTGATGACGCCCGGCATGGAGGGCAAGCTGTCATTTCGAGTCCAGGAACAGGTCGATATTCTGTACCGGCCGCTGCGGGTGCGCCATCTGCTCATGGCCGCCACGCACGAAGTGCTGCACAAGGCCGCCGGCGTCGCACCCGAGCGTCTCGCCGGCCTGCATGTGCTGGCGGCGGAGGACAACGAGCTTAACCAGATCGTGCTGGAGGACATTCTCACCCTTGAGGGCGCCGTGGTCATGCTCGCGGCAAACGGCCGCGAGGCCCTGGATCGGCTGCACGAGCAGGGCGCACAAGCGTTCGATGTGGTGCTCACCGACATCCAGATGCCCGAGATGGACGGTTATGAACTGGCGCGCCATGTGATCGAGCTCGCGCCTGGACTGCCCATCATCGGGCTCACCGCCAACGCCATGCCGGAAGATCGCGAATACTGCCTTGGCGCGGGCATGGCGGACCATGTGACCAAGCCCATCGACATCGACGTACTGGTGAATGCCATCCTGCGCCATGTCGCGCAGCACCCCGCAGCATTATCGGCAGCGGATTCCACGCCTGTTGCGGCAGCCCGGCCGCCGCCGGTCGGGGCGGCCATCCAGGAGAGCATGCTCCGGGCGGCGCACGAGATTATCGACTGGGCCGCGCTCGAGCAGCGCTTCAACGGCAGGCAGGACTTCATCGACAAGCTGGTGAGCACCACGCTCGCCAGCCACGCCACTACGCCGGCAAAATTGCGCGAGGCCGCCGGGCGGGCGGACCTCGATGCGGTGGCCTTCATCGCGCACAGCCTCAAGGGGCTGGGCGGCAATCTGTTTGCCCGGCAGGTGAATGAACTGGGTGCACGCACGGAAACCCGCGCGCGCAGCGGCGAGCCGGGCGCCGCCGCACTGGGCGCACAGCTTGCGGACACCTTGGAAATGCTGCTCGCGGCACTTGCCGCGCGCGGCCAGAATTAACTTTAAAAAGCGTTTAACCGCAAAGGACGCAAAGGCTCGCGAAGGAATTCAAGGGCTTGAACAGCGTTGTCGGTTAACCCGCTGGGCGATGCAGCGCAACAGATTAACCCGTTGTTTCGTAGGAGCGAGCTTGCTCGCGATTGCAGGGCCGTGATCGCGAGCAAGCTCGCTCCTACAGCGGGTTTCATTGGCTTGGGTGGGGCCTCCAGCCATGGCCGTTAGGATAAAAACATAAACACAAAAGGAAAGCAGCCATGAGTGAAGACCGTTTCAGAATTTTCGTCGTTGAGGACGACCCGGTGTCACAGATGATCGCCGTCGACCAACTGGATGACCCGCGTTTCGAGGTGGAAACATTCGACAGCGGCGAGGCCTGTCTCGCCGCCATGGTGCGCTCGCCCGACCTGATCCTGATGGATGTGGAGATGCCGGGGCAGGACGGCATTTCGGTATGCCGCAGCATCCGCGAGGCGGGGGATTCCCATGCACAGGTGATTTTCATTTCCTCCCACGATGACCTGGAAACCCGCCTGGCGGCCTTCGACGCGGGGGGCAACGATTTTATCGTCAAGCCCTATGCGTCCGAGGAATTGGCGAAGAAGGTGCAGGTGGCCGAGCGTTTCCGTCAGGAACGGCAGGGACTCGCGCAACAGGCCAACTATGCCCAGCAGATGGCCTTTACCGCCATGTCCTCGATGGGCGAGATGGGCGTGGTGCTGCAGTTTCTGCGCGCCTCCTTCACCTGTCCGACTGCCGCGCAACTGGCCGGCGCCGTGTTCGAGGCGCTGGGGCAATACGGCTTGCAGGGGATCGTGGAAATCCGGGATGAGGCCGGTGGGCATTGTTTTTCCTCCAACGGCGTTTGCACCCCACTCGAGGCATCGATTGCGACTCATGCTGGCGGCATGGGCCGGATTTTCCAGTTTCGCGACCGGATGGCCATCAACTACCCCGCGATCACGTTACTGGTGCCGAATCTCCCGCTGGATAATCCGGATTTCGTGGGCCGCTTGCGCGACAATCTGGCCCTCATCGCCGAGGGTGCCGAGACGCGGCTGGTCGCCATGAAGAGCGAAAATCAGCGCCTGGCCCAGGCCTCCGCCATCGTCCGGGCAGTGGCCGAACTCACACAGGGCCTGGCGGAGATTGAAGCGCACCAGGGTGACAACCGTCTTCGCACCCTGAGTCTGACGAACGCCTATCTGGATGACCTGGAACAAACCTTCGTTCACCTGGGGCTGACCGATGCGCAGGAAGGAGAACTCGTCGCACTGGCCAAAAAAGCCATCGATGGCCTCAGTCTGATTCAGGATGATGGCAAGTCACTGGGAAACCGGTTGCTGCAGGTCACCTCGCAGTTGCGGGCGCTGGTGGGGTGAATTGGGCTGGTTTGCGCTTGCCGCCGAAATCCGCGCCACCGTTCGCCTTAATGTTTCTTAATCAATTCGAAGTGACCGACCAGTTCTTTCAGGTTTTCCGCCGTTTGGGCCAGTTCCTCGGTGGCCTTCCATGCCAGCTGGGCGGAGTTGGTGTTCTGCTCGATGAGGGAGGAAACCTGTTCCATGTTGGTGGCCACTTGCTCGCTGGCGATGGCCTGCTCCCTGGATGCATCGGCGATGTGTCTTGCCATGCCGGTCACTTCGCCGCTGGAAGTGCTGATGCGGTTGAGCCCGGACAGGGATTCCCGCATCATGCCGGTGCCTTCATCCACTTTATGCACGGCCTGCTCCATCGAGCCGACGGCCTGGCGGGTTACGTTCTGAATCTCGCTCACCATGGAGGTAATGTCGGCGGTGCTGCTGGTGGTGCGCTCGGCCAGTTTCCTGACCTCGTCCGCCACCACCGCGAAGCCGCGCCCCATTTCACCGGCCCGGGCCGCTTCGATGGCGGCATTCAGCGCCAGGAGGTTGGTCTGGTCGGCGATTTCCTTGATGGACTGGGTGATGGTGCCGATTTTCTCGATGGACTGGTTGAGTTGGACGATGGTGGCGCTGGAGGTTTGTACCGCCTCCACAACCCGTCCCGTGGCTTCCATGCTGCGCGTCATGCTGGCGTTGCTTTCTTCCACCAGGTTTTGTGACTCGGTGGCGGAACGGGCCGCGCCTTCGGCGCTTTCCGCCACTTCCACCACCGACTGGCTGAATTCCTCGGTAGCTGCAGCCACCGCCTGCACCCGGCTGTGTTGTTCCTCGGACTGTTCCACGACCTGCATCATCTCGGCATTGAGGTGGCTACACTTGGTCTCGATGGAGCGCGATGCCACAGCAATTTCGTCCAGCATCACCTTGACGTGAATTTGCATCGCCGCCAGGCCGTTCAGGAGCTGCCCTTCTTCATTGCGACCGGAAATGTCGATGTTGTCGGTCAGGTTGCCTTGCGCGATATGGTCGAAATGTCGCACCGCGGCATTTACCTTGGACATCACGGATCGCGCCAATAATGAAAATCCTACGAAGGTCAGCAGAATCCAGAAGAACGCGAAACCGCCGACTTGAGCGACGGTTTCCCATGACAGCCCCAATAGCGGTTGGCTCACTACCAGGTTTGCCATCATGAGTAGATAAAGAATCCCCAGAACCACGGACATCCTCGCCCTGACGGAAATTCGTTGCCACCAGCTGCCGCTGGTATCCAGCTTGGCCTTGCTGGCGTTGAGGTGCTTGTAGAATTGCTCTGCTTCCTGAATCTGCTGGCGGCTGGGCTCGGAGCGCACCGACATGAAGCCGAGGGTCTGGTCGTTTTTGCGCACCGGCACCACGAAGGCGTCCACCCAGTAATGGTCTCCATTCTTGGAGCGGTTCTTGACGATGCCGCGCCAGGGACGCCCCACTTTCACCGTACTCCACAAATCTTCGAACGCCTGTGGAGGCATGTCGGGATGGCGCACGAGGTTATGGTTCTTGCCGATCAGCTCTTCTCTGTTAAAGCCGGAAAGCTCGACGAATGCATCGTTGGCGTAAGTGATAATGCCTTTGAGATCGGTCTTGGAAACGAGATATTTACCTTTGGGGTAGGGCTTTTCGGCTTGGGTGACGGGGAGATTGATTTTCATGGCTTGGGTCTTTGAAGGTTGCGTGACAAAGGTAATGCCGGCTCCGTCGAGAAAATCGCTGGGCAGCAAAGTAATGAAAAAATACGGGAATCCGGGCTGGGTGCGGCAACGCAGTTCGCGTCAGAAGCTAACTTGTAGGGCAAAGGCATGCGCCATATCCGCCGTGTTGTGTTTTGAAGCGAGGCCATGGCCTCGCACAACCGGCAATCCCGAAATCATGGGCATTGCGCCTTTAGATTGGGACTTTGCGCCTCCGTCTTTCGAGCGGAGTTGCCTTTGTCAGTTATTCCTGGTTAGGTGATTCCCTGATTTTCATATAGGGGAAACTACCTATTAACATATCCATGTTAACGAAGTTGCGTCTTTGTGACAATACTCAATTTTTAACCTGGAAACCATTTTCAATGTATTGCTGTGGGGGTGGGCCGCAAAACTGAGGTTAGTCAGAAGAAGTGTTGGAATATTTAGCGTCGATGGGAAAGCCGATAGTCTAATTCGCGCAGTTTTCTTTCTCGCTCAGCCTGGTCTCTGCGTGCGCGGTTTTCCGCGTCTCTCGCTTCAACTAAGCGCTTTCGTTCCTGGGCTTCGCTTTCACGCTTGGCTTCGCGCTGGGCCTCGCGCTCGGCATAGGCAAGTTCTTGACTGACTTGCTCGCTTCGCCGACGACCTTCTTCCAGCATCTGGTATTGCCTTTGTTGATCACGCTCTTCTTTTGCCAGGCGCGCCGCTTCAATTTTTTCCTCGGAAATTTTTGCCTGGGCCAAGGCCTCGGCGCGTTTTTGTTCCGCAACAGCCTGATCACGTATCGCTTGTGCCTGTTCTTGGGCTGCTGTGTACTTAAAATATACGAAGCCACTTGCCACCAGCAGGAGAGTTGCAGCTAGGATTTTGCTTCTGTCCCAGAAGGGCTCAACATACAAAATTTGTTCAGATCGAGTCTGTTCTTGAAGTTTGAGATCATATGCGCGACGCCGCTCAGGGTTTGACAGGGTGACGTAAGCTTCTTTCAGCAGGTTGAATGATACGTAAGCGTCTGGTTTAGAGTGGTTCTCTTTCAAATCCGGATCCATGATCTGTGCGAGCCTATGGTAAGAAATGGAAATGCTTTCTTGGCTGGCGTGAGGGCTGACCTCAAGTAAGTCATACAAGTTTTTCTTCATTTGGTCTCGCTATTTCCGTTCATTTTTATGTTTTGCACCAATATGAATTTATTTTTGATGCCAAGGCAATATAATAATGCATTTCAATGGCATGGTGTTCGTGATAAGGGAACGGAGTTGATTGGTCTCATTAGTGAATGAAAAGTAATTTCCGGCACCGAATCTGCAACGCCGGTCCAGTTAAGCTTGGCAAAGGCGGATGCGCCTGCTCTCATTGAAGCCAGAATAGCGCTTGTCAAGCCGTGAAATAAAACTCCACCGGCGGTAGAATAGAGCGCAATGTCATCCCCCTCTTTCATCCACCTTCGCCTCCACAGCGAGTATTCCATCACCGACGGCATCGTGCGCCTCGATCAGGGCAAGGACCATGCCTGCCCGCCGGTGGAACGGGCGCGTGCGGACGGCATGCCCGCGCTGGCGCTGACCGATCTCAGCAACCTGTTCGGCATGGTCAAGTTCTACAAATCGGCACGGGGCAGGGGGGTCAAGCCTGTCATCGGCTGCGACGTGTGGGTGGAAAACGAAACCAACCGCGACCAGCCGGGCCGTTTGCTGCTGCTGTGCCAGAACCGGGAAGGTTATGGCAACCTGTGCGAGCTGCTGTCGCAGGCTTTTCGCGGCAACCAGTGCCGCGGCCGGGCCGAAATCAGGAAGAACTGGCTGGCTTCAGGTCTGGGCAAGGGACTGATCGCCCTTTCCGGCGCGCATCTGGGCGATGTGGGCCAGGCGCTGCTGAACGGCAACGAGGCTCAGGCGCGCCAGTTGGCGCAGGAATGGGCGGCGTGTTTCCCGCAGCGGTTTTATATCGAACTGCAGCGGCCAGGCTCGAATCAGGCGGAAGACTACGTGCAGCAAGCCCTGGCCCTGGCCGGGGAGCTGGCATTGCCGGTGGTGGCGACGCATCCGGTGCAGTTTCTCGATGCGGACGATTTCCGCGCCCACGAGGCGCGGGTATGCATCGCGGAAGGCTATGTGCTGGGCGACCAGCGCCGCCCCAAGCATTTCACCGAGCAGCAGTATTTCAAGACCCAGGCCGAGATGGCGGAACTGTTCGCCGATATTCCCGAGGCACTGGAAAACAGCGTCGAAATCGCCAAGCGCTGCAATCTCACCATCGAGCTGGGCAAAAGCAAGCTGCCGCTGTTCCCCATCCCGGACGGGATGAACGAGAGCGATTACCTGCTGAAACGGGCCGAGGACGGTCTGGCGCTGCGCATGCAGGAGCTGTATCCAGACGAGGTCAAGCGCGCCGAGCAGTATCCCACCTACTCCGACCGACTCAAATTCGAAACCGAAACCATCATCCAGATGGGTTTCCCCGGCTACTTCCTGATCGTGGCGGACTTCATCAACTGGGCCAAGCACAACGGCGTGCCGGTCGGGCCGGGGCGCGGTTCGGGCGCCGGTTCGCTGGTGGCCTACAGCCTCGGCATCACCGACCTCGACCCGCTGCGCTACGCGCTGCTGTTCGAGCGTTTCCTGAATCCGGAGCGGGTCTCCATGCCCGACTTCGACGTGGATTTCTGCCAGGAAACGCGCTACAAGGTGATCGAGTACGTGCGCAAGCAATACGGCGAGGATGCGGTGTCGCAGATCGTCACCTTCGGCACCATGGCGGCCAAGGCAGTGGTGCGCGACGTGGGGCGGGTGCTGGACATGCCCTACAACTTCTGTGACGGGATTTCCAAGCTCATTCCCGCCCAGCCGGGCAAGTTCGTCAGCCTCGACCAGGCGCTGGCGGAAGTGCCGGAACTCAAGGAACGCCTCGATAACGAGGAAGAAGTGCGCGAGCTGTTCGAGCTGGCGCGCAAGCTCGAGGGCATGACGCGCAACGTGGGCATGCATGCGGGCGGGGTGCTGATCGCGCCCGGCAAGCTGACCGATTTCTGTCCGCTGTATGTGGCCTCCGGTTCCGAGGCCGTGACGGTATCCCAGTTCGACAAGGACGACGTGGAAGCCGTCGGGCTGGTGAAGTTCGACTTCCTGGGTCTGCGCAACCTGACCATTATCGAACTGGCGCTGAAATACCTGAAACAGCTCGATCCTACTTTCAGCGGCCCGCTGGATACGCAGCATTTCGACGATCCGGCAGCCTACGAGGTGCTGAAGAAAGCCAATACCACCGCGGTGTTCCAGCTCGAATCGGACGGCATGAAGAAGCTGCTGACGAAGCTCCAGCCGGACCGTTTCGAGGACATCATCGCGGTGCTGGCGCTATATCGCCCCGGCCCCCTCGGCTCGGGCATGGTGGACGATTTCATCCTGCGCAAGAAGGGCCTGCAGAAGATCGATTATTACCACGAGGATCTGAAAGCCTGCCTGTCGCCCACCTACGGCGTGATCGTGTACCAGGAACAGGTGATGCAGATTTCGCAGATCATCGGCGGCTACACGCTGGGCGGCGCCGACATGTTGCGCCGCGCGATGGGCAAGAAGAAGCCCGAGGAAATGGCCAAGCACCGCGAGACCATCGCCGCCGGTGCCAGGGAGAAAGGCTACGATCCGGTGCTGGCCGAGAAACTATTCGACCTGATGACCAAGTTCGCGGAATACGGCTTCAACAAGTCGCATACCGCCGCCTACGCCGTGGTGTCCTACCAGACCGCGTGGCTCAAGGCGCACCACACGGCGGCCTTCATGGCCGCCACGCTGTCCTCGGAACTGGACAACACCGACCAGCTCAAGGTGTTCTACGAGGATACCCTGGCCAACAAGGTCAAGGTGCTGGGGCCGGACATCAACGTTTCCAATTACCGTTTCGAGCCGGTGTCGCGGGGTGAAATCCGCTACGGACTGGGCGCCGTCAAGGGCACCGGCGAGCAGGCGGTGCTGTCCATCGAAGCCGAGCGCAAGGCGGGCGGGGCCTTCCGCGACCTGTTCGATTTCTGCCGCCGGGTCGACAAGCGCGTCGTCAACCGGCGCACCATCGAGGCACTGGTGTGCGCCGGCGCTTTCGATGCCATTACCGACCATCGCGCCAGCCTGCTGGCCACGGTCGGGCTGGCGATGGAATCCGCCGAGCAGCATAGCCGCTCGCTTAACCAGGCCAGCCTGTTCGGTGAGGAAACGGCGGGGGAGTCGGTGGAGTCGCTGGTGAATGTGCCGCGCTGGAGTGACGCGGAACGCCTGCAATATGAGAAGAAGAGCCTGGGCTTCTATTTCAGCGGCCATCCCTACGATAGCTACCGCAAGGAATTGTCGTCCTTCATCCGCATCCGCCTCGCAGACTTGGCGCCGCAACACCAGCCGGTGTTGATGGCAGGCGTGATCTACGCCATCCGCACCCAGATGACCCGGCGCGGCAAGATGGCTTTCATCACGCTCGATGACGGTAGCGGGCGCCAGGATGTTTCGGTATTCAGTGAGTTGTTCGATGCCCACCGCGAACTGCTGAAGGAAGACCAGTTGCTTTTTGTCGAGGGCAAGGTCAGCAAGGACGATTATGCGGGCGGCTTCCGGGTGGTGGCGGACAAGTTGCTGGATCTGGCCGGCGCGCGTTCCCGCTTCGCCAAGGTGATGCGCCTCAACTGCAACGGCGCAGCCAATGCGGGCAGGCTCAAGGAGATGTTGGCACCCTACCGCGATGGGGCTTGCCCGGTGCGTATCGTTTACCGCAATGCAGGCGCGAATTGCGAGCTGGAACTGGGAGACGCGTGGCGCGTGCAGCTGCACGACAACCTGCTGCGAACGCTCAGGGAATGGTTCAAGGAGGAGAATGTGCGAGTCGTATATTAGAGAACGATTATAAAAAGACTTGCATAGAAGATCATTATATTAGATAATTCTAATCAACATGGAAACGCTCATATCCCCTTTTGAGATTTTTGTGTTGTCTCCTCCATCCTCCTTTTTTGGCGGATATTAGGGCGCGGTTCAGATCTGAACCGCGCTTTTTTTTGCCTGCTTATTTCCCGCCTGGGTCACTTCATCCAATAAAACTCATTTCAAGCCACAGAGTTCACAGAGAAATCATGGGGTTGTCCGAGTTTTTCAGTCTCACCCACCGGGTGAACCACAAACAAGATGTAACGTACTGATTTTTCTCTGTGAACTCTGTGTTCTCTGTGGCTATCTGCTGTTTCAAGGTTCATTCCTAAATAAAAGTAGCTTTGGACTATTTACAAAACTTATCAATGATCCAAACTGTTTCCACGCCGAATCAATATCGGCGTGTATAAACACGACAAGACAGGAGGCAGCATCATGCATCAGCGAATTCGGTTCTGGTTTTCATCCCTGTTCATCGCGGCAATTTTCTCCGCCGGAGCTGCGGCGGCGGATGTGGCGCCCGACCATGTGGACAAGTTTGTGTTCCACATCACTGACAACAACAGTGCGCGCGGCTTGCTCAATAATGCGCGCAACCTGCTGGATGGATACGAAGGGAAAGTCAAACTGGTCGTGGTAGCCAACGGCGGCGGGGTGGATTTCCTGCTGCAGGAAGCGGCGGACAAGAACGGCAATCCCTATAGCATTGCCATCGAAAACCTGCAGGGCAAGGGAGTGGAGTTCCGTGTCTGCAACAACACCCTGAATTCGCGCAAAATTGATCCCAAGAAGCTGGTGGACGGTGCCCAACTGGTGCCTGCGGGAATCATCGAAGTCACGCGCTTGCAGGCTCGCGAAGGCTACTCTTACATCAAGCCGTGAAACCCGCTTAACCGGGTTAGCGCGGGCGTCCGAGTTGCGGTATGCTTGGACGCCATGAATGTTGCCCCCAAAAAAGTGTTCGGCCTGGCCGGATATTCCGGTGCCGGCAAGACCACCCTGCTGGAAAAACTGATCCCGCTGCTCGTAGCACGCGGCCTCTGCATCGCCACCGTCAAGCAGACGCACCATGACGCCGATCTCGACCGGCCCGGCAAGGATTCCTGGCGCCATCGCGCGGCCGGCGCCGCCGAGGTGCTGCTGACTTCTTCCCGCCGCTGGGCCTTGTTGCATGAGCTGCGCGAAGAACCCGAGCCGTCCCTGGCCGAGCATGTAAGGCGCCTTTCCCCCTGCGATCTGGTGCTGGTGGAAGGGTTCAAGCAGGAAGCCATTGCCAAGCTTGAAATCCACCGTCCCGCCAACGCCAAACCGTTGCTGTATCCCGAAGATCGCCATATCATCGCCCTTGCCAGCGACGTGCCGCTGGATGGGCCCTTGCCCTGGCTGGACCTCAACCAGCCGGCCGCGATCGCCGATTTTATTCTTCTCCACACAGGCCTGAATTGATGAGTGAAACCAAAAAAATGCTGAGCGCCGACGAGGCGCTCGAGTTGTTGTTGAGCCACGCCAAGCCGCTGAGTGAAGTGGAGAAAATCCACACCACCCACGCGCTGGGCCGGGTGCTGGCGCAGCCGCTCACTTCGACTGTATCGGTGCCGCCGCTCGACAACAGCGCCATGGACGGCTATGCGCTGGCGTGTGCCGATCTGGCTGCGGCGGGTGAGACCGGTTTGCGCGTGGCGCAACGCATCCCTGCCGGCAGCGTGGGCCATGCGCTGGAAGCCGGTACGGCAGCGCGCATTTTCACCGGCGCGCCGGTGCCGCCGGGCGCGGACGCGGTGGTGATGCAGGAAAATTGCGACCTGGACGGCGAGTCGGTGATCATCCGCAGAACGCCCCGTCTGGGCGAGAACATCCGCCGCGCCGGCGAGGATATTGCCGCAGGCCAGCAGGTACTGGCTGCAGGCGTGAAGATGCGCGCCCAGGAAATGGGTCTGGTGGCGTCGATCGGCCTGGCCGATGTACCGGTTTACCGCCAGTTGCGCGTGGCGATTTTTTTTACCGGCGACGAAATCGTCATGCCCGGAGAAGCACTGGGGGAGGGCGAAATATACAACTCCAACCGCTATACCCTGCTCGGCCTGCTGGAAGGCATGGGCTGCCGCGTGGCGGATTTCGGCATCGTGCCGGACAGTCTGGAGGCGACGGTAGAGGTGCTGAACCAGGCCTGGCATGAGGCCGACCTGATCCTCACCAGCGGCGGCGTGTCGGTGGGGGAGGAAGACCACGTCAAGGCCGCGGTGGAACGCACCGGCAAGCTGGACATGTGGAAAGTGGCGATGAAACCGGGCAAGCCCATTGCCCACGGCACGGTGCACGATACCCCCTTCATCGGCCTGCCGGGCAACCCGGTTTCCGCCTTCGTCACTTTCCTGCAGTTCGTGCGCCCCTACATCCTGCGCTGCCAGGGCGCGAGCCAGGTGGTGCCGCGCGGTTACATGCTGCCGGCCGCATTCGACTGGTCCAAATCCGGCCCCCGGCGAGAGTTCTTGCGTGCCCGGCTGGAGGCGCAGGAGGACGGCAAGCTGGGCGTGGCGATTTTTCCCCACCAGGGTTCCGGCGTGCTGACCTCGGCGGTATGGGGCGAAGGGCTGGCGGAAATTCGCGAGGGAACCACCGTGGCGCGCGGTGATCTGATCAAGTTCACGCCCTTTACCGAATTGCTGGGGTAAATATGATTTCGCTGCTTTATTTCGCCAGACTGCGCGAAGCACTGGGTGTGTCCTCGGAACAGGCGGATCTGCCCGCCGAAGTGTCCGATGTGGATGGCCTAACGCAATGGCTGCGCAGCCGGGGAGGCGCATGGGAAAGCGAACTTGCACCCGGCAGGGCATTCCGCGTGGCGGTCAACCAGGACATGGCCGATGGCGCGACGGCGCTCAGGGATGGCGACGAAGTGGCCATTTTTCCGCCGGTGACCGGGGGTTAGTGTGCTGTTTTACGCTAAACGGCACTTTCAGCGAGCCCCTGAGCGGTCATCTGCAAGGCGCGCGTGCGCAGGAATAGTCACTCTATTCCAAGTACGCGCAACGCCGCAGATGACCGCTCAGGGGCTCGCCCGAAGGGAGCCCTCCCAAAAGCGCCCTGACTGCGTTGCGGCGCTTGGCAAGGGGATGGCCATTGCCTGCGCGCCACGTCTTGTCATGCCACTTTTGGGAGGGCTCTGAAAGTGTCGTTTAGCGTAAAACAGCACACTAGCGTGGCGGTCCGGGTACAGCACGAGGATTTCGACCTGGGCGCGGAATTGCTCGCGCTACGCCAGGGCAACCCAAAAATCGGCGCCATCGCCAGCTTTGTCGGCCTGGTGCGCGACATCAACGAAGGCGATGCCGTGGCCGGCATGACGCTGGAACATTATCCGGGCATGACGGAAAAATCCCTCGCCGACATTGTCGAGCAGGCCACCCAGCGCTGGGATATTTTCGACGCGCTGGTGATTCATCGCGTCGGCGAACTCAAACCATGCGACCAGATCGTGCTGGTGGCGGTGAGCGGCGCGCATCGCGGTGAAACCTTCGCCGCCTGCGAATTCATCATGGATTTCCTGAAAACCCGCGCGCCGTTCTGGAAGCGGGAACAGACTCCAAGCGGCGCGCGCTGGGTCGATGCGCGGGAAAGCGACGAGGCTGCATCGGAACGCTGGCTCGGCATCTAAAAACAGCATTTCACCGCAAAGGGCGCTAAGGTTCGCAAGGAAAAAAATGGATTATTCTGCATCACAAATCTGGTAAACAGATTAAGTAATTCATGTTCTTGAATTCCTTTGCGCCCCTTGCGTCCTTTGCGGTTCAACTGCTTTTTATAGGGTTACACCCACCGTATTCCGTATTTCCAGCCTTGACAGGCCTTTGTCATCGGCCTTAAGATAGTAATCAGTCACTATCTAACGGCATTCAATGGAAATCAAACTGAAGCAGCGTCTTAGCGCCGAAGCGCGCCAGGAACAGATCATCCAGGTGGCGGTGGATCTGGCTGGCAAGCGCGGCATGCAGGGCGTTACGACCCAGGAGATGGCGGATGCCATGGGGCTGACCCAGGGCGCGATTTTTCGTCATTTTCCGACCAAGGATGCAATCTGGATTGCCGCGATCAACTGGCTGCGCGAAAGCCTGATGGGGGCTCTGGGCGTTGCGGTGCAGGGCGCGAGGGATCCGCTCGACGCGCTTGAACGCATGTTTCATGCGCATTTATCGTTTATCGCCCAGTATCCAGCTATTCCCCGCATCGTGTTTTCCGGGCAGATGCTGGACGAGAATCCGGTCCTGAGAGCGCTGGTGCGGGAAATACTCACCGGTTATGAAGCCAGGATCGTCATGCTGCTGCTCCAGGCCAGGGAGGCTGGCATGATCAGACCCGATCTGGATGAACATGGTGCTGCGACGCTGTTTCTCGGCATGATTCAGGGCTTGGTGGTGCAGATCAAGATTGTCGGTGTTGACAGATCCATGCAGGAGGAGGCGCGCAAGCTGTTTCCCATTTATTTGGCAGGAATCAAAGGAGGAGTGGCAGCATGAAACATTTTCTGTTCCGGTTTGGTATGGCGGCCCTGTTGCTGCTTAATGCCCCTGTTTTTGCCCATGACCACGAACATTCACACGATTCGGTTGGGCCGGCAGTGTTGTCGCTCAACAAAGGGATGAAATGGAGCACTGACGAATCGCTGCGCCTGGGCATGGTACGGATTCGCGATGCACTGGTGCTGGACATGCCTGCAATTCGCGCTGGTTCCATTTCCACCGTCCAGCTTGGAGCGCTTGGTGACAAGGTGAACGCCGCCATCGGCTCGATATTCCAGAACTGCAAGCTGGAGCCACAGGCCGACGCCATGCTGCACCTGGTTCTGGCCGAAATCATGGCAGGGGCGGATGTATTGGCCAAAGCCACATCTCCGGAGGCCGGTAACGAAGGCGCCAACCGGGTCGCCAGGGCGCTGGACAACTACCAAACTTACTTCGAACATCCGGGCTGGGCTGGCCTGAAATAACCCGAACAAGAACCGTGCTTATGAAACCAAATTTCCGCTCCCGTCTTGCTGTCGTTCTAATGGCGCTATGCTCCACGGCCCAGGCCGGCGAACTGGGCGACTTGCTGCGGGCGGCGCTGGAACATCCCCAGATTCAGGCCGCCTCTGCCCAGGCCGGTGCGGCCGAGGCGCAGAGAGATGCCGCCGCCGGCCGTTATTTCGGCAGCGCCAGCCTTGCCGCGGGCTGGCATCGTTATGAGGGCCAGCGCGTGGTGGGCGTGTTCGTTCCCGGCGCGCCCGGCCTGCCGTTGCTGTCGGACCAGATTACCCAGGCCGGGGTGAATTACAGCCTGCCGGTGGACCTGTTCGGCATCATCGCCGCCAGCCGCGAACGCGCGCAACACGACCTCAACGCCGCCCAGCTCGCAGCCCGCCAGCAAACCCTGCTCAAGCTGCATCAGACCGCCAGCGCCTATCTCACGCTGCAAGCCCTGCTGCGCCAGAAGGAGGCGCTGACGCCCTATCGCAACCGGGTCGAGGCGACCATGACCCGGGTGCAACGCGAAGTCGATCTGGGCAAGGCGGCGGGCGTGGATGCCCGTTACGCCGAGAGCGAACGGGCGCGCCTGGCTGCGGACGAAACCGCGCTCGATGGCGCCATCGCCCAGACCCAGGCGGATCTGGCCGAGGCCAGCGGGCACGAGAAGTTTTATCCCGCGCAGCCCAGCACGCAGGCACCGCGCTGGGTAGAGGCGGCGGCGGAAAGTTCCCTGCCCGCGCAACTGGCCCAGGCGCGCGAGGCTGCTGCCCGCGCCCAGGCCGATGAAGGGCGCCGTGCGCTGTATCCGTCCCTGAGCCTGGATGCCAATTATTTCCGCAATCATGGCGGCGGCGATGAGCGCGATACCTGGGCAGTGGGCGGGGTGGTAAGCCTGCCGCTGGGCGTGACGGCCTACCGCCAGGCCGATGCCCAGAAACTTGTCGCCCAGGCGGCGGCCGGCCTGAGTAGTGCCGCCCGTCGCGACGCCGAGCGCCAGCTTGCCAGCCTGCACTCCGCCTATGACTCGGCGCGGGCGGAAATCGCCGCGATGGAGCGGGAAATCGCTTACCGCGAACAGGTGGTCGCGGTGCAGAGCGAAATGCAGCGCCTCGGCAGCCAGACCTTGGAAAACCTGTTCCGCCACGAACGCGACCTGCTCGACGCGCGCTACCGCCTCGCACAGGCTCAGGCCCGTGCCGCCGCAGCCTGGTCGTCGGCTCAGGTGGTCATTGGCCTGGATGCTGAAACTTATATAGCCCGGATAAACCCATGAAAAAGAAAATCGTTGCCGTACTCGTCATCCTCGCCCTGGTCGCGGCGGGTGTCATGCTGATCAAGAAAAAGCGCGGCCAGCTTGCCCAGGAAACCCCGCCGCAAGCGCTGGCGGTGGTGGTGGCGGCGCAGCAACTGCAAAGCGGACCGGTGACCCTGACGCTACGCACCACTGCCGATGTCCAGGCACTGCGCGACAGCGTGGTGGCGAGCCGCCTCACGGCTTATGTCACGGCCTTGCCGCTGTTCGAGGGCGACAGTTTCAAGCGCGGCGAGGTGCTGGCTAAATTGGACATGGTACCTTCCGGCCAGGGTCAGGGAAGCTCGCTCAACGCCGACCTGGCTGCCGCCGAAAGCAGCCTCAAGGCCGAGCAGGAGCGCCTGCACCGTGCCCAGGCGCTGTACAAGATCCAGGGGGTGTCGCTGGAACAGGTCCAGTCTGGCGAAGCCGCCTTTGCCGCGGCGCGTGCCCGCCATGCGCTGGCCAGGGAAAACCTGCGCAACGCCACGGTGGTCGCGCCCTTCGACGGCCTGGTCAGTCAGCGTCTGGTGCAGCCGGGCGACCTGGCGACGCCCGGCAAACCCTTGTTGAAGATTGTCGATACTCGCTCCGGCAACCGTCTGCTGGTCAACCTGCCGGAAGGCGTGCAGCCTGCGGCCTTGCGTGTCGGCGGGCAGACGCTGGCGCTGCGCCCGTGGCCGGAAACCGGGCCGCAGGGGCTGCGCCGCTACGAGGCGCGCACGCCGGGCGGCTTGATTCCTGGCGCGCGCATCGAGGCGCAGGTGGTGGTGTTCCAGTCCGAGCAGGCCTTGTTCCTGCCGCGCGCCTGCCTGTTCAACGACGATGGCCGTTCCGCCACCGTGCTGCGCCTGCCGGACGACAAAAAAGTCGAGCCCGTGCGCATCGCTCTCGCGGCAGCGGGAGAAGAGGGCGCAGCCACGCTGGAAACCGCGCTCAACGGCCAGCGCGTGGCCTGCGCCAGCCCGGATATTTTGACCCGCCTCGCGGCCGGTGTGCCGTTCCGGGTGCAGAACGCGAAGTAGTTGTTGTAGGTTGGGTTGAGCGGCTTCTTCGCGAAACCCAACATCGGTTCGATGGGTATCGCTGCGCTCAACCCATCCTACGGGTATTTCTAAGGATAACCAATGCTGTTCAAATTCTTCCATGGCCGTCCGCTGCTGCTGATGATGGTGCTCTCCATCACCTCGCTGCTGGGCGTGGTCGGCTACATCAACATGCCGCGCAACATGTATCCCGACGTGGAGCGGCCCCAGGTCACGGTGATCACCCAGTTGCCGGGTGCCTCTGCTCTAAGCGTAACGCAGAAGCTGTCGCGCCCGATCGAGCAGGAGCTGTACGCGCTGTCCCATGTGCGCGACGTGCAGAGCACCAACAAGAACGAGGTCTCCATCGTGCGCGCCGAATTCAATTACGAGAAGGGCCTCGACGCGGCGCTGCTGGATGTGAACAACGCCCTGTCGCGGGTGCGCGGCAAGCTGCCGCCCGAGGTGCCGCCTTCCAGCGTCTACGCGGTGGGCGGCTTCACCGCGCCGGTGATGGTGCTGGCCTTGTCCCCCAAGGCGGGTAGCGGGCTTTCGCTGGCCCAAGTGCGCCTGCTGGCGGAAAACGATATCCGCACCGCGCTGGTCACCCAGCCCGCCATCGCCAACGTCGAGGTGTTCGGCGGCTACGAGCCGGCGCTGCGGGTGGAGTTCGACCCGCTCAAGCTGGCGAGCTACCGCATTTCCCAGGCGCAGTTGCAGGAGCTGGTCGGCAAACTCAACCGCGACTGGCCGCTGGGCACTTCCCAGGGCAAGGATGGCAGCCTGACCCTCACCATCTACGGCGAGCGTGCCGATGCCGCATCGCTGCGCCTGCTGCCGCTGGCGCGTGGCGTGACCCTGGGCGACGTGGCCCAGCTTTCACTGGACCACGCCGAGCGCTTTTCCGCCTACCACGGCAACGGCAAGCCGGCGATCGCGGTGGCCATCCTGCGCGCGCCGGGCGGCGCGGTGCAGGCGGCCATCGACGACCTTGAAGCGCAACTGCCCAAACTCAAGGCGCGCTATCCCAATATCGAGTTTTCCATCGCCGACACCCAGGGCGAACTGATCCAGACCTCCAACAGCAACATGACGGAAGCGCTGCGCGACGCGATCATCTTCACCAGCATCGTGATCCTGTTTTTCCTCGGCAACTGGCGCGCCGTGGCGACCGCGCTGATCTCCATTCCGCTGGTGTTCCTCTCCACCGTGGCGATCCTGTGGCTGCTCGGCAAGGAAATGAACATCCTGGTGATGACCGGCATCATCCTGGCGCTGGGCATGCTGGTGGATGATGCGGTGGTGGTGCTGGAAAACATCGAGCGCCACCTGGACGAACTGCACGAGGACGTGCAGACCGCCATCCGGCGCGGCACCGAGGAGGTCTTGTTCCCGGTCTTCATCGGCACGCTGGCCACGGCGGTGGTGATCGCGCCGCTGATGTTCGTGGGCGACTTTTCGCAGCAGATCTTCAAGCACCTGATCCTGGCGGTGGTGATCGCGGTGTTCACCTCCTACTTCGTGGCGGTGACCTTCATCCCGCGCCTGTCCGCGTTCTGGTACCGCAACGGCCTGCAACCCAAGAACCGCGTCGAGCGCCTGATGGAAAAGCTGTATCAGAAAACCCTCGGCCACGGCGCGGAACTCTACGCCGGCGGGCTGCGCTTCTCCTTCCGCGGCGGCTTCGGGCGGCGCCTGATCCTGGTGATCCCGGCCTTCGTGCTGCTGGTGTTCAGCTTCAAGACCATACTCCCTCTCATCGGCAAGGACGCGCTGCCGCCCATGGATACCGGCATCGTGCGGGTGCACGTCAAGTTCGGCGCCAACGAATCGGTAGCGGCGGCGGAAGAAAAACTCAGGGAATTCGAGGCGCGCCTGATGCAGGACAAGCGGCTGACGCGGGTCAGCGCTACCTTCGGTTCGGAAGCCGGGGTGATTTCGCTCGGTTCCGGACAGTTGCCCGCCGAGGCGACCTTCACCATCACCTACGTCAACCGCCTGGAGCGCGCCGAGAGCAGCTGGGCCATCGAGGCCGACCTGCGCGCCCAACTCGCGGCACTGCCCGGCGTGACCATTGCAGACG
This sequence comes from Sulfuricellaceae bacterium, assembly GCA_031426915.1. GTDB lineage: Bacteria > Pseudomonadota > Gammaproteobacteria > Burkholderiales > Sulfuricellaceae > Sulfurimicrobium. Next base: position 16,404 of record JASJPB010000014.1, on the reverse strand, counting down.
CCTTCGACTCCGGCGCCACGGCGCTGTCCACCATCAAGGCGCCGCTCGACATCCGCCTTTCCGCCGAGGACTGGCGCCTGCTGCCGGGCGCGGCCGAGCGGGTGCGCGAGGCGCTGCTCAAGGTGCCGGGCCTGTCCTCGGTGTCGGTGAGCTGGGACGCCAACACCAGCGAGGCCAGCCTGGTGCTCAATGAGGACAAGCTGCGCAGCCTCGGACTCACCCCCGACGCCGTCGCCGCCGCCTTGCCGCTCAAGGGCGCAGCCGTGGCCAGCATGAGCAAGCTGCCGACGGTGGGCGCCTTCCCGGTGCGCAGCTACTTTGCCGAGCCCTACCGCTCCAACCCCGCGGCGCTGAAACTGCTGCCGATCCCGTTGCCAGACGGCGGCGCCACCACTCTGGGCGAGATCAGCACCATCGTGCAGCAGCCCGGGCTGTCCCTGCTCACCACCAACGCCAACCGCTACAGCCTGGACGTGCTGGCCTACCGCAACACCGCACCCATCAGCTTCATCAGCGAAAATGGACTGGCCGCCGCGAACAAGGTGCTGCCGCCGGGCGTGGAGGCTTCCGACAAGGGCGACAACGCCCAGGGCGCGGACTCCAGCAAACGCATGCTGATGGGGCTGGGGATGGGCATGCTGCTGCTGTTCGGCGTGCTCGCGCCGGCCTACGGCAGCGTCTCGCTGGCGCTGCTGTCCATCCTGATCCTGCCGCTCTCCGCGATCGGTGCGGTGTGGGGGCTGCTGGCCTTCAACAAGGCGCTGGCGCTACCGGCCATCCTCGGCATCATCCTGCTGTTCTCCATCATCATCAAGAACTCCATCCTGATGGTGGATTTCATCCAGGAACGGCGCAAGGCAGGGGATGATGCTTACACAGCAGCACTGGGCTCGATCCGGCTGCGCTACCGCCCCATCCTGATGACCGCCTTCGGCACCATCGCCGGCATGATCCCCATCGCCATGCAGCGCGCGGTGGGGCTGGAACGCCTCTCGCCACTGGCGGACGCGGCCATCGGCGGGCTGCTGCTGGGCACGGTGCTGTCGCTGTTCTACTTGCCGATGTTTTATGTGTGGGTTAAGGGGCGGCGGGAGCGCAAGGAGGGCTGATGGCCACGTGCCATCACTCGCCGGTAGGATGGGTGGAGCGCAGCGATACCCATCAAGAATATTCACCATGCCGTGTTCGATGGGTATCGCTGCGCTCCACCCATCCTACCGGCCCTGACCTTGTGCGGTGATAGATGGGTCGAGCGTCGCGACACCTATCATCGTAAAAACCGCATTTCACCGCAAAGGACGCAAAGGTTTGCAAAGGAAAACAGAGGGTTAACAAAATGGCAGCGCATTACCCATAGGGTTAACCGATAAAGTTGTTCAAGTCTTTGAATTCCTTTGCGAACCTTTGCGTCCTTTGCGGTTTAACTGGTTTTTTAAGGATTATTTGGCTTGTGAGCATGGAAACCAGACTGTCCACGTCCGAATCAGCGAAAAGGAGCCCGAGCATGAATGCAAGATCGGCAGCAAGCGTATTGTTACTCGCCATGCTGGCGGGAGCCGCCGCCCCGGCGCTGGCCCAGGGGCCGCACGGCCCGGGCGGGCGCGAGTTGATCTACTGCGCCGACCTGATGAGCCACGAGGAGCGCGAGGCCTACCGCGCCAAGATGCGCGCGGCCCGGACGGAGCAGGAAAAAGCCGCGCTACGCGACACGCACAAGCAGGAAATGCAGGTCCGCGCCACGGCGCAGGGCAACGCGGCGCTGTGCGAACCGGTGCGCCTGCGCTGGCGCGGCGGAAGGGAACAATGAGGATCTCGCATTTCGGAGCCGGTCTCGCGCTGCTGACGGTGCTAGCCGTTCTCGCCTCCGGCTGCTCATCTTCCAGCGCATCCCGGGGCGACCCGGCGCGCGGCGAAAAGATTCATGAGGTGTGCCTGGACTGCCACGGCACCGGGCTGTATGCGTCGCCGGAGCGCAAGATCAAGTCGCTGCCCTCGCTGCGCAAGGAAGTGGCGAAATGGGGCGACTATTACGACCCGGCGCTGTCGGAGAGCGATAACCAGGATGTGGTCGCGTTTCTTAATGCGCGGTTTTATAAGTTTGCGGATTGATTCGGTTCTCGGTAGCGTGCGGGTTTTGGCGGTTCTTTCTTGCGCATGGGCCAAGCCTTGCGGTTCGCCGGAGACAAAAGGATCTGGTACCGTGTGTGCCGTGCGCAAGTGGTACCGTGTGCAAGCGTAATCCAATGCGTGCAGGGTGGGAGGGTGACCATCTCATTGATCCGTTGGAACTCGCCCAAGTTCGATGTGACCACCACCAGTCCCCGCGCCAGCGCACAACCCGCGATCAGGACATCGTAGGCTCCAATGGGCTGTCCCTGTTTCTGCAATGCGGCGCGAATCGCCCCCGCCGCGTTGGCGTCGGCGTCCTCGAAAGGGAGGATGGCGATGCTCGAAAGAAAGGCTTCCATCACCGGTGCCAGTTTGCGCGCCCGGTCAGGGTTAAGTTGAACACCTTCAGGGCCAGGTCTTGCCTTTTGCGTAAGTCTTCCGTTTGTCTGCCGGAGCCTCATAAATCAAACATTTCCGTCTAACTCTTTACGGGAGCTTGAGGGTCAAGGCTTGAATCAACACGTCCGTTCAAGCCGCCAATGGCGTCTGTTGTGACACATCGCCCACCCCCGCCAGCAAGCCGGCGACGGAAATGTCTTCGTCGAGTTCGTCCCAGTGCAGGCCCTTCAAGCTGATCTCCACCCGCTCGCGCTGTTCTGGCGTGGCGTGCAGCAGGCGTGGGAACCATGCGAGGGGCACGGCGATGATGCGGCCGTCGGACAGATCAACCCACATGCTGTTGTCGTCAAAGCGCACGGATTTAGCGGAAGTGCTCATTCCAGCTCCTTTCGATCAGTTCGGCATTCTGTTCTACTACTTGAAGCAGTTCGCGCAAGGTACGCGAGTCAAAACCATCGCTCTCCGCTACTCTGGCTACAGGTGTTAGCCAGAACTTGGCTTCACAGCCATCGCCGCGTACATGCACATGCAAAGGTTCGCGTGGGCTGCCCTCATTCGAGTAGAAGAAGAATCGGAACCCTTTGTAGCGAAAGACGATTGGCATGGTTTGACTATAACGCAAGCAGGCTTGGCACGCCACATTGTGCAGGAAGCAGTAACATGGTCATGTCTAACATTCCAGCATTTCGTTGACATGTTAACGAAGCATAGTTGTTTGGCAGCCCGCTCATCTCCAGTTCTCCACCTGCAATCCCCCGATGCGCTGGAACTCGCCCAGGTTCGATGTCACCACCACCAGTCCCCGTGCCAGCGCACAACCCGCGATCAGGATGTCGTAGACCCCAATGGGCTGTCCCTGCTTCTGCAATGCAGCGCGAATCGCCCCCGCCGCCTTGGCGTCGGCGTCCTCGAAGGGGAAGCTGGCGATGCTGGAAAGAAAGGCTTCCATCACCGGTGCCAGTTTGCGCGCCCGGTCGGGGTTAAGTTGCAGGCCGAACTCTATCTCCATCCGGGTCACGGCTGAAATGGCGATAAGTTGGGGAGCGGTTGCCTTGACGCGCGCCAGCACATTCGGCTGGCCCTTGACGAAATCGCTGACGGTACAGGTGTCGAGGAGATATTTCATGCCAGCGGATCGAGCGATGGTGGCTTGAGTTGTTCGCGCCCTGCTTCGAAGGGCGGCGTCTCGGCCAAGCCTGTGAAATCCAGCACTTCCGCTGGCCACTGCGGCTGATTCTGGCGTGCCAGCCAATCCCTGACCGCCGCGCGAATCAAGGCATTGCGGGTTTGGCCCTGTTGCAGGGCCGCATCACTCAGTTGCTGGCCAGTCTGGTCATCCATATAGACGTTGAAATGCATGATGCCTCCGTATAACACGCTCATATGTTATACGGCCTGAAGCCGGAATTCAACTGCCCTTGCACGCACAGGGTCAGGCCTTTCCTTTTGCCATTCGCGTCAATTTCGGACTACTTTTCTTGAGCTCTTTCATTTTGCTGCCATCCGGCCGCGCAGTCTCAGACCGGCCACACCTCGCGCGCCTCGCACTGGGGCAGCACTTCGCTTTCCTTGAGGGCATCCGCGTGCCAGGCCTGCATTTCGGGCATCGCCAGCAGGGTTTGCATGTATTCCGCAGCCGTGCCCTCCAGCGCCACGCCATAGCTGAGAAAGCGCCAGGCGATTGGCGCGTACATGGCGTCGGCGATGGAGAACGCGCCGAACAGCCAGGGGCCGGCGGCACCATGTTCGCGCCGGCATTGTTCCCATATCGCCGCGATGCGCTGTATGCCGGCATCCACTTCGTCGCTGATGTGTTTTCCCGGGAAAAGGGCTCTCAGGTTCATCGGCAGCTTGGCACGCACGCTCTGGAATCCGGCGTGCATCTCGGCGCTGACGGAGCGCGCCGCCGCCCGCGCCGCGATGTCTTCTGGCCAGCCACGGCCGTCGAGAAAGCGTTCCGAAACGTATTCGCAAATCGCCAGCGAATCCCAAACCGTCACCTTGCCGTCGAGCAGGACCGGAACCAGGCCCGACGGCGAGTGGCGCCGCAATTCCTCGGTCGATCCCGGCTGGTAGAGGGGAACGCGCACTTCGGAGAAAGGCACGCCGCTGCGCTTCATGAAAATCCAGGGGCGTAGCGACCAGGAGGAGTAATTCTTGTTGCCGATGACGAGAGTGGGCGGGTTCATGCAAGGCCTTTCGGGAATCCGGATATGCTGTTCAGTTTAACCCGGATTTATGATTAGAGCGTGTAGGGACGGGTTAATTCGCCCCTGCGGCGTGTCGTTTTGGATGGATCGTAATCGAATGTGCATTGCCCCGGGGCAAATTACCCGAGTAAAATGCCGGCTCAAGCGGTGTCCTGCCGAATTGATTCGCTTATCGGGGTAGAAATGGCTGACGGCATACTTAATTCGGTTAACGAGCATTGTCTCGACAGCGTCATGATGCTTGCCGAATCCACGCATGTGTCGGCATCGGAAGATATCTACGACGCGCACGGCACCAAGCTGTTGGCCAAGGGTGCCATCATCGCTTCAGCCATGAAGGAGAGGTTGGTTCGGCACAAGCTGCGCAAACCGCTCGAAACTTCGCTGTGTATTGCGGACGGACTGACTGCCTCGTCGGTACTGGCAGAGGCGAAGTCCCTGCTGGAACAAGTGCCCGCTCTCAAGGTGTTCATGGGCGGCCGCCAGGCTTCCATTTTCGAGACGCTGTCCGACATTCCGCTCCACCCGGCAGCCGTGCTGCTGCTGATGGCGGCGGAGAAAAGCCGCGAGGGTTTTTTCCGGCACGGCGTGCTGGTGGCGATGATTGCCGTTGCGCTTGCCGCGGAGCACAGGCTGCCGCACAATTTCCGCGCCATGCTGGCATTGGCCGGCCTGTTGCATGATATCGGCGAGCTGTACATCCAGCCCGACCTGCTGCTCAGCCAGCGCCGTCTCGAACTGCATGAATGGAGACACGTTGCGGCGCATCCGCGCATCGGGCAAATCGTCCTCGACGAGCTGACGGACTATCCCCAAACCGTGATCGACGCCGTGGGCGGACATCACGAGCGCTTCGACGGCAGCGGCTACCCGCGCCGGCTTTCGGGCGAGCAAATCAGCCCGGCGGCACAGGTTTTGTCGGTGGCGGAAACCCTGAGCGGAATCGTGGTGCGCAAGGAGGACGTCCTGGCTCGTTCCTGCCTGGCGTTGAAATGCGTGCCGGGGGAGCATCCGCAAGGACTGGTTTCGGCGTTTTCCAAGTTGAGGCTGAGCTATGCCGGCGAGCCTTTCCCTATGGGTGCATCCGAAGTGCAATGCATTTCCAAGACGCAGGAAGTCATCGACACCATGGCACAAGCTTTCGCGGAGTGCGAAAAAACCCTGCGCAACCCGGCCTTGCATCGGGCCGGCTCAGTCCTGCTGGAACGCGCCAGGAATCGTCTCGATGCGCTGGGTCAGGCGCTCAAGGCCACCGGGATCGAGGTCTGCTTTGCGAACGGTTATGCCGCTTCCTTCACGCCGGAAGACCACGAGCTTTTCCTCGAAATCGACGTGGTCGGGTACGAACTCAGCTGGCGCTTGCGGGATATCGCACGCGATCTGTATCTTCGTCTCGAAGACCATCCCCCCGAGATCAAGGCTGTTTTCGCCGATTTGATCGTTATTCTCGACCACCCGGTGGATGCCTGATCCGCTTCGATGGTTGTCTTGAGGCGTAGCGACCGGGAGCAGTGATGTTGTTGCCGATAACGAGGGTGGTTCCCTAGTCTTAGCGTTTTAGCGACTTGCCGTAGGAATCGACGATCTTGATCGCTTCCTTGACCACGCCGTCTTCCCCGAACAGCACGTTGAAAGTCGAGGTGCTGCCGTCGGCTTCCTGCGTGCGGTATTCCCAGGACTCGCCCGCGCTGAAGAAGGTGATGTCCGCGGGCATGCCGAGCAAACCGCGCACTTCTGCCCTGGTCGACTGTTTCGCCTTGATCTGCTGGAATGCTCGCTCATCCAGAGCCTGGGCAATCTGTTTCACCACGCCGTTTTTCCCGAATCGGACGATGTAGGTCTGCCGTCCCATGGGCGAGGTGATGTATTCCCAGACGTCCTCCCCGTCGCCGGAGAAGCGGATATCGCTGGGTTTGCCCATGGTCGCCCTGACCTCGGCTTTTGTCGCGCCGCCGGGCTTGATGGGGCCGGTTTGGGCGCATGCGGCGAGACCAAGCAAGGGCAGGGCGAGCATGGCGAAACGGAAATATCTGTTCATGATGGTTCCTTTCATGATGCCGAAAGTTTATGAATTTGCTTTTTAGACTGCCGATTCCGGCCAATGATTCTCGAAACGACGTGCTGTAGGGGCGAATTCATTCGCCCATGGCGGTCTTGTGCCCGGGTGATTTGGCCGAGTGAAAACCGCCCCTGGCTACAGCTCGAAATCCACCCCGCCGCCGCGCATGGTGGCTTCCACCACGTCGCGCGCCAGATGCGGCGCGAACAGCTGGATGAATTCGTAAACGTAGCCGCGCAGGTAAGCGCCGCGCCGCAGGCCGATGCGGGTGGTGCTGGATTCGAACAGGTGGTCCGCGTCCAGCAGGCGCAGGCCCTGGTCGCGCTGCGGGTCGAACGCCATGCGGGCGATGATGCCGATACCCAGGCCGAGTTCGACGTAGGTCTTGATCACGTCCGAGTCGATGGCGGTCAGCACCACCCTGGGCGCGAGCGCCTTGCGCTCGAAGGCGCGGTTGATGCGCGAGCGGCCCGCGAAAGCGGTGTCGTAGGTGACGACGGGATAACGTGCGATGCTTTCCAGCGTGAGCGTTTTCTCCGCCAGCAGCGGGTGCCCGGGCGGGGTGATGATGCCGTGGCTCCACTGGTGGCAGGGCATGCTGACCAGTTCCTTGGCTTCGGCGATGGTTTCGGTGGCGATGGCGATGTCCGCCTCGCCCGATATCGCCATCTGCGCCACCTGGGTCGGGTTGCCTTGGCGCAGCACGAGATTGACGCCGGGATAGCGCTGCACGAAAACCTTGACCGTCTGGGGCAGGGCGTAGCGGGCCTGGGTGTGGGTGGTGGCGATTACCAGGCTGCCGCTGCTTTGGTCGCTGAAATTTTTTCCGGCCTGCTTGAGATTGTCCGCTTCGCGCAGCAGGCGCTCCGCGATGGCGAGGATGGCCCGCCCCGGCTCGGTGATTTCCGCCACCCGCTTGCCGTTGCGAAGAAAAATGTCGATTCCCAGCTCGTCTTCCAGTAGCCGGATCTGCTTCGACACCCCGGGCTGGGAGGTGTGCAGCTTTTCCGCCGCAGCCGAGACATTCAATCCCTGCTTCGCCACTTCGCACAGGTAGCGCAGTTGTTGCAGCTTCATGGTGGCCTCATTGTTATAACCATTGGTTATTTAATAATAGCTTTATATTCTTTTTGTTTCAATTCCATGCTTGCTACCATGCATTTCACAAGGCCTTATTGAAGGAGTGCAGACATGGAAGGCGCAACGTTGATCAAAGCGAATATCGTCGTGGACATGACCGGACGGGTTTGCCCCCATCCATTGCTGGGTGCGAAACGGGTTCTGGACGATATGGGCGATGGCGAGGTCTTGCTGCTGAAGTCCGATTGCCCCGGCACGCGGGATGACCTGTTCCCCTGGGCGAGGTCGACCGGAAACGATGTGGTGCGCTCCGAGAAGGGCACTGACGGCGTAACCGGGTACTACGTGCGCAAGGGCAAGAAGAGCGGAATCGTCGCCAATGTGACCCTGGACGTGACAGGCCTGGTTTGCCCCGGCCCGGTGATCGAGGCCCGGAAGATTTTCAACACCATGGAGGCGGGGGGTGTCATGAAGCTGGTCAGTTCCTGCCCCTCCTCCAGGGACGAAGTCGCCACCTGGTGCACCGCGACCGGCAACGCCCTGCTGGATACCCAGCAAAGCGGGCCGGGCGTATGGTCCTTCTTCATCCGCAAGGGGTGATGGCGATGAACGCACAGGCCACGAACAACGCGTGCAATGCCTTGCTCATTCTCAGCGTGACGCGCGCGGGGCGCACTTTCCGGCCCACCGATTGGGTCGACAGGCTGGCCGGACAATTTTCCAGCTTTGGCAGTGACCGGTTGCTTAAATATTCGCCCAGCGTCAGGCCGGTCGCCGTCGAGGGGGTGCGCGGCCTGCTGGTGGATGTCTGCCTGCTCGCAAGCGATCCGGCTGCATTCCGTGGCCTGCTGGATTTCGCCGTCGACAACGATCTGACGATCCAGTGCCTCGGTGAAGCGGCAAAAGCGATTCTGGAGGCGGTCGGCGACAGTCTTCCACATCTTGATGCGCTAAATCCCCGCCAGTTGGCGGCTTCCCGAGTTCGCCCTTGATCGCAATGACGCTGATTAGCCTATTGAAGAAATCCCGAGCTTTTTCATCTTTTCCCACAAATTCTTGCGGCTGATGCCAAGGCTTTCCGCGGTTCGTCCGAGGTGGCCATCGTTGCGCGCCAAGGCGTCGCGGATGTAACGTTCTTCGCAACCTTGCAGGTAACTGCCGAGTTCCCGGTTGTCCACCGGCGCCGGCTGCTCGCCTTCCTCAAATAACGTTTCAGGCTCCAGCACCTGACCAGGGGTTAAAATCGATGCTCGCTCGATGGCATGGTGCAGTTCCCGTACGTTGCCGGGCCAGGCGTGGGCAAGCAAAGCTTCTTCACCGGCCCGTGAAAGCTGCTTGCGTTCCCCCTTGGCCGCCTGTTCTTCCAAAAATCTGTGGGTAAACCACAGGATGTCCTCGCGTCGTTCCCGTAGTGGCGGTACCTTGGTTTGAATGACGTGGATGCGATAGTAAAGATCTTCGCGGAAAGCACCTTCTTCCACCATCTTGCGCAGGTCGCGATGGGTGGCGCAGATCAGGCGCAGGTTGACGGCAATTTCCGCATTGCCGCCGACGCGCACAATTCTGCGCTCCTGAACGGCGCGCAGCAGTTTGACCTGCATGGCCAGCGGGGTATCGCCGATTTCATCGAGAAACAGCGTGCCACCGTCGGCCTGTTCGAACACCCCCTTGCGCGCGCGTGCCGCACCGGTGAACGCGCCCTTCTCGTGGCCGAACAGTTCCGCTTCGAGCAGCGATTCGCTGATCGCGCCGCAATTGACAGCGACGAAAGGTCGGTCCTTGGTTTTGGGGTCGAGGCGGTGGATTTCCTGTGCGATCACCTCCTTGCCCACGCCGGACTCTCCCGTAATGAGAATGGTGGAAGCATGCTGGGCAAGGCGGGGCAACGTCTGCGCGATCTGGCGCATGGCGGGCGAGATGCCCAGGCGGCAGCTGTCCTCTTCGCAGGGGGAAACGCGGTTGCCGCACAGGGCGCCCACTTTTTCAACCAGCTGGTCGAGGTCGAAGGGTTTGGTGATGTAATCGGCGGCTCCCAGCTTGAGCAGCGCCACGGCGCGGTCAATCGAGCCGTGGCCGGTGATGAAGAGAAACGGAGGCAGGCTGATGCCGCGCTCCAGCAGACGGATGAATATTTCCTCTCCGCTGCCGTCGGGCAGGCGGATGTCGCTCACCACTGCCGCGTAATCTCTGTCTCCGACGGCCGCCAGGGCAGACTGTGCGGTGCGGTGCCAGTCCACTGTGTAACCTTCCAGTTCGAAACGGTCGAGCAGGGATTCGCCCATGATCTCGTCGTCCTCGATCAGGCACAGGGAAGGGATTGTCGAATTACTCATGATTCTTCCTGCAAGGGTAGAGTGACGGCGAAACGCGGTTCGCCGGGGTCGCTTTCCACCACGATGCCGCCGTTCAACTGGCGCGCGATCTGGTAGGTGACCCACAGGCCCAGGCCGTGTCCGTTACGGCTGAGGCGCGAAAAGGGCTCGAACAGATAGGGCATGTCTTCGTCCTCGATGTGGGTGCCGTCATTTTTTACCGCCAGGGTGAAGCTGCGGCTGTCGCGGTAAACCAGGCACTCGACCCGTTTGTTCGCGGCGCGAATGGCATTGAGGAGCAGATTGATGAGAATCTGCCGCACCAGCGTGGAGGGTAGTGGCAAATCGGTGGTGATGTCGTTTTCCCACGCCAGTTCAATTCCTTTTCCGGCCGCTTCCGCCGCCACCAGGGTGCGCGTATCCTCGATGTCGCGGCGCGACAGCGGATGGCTTTCAACTTTTGCTTCCACCAGCAGGGCGGCGACGGTGTCCTTGATCTGGGTCAGGCCGCGCTCCAGCAGCAACAGTGTCTTCAGCGTGCGCGGGTCGTCCGAGCCATGCTTCTTGAAGGTGCTGATGGTGTTGAGCATGCCGCCCAAGGGGTTGTTGATCTCATGGGCGATCCCGGCGGAAAGCCGGCCCACTGCCGCCAGCCGCTCACTGACCATCATTTCCTGCTCAAGGCGTTCCTTGTCCTTGAGTTCCTTCAGCATGCGCTTGAAAGAAGCGCCGGCGCGGCCGATTTCGTCGTGCGATTCGAACAGGTCGCAGTGCAGGTGTTCCGGCACGCTCGGTCCGATCTGGTCCATACAGGCGGCCAAGCGGACCAGTGGCCCGGCCATGCGGTTGCCCCAGTACCAGGCGATGGGCAGCAGCACCGCCAGTGCCAGCAGGGTCATCAGCGCGGCGCGTTGGGCAATGCCGACGAAGCGGGGCATGAACAGGCTCTTGGAATATCCCATGACCAGGGTTCCCAGGCGTGCTCCTCCGGATGAGACGGGGATGGCGACGAACAGCCTGCCGGAATGGGGGAGGTCGATGACCGCCGGTTCGGCATCGTTCCGGTTTGTCGCCATTTCGCTTAGCGCGGCATATTCGGGATCCGTACGCCCCGGGTCGGCCAGCATGGGATACTGAGCCGGACGGGTGGAGACGTAGACCTGGCCCCTGGTGTCCAGCACCAGGATGGTTTCTGCGATCTGGGTCTGATCCCGGCTCCCGCTCTGGAAAGGAGAGTTGATGATTTCATACGCGCGCCATACGTCATCATGCGTGATGGGGCCGACCAGCGTGTTCGCCAGCACCCGCCCCATGCTTTCGGCGTGACGCAGCAGGTCGTTGCGGGTTTCGTCATAGACCCGGAACAGGATGGACGCCGTTACCAGGATGGCTGTGATGCTGGCGAGCATGAGTACCCGCAAGGGGATTTTGTAGCGCAGGCTGAGGTCGCGCACGAAGTGCTTCATGGCCGGTTTTCCACCTTCTCTGCCATGCGCGCGATACCGTCGAACAACTTGCGCTCGCCCGGCACGAAGCCGTCCAGGTTGAGCTGGACCAGTAATTTGTTGCCTTCCATGTCGTTGCGCATGGCGACCAGGACTTGCCGCAACGCCGCAAAATCGGCTTCAGACAGGGATTTTCGGGCGACAAAGGGCGGAAAACCGAACTCGGGCGATTTCTCCACCACACGGGTTCTGGCTGTGAGTTCAGGATGGGAGTGGCGCAAGGTTTCCCACACGTAGCCGTCAACCGCGCCACCCTGGGCCATTTTCACCGCGACGGCGTCCACTACCTTGCGGTGTGCCCAGGTATAGAAAGTGCGGGCAAAGAAGACGTCCGAGCGCTCCCTGATCTGCGCCAGGCTGTACTGGGTATAGAGAAAACCAGAGTTGGAATCGGGGTCGGAATAGGCGAATGACTTGCCGCGCAAATCGAGCAAGCTATTGGTGCGCGTGTCTTCGGCAGGGACGATGAGATAGGAGCGGTAGAGTGGCTTGCCCTGGAACAGCGGTACGGCCAGGAGCCTGAGGTGTTGCTCGTGGCGTACGAAAGGGAAGCCGCACAGCCACGCCGCGTCGAGCTGATTCTTGCCCAGCAGTTCCACTATTTCACGGTAGCTGCCGCGCTGCACGAAAACCACCGGACGTTGCAGCCGCTTGGTCAGGTAAACGCGCCAGGCTTCCAGGAAAACGGCCTCATCATCGAGAAAAACGGGGGTAAGACCGATGCGCAGCGCGGGTCGTTCGCCGGATATCGCGGCAGCGAATACCTTTGGTGCCAGCCCGTATAGGGCCAGTGCTGCGCAAAATTTCCTCCTCGACACGTTTCGTTCCCCATCTGATTATTGCCGCCAATGATTACCAAATGGTAATACATGATTCTTGTTTTGTAACCACAAGGTAATACTAGTTTGCCTTACTTGCAATATTTCTTTTAATAAACAGCGCTTTGATTGTTGGCACGAACGGTGCTTATGTCTTAGTAACCCAAATGATAGTGGGGTTATGGCTACCCGCCATTGTGAGGAGCGAGCATCAAGGCGGGCCGGAATAAAATCTAGGAGGAGACCAACAACCATGAGCGAATTGCGCTTGTCTTCCATCGAAACCCGCGGCGTACCTGGTAAAAAGCGTTACGCCATGGTGATCGACCTGCGCCGCTGCATCGGCTGCGACGGCTGCATGACCGCGTGCAAGGCGGAATTCGACGTCCCCGTGGGCGTTTTCAGAACCTGGGTGCCCTACAAGGTGGTGGGCATCTATCCCAATGTGCGCAAGCATTTCATGCCGCGCCTGTGCAACCACTGCGACGATCCGCCATGCGTGCGTTCCTGTCCGGTGGGGGCCACTTATAAAGTGGAAGACGGCGGCTTCGTGCTCCAGCACTACGACCGCTGCATCGGCTGCAAGGCCTGCATGGCGTCCTGTCCCTACAACGCCCGCTTCATGCTGCCCAAGAGCCGCACCTACACCGACATCACCAGCGTGGTGGACAAGTGCACCTTCTGTCACCACCGGGTAACACAGGGCATGTCGCCGGCCTGCGTGCAGACCTGCATCGGTCGCGCGCGCATTTTCGGCGATCTCAACGATCCCGCCAGCGAGGTGTCGCGGCTGGTCTCCACGCTGCCGACCCAGGTGCTGCGTCCCGAGGAGGGCACCAAGCCGCACGTGTTCTACATCGGCCTGGACCGCAACCTTTCCGAGCACGGCCGGGCAGTCTACAACCCGCCCGAGGTGCAGGACCAGGACCGTCAGGCGTTCAACAAGAACCACCAGGGATAGGAGCGAATCATGGGTGACTTCAATATTTTTCATCACATGCCGTGGTCGAGCAGTTATTCGATCTACTTCTTCGTCATCGGCATTTCCTCGGCGCTGTTCTTCATGTCCGCGCTGTCCTGGTATCGCGAGGAGTTCAAGCCGCTGCGCAACAGCGCCTTCTATCTCTCCTTCGGGCTGATGGCGCTGGGCGGATTGCTGCTGATCGGCGATTTGTCCAAGCCGCTGCGCTTCCTCAACATCATGAATCCGGCGTATCTCAACTTTGCTTCACCGCTAGCCTGGGGTGGGTTGAACCTGATTTCCTTCGGCGCGGTGTCGGTGGCCTATTACTTCATGATGCGCAAGAACGACGAGGGCATGAGCCGCAAGCTGGCGGTGGCGGGTTCGCTGCTGGCCCTGGGGCTGCCGCTCTACACCGGCTTCGACCTCACCGTGCACCAGAACCGCCCGGTGTGGAACACGCCCCTGATGCCGGTGCTGTTCGTCGCCATGTCCCTGGTTTCCGGCGCGGCGGTAGCGTCTTTCCTGGCAGGCAGGAACGAGAAACTGCTCGTCATGCTGCGCCGCTTCATGTTGTGGTCCGCCGGCGCAGTCGGCGCGATGCTGATCTCGCTGTTGGGCACCACCGCATACGGCGGTACCGGGCAGGAACTGACCTTCATGTTCATGACCAGCGGCGCGCTGGGCGGCATCTTCATCGGAGTAGGCATCCTGCTCGGTACCGCCGTGCCCATCCTGCTGCTGCTCGCGCCGTTCGGACGCCAGCAGGGGGGCATGATGCTCGCCGCCCTGCTGCTGCTGGTGGGAGGAATGGCCTTGCGCTACTCCATCCTGGTCGGCGGCCAGATCGTGCAGACCTATTTCTGAATAACGGGGAGACCAGAACATGTTGAATTTCAAAATTTCACGGCGCACCTTTCTCCAGGCCAGCGCCGCCACCACAGCAGCGGCTGCGGCATCGCCCCAGTTGCTCAAGGCGATGGAAGTCGAACTGGGCGGCAAGGATTTCAGCCCGGTGGATTACACCGAACGCAAGGCGATTCCCATCACCTGCCACGTATGCAACATCCAGGATGGCGCCGTGGCGTTCGTGGAGAACGGCCGCATCGTCAAGCTCGAAGGCAACCCGGAGCACGTTTCGACGCGCGGCAGGCTGTGTGCCAAGGGTAACTCGGGCATGTGGTACAGCTATGACCCGGATCGCATCCTCTACCCGCTGAAGCGCGTCGGTAAGCGTGGCGAGGGCAAGTGGAAGCGCATCACCTGGGACGAGGCGCTGACGGAAATCGCCCAGAAGCTGGACGCGGCGCTCAAGGAAGATCCCAACACCATCATGCTGAAGTACGGCCGCAACCGCTCCGGCGGCGTGATCGACCGTTTCATGAACACGCTGGGTTCGGCCACGGTGGTCAACCACACCTCGGTATGCGAATCCTCCAAGAAAATCGGCATGGAACCGACCTGGGGACCGGATATCGAAACGCCGGATTTCGCCAACGCGAAATACATCCTCAACTTCGGCTCCAACATCATGGAAGCGGCTTATTTCCATAACCCCTACTCCCAGCGCCTCGCCGATGGCATGGCCGACAACAAGGCCAAGCTGGTGACCTTCGACGTGCGCCTGTCCAACACAGCAGGGCGCTCGGATGAGTGGATTCCGGTGTTCCCCGGCACCGATGGCGCGGTGGCCCTGGCCCTGGGTCATGTCATCCTGCGCGACGACCTGCAGGACAGCGACTTCATCGAAACCTGGACCAACGTCACGGTGGCGGAACTGAAGGAGCACTACCAGCAGTTCACCCCGGAATGGGCTTCCAAGCTGTCCGGCGTGCCGGTGGCGACGATCGAGCGCATCGCGCACGAGTTCGCCACCACCAAGCCCGCGACGACCTACACCTACCGCGGCCCGGCCAAGCATTTGTACGGTTCCTACAACGAGAAGGCCACCATGATGCTGCCCATCATGACCGGCAACATCGAGGTGCGCGGTGGCTACTGCATGCCGCGCGGCATGGGCTGGCCGCAACCGCAGCCGGAACCGCCCAAGCCTGCCAAGCCATCCTACCTGGCGCATCCGTCCGAGTACCCGCTGGCCGGGCACAAGGTCAGCCACCTGACGCCGTTCTGGATCGCCGAGGGCAAGCAGAAAATCAACGTTTATTTCTCCTACCAGGACAACCCGGTGTATACCAACCCCGGGTCGGACGCGGTGTGGGGCAAGCTGTTCCGGGACGAGAAGCTGATCCCCTTCTACGTTTCCATGAGCCCCTTCATGGGCGAGGAAACCGCGCTGGCGGACATCATCCTGCCCGACTGTCCGTACCTGGAGCGCTGGGAGCCGGAATCCATGCCCAATTCGCTGTGGCCGTGGCTGGGCATTCGCCAGCCGGTGATCAAGTCGCTGGGTGAGTCGCGCGAAAACCGCATCATGATGCGCGACATCATCCACAAGCTGGACCCGGACGGCAAACGCGGCATGAAGCAGTACTGGAACTTCAAGGATGGCGAGGACTACATGCGCCAGCACTTCGACAACGTACCGGGGCTGAAGGAAGCGGGCGGTCTGGATTTCCTCAAGAAACACGGCGTCTATCCCATCTACGGCAAGCTCGACCCGGGCACCGGCAAGATCGTGGACAAGACCGGGCGCGAAATCCAGCCCGAATACGGCCTGCACAAGAAGGAACTGTCCGCCGCCGACATGACCGGCGCGGTGGTGGAGAAGGGCGGCGCCATCATGAAAAACGGCAAGGCCATCGGCGTCCAGCGCAAGGGCAGGAACTACGCCGGCTTCCCCACCGGCAACCGCATCATCAACGTGCGCGTGGACAAGTGGGCGGAGTATGGCTTCAACCCCATGCCGACCTTCAAGCAGATCCCCTGGCACAAGGAGATGAAGGACGACGAAATGATCCTCACCACCTACAAGATCAACGTGCACAAGCAGT